>JBMOLU010000001.1:0-244602 GCA_049325275.1 Chloroflexota bacterium
GCTGACCAAGGGCGCAGGCAAGAGTATCGGTAATTGCATAGGTTTTTACCAACCTTATCGAATGAACGTTCAATTGTCCACTAAGTTTACACCCTTGTAGGGATCAAAATACAACAGTCGAGTTAATAATAAAAGAAAGCCTGCAAAGGATGATACCTTTGCTTCAAACACACGTCAAGAAAAAAGCCCCCGTTCGGCTTACAGCGTGAAACGGGGGCGGCAACACAAGCATTTTCGTTCACGGAACCGGTGTGGCCGTCTCGTGAGGCATACCACCTACTTGCGGAGCGCTTGCCGGCTGGCCGTTCAGGTACTGTTCCAGCAAAGACTTTGCATGCAGGGCTTCCGGCTGAATGGCATCGTCGTATTCCCCGGCGGCAACCGGCGGATCATAGCGCATGGGGCGATGCAGGCCAAACAGAGCTGCGAACTGGCTGAGCCTGCATAACAACAGGTAGCGGTATTCCTGCGTGCGTAACGATTGCCATTCGACGATATTGCCCACCGGGCCGTGCACCTGCGACTTCTCGCGGATGATGCGGTAAATCTGCTGCGGATTGCGTGCGCCCACCGGCGAGATTAAGACGGCGTGAGCGACGAGAATCAGCGCCCCAAGCGTGATCAGGACCATCCACCCCCCCTCTTCCCACTTGCCCACGACCTGACCGACGAAAATAACGCAGGCCAGCCCAGCAGCGATCGAAGCCCCCAGGCTGCCCCAAACACGTTTGCGTCCAGTGGCCGTCGCAAGAATATGTTTGCGAATGGAAAGGCCCATGGCCATAATCGGCAGGAAGACACCGACCCCGTAATAGGGGACAGCAAGTGAAGTCTGGCCGCGCACCAACAGCTGGACAAGGATGGCCACAATCGCGGCAGCCGTGACGGGGCGGGTAAACGTCCCCTTGGCGTTGCGGTAAACGACAATTTCAGGGACTTCACCAATGGCCACGTTGCGCCAGGCGATGGCCTGCAAATCCTGGTAGGCCGTCATGGAAGCGGCCGCCAGGAGCGCAACGGCCAGAATCTGGTAGGCCCAGAAGAGAATTTCGCCGCTGGGAAGTTGCCCGAAACCGATGTAAGCAAGGTTACCCACCAGGCTGCGCCCAAAAGAGCCGTCGAAAACGTTGAACCGTAGTGAGAAAAACGTCAGGAACAAGGTGGTCAGACCGCCGTAAAACAGGAAAGAAGTCTGCACGAAACGGCCGATGCCGGCCTTGCCGCCGTAGAAATTCCACAGCTTGTTCAGGCGCGGCAGGCGCTTCTTGCCCCAACGCACGAAGCTGGCGTCTTCGTTGATGACAAACTGGATCCCGTTCGACATCGCCTCCAGCCCGGTGAGCGCCACCAGGCCTTTCATTGAGGCTGTCAGCAAGTGATAGAGCGCCTGGCCCAAAGAGGGCACTTCCTTTACAGGGTCCAAGGTAGCAGCAGCGACGCCTTTCACGTTGGCTGCGACCAATCCGCCGACCATTACCAGCGTCATCAACACAAAGACGCCCAACAACGTAAACACGACCTGGGCCGACTCGCCGCGCCCGCGGATGGTCAGATACCACGTCACTATAGCCAGGCCCACACCAATGATAAAGTGCCAAAACCAGTGGGTATTGTACTGGCCGATCAACGAGAGCAGTTGATCGCTGCCCGACAGGGTCGAAACGACGATCGTGAAAATGTAATCCTGGATCAACACAATGGCTACTATCAGGCTAAGCGCCGGCCCCAGGTAACGCATCGAAGCCGTAAAAGAGCCACCACCTTCATCGAAAACGCCCAACGAATACATGTACAGCGCGCCGAAGACGACATTCGCCAGCGCAATCACCACGCCGGCAATATAAGCGTACTGTTGCAAGCCATACGGGTGCAAAGCGCTCATCAACTCACCGGTGGCATAATAGTAGGATGTGAAATAGTCGACGCCAAAGAGCGCCAACGCGGCCAGCAGGCCAACCTGCCCGGCGCCGTGAACGTGCGCATCTTCCTGGCGCTCACGCGGAGAGACTTTCCAGGCGAAGAAGATGATGATTGCAAGTAGTAGGACAGATAACATGCTCGAAAACCTTTCGTCGATGACCGGTATTGCCCCCAGGATACCAGGCGGCCATAAAACGCGGACAAAGGTTTCGGGCAACTACGTTAAGAAAAAATAAAAGCGACCCTCTCACCTGCGGTGGACAAACCGCAGCGCTCCAAAGGTAATGGCGGCCGAAAAAGCGGCGCGGCCTCAATCGGCAAGCATACGATACCCTACGCCCGGTTCGGTGATCAGGATGGCAGGATTATCGGGGTCATCTTCCAGCTTTTTGCGCAGTTGGCGCATATACACGCGCAGGTACTCCACCCGATCGGCCTCGCTGGCGTCCCAGACGTTGGTCAGGATCATGTGGTGAGTCAGGACGCGCCCGGCATGGGCGGCCAGGTAGGCCAGCAGGCGAAACTCGGTCGCCGTGAGATGAATCTCTTCGCCGCCCTTGGTAACCAGGTGACCGGCCAGATCGACGGCCACCGGCCCGGCGTGCACGACCATCTGGCCGGGACTTTGGCTTTGCGCCGAGTGACGCAACGCCACGCGAATGCGCGCCAGCAATTCTTCGATGCCGAAGGGCTTTGTCAGGTAATCGTCTGCGCCCTTGTCGAGCGCGGCCACCTTATCGCGCTCGCTGTCACGCACCGAAAGGACGATGATCGGCACCTGCGTCCACTCGCGCAACCGGGCGCAGACCTGGGTGCCATCCATATCGGGCAGGCTCATGTCCAGGATGATGACGTCTGGCGGTTGGGCAACGGCCAGGGCGATGCCTTCTTCACCGCGCCCGGCCAACGAGACGCGAAAGTGACGCGCCGTCAGGATCGTGCGGAGGGCGCGCTGGATTTGCGGTTCGTCGTCGATGACGAGGATGTGGGGTTCATTGGCCATGGTTATTCTGCCTCAACGGATTTCGGCGCGGGCATGTCCGCCACCTGCAACGGCAAAGTGAAGCGAAAAACAATCCCGGTGGGCACGTTCTCGGCCCAAATCCGGCCGCCGTGGGCTTCGACGATCCCTTTGCAAATCGAGAGACCCAGGCCGGTGCCGGTCACACGTTCCTCGGGCGAAGCGCGGTAGAACTTGTCGAAAATACGTTCCAGGGCGTCGGCAGGCACGTGCGGGCCGGGGTTGCTGACGCTGACCAGCACCTGATCCGCCGGCCCTGTTTGCGCTTTCACACGTACCGGCCCGGCCCCGGCGGCGTATTTCAGGCTGTTGCCGACCAGGTTTCCAAAGACCTGTTCCATCAGGCCATAATCGACCGGCACCAGCGGCAGATCGGGCGGGAAATCGGTTTCGATTTCGGCCTGTGGGTAGGTGCGCTGTATGCGTACGAGCACCCCACCGGCGATTTCGCCCAGAACGTTCCAGGTACGCTGCGGGCGCAGCGCACCGGCTTCGAGGCGCGACATGCTGAGCAAATTGCCGACCAGTTGGTTGAGGTGATCGGTTTCCTCCTCGATAGCGGCCAGCAGTTCGTGACGGGCAGCGGATTCCCAATCGACCACGCCCGAACGCAGGCTCGAAACGGAGGCCTTGATCGCCGCCAGGGGCGTGCGCAGTTCGTGAGAGACGGAGTTGAGCAGCGCCGTTTTGAGTTGATCGCTTTCTTCAAGGACACGAGTACGCGTTTCGTTGTGCAACAGGCGCGCCCGCTCCAGCGCCAGGACACCCTGGCTGGCAAACGTCTGCAACAAACGCTCTTCCGCAGGCGAGAAGTGCGCTGTGCGCCAGACGGCCATTTCGCCGACCAGCCCGCGGGCGCTTTCGAGCGGGATGATCAGCGCCGGGCGGCCGGATGTCAGGCCAACATCGTGCGGAGAATGCACCACCTGGGGCAACGCACCCGGGCCAACCTCGAGACGGATGCTCACCAGGTGCGCCTGGGTCACGCGCTGGCACTGCGCCGCAACGGCATCGGCAATCGAAGCACTGTCGTGCAGACGGGCCAGCGTATTGGAAAGCTCGTGCAACCACAACGCCTGGCGTTCCCCTATGGTTGCGGCGGCCAGGCCGGCTTTGATGCGCCCCATGGCCTGGCTGGTGAAGATGGCCACACCCAAGAAGACAAACAGCTCGAGAAAATCCTGGCTGTTGTAGACGAACAAGGTGTAGTAAGGTGCAATAAAAAAATAGTTGAACGCCAAAAAAGCGGACGCAGCGGCCGCAACGCCCGCCCACAGGCCACCGTAGGCCGTGCTCGCAATCACCGCAACCAGGTAAAGCAGGGCAACGACGGGGTCATTGAGGCTCTGCTCCAGCGGGTAGAGGGCGATGGTGCAAACACCCACGAAGCCAAGCGCCGCCACAATGCCCCAAAAATGACTGCGCGCAGAGACAGGTTCCATAAATCACCAGCCCATGACCGAAGCAATCGCAGCGCTCAGTTCCTCGGCCAGGAATTCGTGCTGCGCCACATCGGGATGCGTGCCGCAGCCCCGGCCGGACAGGTGCGTGGAGAAAAACTTGTGAACTTTTTCGTCGCCGCGGCGGTTGAAATCGTCGACGACCTGCGAGATGGCTTCGCGCTGGCG
This sequence comes from Chloroflexota bacterium, assembly GCA_049325275.1. Taxonomy (GTDB): domain Bacteria; phylum Chloroflexota; class Anaerolineae; order Anaerolineales; family UBA4823; genus CAIQJJ01. The sequence continues at coordinate 4,570 of JBMOLU010000001.1, forward strand.
CGTGGCAAACCGATCCGCCGCTTCGGGCCAGCCGTCGCCCAGCATCGGGCTGGAAACGCAAAAAATGTGCGCTGCGGGATAGTAACGGCGCAGCTTGCCGGCAAATTGGAGGTAAGCGCTGGCAAACGTATCCACATCCATACGCGGGCGGTCGCCGTCGCCGGGCGAAAAATCGTTGGTCCCCAAGGCGATCGAGAGCACGTCAGGCACGAACCGGGCCGGCTCCCAGGCCGGCGAACCGGCATTTTCCAGGTAGATCAGGTCGTAGACCTCAGGCAACGGGCGGGCGTCGTACTGGTTGCTGTAGTTGCGCACCAGGCCGATCCCTGAAACGGCGGTAAGATGGTATTCTGCCTGCAACCGGCGTGCGGTGATGGCTGCGTAGGACAGGCGTGCATTGTGATAAGGCTGCCCCCAGCCGTCTTCGAGGCACTCGGGTGATTCGTTGGCCGCTTCGTTGCCCGCTCCGCAGGTGATCGAGTCGCCGATCCATTCGATGCGCCGTGCGGACCTTGGCGCAGACGGGAGAATCTCGCCATCGAACTCGAAGCCCAGGAACTCGCTAAAGCCGATGCCGGCTTCGGTGCGTTTATGCAGGGTAAGCGTATGCTCGCCCTGCGGTAAACCGGTGAAAGCGACGTAACGCTGGACCGTTTTCTGCGGCGCAAGCTTGAACACGGCCGTACCGTCCAGCACGACATCGTAGTAATTGCGGTCGTGCCCCCACTTGAACTCGTCTTCAAGCCAGACGGCCGCCGCTGTACCGCGAAACGCCGCCCGGATATAAACGCCGGGCGCTGAAAACCTGGGCCTCTTCGGATCGCTGAAGTCGATGCGGCCGGAATACGTGATATGAGGATCGTCGGGATGGATGCGTTTTGCGTTCATGGCGAGGGTCGAGGTCATGGCCGGAGAAGGCGTTGGAAACAGGGTTGGCGTCACGGCAGCCACCGGATCGGCCGGCAAAGCCGTTCGGGATGGCGTGGGGATGGAAGTGACAGTCGGGCGACCAGGCGCCGTGCAGGCCGAAACGAAGGCGGCCCAGGAAAGATAGAGGAACGTGCGGCGAGATAAAGGCTGGGGAGCAGGCATCGGTTTGAATCACCACACGCACGTCAGATGCAGCCTGAGCGGTGTCAGGAGGCCTTGCGTCCTTTACGACGCACATCGCCATCGCGCAGCGTCAGGCCGATGGCGTCGAAGTGTTCGAGCAGCGCCAGCACGTAACGGCGGCTGGTGTTGAAATGATCGCGCACCTCCGCCGCGCTCACCACGCCTTGTTGGGCGATCAGGCCCAGCACTTGCTCCTGCATGGACCGGTAATCTTCGCGGCGAAAAACCACTTCAGGAGAAACCGCCACCAGGCGGCCCGTCTCGACCAAACCCGTAAAAATTTCTTCACCGGCCTCGGCCTGGCATTCCTTGGCGCTCGGTGGCGCAAAGGGGGCCGCCGCAAACTTCGCAAGCAACGCATCGGCCCGCGCTTGCTGCTGTGGGGTGAACTGCACGCGATGGCCGGGCAGCTTGACCTGCGGGCCATCTTCGGCCAAACGGCCGTCAGCCACCAGGCGGGCATAGACGGCCGGGAAAAGCCGCGGCGGCAAGGCCGGTGTACCCTTGCTCAACCGGCTGCGCAGTTCCTCGCGCGGCAGGCCGGCGCGTAGCGGGTAGGCTTTATGATAGGCAGCCACTTCCTCCAACGCCCGTGCAGAGAGCCGCTCCCAGGTAACCCGGGCCGCAACCAGATCGGCATTTCGAATGTTTTCGTCCCCACGTTCGACGTTGACGATTTGTCCTGTTGCGATCAACTCGGCCAGGGCGGCCTGTGCGGCGGCCTGATCGAGGTTCGAACGAGTGAGCGCATCTTGCAGCGAGGCCAGGCCCAGGGCCACCAGCGCTTGCTGTAACACCTCGGCGGGGGTGCCCTGCGCCAACGCTTCGAGCCGTGTAAGCACTTCGGCTGCGAAGCGCTTGTGACGGCCCTTGGGGGCCGGATCGACCACCGAGCCACCACCCAGGGTTTCGCCGGGCGAAGGGCGGCGTAGGATATACCGATCGCCGCGTACGGCCACAACGGGCCGGGTGAGTTCGAGCTGCAGCCAACCTTCCTCGCCGGGCCGCAGCGTTTCGACGCCCAACAAGCGCACGCGCGCCACCACCTCGGCCGCCCCGATAAAAAACTTGACCTGATCGTTGTGGTGAAGCGGTTGAGAAGCCTCGCCCAGCAGGCGGAAACGCACGTCCATGCGGCCCGTAGGCCGGTATGTACCCGGATGAGCGATGACATCTCCGCGCTGCACCTGTTCGAGACCGACGCCCGAAACATTCACCGCCGTGCGCCCGCCGGGGATCGCTTCCGTTTCCTTTTGCTTGTGTGTTTGCAGGCCGCGCACGCGGCCGCGCCAACCGGCGGGCAAAATCTCCACTTCGTCGCCGACCTGCAAGCGGCCATCGTTGAGCGTACCGGTCACAATCGTGCCGAAGCCTGGCATGGTAAAGACGCGATCGACGGGCAGGCGCGGGCGGCGCAAATCGGGGCGCGGAGGGCGGTTGGCCAGACAAGCCACCAGCGCATCCTTCAGATCGGGAATCCCCTCGCCCGTACGCGCCGAAACCCGCACCAGCGGAACATCGGCAAGGATGGTGCCTGCCAGCGTGCGCCGTACGTCTTCTTCGATCAGGTCGAGCCATTCAGGGTCTTCCAGCATGTCGACTTTCGTCAGGGCAATTACCCCCCCTTGAACTTGCAGCAAATCCAAAATAGCCAGATGCTCGCGCGTTTGCGGCATGACGCCTTCGTCGGCAGCGATCACAAACAGGGCCGCGTCGATGCTGCCCACACCGGCCAGCATGTTTTCGATGAAGTCACGGTGCCCGGGTACATCGACGATACCGATTTCTTCGCCGTCCAACGTGAGCCAGGCAAAACCGAGATCGATCGTCATCTCGCGCTCGCGTTCTTCCTTGAGGCGATCGGGGTGCGTGCCGGTAAGCGCCTGCACCAGGGTAGATTTCCCGTGATCGACATGCCCGGCGGTGCCAATGACTTTCATCGTAACTGGTTTCCGTACCCCGTACTTCTATCTTGTTCTTCCGACCGTGCGTTCGTAGGTCGTACTCCACTCGTGGGCCAAGGCCAGCAGACCTTGCAGCCGCTTCTCGCTCAACTCGTTCACCTGCTGGTAGAGGTCCTGCATTTCTTGCAAGCCATCGGCGATCTGGTTGATCTGGACATCGAGCTTTTCGAATTGGCGTGCCAGTTCACCACGTTGTTCTTCTTGCGTGAGGGTATAGTTCGTCCAACGTTTTTGGTCGTCGGCCTTGAATGTGACCCATTCCTGGCGGAAGCGGTCTTCCGAAAGGCGCTGGACTTCGGTCAGTTCGTTCAGGCGGCGCTCCACTTTTTGGCTGAGTTCTTCGAGCATGGTCTGGGCGCGCTTGGTCTCGCGATGGGTGGAATCGAGGGAGACGAGCTGGGTTTCGATTTCGCTGGCCTGGCGCTCGATGGCATCAAAGCGTGCCTGCCAGTCTTTCCACACACGGTCGCGTTCCACCTGGGTCATGGCCTGTTTATCCAGGAAACTCGACATGGCGTCGCGGCGTTCAGATTCCACGGTGACGAGTTCGTTCAGGCGCGTGTCCAGGCGGCGCTGGGTGGTATTGACGACTTCGATCTGCCCGCGCTGGCTGTCAGAAAGCTTACGCAGGGCAGCCACCTCGCCTTGCAGGTCGGTGATGCGCTTGGCATCCTGGCGGCGGCCGTCTTCGAGCAGGCGGTATGTACGCGTGTACTCTTCTTCATCACGCCGGACGCCTTCGATGCGCACGCTCAACTCGTCGATGGAACGGCGCAAACGGGTATCTTCTTCGATGCGGGCCAGAATGCCCTTGTCGAGGCGGGGCAGCACTTCGAGTTCCTTACGGAGTTCGGCAATGTTGCTATCCAGGGCTTTGATTTCCACCACGCGCTGCCGTTCGGTTTCTTCGGCGCGTTTTCTGACGTCTTTTTCCAGCTCTTCCACGGCGCGTCTGGCTTCGAGGCGTTGCTGCAGCAGGTTCCCATCGAACTGGTCCATGCGGGTGACGACCGACGCCAGATGCGTGATCTCACTACTGAGCTGCTTGAGCTGATCGCCAACACCCTTCAACGTACCCTCGACCGCCACGACGCGGTTTTCGAGCAGGGAGATGGCGTCCTTTTCTTTACGGCGATCTTCTTCAATCCATTGAACACGCTTAAGTAATTGATCAGATTCCATGATCAGGAAACTCCTAAAAGTGGTAACTTTTCAAGAAAGCGGGGTGTGTGCCACTTTCCCCTTCTTTTTGAGGAGCTACCGAAAGGTAATGTGGTGAGATTATAGCATGTCGGCTTCACTGCGACAGGCGCGGAAATGCCTTCACCACGTTTTGCAGCCAGGGCAAAAGCCGCTGCGCAAAAAGCCCCAGGCTGAAGAGCAACACAATCCCCCCGGTAAAAAAGAAACGCTGCCCACGGCTTTCGAACGACATCCATTCCCCAGGCATACCGGAAAACAGCGCCACCAAGGCCCGCAGCGCGGCGACCAGTAAGCCAACGCCACCCAACAAAGCGATTCCCGCAGCAAACGGATCGTCAACCACCAGGCCCACCGCCAGCGCAAACCGAGGCGGGAACCCCGCCAACAGGGGAAGCCCCGCCAGCGAAAGCTGTGCCAGGAGCAACCCGGTGGTTGCCAGGGGCATGCGCCAACCAAAGCCCTGCACCGCTTGAAGAGAAAGCTCGCCGGTGCGTTCACGAATCACCGCCAGGCCCAGGGCATACAGCGAGAAAGCCACGGCGCGCGCCGGCAGGAGGAGAAAGTGCAACAACAAACCGTCGGATGTATGCGCCAGCGTAGACAAGGCCAGCAGGCCAAAACCGGTCTCGACCATCACCGCATACCCCAACATGCGGCCCAGGTGGGATTGAAAGGCCGCCCAAAAGCTTCCGATCGCGATCATCAGCAGGCTCGCCCCACGCAGGGTAACGAAAACGGCCGGAACAGAACGTATCCAGGCATACCGTTCAACAAAGCCCAGGCCGAACAGCATGACCATCTGCGGCAGGAATAGAAAGACGAAAGCGGCCAGGTAAGGATGGCTCTCTTCGGCCAACATGGGTAACCAGGAATGAAAAGGAAAAACGGCCAGCAAGAAGCCAAATCCCAATCCCATCAGAACGCCGATGCGCACGGAAAGCAAGGGATCGCCCGGATTGGACTCGATCCCGGCCAGAAAGTAGCCGGTGAAAAGGATGAACGGCATACCGAAGGTCTGTAAAATGACAAAACGCAAAACGCCGCGTCCCAACGGAGAAGCGCTCGATGCCAACACGGGCACACACAGCAAAACCGTCACTTCGATTAATAACGCAGCGTACAAAAAGGGTTCCACCGCCAATGCCGCCGTCAACAGCGCAACTACGCCCAACCCAACCGGTGCAAGCGACCTGCCTGCACGAGCGACATAGACCCCACCGAACCAAAAAGCTGCGCCGAGGTAAATCATTACCAGCAGAGGCTGCATGCTCGGCAGCAACACCAGGCGGCGGCCGAAGAATACCAGCGCCGTCTCTACCATGAACGTACGTCCACCAAACTCGATCACATCACCAACCGGTAACTTCCAGGCGAGCAGCGCTAGCGCCAGGGAGACTGCAAAGGCCAGCATCACCGCCAAACGCTCCCAACGGGTCAGCATCAACAAGATGGAGCCTGCCAGGGCAGGGAAGATGATCCATAACAACGGGGCGCTCAACGCCAGAAAAGCGCTCATGCCGTCTCTCCCGGTGCAGACAGGTTCAGCAGATAAGCGCCCACCAAAGCCACCCCCAGATTAATCGTCGCCAGCAAGGCTGCTACCAGGACCGAACTTTCGAGGGCTGCGTAGAGCACTTCGAAACCCGCCAGGATCGTCAACAAAGCCAGCGTCGCCCTTAAAGGTTGGGCGGTCAAAGCCAGGTGCAGCAAACCCATCCCGATCAAGACGGCCCCACCCCATACGTGTATGGAATCAACCGCCGGCAGCCAGTTTTCCAAACGCGGCGTTACAGACCAGATTGCCAGTCCCATCAGGATGGCCAGCAAAAAGCGGAAGAACCTGCCCGAGGGCCAGAAACGCTCCTCACTTTGCCAGGAAAGTGGTGCGCCGGCGATGCCCGCACCCAGAATCGCCAGCGCCATCCAACCGGCCACCAGCTTGACGGCAGACATCGCCAGGGGCCAGCGGTTCGCCACCAAGATGAAAACACCAAGATACAAGAAGGCCAAAGCCACCAGGCTGGTACGCCAGCGGTGGCTTACCAGGAGCCACAGCGACATGGCCGCCACCAATAGCGCAGCGGGCAGTTCCAACGCCGCAATCCGTTCAGCGGTCAAGGTCACCTCCGAGGTTGAGATACAAGGTCACGAGCAGGCCCACCAGAATAAAAACCCACAGTAAGCCGCCTTCCCCTTCCAAAAGCTGCGAAACCAGACCCATCATCCGTTCCACCAAACGGTACCCTAGGGCCATCAAGCGATACAGCCAATCGAGCGAAAAGAGACGCTGCAAGGTAAGCACCCAGGTTTGTGAGAAACGCCAGCCACGCCGCATGGCCCACAAAACCAGGCTGCCCAGCAGGGCCGCCACGGCTACCGATACGGCCCCAGCCCACCAGGCAACGCCGAAACGAGGCTGCGGCAAACAATAACCGACCAACACCTGCGAACCGAGCAGCAAACCCAGCCCACCCATGTAAAGCAAGCCTACCCAACGTTGCGAACGGTCGAAGGCACCCTCCTGGAGCAAGGCATGGCGAACAAAGCCGAACAGCAACAGGCCATGCACCAACCAGAAAAAGACCGACCACCCTGCCGGCGCCCGATACAAAGCCGCGGTACTCCAACCCGGCGTAAAAGGCAATCCGGAGAAAGCCAGCGCGCTCGAGACAGGAAAGAGCCACAACCCGCGCCCGTGCACCGAGTGCAGCAGGATCATGCCACCCGAGAACAGGCAAGCTAGGCCCCAGGCCAGTGCGGCTTCAGGCAATTGCAGCACGGCCGCCGCAGTTGCCAACGAACCCAGGCTGAGGATCCAGACCAACCGCCCGCTTAATTCGTCGCGGGCGATCGCCCAGGCCAGCGAACCGATCAAGGCCGTTACGACCACCAAGACCAGGAGCACGGTTTGCAAAGGGAATCCTGGCAAGAACCCGCCTGCCTGCGGCATCCCGGTAACGGCCGTGCGCGTGAGCAGCATCAATCCCGAAGCCGCCGGAACCAGGCGCAAAGCGGTGCCCAGACCCCGGCGAATGGCCACCTCGTCGAAATAGAAAGGCGCAGCGAACGGCAAGATACCCAGGCGCAAGACGGCGGCCAGCAGCAGATAAGGGACAGACGCCGCCGGAATAGCGGCAAAGTCAAGCGCCTGTGCACCGGCCAGCAATATCGCCAGCATCACCAGGCCGTTCCCACAAGCACGGCCCACGAAAGCCAGGGCTGCGTTGCGCGCCAGGTTGATCTGGCTTCCCTGGGCAAACAAAACCAAGATTTCGATCAAATCGAGGCTGGCCCATGCAAGCAGTAACGTAAAAGCATTTCCTGCACACACGGCCCCTAGGCCAATTGCGGTAATCAACAAACAACCTGCCCACGGGCGCCAATAAAGCGCCGAGCGTCGCGCCAGCGCCGTGAGCACGATGACGGGCGGCAGAACAGCAATCGCTACAGCGTAAGGCCAGGCAAGGATATCGACACGTAAAGTGAGCATTGCTGAAAAATCGTACGGCAGCTGCCACGTAAGCAAAGAGACAGTATAAGGCAACCTGAAATAGACCACAATCGCCAGCCCCCAGGCCGTCAAACCACCCAGCAAAGCCGTAATCCAATGCCAAAAGATCGGCCGGCGCAGCAAACGCAGCACCACCATCACGGCTGCTGTGACGAAGAGAAGAATAACGGCAATCAGAAGCATAGGTAAAAAAGGCTACGTACGCCAGGTAGAACGATCAATGCGCTTTTTGCCATAGGTTGAGGGTAGCACTCCATTCCCAGCCTGGCGCCGCGAGCGGCCAAGAGCAACGCGGCCAGCCGGCAGCGATGCGCGCCAGCGTTTCTTCCCAGGTGCGCAGTCCGCCCAGGGCGTCGGCCGCTTCTACGTTGCAGGCGCCAACCGCGACCGCAGCCGTCATGGCTTCAGCGGGCGATCGATCGCGCAGCAGCGCAGCCAGGAAGCCGGCAATGGTTGCATCACCCGATCCGGTGGTGCCAACCACATCGACGGCGAAACAGGGCGCCCAAAGCTCCCGGTCGGCCCAGGCAGCCAGGTCGCCAGGCACACCCCGGCCCATCTGCGCCAACCGCGGCACGCCCGCCGTGCGCAAATAAGCGCCGCGGGGCCCGGTCTTGATCATCACGATTTTTGCCCCCCATGCAAGCAGTTCCGCGCTCAAGCCGGAAAGCAATTCGGGGGTGACGTGCGCCAGCAAACCGCCCGGCCGGGCTGCCAGGCGCTCATACGTGGCCCGCTGCTGCATGAAAAGCAATTCGTCTATGCTGGGCGTAAAAATATCCACATCGGGCAGGGCGGCAGCAAGAATGGCGCGCCAGTCAGCCTGCCCCCCCACGCTTTCCGGATCGGGAAATGACATATCCAGCGATGTACTGATTCCAGCCACCTTGGCGCGGCGTAAAAGCGCCAGCAGTTCCGCTGCGCCATCCTCGACGATGCGCCGCATCAACGGCGGATAACCGAAGTGCAACAGCGCAGCCTGGCGAAGTAGATCGTCATCGATATCGTCTGCGCCAAAGGCATCGTTGGCCGCAGGGCAATGCCAAAAGATGCGATCGACTTCAGGCGCGCTGATGATGATGGTGTACGATGACCCTACCGCCGGATCAGTGACCAGTCCGTCCGAAAGGCCCGGCCCGAAGGCATCCACCACGGCGCGAATCGTCTCCGCCAGCGGATCGGCGCCCACCTTTGCCACCAAACAGGTAGGTACACCCAGCTTGTGGAGCGCCAGGCCGGTGTTCGAAACGGCGCCACCGGTAGATAGCGCAGCTGGGCCAATATTGAACAAGTGCCCGGGCTGAAGCAAACCGGACAACCCTTGTGCGGGAATACGTTCAATGCGGGGGATGATGTCGAGGCAAATGTGCCCGGCAACCACAACCCTACGCGGAGAAATCATGTAGACTCCAAGAATAGAATTGGCTCTTCCGCCCTCGGCGGAAAGTATCCCAGATTTGGTCCATCTCGTTGAAAACGGGAGAGCCATAAAATTCCATCATCCAGCGCGTGATTATAGCATGTGGAAGGAAGGCGCGCCGGGCATGAAGACCGCCGCCATAAAACAGTTGGCTATGCGGCGAGTAAACCGGTAAAATACTGGCGGCTCAGGCGCCATCGACCGCCAACAAACCAGTTTGACACGTTTTGAATGCGTTTCGAAAGGCGCTGCCAATTGCGCGAACCCAAAAGCTGTGATAATCTAAACCGTACACCAACATATATGGAATATTTGGACTTCGATCTACTTCTCGAGCGTTCGGGGGATGCTTTTCTGGCACGGGTGGTCAACTCACCGGCCGGACAGGCTGAAACCGTTTTTCAACTGCCTTTCGACTCCAAAGATATGGAGATTTTCCGCCTGCGGGTCGGCCAGCCGCGCAAGGGTGTGCGACGCGCCAACTCGCCGGAAATGGCGCTCGCCCAGGAGTACGGGCGGATGCTCTTCGAGGCCGTCTTTAGCGGTGAAATCTATTCCTGTTTTCGCAGCAGCCACGATCAGGCGCAGCACCAAAACCGGGGCCTGCGCCTGCGTTTGCGCGTCAAAGACCCTATCCTGGCCGGCCTGCCGTGGGAATATCTCTACAACGCCCAGCTCGACAGCTTCCTGTCCCTGGCCACCGACACGCCGGTTGTACGCTACCTCGATCTACCGCGTGCGCTGCGGCCGCTCAAAGTCGAACCGCCGCTACGCATCCTGGCCGTCATTGCCAGCCCGCAAGATTACACATCCCTGGATATCGAAGGCGAATGGCAACGCCTGCAGCAATCCCTCTCAGAAGTTATCCGGCGCGGTGAGGCCAGCCTGGAACGGCTTTCCGGGCCGACGCTGGCGGCGCTCCAGCGCCAACTGCGTACCTATGGGCCATATCACGTGCTGCACTTCATCGGCCACGGCGCCTTCGACAAAGCGAACCGCGACGGCCTGCTGCTCTTCGAGAACGAACGCGGCTCCGGGCAGTTCGTCAATGGGCAGCGCCTGGGGACGATTCTGCACAACCATCCCAGCCTGCGCCTGGCGGTCCTCAACGCCTGCGAAGGCGCGCGCGCATCTTCCGAAGCGCCCTTTGCCGGCGTGGCGCACAGCCTGATCCAGCAAGGACTTCCGGCCGTCGTAGCCATGCAGTTCGAGATCACCGATCTGGCCGCGCTGACGTTCACACACGAGTTCTATGCAGCCGTGGCCTGCGGTTACCCGCTCGACGCAGCCCTGGCTGAAGCGCGCGTGGCGATCTTCGCACAAGGTAACGATATCGAATGGGGCACGCCGGTTTACTTTACCCGCCTTCCTGACGGGCGTATCTTCGAACTGGCCACACCCACGCCCGCCCTTTCTTCTCCCCCCCTGCCCAACGAGAAAAGCAAACAAACGCCGGCAAAAGATACCCACACGACACCGGCCATAGCCTGGCGCAGGGCCGCTATCTTTCTGGCAGGGCTTCTGGCTGTGCTGCTTCTCTTGGCCGGCGCATTGGGCGGCCCGCGGTTGGTGGCCATGCTCCAACCAACGGCGACCCAGACAGCAAGCCCAACCGCCAGCGGAACCCCTACCTCAACGTCGACGGCCACGCAAATACCCAGCAGCACACCAAGCGAAACGCTTCTGCCAACGCCGACTGCCCAACCGACGCACACGCCAAGCGCTGCGTCAACGACTCTGCCGGCAGCGTTTTCGCCTACTGGCGAAGAGCCGATCAACACCTACACCCCCACGCAGGCTACCGATACCGCCAGCCCGACGCCCCTCCCAACCGCAACAGCCACCCTGCAACTGCCAGTGTCTGCCGGCACCGGTATCCCCACGGGGGCGAGCGCTATCGAAGCGTCAACGGTCAACCAACTTGTCCAACTGGCACGCTGGGGCAAAGGCACCCTGCGTGAAGCAGCGTATTCGCCCAACGGCTCACAACTGGCAGTCGCTTCCTCACGCGGCATTTACCTTTATCAAAGCGACAGCCTGGCGCCGATCGACTTGATCGAAACCGGCGTTGGCGCAACCTGCCTGAGCTTTTCGCCGGATGGCACGCTGCTGGCCTGGGGCGGCGCCGATGGCAATATAAGGCTGCGCCGGATGGCCGATGCCACGCGCCTGTTTACTCTCGAAGGGCACAGCGGCGCGATTACCCGGGTGGCCTTCTCGCCGGATGGAAACACACTGGCAACCGGCTCGCAAGACAAGACCGCCCGCCTGTGGCGGGTGGCCGACGGGACACCCCTTTTTGCGCTGCGCGGCCATACCGGTACGGTCCACGCGATCACGTTTTCACCGGACGGCCTGACCCTCGCCACGGGAGCGGCGGACCGCAGCGTCCGGCTGTGGCGCGTGGCCAACGGCAGCTTGCAATTGACTTTAGACCTGCACACCAGCCCGGTTTACGATCTTGCCTTCTCGCCGGATGGCACAAAGCTGGCCTCGACATCATCCGACGGGAATCTGCACATCTCACAGGCCAGCAACGGCAAAACCCTGCGTACACTCAAAGAAAGCAGCGGCGGCTTGAGCTGCCTGGCGTTTTCGCCGGATGGCAGCGCCCTGGCCACCGGGGCCTTGGGCGGCGCGGTGCGTTTATGGCGGGCTTCTGACGGACAATTGCTGCGGTCGATGAGCGGGCACTCGAGCAGCGTCAACAGCCTGGCCTTTTCGCCGGATGGCAGCATCTTAATTTCCAGCGCCGACGACAACACCCTGCGCGCCTGGCTGACCGCAGATGGGAAGTCCTTGCAAACCCTGGCAGGGCATACCGGCCCGGTGAACGGTATAGCCATCTCGCCCGATCAAAGCCTGGCGGCTGCGGCATCGGCCGATCACGTGATTCGCGTGTGGCACATCGCCGATGGAGAGTTGCAGCGCACCTTGGAGGGCCACACCAGTTCGATCACCAGCGTGGCTTTCTCTCCAGACGGAAACATGCTCGCAAGCGGCTCAGACGACAACGCCATTCGCCTGTGGCGCGTCTCCGATGGCATGTTACTGCACACGCTGAGAGGCCACACCGATCAGGTACGTAGCCTGGCGTTCTCACCCGATGGCGCCAACCTGGCCTCCGGCGGGGACGACGACGCCATCCGCCTGTGGCGCACGTCGGATGGGGCCGCCCTGTATACCACCCGGGGTCACACGGCCAACGTTACCGGCATTATTTTTTCATCTGACGGCAGCTACCTGGTCTCAGGCTCTTCCGATGGGAGCTTGCAACTGCGGCAGGTATCGGATGGGCGGCAGCTGCGTGTGCTGCGAACCGGCAGTGAAATCGACAGCATCGCTATCTCGCCGGACAGCACGCTGCTCGCCGCCGGTTGCTCCGACAAAACGATCCGCTTATGGCGCGTGAGCGACGGTTCTTTGCTACAAACGCTCGAAGGGCACACAGGCGGCGTCAATAGTCTGGCCTTCAACCCCGATAGTTCCCTGCTCGCCAGCGGCAGCGCCGACCGTTCGGTACGCTTGTGGCGGATGCCCGACGCCAGCCCCTTGCGCGCCATCCAGGCGCACCTGGCCGAGGTAACCGGCCTGGCGTTCACCCCCGATGGACAATTGCTGATCTCGACATCCCTGGACGGCACGATCAACGTGTGGGGAATACCCTAAAACCAAAAAGCCGGGCAGTCCGTAACCGCCCGGCTTTTTGGTTGGTGCATCTTCTAATCCCGTCGCCGCCCCATGCCAAGCACCAGGGTCACGTAGTACAACAACTGCATAACCGCGGTAAACAATGCGGCTATATACGTGAGCGCGGCCGCATTGAGCACCTGATTCACGCCGTTACGCTCTTCATCACCCAAGATCAGGCCGCTGTCGGTGAGTAACTGGCGCGCACGGCTGGATGCGTTCAGTTCTACCGGTATGGTGGCCAGGGCGAACAAGGCTCCAAACCCAAACACGGCCACCCCGGCCCAAGCCAGGCCGGTCACGTTCAAAAGGAGGCCGGCCAGGATCAAAATCCACCCCAGGTACGAACCGATGTTGACCGCCGGCACGAGGGCAGCGCGGAAACGCAAGGGCAGATAATCGTCGCGGTCTTGCAGTGCATGGCCCAGTTCGTGGGCGGCGATAGCCAGGGAGGCAACCGAACTGTTCATCGCCGTTCCCTCTGAAAGCGCCAGCACCTTTTTCGATGGATCGTAGTGATCGGTCATTTCACCAGGCACGCCGACAACACGCACATCGTACAACCCGGCGGTTTGCAACAAACGCTGCGCAGCCTGCGCGCCGGTAAAACGGCTGCGCGCTGCGACGCGGCTCCAACGTGCATACGCGAATTTGACATAAAGCTGCACGGCCATCATTACCACGAGAGTCGGCAGCATGAACATCCAATAACGTGGATCGAACAAGAAATACATGGGAACCTCCTACGAAATACGCATGCCGAACGCGCTACCTAACCCGCGTAAAGCGGAACGATCCTAACCCTGTGCTTGTGTTGCGCACTTGTGCGCCACACTTTTTCTGCACACAGTGTATGGGTATGGGTAGACACTATCTGTACGGCCCTGGCAAAGGGCACATTACGCGTTCCGTAGTGCGTATTCCGTTCTATTTTGACAGCAACTCAACCGCTTTATCCAACTGCGGGTCACGGTCCGCAGCAATATCTTCTTCGGCCAGTTCCACGAGCACATCCGGCGTCAAACCGACCTCGTGAATCAGGCGTTCATCAGGCGTCAGCCAGCGGGCAATGGTGACGCGCACGGCGCCCTGGTCATCCCGCAGTGGAATCCAGTTTTGCACGGAGCCTTTGCCATACGACTGCACGCCGACCAATTGGCCGCGCCCGTGATCCTGAATGGCCCCAGCCAGAATTTCGGAAGCCGAGGCGCTGTATTGATTGATCAAGACGACCATCGGGATCTCGGTAGCCAGGCCATTTCCTTTGACTTCGTACGTCTGGCGGGGCTTATCGTTGTAGATTTCGTACAGCACGACACCGTCGTCGAGGAACTGCGAGGCAACTTCGACTGCAGTTTGCAAATAACCGCCACCGTTGTTCCGCAAATCGAGAATCAATCCTTTCGGCTCTTGCGGCAGCAGCTCTTTGAGCGCATCTTTCAACTCACTCGTCGTCTTATCGCCAAAGGTATACAGACGAATGTAAGCAATATTGCCATCCAGCATCTCGCCGGTCACACTTGGGACGGTGATGCGAGCACGCTTGATCGTCACATCGAACGGTTCTTCGGCGCCTTCCCGGCGGATCGTCAGGACAACGGTGCTGCCCTTCGGCCCGAGCACCTTCAGGCGGGCCAGTTCGGGGGCAACCCCGGCCATGTCTTCGCCATCGATAGCAATGACCTGATCCCCCGGACGCAGGCCGGCCGTTTCGGCCGGCGAACCGGGCATGGGTTCGTTAATCGTCAGGAATTCTTCGTCTGTGCTAACCCAAGCGCCAATACCTTCGTATTCACCTTCCAGGCCGGAAGTGGCATCCTTATACTGCTGTGGGTCCATGTAGGAGCTGTGCTGATCGCCCAGGGCCTCGAGCATCCCCTTGATGGCACCGCGCATCAGCGCTTCATCATCTACCGGCTGGTCGACGTATTCTTCGTGGACGATGTCCCAGGCCTGCCAGAAAGCGCCGAACAATTCGTCGGTGTCCTGTGGGGAAGAGGCGGTCGCATCGGGATCGGGAGATGGCGCCGAAGAGATAACGGGTTGCCCGGTAAAAAGGGAACAGGCGATCGTCGATAAAAACAACGCCAAGACGACCAGACTCAAACGTGCGTAAGGTTTACGACTCATGAAAGAACTCCTTTGCTAGTTAGCTTATCATGACTGTGTTAGATGAATGTAAAAGAAAAGTAGGGACGAGATTAAGCGTCGAGCCAACGCTGCAAGAATGCCTCGAACGAGGCCGTATCGGCAACCTGCTCGGTGTAAGTCATCAGCATCTTGCCATCCAACGGATACAGGGGATGGCAAGATGTCGGCAACGCCCCACCGGGTGCATGAACCAACGCCTGGCAGAGCGGGCCGACCACATCCGCCTGGGTCAATTGCGGCACAATCGCATCGGCAGTGACGATCACAGTTTCTGCCGTGATCGAAAGCTCTTCATCGATCCCTTTGTTCTTACCGATCACAAAATTGCCGTCCTGATCGGCCTGCAACGCATGAACGACGGCAATATCGGGCCGAATGGCCGGAAAGGCCATCAGCGCTTCCCCCGAATAGGGATCGAGGATTGTTTTGACATCGGGGCGCAGGGCCGGAAGATCGGTACCCAGCCAGCCGCGGCCGGGCATGAAGCCGATCCCGGCCATCTGGGCGCGCAAACCGAAGGCCAGGCTGGCTTCCGTCTCTTCGATCACATCGATTTCCCCACGGTTGGCCTTGTAGGTGAACATCGGCGCCAGGCCAAAGGCCTCCAGGCCGAAGTAACAGGATCGCACGCGGCTGACCATTCCTGCGCCGACCAACAGATCGCTTTCCAGACCGGCCGTAAAAGCCAGCAAGGTCAGGTTGTTCGGTTCACCGGTCCGCCGGTAACGCCGCAGCAAAGCGCGTACGAAGGCAATTGGCCGGCGGTAAATGGTCATGCCGCCCAATGCCAGCATCGCATTGGACGGCACGAGCGCAGCTGCATCTTCAAGATTCATTTGTTTGTTTTGCACGGTTACTTCCACATCATGATATGGGGCTAAAAGATACCTGCATCCAGTAGAACGACGCACATGGCTCCCCGGAAACAGCAGTGATGGCGTATTATAGTTTATATTTCCATATATCTTTCAAGCCACCGGCTCGGAGCATGGGTTTTAAGTTAAAATGGTAAAAAGACTTGCAAAGAGGGGCCTCCCGTTTTCAACAGGATGGATACCCATATGGGAGGTGTGATGGGTGCTTCCGCACCCATCACACCCCCCATATGGGACATTTCCCGCCCAAGGCGGAAGCGCCCAAATAGGAAAGAACGTAGCATCATGGAAGAAAAAACACCTACAAACCCTAACCTTGGCCCCATTGGCTTTTTCGTAGAAGCGACCAGCTATACCGTGCTGGAGGGCCAAACCCTGGAAATTGCGTCAATGTTGGTCAACATGGGGCCTACGGCAGATGCGTTTGTCTTATCCGTCGTGGGCGTACCCACCCAATGGCTCAGTTTACCGACCCCACCCGTTATGCTGCTCGAACGGCAGGCCAGCAAACAAATCGTTATCAAAGTGTCCCCACCGGCCAGCACGCCCAGCCTGGCAGGCCAGTATACGTTGCACATTAACATCACCAGCCAGGCAAATCCCCAGGTATCCAAAGAAGTAGAGATTTCCCTGACGGTCGAGAGCGCCAAGGTCGCACAGGCGGAAACCGCCTTCGTGCAGTTGAGCGCCGAACAAACCCAGTTCACGGCTGCGCCTGGGACCGGCCTGACGATTCCGGCCAGCATCACTAACACGGCCAAGCAAGAAAGCCGCTTCGAGTTAAGTCAAACGGGCATTCCGGCGAGTTGGATCGAGATCAGCCCCCCTGTCGTAGCGCTCAAAGCCGGCGAGAAAAAGCCGATCGAACTCAATATTCATTTTCCGCCGGCTCCGCAGATTCGCGCCGGCAAAAGCACGTTCGTCTTGAAAGCAGCCACCCAGGGCGATCCCAACCAGTACGCCGAACTGCCTTTTACGCTGATCGTGGCCGCCTTCCTTTCGATGGGCCGCGTCGGTGTCTTGATGGAGTCGGTGCAGTTTTCCGTCGCCCCGGGCGGGAATCTGGCGGTTCCGGTGGTGCTGCTCAACCAGGGGGTGGACGAAGACCAGTATGCGTTGTCCATCGAGGGCATCCCCGTAAGCTGGGTCTCCACCAGTTCGCCGCTGACCCGCCTTTCACCGGGCGAACAACGCGAGATCACCATCAATATCCGGCCGCCGCGGGTCTCCCAAAGCAAGGCCGGGCGGCACACTTTTCGCGTGCGGGTAAGCAGCAAGCTCAATCCCGATCAGATGGTTGACGTCGATTGCGTCCTGACGGTGGCCAGCTTCAGCGATTTCAAAACAGAATTGCTGCCGGCACAGATTGGCAGCGGCGACACCGCCCGCATCGCGGTACGCAACCTGGGCAACGTACAGCACACCTTCAATATCAGTTGGAAGGATGCGCAAAGTGCCCTGGAGTTTCACCTGTTCGAACCCGACCCAACTGCGGAGCCTGAGTTCTCATCGTCAACGACCCGCTCGCGGCTGCTGATGGTGAACGAAAAGGTGCCGCTGCGTGTCAACCCTGGCGAGACGGGGTTTGTCGAGTTTCGCGCCCGGCCGCGCAGCCCCTTGATCTTCGGCGGCGATGCCCGCTATCCCTTTTCGGTGACCGTGCAAACAACCGATAAGCCGCCACAAACCCTCAACGGGCAGTTCAGCGCCCGAGCCTTGATCCCGGTATGGGCCTTGGCGGCCGTTTTTGCGATCTCGTTGTGCGTGGTATGCACGCTGATCTTCATGGTTTACCAGTCTTCGCGCCCGAAAGCTACCGTTACGCCAACCTTCTGGATCAACTCGCAGACCCAAACCGTCGCGGCCTATGCAACGACCATTTCAATGTACGCCACCCAGACGATGGCCTCAACCCAAACCCTGGGCGCCAGCAACGCCGGGACGGCCACGGCACTGGCCCTGACGCCTACACCAACCGAAACACCCACCATCACGCTGACACCGACATCAACCGAAACACCCACGGTCACGCCCACACCGACCAATACAGATACCCCGCAGGCTGCGACCGGTACACCGACCAATACGGCGACGGCTACAGCGACCAACACCCCGGTTCCGGCCACGCCAACCGACACCCCCATCCTGCCAACCAGCACCCCAACGCTGCCTTTGATGCCCGGTGCAATCGCCTTCAGCAGCAACCGCGAAGGCCCGTGGCAGTTGTTCGAGATGAGCGACCCGATGCTGACGAACGTCAGACGGATTACGTTCAGCGCCGGCGCCGACGAATACCCAACCTGGTCACCACAGGGGAATCGCATTGCATTCACATCCAGCCGCAGCGGCAACGATGAAATTTATGTTATGAACGTGGACGGCAGCAACCTGGTCAACCTGACCAACAACCCCGCCAGCGATCGCCAGCCGACTTGGTCGCTCGATGGGCAGTGGCTCGCCTTTACCTCCAACCGGGACGGCAATGATGAAATCTACATCATGCGCGCCGATGGGACAGAACAAACCAACCTGACGCAGAACCCCGCGAACGATCGCGACCCATCCTGGGGTCGAAACGGCAGCCTGTTCGGCTCCACCGAATTGATCATCTTCACCACAGACCGCGACGGGAACCTGGAAATCTACAGCATGAGAACGGACGGCCAGGAGCCAACCAACCTGACTCAAAATGCAGCTTCCGATGTCGCACCGGCTGCCTCCATCCGGAATGAAAAGATCGCTTTCACCAGCAACCGCACCGGAAACGATGAAATCTTCATCATGGACATAGAAGGCAAGAACCCGGCCAACCTGACCAACGATGCAGCGAACGATCAAAATCCCACCTGGGCACCGGATGGAAGCTGGGTGGCCTACATTACCAACCGCGACGGCAACCTGGAGGTTTACGCCATCCGGAGCGACGGCTCGCAGCGCTTCAATCTCTCGCGCAATCCTGCGGATGACAACTATCCGGCATGGCGCTGAGCCGTTCGCAAAGCGACAAAAACGCTTCTCGCCATAACTCTCTTCCGGCTTGCCGGGAAAGCCCCGCAACAATCCGGAAGGCCTGAGAAAGCAAAAACCTGCGCCAAAAGCGGCGCAGGTTTTTGCTTGGAAGGGCGGGATAAAAAATTAACTGAGACCCGAGGCAATTCTTGAAAAAATATTGCTCAAACTGGTGCCGACCAACGCAAGAAGAATGATAACGACGAGAGCAATGAGCAAAATAATCAAGCTGTACTCGACCATGCCTTGACCCCTTTCAGTTGGCTGAAGCTTCATTCGTACCTCACCTCCTTTCTGTTCCAGGGTAAAATCCTTACAAATATTTTAGCCTTTGGTATTGGCAAAAGCAATCATACCGGCTGCACGTTTCCCTACAAATTTGCAAGATTTATTTCATCCCTTATGCCCAAAGCCCAGAAAAACGTATCTTCTCAACAGGGAATGAACTTTTCGGCCGCTATCAACGGGCGCCGCCTGGAAATCGTTTCGAAACCCGGCCTGCCGGCCTGGGATCAAATTACACCGACGCAGGCGCTGCTGGCAGAACATGTACTTCCCGAAGGCCACACCTTGCTGATGGGCTGCGATCATGGTGCACTGGCCGCAGCGCTTGTCGGGCAAGGCGTCACCGCGTTAACCTGCACCGATGAAAGCCTGGTTGCTTTGCAAATGACGGCCCAGACGCTGCAAGCCAACCGGCTGCCGGCAGCCGATCTCATCCCACCCCTGACGATCGCCGGGCGCTACGACACGGTCGTCATACGCTTGCCGAAAGGGCGCAAGCTGGCCCGCCGTTGGCTGGTACAGGCCTATTGGGCGCTTGCACCGGGCGGGGCCTGTTACCTGGCAGGCGCCAACCCGGAGGGAATCCAGGCAGTGCTGAAAGATGCCGGCGAACTTTTCGGTGCGACAAGCGTTTTGGGCTATCGTAAAGGCTGCCGGGTCGGGCGGATGCGCAAACCATCTGGGCATTCAGCCATGCCGGCGTGGGCCTCACAACCGGGAATTTCTCCCGGCACCTGGCAGGAATTTCCCGTTCAGGCCGCTGGGCTGGAATTTCGCATCCGCAGCCTGCCGGGTGTTTTTTCGTTCGATCGGCTCGACGATGGCAGCCGCCTGTTGTTGGAAAACCTGGCGCTGCCCGAGGGTAGGCGCGTGCTCGACTTCGGCTGCGGATGCGGGGTCTTAGGGATGGCCGCAGCTCGCATGGGCGCTGTGCAGGCTGACCTGGTTGACGTCAACTTGCTGGCAGTGGCCGCAGCAGAAGAGAACCTGCGCGTCAACCAGATCGGCAACGGCCGCGTGCTGCCCAGCGACTTGCTCGAAGCCGTGCACGATCGGCGTTACGACGCTATCATCACCAACCCACCCTTCCATGCCGGCCGCGAAGTCAATACCGAGATCACGCAGCGCTTCGTACGCCAGGCGCAAGACTGCCTGGTTCCCGGCGGGGCGTTGGTCCTCGTGGCAAACCGTTTCTTGCGTTACGAATTGTTCGGTAAGGTCGAGACTCTGGCCGCCAACAACCAGTACCACATTCTCAAGGCCACAAAACCCTGACAGGAGACCGACATGAGCATTTCCACCATCGATCTGCAATTCACCGGCCGCGCCAGCACGATTGCGGCCTATCTCGTTCCACACAGCCATGGCGCTGTCTTGATCGAGTGCGGCCCATCCAGCACGCTGCCGGCCGTCGAAGCGGCCCTGGCAGCGTGTGGCCTGACGTCCGGCGACGTGACCGATGTCTTCATTACCCATATCCACTTCGACCATGCCGGTTCGTCCGGCTGGTGGGCGCAGCAAGGAGCCCGCGTTCACGTCCACCCGTTCGGGGCCCCACACCTGTGCAACCCCGAGAAGCTGATCGCCAGCGCCACGCGCATCTACGGCGACCAGATGGACACGCTGTGGGGGAAAATCCTGCCCATCCCCGCGGAAAAGCTCGTCACCCACAGCGACGGCGACTGCGTCGAAGTCGGCGGCTTACAAATCGAAGTACTCGACACCCCCGGCCACGCCAACCACCACTTCGTCTACGTCTGCGAAGACACGGCCTTTACCGGCGACATCGGCGGGGTGCGCCTGCCTGAGTCATCCCGGCACATGCGCCTGCCCACCCCGCCGCCCGAGTTCCACCTGGAGACCTGGCGCGCCACACTGGGACGCCTGCAAGCGCTCCAGGCCGCCGGGAAGTTCACGTCCGTGGCGCTGACCCACTTCGGCCGGTATCCCGACGCCGCCTGGCACCTCGAGACGGTCGCCCGCAAACTGGATGCGCTCGAAAGCTGGATGGCAGCAACCCTGCCGCAGGAAAGCGACGCCGAAGAAATCCGCCGCAGCTTTCGTGCATGGGAACAGGCCCAGGCCACCAACGACGGGCTGAGCGATGCCGAAGTCGCTGCCCTGATGACGGCCAGCCCCTCCGGCATGTCGGCCGACGGTGCGGCGCGTTACTGGAGGAAACACCGGGCGCAAAGCTGATCGCCAGGCCACCTTTCGCCGGCGGCAAAACCTGCAAAGGATAACGCCATGCACTTTCCCGCAAAACTGATCGACGCTCTGTGCGCTGCCTCCCACGTGACCGTGCTCACCGGGGCAGGCGTGTCAGCGGAAAGCGGCGTGCCCACCTTCCGCGACGCACAGTCTGGCTTGTGGGCGCGCTACCGCCCGGAGGACCTGGCTACCCCCGAAGCCTTCCTCGCGAACCCGCCGTTGGTGTGGGCATGGTACGCCTGGCGGCGCAAACTGGCCGGTGACGTGAAGCCCAACCCGGGGCACGCCGCCCTGGCCGAGATGGAGGCCCGCCTGGTAGGGCGCGGCGCCCGCTTCACCTTAATCACACAAAACGTGGACGGCCTGCACCAACGCGCCGGCAGCCGAAACGTGATCGAACTGCACGGAAACATCGGCCGGGTGCGGTGCTTCGACGAAGGCTTCTTGGTCGACGCGACCTTGGTCGACACGGACGGGACAGCACCGGCCTCGGCCAGTGTTGCGCCGCCTCGCTGCCCACGCTGCGGCGGCTTGCTGCGGCCGGACGTGGTCTGGTTTGGTGAGATGCTGCCTGCCGCAGCCCTGCAGGCGGCATACGAGGCGGCGGCAGCCTGCGAGGTCTTCCTTTCCATCGGCACATCGGCGCTGGTGCAGCCGGCGGCTTCGTTGCCGTTGCTGGCCGTGCAGGCCCAGGCGCTGCTGGTCGAGATCAACCCACAGGAGACGCCGCTAACGGCCTCAGCGGCGTACTTCTTGCAGGGCAAGTCGGGGGAAGTGCTGCCCAGGCTGCTGGCAAGCGCGAGCCTTGGATAGCTGAAACCCATTCCTGCGGCCGGCACCGCGGCCCCCTTACGGGTTGTTTACGCCGCCTGCCGGGCAGATCTCGCCCGGCGGGCAGTCCGTCGGCTGCGGCGTGGGGGTGGGTGTCGGCGTGGGCAGGGGGATTTCGACGCCGAGCACTTCCCAATAGCCTTCGTAGGCCGCACCGTAGGTTGCCGCATAGCTGTGGTTGAAGTGCATCACCGCCAGCGCCAGGGTCGCATTGGAGTCATCGCGCAGGATGATGTCGAAATCGACGACGCAGCGATCGTTGATGTCGAAGCTCTCGTCATCGGCAAAGTACAGGAAGTCGTTCAAGCCGTCCCCCCGGTCCATCCATTTCCCGCTGTCACAAGTGACCGAATAATTGCTCACCAGGCCGAAGTAGTCGCCCGTCCACACCCGCAGGGCCAACCGGCCGATGCCGGGGCCGACCCAGTAGTGAAACTGGAACGTATAGCGGGCGTGCAAAATCCCGTTTTGGAAACCGTTCCACTTCATATCGGCGTGCCGCGTCTGGTCGCCGCTGAAACGGACCCCGGGCGGGATGACCTGGTTGGCGTTCGACTGCCAGACCATGCGGGCGATATGCGTGGCGTCGATCGTCGCCGTGGGCGTGGGTGGGCTGGCGGAGTCGGTCGGCGTGGGCGTCGGCCCGGTGGCGGTGATGGTGGGGCTGGCCGTGCGAGTGGGGGTGCGGGTGGCGGTGTGGGTGACCGCCGGAGTGGGCGTCCGGGTCACGAAGTGGGCCGTCACCTGTTTGGCGGCGTCCATCTTGATCGTGGCGGGGTTGGCGCTGCCGGCCAGGTCGCCGCGCCAGTAGCCGAAGGTGTAGGCAGGCAGGGACGAGACGGCTTGCAGGCTGACGAACGTGTCCTTTTCGTAGGTCCTGTTGGGGCAGCCCGGCAGGGGTGCAGTGGTGACGCCCAGGCCACTCAGGAAGGGGTTCGTCCTGGCTTCGAGGCCGTACATGAAGGGTTCGTAATCGAGCAGGTGCTGCTGCAAGATGGCCGAGCCGAAACAAGCACCGGCGGGGCGGTCGGCCTTCCATTCATTCCAAAAATCGGTGATATTGAAAGGAATACCGGTGGAACCTTGCGCCACGGTGCTGTAGTGCCAGATGCCGTTGCCGGCGGGGCCGTTGAAGCCGTCGGAGAGTTCGTCGTAGGCCTGGTTGGTGCTGTCGAAGATGTTGAGCAGGCTGGCGGCTACGATACCTTGATAGTTTACCGGATTCCCTATCACTTTATCAAGATCGGCTTGAGGCACGGGATCAAGAGAAAAGCCACTTGCCTCTGTATGCCCTTGAACGGCTGCCTGAAAGAAGTCGGCCCAACCTTCGCTCCAGGCACATGTCGCTGAATGTTCCTTCCACATCTCGTGCGCAAACGGAATACACGCAAAAATTATCTTTTTGTCATCGTTGATCGCCTTGGCAAGGACAAAGTGACCATATTCATGAATAATGGTATCAGGCTCCTTGCCGCGGTCACGCCCTAGTTCAATTTCACCGCGATAACATGCATCCCCCCAAAACGGTTCAATGCAGTTAACCGGCCAACGAATATGAAGAAAGTCTTGATTACTCCAGCCAATGTTTTGCTGCTCTAACCAGCCATAGGCGACATTTGCTGTCAAGTCGAAAATATAAAACGCTTGCGAAATTTCACTGGCATCCGCTGGTATTGTGTAATCTACCAACTGAATACCATCTGGTTTGATGCCAACGTCTTTTGTCTCATAATAGAGATCGTTTAGCGAATTAGTGACATATACCCGCACCCCGTCGGTTGATAAAATTTCGATCATAAGCTCACGTGTGTGCGAGTTGGCAACAGGTGCAAACTCATAGTACCCTCTTACATCGGTACAGGTCACATCCAGAGGAATGAGTAAGTTGCTTTTATCCCATAATCGCATTGTGATGCGTCCTAACATAGCGTGAACTATAGTAATGGGTTCTCCACTATGTTTCTTAAGCGCATCATAGGCTATGTTGCCAACGATCTGAATCTGGCCAGCAGTTGGTGGTGGGGGCGATTGAGTTTTACAAGACGACTGCAAGGCACTTCCTTGTGCCGGTAAAACAAATGAATGGCTTTTAGGCGCGTTGTCATTGTATTCGATTGACCGAATAAGTTGGCCTGCTTCTTCTGAACTTTCAATTTGAATGGTTTCAAGAGTGTAGTACTTTGACCCAGGAGCAGTGCGATCAATGCTGATTAAAATTGGCCAGGAGCCTGCCTCCGAAACAATAATATCTATATCGAATGATTGTGGTTGATAGGCAATAAGCGCCCCGCGCCACGCCACATCCCCCGCCACCCAATGCACTTTGTTCGCATACATGTCGAGAAAATTTACCGTGAACCATACTGCGGGCTGATCTTCGGTGGACAGAACTTCGATGTGGAGTGTAGCGGTGTGGTTTACGGTCGGTTCTGGCAGAATACTGACATTCGTGATGTGAAGTGGGTTTGCTGAGTAATCGGCCAACTGAAACTCTGCCGCAGCTTTTGCTACGGTAAAGCGATTGCTGATAGCATTTCGCAAGGGCAATAGAATAAGCCCCATCAGTACTAGACTACTCATCAGTTTAAAGAAACGAGTGTGCATCTTTAGTCCCTCCCTATTTTGGAGTACTATCGTTTGAGCATCGCGGCGGTGAGAGAGCCGATGCAAGAGTCGGAATCTCCTCGCCGGCACGAGGCGGTAATTGAAAGTCCCTGGCCCGGATCAATTTCCCTGTCATGGCAGTGCTTTCAATCTGGATGGTTTCAAATACATAGTACTTATCTCCCTCTGCTGTTCGGTCAACACTAATTGCAATTGGCCATGATCCCTCTTCCCAAACACAGATATCCACATCGAAGGCCCGTGGTTGATTGGCAGCCAGGGAACCACGCCAATTGGTAGTTCCAGATACCGGGTACACACGATTATTGAGTTCCTTCAACAGGAAGTTCACGGTGAACCACACTTCAGGTTGATCTTCTGCAGAGGAGACCTCGATGTGCAAGGTCGAGATACGCCCTACCAGCGGTTCCGGTGAAATGCTGACCGCTGTGATTTTCAAGGGATTTCCCGATGGCGAACATGCGTTAACGCATAGCGCTACGCAGCAAACGAACAGGGACAAGACGGTTTTGCTGTTCTTTCGAAACATAGCGACCTCCTTTGTCTTTTCACAGCACTGCGGCGCCGCAGGCTGCATTTTTAAGCAAATTGTATACACCGCCCAGAAAGCCAGATTGTACGACCAAACACAAGAGATGTCAAGACATTTCGAATGATCAGTCATCTTGCGCGCCGAAGGACTGCTGCAATTTGCCAGACCCGCCGACGAAACGTACATGATCGGGAGCCAGTCGGGGTTGGATTGCCAGGAATTCGGGGGCACGTGCGCGCAAAATAGAACAAACGTGCTATAATTTCGCCGGGGTTTCCACATCCATATTCTTTCGATCTCAGGAGGATCACCATGAACACCTTGATTGCCGCTTGTGGGTTGGATTGCAGCAAGTGCGAGGCCTACCAGGCCACCCAAAACAATGATGACTTTGCCAAAGAGCGCATCGCAGCCCAATGGCGGGCCGAGTACAACGCGCCCAATATCACCATCGCCAGCGTGACCTGCGATGGCTGCATGACCGGCGAACGCCACGGCGGATACTGCGCCGAGTGCGGCATCCGCAAGTGCGCCGTGGAACGTAACCTGCCCAACTGCGCTTACTGCAACGACTATGCCTGTGAGGCGCTGGAGGGCTTCTTCAAAGTAGCCCCTCAGGTACGCGCTAACCTGGAAACCATCCGGGCTGCGCGCTAAGAAACTGTCTGAAAAGTGCCGCCAGCAGGTGCGTCGCACTTCCATAAGGGTAGATAACGCCCATTCCTAGCCGACAAAACGTCGCACCTTGCTTTTCAGACAGCTTCTCGGACGTTTCAGCCCCCTCGTTCGCAAGCGCTCCTTTTGTCCTTTCCAAGGTAAAAAACGTTCCACCATTTTTTCCAAACGGACAAACGTTCCACCATTTTTTCCAAACGGACAAACGTTCCACCATTTTTTCCAAACGGACAAACAATTCCTGCAACTCATTTTTCGCTCCGGCGTAGAATCGGTTGAAAGGAGAAACAAACATGTCCGAAACAACCAAGACTCTACGCCGTTCCAGGCACAACCGTGTGGTCGCCGGGGTTTGCGGCGGATTGGGAGAATTCTTCGGGATATCGCCGTTCTGGTTTCGCCTGGGCTTTTTGTTCGCCCTGATTCCCGGCGGCGTACCCGGTTTCCTCATTTACTTCCTCTGCTGGTTGATTATCCCCGGTAGGTAAGCACGATCGGCCCTCATCCCATCCAAAAAGCGGTGAGCGTTGGCTCGCCGCTTTTTGGATCGTTCACAAGCAGGAGTATAATCGCACGCAATGACTCAAACCCTGCCCATGCGCCGTATCGTTGCCTTGTGGTGGCCACTGGCTGCCAGTTGGCTCTTCATGGCCGCCGAGCTGCCCGCCATCAGCGCCGTTGCCGCCCGCCTGGCCGACCCCAAAATCCATCTTGCCGCTTACAGCGGCGTCGTTTTCCCCCTGATTTTAATCATCGAATCGCCCATCATCATGCTGCTTTCGGCCTCCACCGCCCTGAGCAAAGATTGGGCCTCTTACCGCCTCATTTACCGCTTCATGATGATCACCAGCGCCGTCCTGACCGGCCTGCACGCCCTGGTCGCTTTTACGCCGCTGTATGAGCCTGTGGCGCGTACGCTCTTCGGCGCGCCGGCCGAAATTGTCGAGCCGGGGCGCATTGGCCTGATGATCATGCTGCCGTGGACGTGGACAATCGCCTACCGGCGCTTTCAGCAGGGGCTTTTGATCCGTTTCGGGCAGTCGCGTCTCGTTGGCGTCGGTACGGCCGTGCGCCTGGTTACGGACGGAATCGTGTTGTTCGCCGGTTACACGCTCAAACTTCCCGGAATCGTGGTGATGACACTGGCGGTGGCCTCCGGAATCACCGCCGAGGCGATTTACGCCGGGATTGCCGTGCGCCCGCTGCACCATCCGGCAGGCGCGTTGCGCCAGGCGGCCCCGGTAGAGCCGGCACTCACTTTGCGAGCGTTTCTGAATTTCTACTTTCCGCTGGTGATGACTTCTTTCATCTGGCTACTGACACCGCCCATCACCAGTGCGGCCATCAACCGCATGCCCCAGGCCATCGCATCGCTGGCGGCCTGGTCGCCGCTGACCGGGCTGGTTTTTATGCTGCGCAGCCTGGGCAATGCTTACAATGAGGTCGTCGTTGCCCTGCTCGATGAGCAGGGCTCGTCCCCGAACCTGAGGCGATTCGTATGGGTGCTCGTGTTGGCGGGCACCGCCATCGTCTTATTCTTCGTCCTGACGCCGTTTGCCGGGTTCTGGTTCGGCCGCCTGTCTGCACTGGACTCGGAACTAGCAGGCCTGGCAGTCAGCGGCTTGTGGCTGGCGCTGCCGCTGCCGGCGTTGACCGTGTTGCAATCGTGGTTTCAAGGTGGTTTGATGCACGCGCGCAAGACGGCAGGCATTTCTGAATCGGTCGTCCTTTACCTGGTCGGCAGCCTGGTGCTGCTGGGAGGCGGCGTCGTCTGGGGCGGTCTGACCGGCCTGTTCGTAGGCGTATGGGCCATGCTGATCAGCACCATCTTGCAAACTTTCTGGCTTGGCTGGCGCGCCCGACCGGTGCTACAATTCATAGCAGCGCGCGAGCGCAGCGCTTGAAATACAATCCCTGCTTTCATAAGGATGTTCAATGTCTACCGAATTCGAAGATCAATACGGGGATGTTTTGCAAAATATCGAAGCCGCGCTGGCCCGGGTGTATCGTTCGAAGCCCGAAATGACCGATTGGGACACGCTGAAAGCGCTCGACGCGTTGGTGCGCGCCTATCAGGCCGAAGCCGGCGGGCACCAGGCAGCCCCCTTGCGCCTGAACGAAGCGGCGCAGGCTGCCTTCGACGGCGCCCGGTCGATGTGTGAGTTTCGCCTGGGGCGCACCGGCATGACCGATCAATCGGGCCAGGCGCTCCAACTGCCCATCCAGGCCGTCACGATTCCCGAAATCGTGGCCTGCCTGAAGCGCATCAAGCGTTCGGCAGAAAAATGGCAAAAGGAAGGTGGCCGGCGCGGCTACTACGAGTTCATCCGCCAGTTTGTTGGCTAAAGTTCTGAGAAGTAAGGGGCGACGCACTTCGCAGGTCGGTAGCAAGCGCGCTGCCCGGCCGTCGGGATACGGTTCAGACAGTCTTTCAACCCGGTTCCGCTTGGAAAACAGGAGTGGCCATGATTAAAATCGCAGAAGTCCTTCCCCCGCACCCAACCCCGCTGTGGCGCATGGTCAGGCAGTGCGGCATCGAGCACGTCGTCGGCGGCATGGATTTCCGTCCCGGCTGGGAAAAGGCCGATCGCGACCACCTGCCGTGGGGCTTTATGTCGCTGCTGCGCATCAAGACAGCCTACGAGGACGGCGGTTTCCAGTTCTCCGTGCTCGAAAGCCGTCCCGATCTGACCAAGGCCAAGCTTGGCCTGCCGGGGCGCGACGAGCAAATCGAACACGCCATCGACCTGGTCCGCAACATGGGCAAGCTGGGCATCCCGGTGTGGTGCTACGAGTGGATGCCGGTCTTCAACTGGATGCGTACGTCCACCACCGCCCCGGCCCGCGGCGGGGCGATGGCCACGGCCTACGATCATTCCCTGATGAAAGACGCCCCCCTGACCGAGTACGGCATCGTCACCGAAGAACAACTCTGGCAAAACCTGGAATATTTTTTGAAAGCGGTCGTGCCGGTTGCCGAAGAAGCCGGCGTACAACTCGCCATGCACCCCGACGACCCACCGCTCTCGCCGATCCGCGGCCTGGGACGCATCATGCGTTCCGTCGAGAACTACCAGCGCCTGCTCGACCTTTACCCCAGCCCGGTAAACGGCATTGCACTTTGCCAGGGCAATTTCACCCTGATGACGGACGACCTGCCGGCCGTCATCCGCCATTTCGGCCTACAGAAAAAAATCTTCTTCGTTCACTTTCGCGACGTACGGGGCACCCCGGAGAAGTTCGTCGAGACCTTTCACGACGAAGGCAGAACCGACATGCTGGCCTGCATGCAGGCCTACCGCGACGTCGGCTTTGACGGCGTCGCCCGCCCCGACCACGTGCCCACCATGGAAGGCGACAGCAACGACAGCCCGGCCTATTCATCCATCGGGCGCCTGTTCGCCATCGGCTACATCAAAGGTTTGCGCCAGGCTGTGTACGGCGAGCGCTAAGCGTTAACATGCCCGCCACCATGCGCCTCAACAACCGCCTGCTGCCGGTTTTGACCGCCATTGTGGCACTCATGCAGTTGGTGGATGGGACCCGAATCTGGCTGCTGCTGCTGGTCAGCCTGGGTGGGGCCTGGTTGGTCGCCTACCTGTGGGTGCGCTCCCTGCGGCGCACGCTGCGGCTGAAACGTGAAATGCGTTTCGGCTGGGCGCAGGTCGGGGATACGCTCGAGGAGCGCCTGACCCTCGCCAATTGGGGTTGGGCGCCGGCTTTGTGGGTGGAAATTACCGATCACTCAACCCTACCCGATCATACGATCAGCCAGGTAACGGGAGTCGGCTCATTGGCACATGCGCAGTGGCAAACCCGCACGGTTTGCACCCGCCGCGGCCTGTTTACCCTCGGCCCGACTAGCATCGAAGCAACCGACCCGCTGGGAATCTACACCCTGCGCCTGCATGATCCGGCTTTCACGCACCTGATGGTCATGCCGCCCACCGTACCGCTGCCAGAAATCGAAGTTGCCCCCGGCGGGCGATCCGGCGAGGGCCGTCCCCGCCAGAACGCGCCGGAACGCAGCGTCAGCGCGGCCAGTGTGCGCGAATACGTACCCGGCGACAGCCTGCACACCATCCACTGGCCGACGACGGCCCGCCGCGAGACCCCCTACGTACACGTTTTCGACGGCACACCGGCCGGCGACTGGTGGGTGATCCTCGATCTCGATCGGCGCACGCAGGCCGGCGAGGGCTGGGATTCGACAGTGGAGTTCGGCGTCGTGCTGGCGGCCTCGCTGGCCGACCGCGGCCTGAAAGCCCGCCGCGCGGTTGGGCTGGCCGCCAACGCCGAACGTCTGGTCTGGCTGCAACCCCAGGAAGGGGAAAACTATCGCTGGGAAATCCTGCGCTCACTGGCGCTGGTCACCCCCGGCGAAACATCCTTCGCCGTGCTGCTCGAACGGATTCGTCCCAACATCAGCCAGCGTTCCAGCGCCATCTTGATCACGCCCGACATCCATGGCGGTTGGCTTGCCCCGCTGATGCAGTGGTTGTGGCGCGGCGTCGTGCCGACGGTGCTGCTGCTCGACCCGCTCAGCTTCGGCGCACCACCGTCTGCACAGGCCAGCGCCGAAGCGACGGCCGGTCAGTTGCGGCAAATGGGCATCGCCTGCTCGGTCATTACCCGAGAAATGCTCGACCGTCCCGAACTCCGCCCCGGCCATCACGGCCAATGGGAGTGGCGCGTGATGCCCACCGGCCGGGCCGTTCCGGTGAACAAGCCGGGGGATAGCCATTGGAAAACGTTGGCGTGAAAGGCGACCTGCGGCTTCTCACTTCGCCAGCGCTTGCAGCAGTGCCGGCAGCACGTTGGCGACGACGTCGGTTTCGCTGTCCGGCTGCGGGATATCCTTGAGCAGCGTCCAGGTTTCGACGTGTTCGGCCTGCTCGCCCGGTTCGAGCGTCAGCATCGGGCTGAGCGATTCGACTTCGAGCATGTCAGCGTTGGTGAAGAATTCCATCGAGCAGCCGTTATCGGGATACACCGCCCCGGGCCGGTAGTCGGCCTGTTTGACGAAAACACGCCCGCCGTGGGCGTACGCCGCCCAACCTTGGGGGACCGACATACCGAACTTCTGCGGCCACGGCTGCCCGGAGTCCTGGCGTAGCAGGATGAATTGGTTTCCCCACGTCCAGCGCACATCCGACATATCGGTATAGGCCCACATCGTCATCGAATGCGTGGGCAGAAGGAACTCGGTGTGCGGGCCGCGTGGCGGCACGGGGATGATGGCGACACCGCCGGCGTCCATCACGGACAAGGCCCACACGGCCAGGTTCACCGGCCAGACGCCGGTATTGATCAGGCGATGGGTTACCCTGGCCTGCGCCGTTTCGCCCAAAATCTGGATGTCGAGCTGCTTCTGGATGCTGTTGACGGTTTCTTCCGGGGGAGTCACGCGCACGCAGTCGCCGATCGTCTCGATCTTCACCGCAAAGTTATCGGGAAAGTAAGTGCGCGGCATGATCTCGGGAGCATGCCACAGGCGGTGGCCGCCATAAGCCTGCCATTGTTCGCCGCCCGTCTGGCCGGCGGTTTCAGCGAACGTTTTGAACTCGTTCGGCCCATCGACGAAACCAAAACGGATCACGCGTGGCCCCACGTCGGCAGTGATCACGAGGTCGATGATGCTGTTCGAGAGGCGCGTACAGTTCCAACCCAAATAACGGATATTTTCGATGCGCATGTTTGACTCCTGAGGGAAAATGTGGCAAAAAGACAGCGTGCCGTACCGCTATTTTACTACGCGCTATCCCGTATCCTGGCTTTCCAGCCACCCCGCCAAGAAGCCGGATTCATCCGGCGCTGCTTTGTAGCCCGGGTACTGAACCCGGGCAGCCGCATGGCGGCAAGGGTGGGCAGG
This sequence comes from Chloroflexota bacterium, assembly GCA_049325275.1. GTDB lineage: Bacteria > Chloroflexota > Anaerolineae > Anaerolineales > UBA4823 > CAIQJJ01. The sequence continues at coordinate 36,537 of JBMOLU010000001.1, forward strand.
GCATTGATGCCCTGCCCACGAGGGACACAAGGCATTTATGCCCGGGTGGAATACAACGGGCCGTAGTTGGCACAGGCACGGAAGTCGGCGCCTTCGAGATCGGCAGTGCCGAAGGCATACCAGGCCGAAGGGCGGAAGATTTGCAGGTCGTCGACATTGTGCATGTAGACGGGAATGCGTAACATCGAAGCCAGCGTGATCAGATCGGCGCCGATGTGGCCGTAGCTGAAGGCCCCATGGTTGGCGCCCCAGGCATTCATCACGGCATAGGGATCGCGGAACACCCCGCGCCCGGTAGTGCGAGGGACGAACCAGGTCGTCGGCCAGGAAGGGCTGGTGCGGGAATCGAGTTTCTCGTGAACTTCGGCGGGCAAATCCACAATGAAACCCTCCGCCAGTTGCAGCGCCGGGCCGAGACCAGCGATCAGGTTGAGGCGGCTCATCGTCACCGGCATCCCGCCGCGGGTCAGAAAATCGGTCGACCATCCCCCGCCGCGGAAATATCCCAGGTCGGCCGGGCACCACGCGGTGGCCGCCAGGCAGTTGCTGGCATCCGCTTCCGTCACCTGCCACCAGGGTTTGATGGCGGGCTTGCCGTCGATTTCCTGCTGGCCGGTGCCGTCGAGCGCTGCCGGACCCGAATTGATCAGGTGCAGCACACCCTGGCCGGCCAGCCCGGTGGGCCGATAACCGGTCACGCGCTCGATCGCTTCGGGACTCCAGTAGGTGCGCACGTCGGCGAAGATTTGCGCCCCACCCGTAAGCAGGTGACCGAAGAGCATCGCCGTGCCGTTGAGGGCGTCGTTTTCGGTAGCAACGATGTAAGGCTGGCGAATGCCATCCCAATCGAAAGAAGAGTTCAGGATCGCCTCGAGAAAGTCACCGTTGGGCATGAAGTCGTTCCAGTGGCGTTGGCCCTGGAAGCCCCCGGCGATGGCGTTGTGGCCCAGGGCTTCTTCTCCGAAGCCTAGCTCGTTCAGGCGGGCGTTGCCGACCATCAGATCGCGAGCGATCAAGGCCATCTTGACCGAAATCTCCCAGTCGCGGTCTTTCTGGGCACGCGTGCGCTGTTTCTCGGGTGGGTTGATGTCGCGGCCTTCCTTGCAGTTGGCCTTGACCCACTTCGTCGCCCGCTCGAACTCGGCGGGATCGTAGATGTTTTCGTTCAGGCGGCGGCTGAATTCGGACATATCGACCACTTCGACGCGCATGCCGAGAGAGCGCTCGAAAAAGGACTGGTCGACGATCGAACCGGCGATGCCCATCGAAACGCCGCCCATCGACAGATAGCTCTTGCCGCGCAGCGTGGCAACGGCCAGCCCGGCGCGGGCAAAACGCAGCAGCTTCTCCTGCACATCGGCCGGGATGGCCGTGTCGCCGGCATCTTGCACGTCGCGGCCATAAATGCCGAAAGCGGGCAGGCCCTTCTGGTTGTGGGCAGCCAAGACCGCAGCCAGGTACACCGCCCCGGGGCGTTCGGTGCCGTTGAAACCCCACACGGCTTTGGGGATCAGCGGGTCCATATCCATCGTCTCGGAGCCGTAGCACCATACCGGTGTCACGGTGAGCGAAACGCCCACCCCTTCGCGGGCAAATTTCTCCGCGCACAGGGCGGCTTCGGCCACACCGCCAATGCAGCGGTCGGCAAGCACGCAATCGACCACCTCGCCGCTGGGATGGCGCAGGTTTTCGCCGAGGAAACGCGCTACGTTCTGCGCCATGCGCAGCGTTTGCGCTTCGGTGGATTCACGGACACCGCCCAGGCGACCGTCGATGGTGGGGCGGATACCGATTTTTGGCAGGGAACCAATCAGGCGACTCATAGGAACTCCTTGAGGGTAGGGGTAGGAAGGCTGTGGTAACGGTATCATACTCAGCTATCAATTATAACGGCTCGCACGGCTTTGGTGGGAAATATCACTTTTCTCCGCGTCGATAGCATCCGCGCCCCCTTCGCCCAAGACGGGGTAAAAACGTTTCCCCGTCACTACCAGGCCGTATCTTTTTGCCCATCTCCCCCTTCTCTGACAAACCGCCTGAAAAGACCTTTCGGGCTTCCCCCTGGGATGCGCCCCCTGGGGGTTGACATTACCCCAGGGCCGTCCGCATCTGGCACACGAATTCGCCGGCAGCCTGGGCGGGGTTACGGGCCTTGTTGGCCACATTGATCAATGCAGAACCCACAATGACACCGTCGGCAATCTCCCCTACCTGGCGCGCCATGGCAGGCGTGGAAACGCCAAAACCGACGGCCAAAGGCAGGGTGCAGACACGGCGCGCCCGGGCGGCGAAATCGCGCAGACCGGCGGACACTTCCTGCCGTTCACCGGTAACACCCGTCAGCGAGACCAGGTACAGAAAACCGGTCGTCTTTTGCGCCAGCGCCGCCAGACGTTCGTCCGTCGAAGTGGGCGCAGCCAGATAGACGAGCGCAGCACCGTGCGTGCGGCAGGCCGCATCCATTTCAGCCGCTTCTTCGGGCGGCAGGTCGGGAACGATGAAACCGTCTGCGCCGGCAGATACGGCATCGGCGACATATTTTTCGACGCCATAGGCGAGAATCGGGTTGATATACCCCATCAACAAAAAAGGCTGCGTCACGCCGGCGGCGCGCAGTTCGGCCACCGCCTGGATGCAGCGGGCAACCGTCATGCCCTGTTCGAGGGCCACCTGCGTGGAATGTTGGATCGAAGGGCCGTCGGCCAGCGGGTCCGAGAACGGCACGCCGAGCTCGATTAAGTCGGCGCCGGATGCGGCAATCGCTTTCACCACATTCACCGCGATGGCCGGCGTCGGAAAGCCAAGCGTGTAGTAGGGCATGAAGGCAGCGCGCTGTTCGGCTCGCGCCCGCTCAAATGTTGCAGCAATATGAAGTAGGCCGGTCATAGGAAATCCTTTACAGAGTCTTCAACACCGTATCAAGATCTTTATCCCCGCGGCCCGACAGGTTGACGAGCAGAATCTTGTCGGGCGAGAGCGTAGGCGCCAGGCGGATGGCCTCGGCAACGGCGTGAGAAGATTCGAGGGCGGGTAAAATCCCTTCGGTATGTGCGAGGGTGTGAAAGGCGTGCAGGGCCTGCTCGTCGGTGGCGTAGGTATATTCGGCGCGCCCGGTCTGGCGCAGGTAGCTGTGCTCGGGGCCAACCGCGGCGTAGTCCAAACCGGCGGAGATGGAGTGCGTCTCGGCGATTTGCCCGTCGGGCGTTTGCAAGACGTAGGTGTAGGTGCCCTGCAGGACACCCGGGCGGCCGATCTTGGGGTCGGAAAAGCGCGCCGCGTGTTTCCCGCTGGCGATCCCCTCGCCCCCGGCTTCCACACCGATCAAGCGCACGTTTTCATCGTCGAGGAATGTATGGAACAGGCCGATCGAGTTGGAACCGCCACCCACGCAGGCGATACAGGCGTCCGGCAAACGCCCGGCCTGCTCGACGATCTGGCGGCGGGCCTCCTGGCCGATGACAGCCTGGAAATCGCGCACCATCGTCGGGTAAGGATGCGGGCCGAGGGCTGAGCCGAGCAGGTAGTACGTGCCGCTCACGTTGGTCACCCAATCGCGAATCGCTTCGTTGACGGCGTCTTTGAGCGTGCTCGAGCCGGTTTCCACGGGGCAGACCTCGGCGCCAAGCAGGCGCATGCGCAGCACGTTGGGCTGCTGGCGGGCCATATCGACACAGCCCATATACACGACGCATTGCAGTCCGAGCAAGGCAGCCACGGTCGCCGAGGCCACGCCGTGCTGCCCGGCCCCGGTTTCGGCAACGATACGCTGTTTTCCCATGCGCCTGGCCAGCAGGGCCTGGCCGAGGGCGTTATTGATTTTGTGCGCGCCCGAATGCGCCAGGTCTTCGCGTTTGAGATAGATTTGCGCCCCACCTAACTGTGCGCTCAAGCGCCGGGCATGGTAGAGCGCCGTCGGACGCCCGACGTAGGTGCGCAGCAGGCGGGTGAACTCGGCCTGGAAGTTTTCATCGGCGCGCGCCGCCAGGAAAGCCGCTTCGAGTTCTGCCAACGCCGGCATGAGGGTATCGGGAACGAACTTCCCGCCATACGGGCCAAACTTGTGATCGAGGGGAGTTGACTGGTCGGTCATAAGGCACCTGCTACCGCACCCCGCGCCGCATCCCCACCGCCCGGCGCATCTTCTCGAGCATCGGACCGCCGATGGCGCGCGCCCTTTCGGCACCGTCCATCAGCATCTTCTCGAGATAGGCTCTGTCTTGCATGTACGCATCGTAGCGGGTGCGCGCTTCGCCGAAGGTGCGCTCGAGGACATCGAAGATGGCCTGTTTGACTTCGCCGTAACCAAAACCGCCCGCCAGGTAGCGCCGGCGCATGGCTTCGATTTCTTCAGATGTTGCGATCAGCTTGTAGATCAAGAAAAGGTTGTCGCTCTCCGGGTCTTTCGGTTGGTCGGGCGTACGCGAATCGGTGACGATGCTCATCACACGCTTGCGCAATTGCTTGGAAGGGGCGAAGATCGGCAGAACGTTATCGTAACTCTTGCTCATCTTGCGGCCGTCGATACCCGGGACGAGGGCCACTTCCGGGCGGATCAGCGGTTCGGGGACGGTCAGAATCTCACCGTAGGTGTGGTTGAAAGCCTGGGCGATGTCGGCGGCGATTTCGACGTGCTGTTTCTGATCCTGCCCAACGGGAACGATATGGCTACCGTAGAGCAAAATGTCGGCGGCCATCAGCACCGGGTATGTATACAAGCCAACGTTGACGCCGGCATCGGGGTCGCGGCCTTCGGCCACGTTGGCATCGACGGCGGCTTTGTAGGCGTGGGCGCGATTGAGCAGGCCCTTGGCCGTAAAACAGCCCAAAATCCAGGTGCATTCGAAAATTTCAGGGATATCCGACTGGCGAAAAAAGATCACCCGATCGGGATCCATTCCCAGGGCCAGCCAGGTAGCGGCCACATCGTAAGTCATGCGCGCCATTTCGTCGCCGTCACGTACGGTCGTCAGGCCATGATAATCGGCAATGAAATATAACGGCGTGTACGCTTTCACCAAATCCAACGCCGGGCGGATCATGCCAAAGTAGTTGCCCAGGTGTGGCGTTCCGGTGGGTTTGATGCCAGAAAGCGAGGTTTTCTTGCTCATTTCGTGTCGATCCCTTTCTTCTCCAGGTAAACGAGCGTCAGCATCGGGCTGAGCGGCTCGCGGCGAAATTCTGTGTATCCGTGTTTTTGATAAAGGCGTATCGCCGCTTTGCTGAGATCGCCGGTAAAGATCTCATAGCGGTTGCCCGAAAAACGGTGCTCGATCTCTTCCAACAGGCTGGTACCGATGCCCTGTCCTTGCCAGTCGGGATGGACGATCAACTTCCCGATGTAACAGGTGCCTTCACGCGCTTCCGCACGCACCGAGCCAACGATTTTTTTACCGGCCACAGCTTTCAGGAACAACATGCGCTCGTACGCCTGCTGTAGATCGTCCAAAGTCTGCAACAGCGCGGGGATGTGCGGGTCATCATACAGTTCGGCTTCGCTCTGGTAAGCCAGCTTTTGCAACGCCAAAATCGTTGCCAGGTCGTCCCGGCGCGCGGCATCGATTTTGATCGGGGTACGGGCCGCCTGGATGAAGGTGCGCATCTTCTGCATGTCTTTGACGCCCGGCGCCGATTCGACGCCGGAAGCAACATCCACACCCCAGGGCCTGACCAGGCTAACGGCCGAGCGAACATTGGCAGGTGTCAGCCCACCGGCCAACAGGATCGGAAGCTTGGAAGCCAACGAACGTGCCAGCGACCAGTCGGCTACCTTGCCGGTGCCGCCGTACTCGCCGACGACCGAAGCGTCCATCAAATAGGCCGGGGCTTGCGAGGCGGCAAGGTAGCGCCGCAAGGCCGCAACCGCCTCATCTGCATCTTTGGGGCGGATCGCCTTGAACGCCATGCCGCCCAGCTCGGAAAGCACTTCCGGCGGCTCGTCACCGGCCAGTTGGACGCGATGCAAGTTGCAGTGCGCCACCACCCGACGAATGCCGGCGATGGGCGCATTGACGAAGACACCCACGAAGGTCGTACGTGATCCTTGCTCTGCCAGCGCAGCCGTGATGGCCGCACAGGCATCCGGCGAAACAAAGCGCGGGCTTTTCGGAAAGAAATTGAAGCCCAGCATATCGGCCCCGGCTTCAACCGCCGCCTGCGCTTCCTCAAGCGTTTTGATCCCGCAAATTTTGACCTTCATATAAACTCCGTGAAAAGCGTAGCGCGAATGGATGGTTACGCATCGCCATCATGTCTCACCCATCAGCTCGTCAATTTTTGTCGCCCGATCTTGCGCCACCACCAACGCCTCGCCGATCAACATGGCATCCACGCCGGCTTCGGCCAACCGGCGCACATCTTGCCGGGTATGAATGGCGCTTTCGGCGACAAAACAGATTTCAGGTGGCACCAAGGGGCGCAGGGCAAGGCAGGTCTCTAGTTTAACCGAAAAATCGTGCAAGTTGCGGTTATTCACGCCAAGCAGCTTCAAACCCGGTAACTGCATGGCCGCGGCCAGTTCACCGGCATCGTGAACTTCGACCAAAGGAGCCATGTCGAGGGCCAGGATCAGGGCGTGCAAATCGGCCATTTGGGCTGCATCGAGATAGGCGGCAATCAACAGCACCGCGCTCGCCCCGGCAGCACGCGCCTCGTAAACCTGGTAGGCATCCAGAACAAAGTCTTTCCGCAGCAGCGGCGTGTGCGGCAGGGCTGTGTGAATCTGGCGCAGGTAATCGAGATGGCCCTGAAAATACTTTTCATCGGTTAATACGCTGATGGCGGCTGCGCCGTTTTCGGCATAGGTGCGTGCCAGACGCAAGGGGTCGAAATCGGGACAAAGCAACCCACGGGAAGGGGATGCTTTTTTGACTTCAGCAATCAGCGCAGGAGAACGTGATGGGCGATGCGCACTGCGTAAGGCCTGCACGAAGTCGGGTGGGACGGACGTGGCTTCTGCTTCGACGCGCACGGCGGCCAGCGGCCTGGCGGCTTGTACAGCGGCCACCTGGCGTTTTTTGTGGGCGAAAATTTCGTCGAGGATGGTCATGTTCGATTTACGTCAACGTCTGCGTGTGCGCTCACGCCGTGAATTGCTGGCTGGCGGCGATCAGCCCATCCAGCTTTGCCAGGGCCGCACCGCTTTCGAGCGCTTTTTCTGCTTCGGCCAGGGCAGCCGCAAAATCGCCGGTATCGGTCGCCAGGGCAGCGGCGGCATTGAGCAGGACGACATCCCGGCGCGGGCTGCGATCTGCGCCGCCGAGCAAGGCGCGCAGCATGGCCGCATTGTGTTCGGGATCGCCGCCGGTGAGATCTTCTGCTGCGGCCGGGCGCAGGCCAAGCGTGGCCGGGTCGAACTCAGAAGTGCTCACGGCGCCGTCTTTCAGGTGACTGACACGGTTTGGGCCGCCGGTGACGAGTTCGTCCATGCCGCCGTGCCCGTGAATGACGAAGGCTGCCTTGCCACCCAGCGCGCCGAGCACTTCAGCCAGTGGATGCGTCAGTGCGGGATCGTAGACACCGATCAATTGATGGGTGGCGCCGGCCGGGTTGGTCAAGGGGCCGAGCAGGTTGAAGATCGTACGCTGACCCAGTTCGCGCCGTGGGCCGATGGCATGCTTCATCGCCGGGTGGAATTTGACGGCAAACAGAAAACCGATTCCCACTTCGTCCACGCAGGCGGCAACCTGCTCGGGAGTCAGGTCGAGGTTGACGCCCAGGGCGCCCAGCACGTCGGCGCTGCCGCATTTCGACGAGGCAGCACGGTTACCGTGCTTGGCAACTTTACGCCCGGCGCCGGCAATGATAAAGGCGGCCGTCGTCGAGATATTGAAGGTATGCGTACCGTCGCCACCCGTACCGGCCGTGTCGACCAGGACACCGCCAGCCTTGACATGAATCGGGGCCGCATTGGCGCGCATCGCCCGCGCCGAGCCAGTGATCTCGTCGACGGTCTCCCCTTTCATTCGCAGGGCGGCCAGGTAGCCGCCGATCTGCGCCTGGGTGGCCTGGCCGGTCATGATGATATTCATGGCTTCCTCGGCCTCGGCCGCGCTGAGATTCTGGCGCTGCATCACTTTGGCAATATAAGGTTTTAACATCGCTTCTCCTTTTTTAAGTTGCGTTTGTAACCCATCAATCAAGCAGGGTGTTTCGCTTCCAGCGTGCCATTTCTTCACCAATGAAATACTGAACCAAATCACGATAGAGCTTTTCGATCACATCGGGGTCCAAACCGGCTTCCGTAGCCCACGTACGGCGCCGGGCCAGCATGGCGTAGACGCGCTCTTCGGCCTGTACGGCGGCAGAATCGATCTTGAAGCGGGCCGCCGCCTGCACGTAAGCGGCGCGCCGGCCGATCAAATCGATGACCTGACGGTCGATGCCGTCGATGGCGTCACGCACCATCTGTAGATGCGTGCACGTCTCGGGGGACGGCACTTGCGCACCCGGCGTAAAAAACTCCCGGTAGAGCCGATCGTGCTCGGTATCTTCCACGCAAACCGGGCAGATAGATTCTCCATCGAAGCTGTAGAGCGTGGCGCCGGGGCACGAAAGCAAAATTGGTGAGTGTGTCGCCAAAATGAACTGCGCGTGGCCGGCCTGGCTCATCTCGGCCAGCAAATCGCGCAGGGAAAACAGGCTGCGGGGCGAAAGCGCCGTTTCGGGTTCGTCGAGCAGGTACAGGCCGCGGCGCCCGTAACGGTTGCGGAAGTAGGCCATCAGCGACTGGCCGTGTGACTGCGTTACCAGCGATTTACCGCCGAAATACGCCAGTTGGCTCGGATCGCTGGCTGCCCACTCATCTACGGCGCGGGTGAAATAGCGGAAATTACGCGAGCCGAAAAACGAACCCGGCACCGGGCCTGCCTGCCAGCCGACCGACAGGCAGGTGTAGAAGCGATCTTCGTGCGGGTTATTCTCGAAGCGCCGCATATCGCCGTCATCCCAAATATGAATGCCGCACTTGCGGGCGATCGCTTCGAGCAGGGTCGACTTACCCGACCCGTTTTCGCCGACAAAGATCGTCACCGGCGTGGGGAGGGGAATCTGCTCGGAACGCTGGAAGATAGCCAGGTTGAACGGGTAGCACTCACGCGTCGGATAACGCTCGGGATGTAAGGAAACCTGATTCAGGTGCATCTTCTTTTCTCAAAACGCCAGGTGCGGCGGAAAGTACACGCAATCTGCCCGTGCCGAAATACATTGTACTGTCGGCGGTGTTTTTTTCAAGCCATCTCTCACACGGCAACGGGGGTGCTCCTATCGAGGCGAGGTACCATGCACAGCCGTCCGGTCCAAGCAGCGTTTCCGCTCGTGCCTCGCAAAACCGGCAGCGCCACAGGTCACACCGCAGTGTCCAGAAAATTTTGCAGCAGGGCCTTTCCATGCTGTGTGAGGATCGACTCGGGGTGGAACTGCACGCCAAAGATGGGATACGCGCGGTGACGCAACCCCATGATCTCGCCCTCGGCCGTTTGGGCGGTGACTTGTAGGCAATCGGGCGGCGGCGCCTCGACGATCAACGAATGATAGCGGGTGGCTTCGAAAGGGCTGGGCAGCCCGGCAAACAGGCCATCGCCTTCGTGATGGATGGGTGACGTCTTCCCGTGCATCAAGCGCGGCGCACGGATCACCTTGCCGCCGAAAACTTCGCCGATCGCCTGGTGACCCAGGCACACGCCCAGCAATGGGATATGCGGCCCCAACTGGCGAATCAGGTCTTCGGAGATGCCAGCGTCGTGCGGCTCTCCCGGCCCCGGCGAGATCAAAATGTGGTTAGGGCGCAACGCTTCGATTTCAGCCACCGAAACCGTATCGTTGCGAAAAACCTTCATTTCCGCGCCCAGTTCCCCGAGGTATTGGACGAGGTTGTAAGTGAACGAATCGTAGTTATCAATCACGATCAACATAGAAATCTCCGTATCCTGCGACATGCAAGCCTGTGATTCGATGATTCTGCTGCGATGCATCACCCATCTCGCTCTGCCCTTTCTACTGCCACCAGCAGCGCGCCGGCTTTGTTCATCGTCTCCTGGTACTCGGTGGCAGGGTCAGAATCGGCGACGAGACCGGCGCCGGCCTGCACTGCGATCGTCTGGCCGCGCATGACCATCGTCCGCAGGGCAATGCAGGTGTCCATCGAACCATCGTAGCTGAAATAACCGACCGCGCCCGCATAAACGCCGCGCGGGGCGCCCTCGAGATCGTTGATGATCTGCATGGCGCGCACCTTGGGTGCACCACTGACCGTGCCGGCAGGGAAGGTGGCCCGCATCAGGTCGAAGGCATCGAACTCGGGCCGTAGCTGGCCTTCGGCCTGCGAGACAATGTGCATCACGTGGGAATAGCGTTCCACCACCGTCTGCTCGGGGACATGGACACTGCCATACTCGCAGACACGCCCCAGGTCGTTACGGCCCAGGTCGACCAGCATGACGTGTTCGGCAAGTTCTTTGGGGTCGGCCAGCAATTCTTTCTCGAGAGCGGCATCCTGTTCGGGCGATTTGCCGCGCGGGCGCGTGCCGGCAATCGGACGCAGGATAGCGCGCCGCCCTTCCAGGCGCACGTGGACTTCCGGCGATGCCCCGATCAGGCGCAAGGGCATATCGGGATCGCCGGCCAGGCCGTCGAAATCGAAAAAGAACATGTACGGCGAGGGGTTCAGCCGCCGCAGGGCGCGGTAAATGTCGAACGGAGCCGCGTTCGTCTGGCGCGATAGGCGCTGCGAAACCACCACCTGGAAGATGTCTCCGGCGGTGATGTGCTCTTTGGCGCGTACCACGGCATCCATGTATTGCGCACGCGTCATCGTCGAAGCCAGTTCGGTGGGCACGACATGGCCGTGCTGGTTTTCTTGCGCCGGCAGAGGAGCATTGATACGCCGTTCGAGGGCATCCAGGCGCTCGTTGGCCTTAGCGACGCCATCTTTCTCGTTGAGATGCGCGTTGACGATCAGCAGCAGGCGGCCAAAGGCGTGGTCGAAAGCGATGACAGTATCGGCGAGCAGGAAGACGGCGTCCGGCAGATCGGGATGGGGAGCGAGGGGCACGGTTGGCTCGAAAAAGCGCACGGCGTCGTAGCCCAGGTATCCCACCAGGCCGCCGGAAAAGCGCGGCAGCCCGGCCACCGGCTCGGGGCGATAGGCCGCCAGCAACGGGCGCAGCGAGGCCATTGGATCGTCGTTGCCTGAAACGATACGGCCGACGACCTCGCCGTCTTGCAGGGCGCGCTCTTCGAGCACTTCGCCCCGTACGATGAAAGCGCGAATGATATCGGTGCCGATGAAGGAATAACGCGCCACCTGCTCGCCGCCTGTAACCGACTCGAGCAGGAAAGAGGGGCCTGGGCCGGCCGTTTTGAGGTAGAGCGAGACGGGCGTCTCGAGATCGGCAGGCAGCTCGCGCACGATGGGGCGCAGGGTGTAAGGAGAAGACTGGGAGGGGCGAGGCATAAGGACTCCGTAATGCGTGATATGTGATGCGTGAGGCGCACAAAGGAAGCGCGCCGCTGGCCGTATCACATGCAAAACAAAACCCGCTCGTGTCCCCGGATCGTTTGATCAGTTCGATCCTTCAGGGACGGGAGCGGGTTCCCGTGGTGCCACCCTGGTTAGGCCGGTGTTTTTAAGAAAAAATCCCATCGGTGTGACATGATGGGAAAAAGCCAGCCTCACTCATTTTCAGCCTGCTCGTTTGGTGAACAATGACACAACATGTCCAAGAAACGAAGAGACCTAGCCCTGATAACGGTGGCGTTCCGGCGGGGGCTACTTGATCTGTAGAACCGATCGTTTGCCCTGCAGCTCTGAGGGCCATTCGGCGTTGGCGTGTGTGCGGTTTTCTCATCCCGAGAAAATTGTTTTATTGCAACAACTTTCTCCAACCACTCTCTGTGACACCGTTTCAGCGCTTACTCGTCCTCTTCACAGCTTTTATTTCTCAATTGCTCTTGTTTATATCAAACTGGCGGGGAGGTGTCAAGCCAAAAGTTACAATTTTCGGGGGTGTAGAATGGGACATCCTGCACATCTGCCCAGCAGCCGGCTTACAATTCCGACAACGTTGTCAACAGGCGCTTGCAAAGCTCGAAAGCCTGCTGTTATAATCCCCTTCATCCCCTTTCCACATTCATCAGGAGTATGTTATGGCCTTTGATCTGGAAGCACTCAAACAAACGATCATCGATGGCAATGCCAAAAGTGCGCTGGCATTGACCCAAGAAGCTTTGGCCGAGGGCGTGGCCCCCGAGAAGCTGATCAACGCGGGACTGATCCCCGCTATGAGCACGGTGGGCAAGTATTTCGAGGAAGGCGAGTTCTTCGTCCCCGAGATGCTGATCGCGGCACGCGCCATGCAGGGCAGCCTCGACATCCTGCGCCCGTTAGTGGCCCAAAGCGGCATGAAGCCCCTGGCTACCGTCGTTATCGGCACGGTCAAAGGTGACCTGCACGATATCGGCAAAAACCTGGTGAAGATCATGCTCGAAGGCGCGGGCTGCAAGGTCGTCGACCTGGGTACCGATGTTTCATCCGAAAAGTACGTCCAGGCAGCCAAAGAGGAAAACGCAGATGTGATCGCCCTTTCGGCCCTGCTGACGACCACCATGCCCAATATGAAAGGTACCGTCGAAGCCATCGAGGCCGCAGGGCTGAAGGGTAAGGTGAAGATCATCATCGGCGGCGCACCGGTGACCGACAGCTACGCCAGGCAGATCGGCGCAGATGGGTACGCCGCCGACGCCAGCCGGGCAGCCACGCTGGTGCGGCAGCTGGTTGGCGCAGCGGCATAAAAGAAACTGTCAACGCCCAAACAGGCCGGCCACTGCGATCATATTGGCAGAGACGGGGACCCCAAAGGGGCAACGCGTCTCGCAGTCGCCGCATTCGATGCAGTCGGCAGCGTGCGCTTTCAATGCGCCGTAGTGTTCGGCAATCGTTGCCGGGATCTCGGGCAGGTTTTTCGCCAGATCGTAGTACTGGTGCACGGCGGCAATATCGATCTGCTGCGGGCAGGGCAGGCAGTGATTGCAATACATACACGCCCCACCGGCCGTATAACGCCGAGAAGCGGCCAGAACGGAGCTGTAGTCTTTCTCTGAATCCGGAAGCTGTTCGTACGCAAGCGCCTGGCGCACCTGGTCGCCTGAAGTGCAGCCGATCAGCGCGCTGACCACGCCGGGACGGGTGAGGGCGTAGTGTATACACTGGGCCACCGTCAGGGCAGCACCAAACGGCGAGGCCTCGGCGAAGAGCAATTGCCCTGCCGAAAGGGTCTTCATCACGGTAATGCCCACCCCGCGCCGGGCACAGCTTTCATAAAGCCGCTGGCGCAGCGGGTTGATCCCTTCCGAGGCACCCCGTTCGTAGGTGCTGCGTTCGAACAGGGCTTCGATCTGGGTCTGTTCGGGCAGTAAATCGAAAGAGGGATTGAGCGAGAACATCAGCACATCAATTATGCCGCTCTCGACGGCCGCCAGGGCGGTACCCGGCTCGTGGGAGCTCATGCCAATCGCCCGAATAACACCTTTCTCCTTGAGACCAGTTGCATACTCGAGTATCCCGTCGGTTTCAAGCGCACGCCAATCGTCCAGGCTGTCGACGAAGTGAATCATGCCGATGTCGATGTAGTCGGTGCGATAACGTTTCAAGAAATCCTGGACGAAGACGTCGCAGTGGGCCACGTCCCGCGAGCGCTTGTACTGGCCGTTTTCCAGCGTGGCGCCGATGTGCCCCTGTAGATAGACCTGCTGGCGCAGCGCACCGAGCGCTGCGCCAATATAGTCCCGCACATCCGGTTCGGGCATGAATACATCAAAAATATTGATCCCGCCATCCAGGGCCGCATGGACGACTTCATTTACCAGGGTGCGCTCCTTTTGCGCCAGGTGTTCACATCCCAGGCCGATCTCACTGACGCCAAAACCGCAGCGCCCAATGTTACGAGTTTTCATGCGCAATCTCCTTTGTCTGTTTTGTTGTGACAACTTTAAATGCGTCGAACGCCGCCTGTGTGACAGGCCATTTTCTTACTAGCAGCCTGTCGGAGAAGACTTCGGAAGCATCCGTGACCGCTTAAAAGCCGTGATTTTCGAGTAATTTCGCCTTATTTTGTGCTCAAGACTTCCGAAGTCTTAACGGGGATCCCTCCGACACCCTACTAGCGCTTGTCTAAGAGACTGCCTGAAAAGTACCGCCGACAGGCGCGACGACCTTGCTTTTCAGACGGCTTCTAAGACTCGGGATTCCAGCTTTGCGTGCTTTTGCGCAAGCGATCGAGCTGCTGCCAGTGGCTTTCGACGGCTGTCCGCCCCTGCTCGGTGATCTGCACTTGCGTGTTAGGGCGTTTATCGACAAAACGCTTCTCTGAGGTGATCAAACCGGCTTCTTCAAGCCTGGCCAGGTGCGCCGACAGATTGCCCCCCGTCAGGCCGGTCAACCGCTGCAGGAAGAGGAAATTGGCGCTCCGGCAACCGGCCAGGGCCGTCAGGATGGACAGGCGCGCCGGCTCGTGGATCAATCGGTCCAGTGATGCCAGCTCCTCAAACTGCGTGTTCATTTTTCACCTCCGGTAAACGCGGCAGGGAGCGCACCAGATAGACATGGTTTGAAACGCCCAGAACGATCATCAGCAAGCCCATCATCAGAAATACACCGCTCCAGGCAGAACGCAAACCCAGCAGTTGCCACCACGGCACACCCACCAAAGGCAGCAGGCTGCTCAAAATCATCACGATGGCAACGATCGGCGGCGCCGGAAAGAACCAGATATTGTGCTCGCCAACGGCGATCAGCGCTCGAACGTAGTCCCAAACGAGAGCCGCAGCAAACCACAGCCCGAACAAGAAACCCGACAGGTGGAGGAGATAGTAGTCGAGCCAAAAAACCACCAAACTGAAAGCACCCGCGAATGCCATCGCAAGACCATTGACCCACTGCTCGTGTACGGTTGGACGCACGACCCCAAACGTACGCTTGTACCACCATTCAACCAAGTACGTCAGCCCCGCCATCACCCCAATGTACACACAGGCAGCCAAAAGCCGTGACAGCAGTTCACCGCTAAAATTCCCCCAGATCGGCAAATAAACGCACAACAAACCAATGGGGACAAGCTTTAACCCTTGCAGCGTTGAATAGTGGGCAACCAGGAATTGAACTTTCCTTCGAGATTCCATTCGATACTCCTTTCGCCTTGCCCTGTACAGCAGACAGGTTTGCATAACAAACATATGTGTATTATAGACTTATTTGAGGATTTGTCAATATGCACAGTTGACATCCTCGAAATGTTCATCTATATTTCTACAAAAAAGCGCTACCATATCCATCAAGGAAACATCCAAACCACCTACCCAGGACAGAAAGCCTGACGATGACATCCACCATCTTCCGCGAAGAACGCCTGAAATGGATTATCGAGCAGTTAAAGATCAGCCGCAGCGTACAGGTCAATGAACTGGCAATAGAGTTTGGGATCAGCCCATCGATGATCCGTCTCGACCTGAAGGAGCTCGAAGATCGCGGTCTGCTGCAGCGCACACACGGTGGGGCGATCCTGATGGACGGGCCTAGTGCGCGCATGCTTCGTTACCGGTTACCGGTTGACCTGCACGGCGCCGTACTGCGAAGCGAGAAAGAAGCCATCGGCCGTGCAACGGCAGCGCTGATCCATCCTGGCGACACGCTGATGATCGACAGCGGCAGCACGACCGTGCACGTCGTACGCGCTCTGCAAGACAAACGCGGCCTGACAGTCATCACCAACGGCGTAGGGCTGCTGCCCGAACTGCTTATCCTCCCCGAGGCGCAGGTTTATCTCTGCGGAGGCCTTGTCAACCGCGACGATGTCACCCTGCAAGGGGAAATCGCCGGCGAAGTGATCGGCCTTTTCCGCCCGGCCAAAACGATCATGGGCATCGACGGCATCTCGCTCGAGAGCGGTCTTTCCGCCGACGATCCCATCGTTGCGGCAACGAAGCGCAAGATGGTTGCCGCCAGCAAGCAGTTGATCGTCGTTGCCGACCACACCAAGCTCAACCAGACTTCCCTCTACACGCTTGGCCCCCTGGAGGCCATGCACACACTCGTCACCGATGCCACCGCCCCGATGGCAACCATCGAGACGATTCGCGAGCGAGGCGTGAATGTCATACACGCCTCATAACTTCCTACACTTTTATTTGCATACGCCGGCCATTCTATGATCTCATCTCCCATTCCTCCAACCATGCGCGCCCTGGTGCTCGAGGGCACAGGCTTCGAGCACCTGCAAGTCAAAGCCGTCCCCACACCGCGTCCCGGGCCGCAGCAGCTGCTCGGCCGTGTCGATGCCGCCGGCATCTGCACATCGCTAATCAAACTGATCGAACAAGGCCCATCCCACACTTACCTGTATGGGTGGGACATCACCCGGTTTCCCATTATCCTTGGCGACGAGGGCTGCGTCACGCTCGCCGAGGTGGGCAGCGAGTTGGCAGGGCGCTACCGGCCCGGGGAACGCTATGCCATCCAGCCGGCCGTAGACATTGCACCGATCAATCACCGCGAACGTTACCGGGACGGCGCACGCGGCGTTCAAAAACTCGCCGTTGGCTACACCCTGCAAGGGCATCTGGCAGAATACATCTTGATCGGCGAGGAAGTGATCGAGGCCGGCTGCCTGCTGCCCCTGCCTGATCCCACAATACCCTTTGCCCATGCAGCGCTGGCCGAACCGATTTCATGCGTGATCTCGGCGCAAGATCACCACATCCACCTGGCGCAACCCGACCCGCTTGCCCCACGCCAGGTAATCCACGGGTTGAAGCCCGGGGGCATCGTCGTTATTCTTGGCGCCGGGGTGATGGGGCGCATTCATGTGGATCTGGCTTTCCGCTACAAGCCCAAGGCCGTAATCGTTTCAGACCCGATCGGCGAACGGTTGGAAGTTACCAACCGCCTGTTCCTCGAAAAGGCCTGCCGCATGGGGGTAGCGCTCATCCGGCATAACCCCGGTGAAAGCGATCTCGGAGCCGTCGTCAACCAGGTGAGCGGCGGCCTGGGTGCAGATGACGTCATCGTAGCGGTGGGTTCGGCCCGGGCCATCGACTCCGCCCAGGGATTGGTAGGGCGCGGGGCTGTATTGGATTTGTTTGGGGGGTTGAAAAAGGGGTACGATGTGGTGCCGATGGACACAGGCATCATTCACTACCGTGAGACCAACGTCACCGGATCGAGCGGCGGCTCACCGTGGGACGTGGCCCGCACGTTAGAACTCATGGCGAGTGGGGAAGTTGAAGCCGGCGCACACATCACGCGCATCGGTGACCTCGAGCACGCACCGGATTTCCTGGAAATGATCAAAGCCCAAAGCCTGGATGGGAAGGCGGTGGTTTATCCACATCGCCGCAGCGCTGACATTTTCCAGGTACCCACCTGGTCGGCAAACGACGAGCAGGCATATCTGGCGGGGTCGACAGATGCAAGCGTCCATCGGTAATGCATGGGAACAGGACGCACACACGGGTTCGCCCCTATGCCAGGCGTATGGTTTTGATTTCAAACGGCCTGAAATCGAGGGCCACGTTGCCGAAACCGACCGGCAGCGGCTCGCCACCTTCTTCGGTCATGTCGGTTTGCAGGGCGGTGCGCACGGGGATTCCAAGCGTAAGCGTGCAGCGGGTGGCCGTGCGCTTGCTTTCATAAAGGCGCAGGATGATGTCGCCAGAGCCGTCTTCAGCCAGTTTGACAGTTTCGAGAACAATATTGGGCGCATCGAGGACAAACAAGGACCCTTCTCCGGCATCTCCAGGAACGATCACCGGTGAAACGTTCAGTTCGTAAGCTTCACGGACGACGTTGCAGTCGGCAAAGCTGCCATGCCAGGCGTAAACGGCGTAGGTGAAGGTCTGCATGCCGCGGTCGGCGTTCATATCAGGGGCCAGGGCCGATTTGAGCAAGGTGAGCTGGATCGTACCACCGAGAACGTTGACGCCATATTTGCTGTCGTTGAGCACTGCCAGGCCGCGGTTTTCTTCGGCCAAAGCCGTCCACTTGTGATGGCAGACTTCAAAGCGGTCGGCGTCATACTGCCGGGAACGGTGATTGGGACGGCGCAGGTGCCCAAACTGAATCTCGTGAATGGCATCGTTGGCGTGAAGGTTGGTTGGAAAAGCCACCTTAAGCAGCCTGTGTTTTTCCTGCCAATCAATCGTCGTGACAAACTCAAGGCGGCGGCCGGCACGGCGCAAGCCGATCACCTGGGTAACAGACGATTGGCTCAGACGGCGGGTGAGCCTGATCTGTGCCACCAATGGGTCGGCCACGGCAACCTCGATATGGACCGGTTCATCGGTAGCCACCCGCTGCAGCTCGTAGTTACTATCCAGGTCCCAGGCATCCCAGTTGGTGGGCACGTCTTTGTACAAACGGAACTGGTTGGCCGGACCGGAGAGTGTCTCACGGCGGGCTGTTTTGTCGAACAGGCTGATCATTTCGCCGCGCGCGTCGATCCGGACCCGCAAAAATTCGTTTTCCAGCGAAATCGAACGGTCGCCGTTTTGCGTCAATATTACAGGAATGCCCGCCGTGGTGGGCGCATCGAACGGGTGCAACGTGGTGTAACCGCAGGCGGGGGCGGTGGCTTCCTGATAGCCGCAGGCGGTATCGATCAGCACCGTTCGCGGCCAGTTGAGGGAGTTGAAGATTGCCAGCGAGGCCGCTTCTTTTATGCTACTTTCTCTCACCGCTGAGGAAGCCGGCTGCACACTGGGGAACGCTTCGACAAATCGATCAACCGCCGCATGTGCCAGCCGATCGGCCGTCGCGGCGACATTGGCGAGCGTCGCTTCGGCCTCCTCGTAAACCCTTTCAATCGAGGAACCCGGTAAGATATCGTGAAACTGGCACAGCAGCAGACCGCGCCAGGCATCGGCCAGGTCTGTGGGGGTGAAAGCAAAACCGTGAAGGGCATGGGCCGCCGTGGCCCAAAGCTCCGCCTCACGCAGAGCGAGTTCTGCCCGGCGGTTGCCGCGCTTGGTTCGGGCCTGGGAAGTGTACGTGCCCCGGTGAGCCTGGAAGTACAGCTCGCCGACGTAACGCGCTCTGGGCAGCCCCTGGGCTTCGAGGTCGGCAAAGAAAGCGGCAGGGGAAGAAATTTCAACCCGCGGCAGACCCTCCAGGTCGGCCGCGCGGCGCAGGTATTCGAGGTGGTCGCGCGTCGGGCCGCCGCCGCCATCTCCCCAACCAAAAGCAAAGATCAGCGACTTGATGCCGTTCTTCTGCAAACGCGTGTTCCAGCGGTCGAAAACGGCCTGCGGCCGGGTGTGTGAAGTGTAGTCGGTATAAATGTGAGCCGGGATGGCGCTGCCGTCGATACCCTCCCACCAGAAGGTGTTATATGGGAAAGGCTCGCCGCCGTTGTAGGTCCAGGTGATCTTTTGCGTGGCAAAGCCGGTACAACCGCAGCCCTTGAGAATTTGCGGCAAAGCCCCCGAATAACCGAACACGTCCGGCAGCCAGAGCACACGGCTGTCCACACCGAACTCGTCCCGAAAAAACCTGCGCCCGTAAAGCACCTGGCGGATCAGCGCCTCGCCGCCGGCCAGGTTGGTATCGCTTTCCACCCACATGGCGCCATCGGCAAGCAGTCTGCCTGTCTGTACGGCTTCCTTGAGGCGCTCGTACAACGCCGGATACTTCTGGCGCAGCATGAGGTAAAGGTGGGGCTGCGACTGCAAGAATTTGTACTCCGGATATTCGTCAAAAAGCGCCAGTTGGTTGACGATGGTACGCGCCATCTTGCGTTCGGTCTCTTGCAGCGGCCACAACCAAGCAATGTCGAGGTGGGCATGCCCGAAGGCATGCAATGTTGGCATCGTGGAGCCATTGACGGAATCCAACAGCGGCTTCAGGCAAGCCCGTGCAGCCGCAGCGCTGACGAGCAGCTCGCTTTCGGGCAGCTCGGGGTCGAAAACCAGCGTGGCTTCGAACAACGCTTCGTCGATCGCCGAAGTGCGCAGCAGTTTCTCGTCCAGGCCGTTGCGCAGTTCATACAGGGTATTGAAATCGATCGCCAGCTGGTAGATTGGCTCGCGCCAGATGCCAAAGGTCGCTTCACCCATGACGTTCTGTGTTGGGCCGGGTTCGGGAACGGTTTGCACACCATGCGGTACCGGGCCATCGCTGACGGTGATGCGCCCATGACCGGCGTAAGCCTCAAGCAAAATTTCGAACGTCTCGCCAGGCCGGGCCTGCGTGGTCAGCGTGATCTCCTTGTGCCCCCAACCAAAAGAACCGGCAATCCGTCCATTCACCCATACCAGCGCCTCACCGCCCGGTTCGGCGCGAAAAACGATCCGCTGCCCCGCTGCGGCGGGCGGGACTGTTACCTGACTTTTGAACCAACCGTACGCCCACTGGCTCCCCCAGGGTGTACCCGGCGGCGTGGCCGTAAACTTATGCTGCAGGGCCTGCGCAAAGTCAAGTTGCGCCAAGGTCGTAAAGCCATCAAAAGCGACGTCGCCAAGTGGCCGGTAACAAAGCTGCCACAAGACGGACTGCCAGCACTGAATACGGTGAAGCCATTCGAGAGAAAGCGCCATAGAAGATTCCTTTACCAGAAACGTGTCAGAATCATGAGAGCCAGGCCCACCGCGTCCTGGCTCTCATAACAAGGAGGAGAAGAAATGTTCACCGCACTCATATAATAACACGCTCGCCTTTTCCAGACTTGACGGATGCCCTATGATTACCCGACGATCTGCTAACGATTCTGTAACGAGTTGGACAACTGCCAATATTTATTGGCGTTTGTAAAAACAGCATTACGGATGACGTCACGCCACCACAAGGTTCGTTTTCCGGGCCGCCAGGCCGATGGTGGCTGCGCTGCCGGCGTTGAAGGCCAGGTAATCGGTTTCGATGCCGTCGCTGAAGATCACCCCGCCTTCGGGAATATGCGACTCCAGTTGCAGCGGCGCGTCGGCTGAAATCATCCCACAGACGATGGCGGCCCCTGAAGTTTTGCTGACAAACGGCTCACGCACTACAAACATCAGGCGATCCGACTCCCAGTCCAGTTGCGGCCGCCGAAAAGGAGCCTGCGCCTCACCGAGAAACTGGCGCGCCATGCCTTCTGCCATGTTGAAGAGGCTGCTCAACCAGCCGGTCGAACCGGCGCCGGTGGCAACGATCACGCCGCTGGACGAATGTTCTTCGGTGCGCCCGGCGTGTTCAATGCGATAACGCGCCGAAAGGTGCGAACGAACGCCGATAAAAAGATCGTTGAAGGCCAACAACGCCTGCCCATCATTAAGGCAAGCTTCGGCCATGCGAATCTGCCGGGTGCGAAACTCGCCGCGTAAAGCCTGCCGGGCTGCCCCGGCCGCCTGGGAAACCGTAAACGGCAGCAGGACGCCGTCGACGTGAGCCGGGTCCGGATTGACGGCAAGCAACGGTTGGCCATCGAGATATTTGGCAGTATTGACCACCAGGCCGTCAATTCCGATGGTAACGACCAAATCCTCTCGAGCAAACAAAAAGTTCGGTAAAAATTCGCGCTCGATTTCATGCAGCTTGGCCAGGCTGTGCAAGCTCTGACGCAACTGTGCCACGGCCTGATAGTAGGTTTCGTGTTCACGCTCGTAAAAATCGAAATCTCCCCCACTGTGCGTGATGTAAAAACGGGCCTGGCCGCGCGTGTTGAAACGCTCGATCAGGCCTTCGAGGCGGGTTTTGCGGGTAACGAGGACGATCTTATCGTAGGGCATGGCGAGTACGATGCTTACTGAAGCGGAGTAGATCAGCGGTCTGCGAGGAGCGTCTCGAGCAGTTCAGGGGAAATATTCAGGTTGCCGATCTTGGCGGCGTTTTGGGCAATTTCTTTCAATGCAGTCGCCACCATCAGCCGAGGCTCGGCCGAATGGACGGCCAGCATTTGAAGGACGTTGTTATCCAGTTCTGCCAGGGGGCGCAAGGAGGCCTCGAGGGCATACGCCTGGGCGTCGGCTTCGACGCGGGCATTGGCCGCGCGTTCTTCAACCAGGCGCTTGCGCTCTTCTTCGAGGCGCACCTGGCCGGTCAGCCTGATCTCGCGCAGTTGCTGCTCTTTGGCCTCCACCGCCAGATCGGCATTGGCCTTGGCTTCGCGAATCTGGCGTTTTTTCTCTTCCACGGCCACTTCGGTATTCAGTTCATTCTCTTTGATGCGGCGTTCCTGTTCGATGGCTGCGTTGCGGCGGGTATAAATGGCATCGTCGGCCTGGCGCAGCAAAAACTCGCGCGCTTCGGCTTCGAGGGCACGCGCCATTTCCGGCGTCGGGCGAATCGCCTGGATGATCAGCGAAAGCACTTCCACACCCAGCGCATCGAGCGCCGGGTGTGAGACCAGGCCGGCAAAGACCGCTTCGGCCACTTCCTGCGAGGCGTGAATGGCCTGCCGCAGCGGACGATTTTGCAGCTCGGCGCGCGCCAGCGTCTGCGTCAGGTTCACCAGGCGCTGAGGCAGTTTCTCTGGGTCTTCACTGCGGTAGCGTTCGGGGCTGCCGTCGATGGCGTAATCCAAAATGCTGGCGACCAGTTCGGGTTGCGTGATGCGGTACGTGAGCAGACCCTGTAGGGTTACAGGTTGAAAGTCAGCACTCATCTCGTTGAAGATAAAAGGTACATCGGCGCTGCTGACCGGTACAACAGCAATCGAAGCCAGCGGTTTATAGTAATAAAAAGACAAACCAGTGCCAGAACGCTTAAGCTTGCCGTTGTGATAGAGCAAAACATGTTGTGTAGGACTGGCTTTGAGATACTGAATGCCGAACATGGGGTGGTCTCCTCATAAAATATCGGGGCGGAGAAAACAATTTAGTGTATCAATGACACTATTGTAACCCTTTCAGATGAAAAGTCAAGCCCACGCGCCTGTCGAGCAGACTGCGTGGGCCGGCAAAAGTGGCTCCTGCGCAAATGCATCTCCAGCTAGAAACGGGAGCCCTGAAAAAGATAACCGCAAAAACAGCAAGCATTAAGCGGCTGCGGGCTTTTTGACCATTTTCAAGCCCGGTCCGGCCCACAGGTAAGCACGCACACCCAAAGCAACCAAGAACACGATCAGCGTAACCAGGTAAGCGGCCAGTGGGTTGATACGTTGAAGAAGGTAGAAGACTTCCAGCAGCAAAACGGTTGTCACCACCACCCACAGGAATTCCAGCGAACCTTCCGGCTTGATCTGGATAGTTTCGAATTTATCTGCTACGGAGGTCACACTATCCATCCCTGCCGACGAGACAACTGCCAGGACAGTGGAGACCTGAAGCAGTTCACGGAAGACGTTCATTCCCGCCGGGGTAATCGTATCCAGTTCATGGATGACAAGGAAGTATCCCTGGTTACGCATCGAGTCGCAAACCAGCTTGGTCAGATCGTCGATTTGCCAGCGATCCAGCTTGCGATAGAGCGTTTCCAGGTCGCTTTCCTCGCGCAGGTAAGCCAGTTGATGGCGGCGGTGCAGTTCGCCGGCAAGCTCACGCAACACAGACTTGGCGGAACGAAAATCGGACAAGACAACGACAAAACCCGGCAAATTGATCTGGCTGTTCAGGTGGCAGACAAAACCCGACCGCTCAATCGCCGGATCGAGCACGACCAGCAGGTGGTGTTGTTGTGAAAGCTGCCTGGAAATGTAAGCCACATCTTGTTTACCCAGAGCAGAGACCTGCTCACCCGCTTCATGCTCGACCGACGACTGAGGTTGGACAACCGAGTGAAAAACTTCCTCATGCAGCGGCAGCAGGGGGTGTTCGACAGCAACCACGCGCACCACGGCGCCATCGCGTGCGCCGACCTGCTCGAAACTACGGTTCGGATCGACGGCGCGGTTCTGTTCCAGCACCAGCTTCCAGTTCTTTTGCCCTTCCAGGCCTAACTGCTTCAGGATCAACGGCAGCATCTCATCGACCGGCACTTCCTTCGAGACTTCGAGATCGCCGATCACTTCGTCGTTGATGTCTTTGAAACGCAAACGGATAATTGACATGTCAAACACTCATCGTCTAAGAATTAACGGCTCTTCCAGCTCAGGTCAAAGCCCTTTCACATCTCCCGCTCTCACCAGGCGAGCCTGGCCATTTGCAACAACCGGGCCATTCAGGCTCGTTTGAAGGGTGAAAGCGCCGGGATTCTCCTCGGAGGACATGGTGACAACAACATCCACCCGCACCGGCACGTCTTGGTGACTCAACGGTAGCTTTGCGCTTTGGGCAACGAGCAGCATGACATCGGCCAATGCATCGGGACGATCGGCGACCAACTGCAGGGTTTCTACAATTTCCCGCCCAAACCGCGGGTCGTCGCGCACGCGTTCGAATCCATCGACAACCACCAGAACACGCGCCGAACCAGGTTCGACCTTACGTTTCCCCTCGGCGATCAACTTCTGATAGCGCGCCGGCAGGTCGCGAACGATATCCTGGAGAGTCTTAAGCCAATCGGGGTACTCTTCTGGCCCCAGGTAAGTAACGCCCGGGAGATGGGCATAGGGCATCAACGCATCCCCTTTCCCATCCAAAAAAATACGGGCCGTAAAACTCGGATCCGCCATCACCCGCTGCAACAAACCGTGCAACAGTGTCGTTTTGCCTGCATTTGCAGAACCAACGATCGCCACGCGGCCGCCGTTCATTGCAAAAAACTTTGGCAAGGTAGCGGCAGCGCCCAAAGCGCCAAGGCTTTCGGCATGTTTGGCCTGGGAAACGGCCGGGGACTTCCGGGCAACGAACTCGTGGTGCAGAACAGGCCCCGTAAAAGCCACAACTGATGAAAGAAGAAAGGCCACAACAAACATTGCCCAAATCGGTGGGTTGGTCAGCGCCTTCACAAGGGGGGCCACGGTCGGCGTAGGGGTATGAGTGGGAGGTGGGATCTCCGTTGCCGTAGGTGATGCCGTGGAGGTCGGCGTCAGGCTTGAGGTCGGGGTTTCGGAAGGTGTGCGCGTGGGCGTGCGCGTGTTTGCACGGCGTGTCGCGGTACTGCTGGCAGTCGGGCTTTCACGGGGCGTTACGGCCAGGAGTGTGGGCGTACGAGTTGCTCCGGAAGGGGGCCGCAAGGTATTCGTAGGCGCCGGGCCGGTGTTGTCGTCTGGCCTGGGAGGCGCAGCAGTCGGTGGAACGGCGGTCGGTGGCACCGCCGTCGGAGGTTCGATCACCGGCGGCGTATTGGTCGGATCTTCGAGGACCGGCGGCGTGTTGGTAGTTTCCTGCGCGTGTACGTCGCCCGGAATCAGCAGCGAGCAAACTATCAAGAGGAAAAGGGAGATGCCGAAAAGGCGTTTCAACAAGCAGATCATGGATTCTTTGTAACTTGCAAAAGATAAACTTCGCCAGGGTTCGTGCCGGGTTCTTGTATCAGGATACGGTAATCGCCTTCGCCAAGCGTATTGGTCCACACAATTTGCCGTTGACCTTCCGTATCGCTCTGCAAATAAGCAGAACAACTGGCCGAGATCAAATACAAATTCAGGTTTGTGTTGTCCATATCGAGGGTATAAGTGCTTCCAGCGGCTGCGTGAAAGCTGAAATAATCTAAATCGCCGTGCGCCTCGATATCGTCCCGGTAAAGTTGGCCGACCTCGATGGCCGTTGCGCTCTGGCAGGCATCGGCAGCGTCTTCAACAATCGTATAAGGAGGCCAGTTGCGCATGGCCACGGGTAGATAAATTGTACCGCCGGCGCTTGAAAGTGTCCCACCGCACCAAAAACCAGAGCAAAGACGTAAACGGTTGTCGCTGGTATGCACGCTCCCTGCTACAGGCTGCCCTACTGCGCCTGACAACCTGTACCCGCCGGCTTGCGCTCCAACGCTACCCCCGCTGACAACGGCAAAACGCTGGATAGCCTCACCGGCGGCCACAACACCGGTAACCAAAAATAGAGAGGCCAGCAGGATGACAAAAGCAAGTCTTCTTGAGAGGATAGGGCGCTTCATTAGTTTACTCCATCGCGAGGTGAAATACGAAAAGGGAGATGCGATCCGTCTATGGAATCCTGGCCAACCAGGCAGACTGAAAGTGGGGGTGAACCGGTATCACGGCCGGTGGAACCGGGGTACCAACTGCGATCAAGGTTAACGTGCCGGTCGCGTTTCCGCCAACGGTGGCAACCAGATAGTCACCGGCAGCAGCGTGGAACATCGACACGTTGGTATTCAGGTAATTGATGGTTCCTGTCTTCGCAAAGATCGTCTGGTTGCTCAAATATTCTTGTAAAACGCCACTTGAATTATATCGTGCCAACGCCAGATTGACGCGCTTTCCATCGTCGGCAGTTCCAACAGAAAAGCCAACATTGGCCCCTGCCGTGTAATAGCCGGAGGCGGGAACGACCAGTTTTTCGCCAGACGTCCAGCAGTTGGCCGTATCGGCGATCTCGTTCGACCAGGATATCGTATGGCCAGGAGCCGGCATTGAAGAAAGGTCGATGACGGCGACGCTCTCCGATTGATACACCCGGCAGCCCAAGGCAACGGCGTCACCCGTTATTCCACTCCAGGGAACAGAAGCCGCATACTGCGCTTGCAAGGCATAGGGCACGGCCGCAAACTGCTGGCGAGGCAGGTGCGTTTCGGTGCTACCATTGACAATCGTCACCTGGAGCCAGGTGATAGGGCCGTTGAAAGCGCCGATGTCAAGCGCTTTCTGGCTGCCCATCACGACGTTGAAGTAACCTTCCGTAACCCGGACGCTGCCGAAATCGTCATACCACAAGGGATTTCCACCGGATGCGGCTGCGTAGATGCCCAGCCGGAGCGAATAGAGACCGTGGAGAGGGGTGTTACCGTCGCCAACGAGGTAGCCCTGGTAATTAACCAAGCCTGGCGCCCCTGCTTGCGGCATATCAGGATCGGCACGCGCCAGAGAGAATTGCACGACCCACGTGACCAGTAAAACTGTTACAAGGTTCAGTCCAGCAGTTAAAAAGATGTTCTTTCGGTTCACAGTTTCCTCAGAAAGGGCTTGTGCTTCGATAGCTTAAGGGCAACCCGTATCGCGCCAGGCGCTCTCATCGAACGTTCCTGCGCACGTAAGGCTGCCGTTATTGATGGTAGTTCCACCGGTCAGCTCAGAGAACAACAGGCGAGCCGTAAAACCGGCACCGTTATCGATTACCCCGGAGGCGACACCAAAGCGGAAGTTCAATTCTCCCGCGTCTCTATTCAAAAATGCATAGTCTGCGGCCCCGATCGCACAACGCATCAGATAGGATTTGGCGCCGGCCTGCGTGCTCCAGGCATATGTAAGGGGTGACGTATTCGAACTGTTGTGTTGAACCCCTGTTTCGCGGGCCGATGCGATAGCGTCTGCACCGGTATTGTAAACGCCGTAGACAAAGTTGGCGACCGTGCTCTGAAGGTTGATTTCAACACCGAGAATTCCTATCCACCTGCCAGCGGTGTACAAACCAACTGCATAGGTCCCCGACGTCGCTGTATGCTTGATGGTCAAATCTTTAATCCAGCCGTAATCCCCTGCATCGGTAACGCGTACGACAGCCGCCGTGGCCACATCGGAACCGGCTGTTGCAGATTGTATCACCGTCGAACCCGTCCCCGAACCTTCGAGATACACATAGGGCTTATTCAGAACAACCTGCTCGGTATAAATTCCTGGCTCGATGCGAATGAGATAAGGATTGGTTGCAGAAGAATCACTGATGCTGTCGATGGCAGCCTGAACAGTGGTGTAATCGCCACCGCTCTTGGCCACCACAATTACGTTATCATATGCCGTTCCTTGCATACGAAACTGCGTACCCGAAAGCGCCAGACCATCGCCGGCGGTATAGGTTGTGTTGGTGTCATTATCCGTCCCATCTGCAAAGCCAGCAGGGATACCTGACAGGCCGCTCCAGGGAGCCGACGCAGCTGCCTGCGCCTGCAAAGCATAGGGGACGGCGGCAATTTGCTGGCGTGGCAGCACGACGCCGTCGGCTTCGACCTGGAGCCAGGTCGTGGTGTCGCTAAACTTTCCGGCATCCAAAGGCAACAGGACCGTAAAATAGCCATCACCATATTCAAATTGCGTACTGGAAAACGCGCTTTCCCACAAAGCCGTTCCGCCTGTAGCTTCCGCATAAACACCGACGGTGAGTGTATCGGGCTTTGCCAAAGGCACGCCACTTCCATCTACAAGATAACCCTGATAAGCCACAAGCGATGGCGCCCCCGCTTGCGGCACACTGGGGTTGGCACGCGCCAACGTAAGCGGCAGCAACAATGCAACAACCAGAATGGTAGCCAGGTTTAATCCGGCAACGGCAAAAATGGTCTTTCGGTTCATGTTTTTGTCCTCCAACTACAAGGGTATGGTCCGATGCTTTCCGTCGAAGGCGTTATTCAGCGCCCAGGCCTGCGCATCCCGGCCAGGTAAAGGCCTTGTGATAGGCCTGCGCGGCCTCTTGCGGCCGTCCCAGGCGCGTAAGGGTACGGCCTAACTGGTTATAAGCTTCGCGCTGTGTTGGGCCATCATCCAAATACTGGGCCATCAAGAGCGCCAGACTGTAACTGGCGGTATCGGCAAGCCAGGCCAGCAAACTTTGTACCTGCCGCACCGCCAGGCGGACGCTGGCAACGGCAGCCGCATTCAAAATACTGGTTTCGATATGCTGGGCACGGCGCATCGTGGTTTCTGCCAGTTCGATCTTCTCCACCAAAACGACGGCCAGGGACTGCAAGAAAGGCCGATCCCACCTTTGGTTTTGCTGCTCTTGTGGCAAGGCAGGACATGCCTGGGTGGAAGCGCGGGCCAAATATTCGATTGCAGTAACTTGTGGAACGAGCGCTAATGCATACACGACATGGCTCAATACATCATCATCGAACTTTGCCGTTTCACGCCAGGCAATCGCCACTTTCGCATACCAGGCCAGGCGCAGCGCAGGCTGAAGTTCTGCGACGGGGATTTTCTCAAACAATGCCACAAGCGCGGCCGTATGCCCATCTCGAATGAGCGTATCCGCCTCGGCAACCAACAGTGCTATCGCCGAAGAAAACTCCCCGGCCTGGCTGTAATGATAAGCCGTTTCAAGGAAACACTTCGCATCAAGGAAATAGGCAGCCAACAAACGATGTAAGGCCATTCGCCGCTCAGGCTGCCCATCCAACTGTGCTAACACGAAAGCACGTAGCAATTCGTGCAAGCGATAGTTGCCCGAAACTTTCTCCTGGACGAGCAGGTTACGCCGTTCGATGTCGAGCAGAGCATCCTGCCAAAACGGCAATTCCTCGTTCGGAGAAAAAGCCGCCAGGCCATCCCCCTGCAAGCTAACGGCTTGCTGGCACAAGGCCAGTCGTTCGAGCAGTGCCTGCGCAGCAGGCATAAGCGCTGCAACCATTTCACCAAGCAGGAAGTTGCGGCTTGCAGGCGAGCGCCCTAACTGGGCGATATACTGCCGGGCTTGTGCGAGCTGTGCAGCAGAACACTTTCCATCCTGTCCGAGCGATTGCGCCCAGGTGATAAAAAGCTTTACGAAGGCCGCATTTCCTTCGGTGCGCTGCTGAAGTGTTGCCACAATATCTTCATTTACCCAATCCAGATCACACTGGTGAAACAACAAACGGAGATCTGCATCGTTCAAACCGCCCAGCGGCGGAATATACCGTCCTTGAGCAAATGCAGGGAAGTAGCGGCTGACGATGATCGTTGGAACCAGCGCAGCTTGCTGGCGAGGCAAGAGACGCGCCAGAAAACGCTGAATTTGGGGGTCATATTCAACAAGATGAAAATCGTCCAGGCACAAGGTAACCCCGCTGGCGACCAGACAGTTGGCAGCATATTGAATTTGCGCCTCAACGGCGTAGGGTGATGCGTGTTGAACGCCGCCTCTTAAAAAGTCTTGCAAATCGTTATGGCCCTGGGCAGCAAGCGAAGCCGCAAGGAGGCCCATCAGACTCGAAAACGTATCGTTCACCCCGGCGCAAAAAGTGATCCAAAGGACAGGCTGCCCATCCTGCCGGCGCGAGTCGGCCAGTTGGGCAGCCAAAGCCGTTTTTCCGCTTCCGGCAAAGCCGTGAATGAGCGCAAGCTTGTGCTGTGCCAGTTGCGCCGTGTAAGCAAGCAGCTCGGCCTGGCGGCCCACAAACCCTGCGACGGTGGGCACCGGCTCAGCAAAAAGAAAAGGCACACGCCCAACCGGGGTGGCAACAAGCAATGTAGCGATATTGTCGACCGCTTCATTGCGAAGCTTATAGAGATACGTGCGCCCAATGCCTAGCTTTTGCTGGACAACCTGTGCGCTCTCACCCCTTTGAAACAGGTAGTGCAGGATATAAAAGTGTAAGAACTCGCGTTGTTCCAGGTTTTCTTGTCCGGCCGGACGAAGATTGTCGATTAACGTATTCAGACGGGCCGCCAGCGCCAAAGCCAGATCATCATCTGAAGCATGACTTCCCCCTGTATCCAGATTGGCACGAACCGCGGTGTTAGCCAGCAACTCAGAATTTCGCAATTCAATCGGTTGGTGTAGTTGCCGTAAGGCCTCTAAGAGAGGTTCTCTTAGTGGATGGGGGTCCATCGCCGCTGCTGTCCTCCGCGTGAATTTTATCCCGATAGCCCCCTTTCCATATTGAAAGGTCCTGGGGTTGGCAGCATTATACCCTAGCGGTTTGGCCCAGGCAATACACCTTTCCGTTTGCGCGGGCAGGACATCCTTGATACAATCAACCAGTTCCTTGTCAAATCGATTGCTTCTCACCGCTTACCTGGGGTCGGATGACCATGCCCGAAATCGAAACAAGCCTTCCCGATGCAGAAAACGCACATTTTAACCGCCCGCCGCGTATTCAGCGCGCGCTACCCCAATGCGAAATTGAACTCCCTGCGCCGCCGGTGCCTACCCCCCCGCCCACACGCGGTTTATTGACGGCCCTGCTGCCAAGTCTGGGAATGCTGCTTTCGATGGGCGTCATGTCGGTGCTCTCTTACCAGCAAAGCCGCAATGCGCTTGCCATGCTGCCCACGGGCATCATGGCAGTCGTTTCGATGACGTCGGCGGTCATGATGTTTCGCGAGCAATTCCAGTCTCACGCCAAGCAAATGGTCCAGCAGGTGGAACGCTTCAAGGCGATCTTGCAATTCAAAATGCATGAGTTGGAAGATGTCCGCAAAGAAGAGACGCGCTTGCGCCTGGAAAACGATCCTCCCCTGGAACGCATCTTGTGGATGATTGAGGAAGACGACTTGCGCCTCTGGGAACGCCGCACACAGGACCCCGACTTTGCCTGTGTGCGCATCGGGGTAGGCGAAACCACGCCGGCGGCACGTCTGATCCTTCCTAAAATGGACCCATTGGCCCCTCACTACGAAGAAGTGTCCGCGATCTATGCGCAAAACCGCACGATCAAAGATGTTCCCATCACCATCAACTTGCGCCGGGCCGGCTCATTCGCCGTCTGGGGCAGCAACCGTGCCCTGGTGCTGGAAAACATCTACGCCATGCTTGCACATCTGATCACCCATCACGCACCGCACGAACTGCGCATTGCGCTACTATGCGCCCCTGAACGGGCCAACGACTGGGATTGGCTCAAGTGGGTGCGCCACAACGAATCACTGCAACCGGACTTGCCCGGCCGCAGCGTGGCCATCGGCAAGGAGGCTGCCCGTACGCTGATGAACGACCTGACAAACCTGGTTCGGCCACGTTTATCAGATGAAGGTCAAGATCGGCCACGTCCCGGTGAACAGCCTGTCTATCCCGTTCACTACCTGCTGATCATCGACCATTTCAACCTTGTCAAAGATGACGCCGTCGCCGATTACCTGCTCAACAACGCCCGCCTGGCAGGGCTCACCGTTCTAGACATCGAATCCAGCCCCCGGGACGTACCCGATGTCTGCCAAGCCCGGCTGGAAATTTCTCCCATTGGGCGGGCCGAGTTTGCCACCGTCGGCCCCGACCCCATCATATGCCAGGCGCAGATCGACCGCCTGGGTGCGCACCAGGCCAGCGAGTTGGCTCGCCAGTTGACGAACAAGCACCAGGCCCGCGGCACAACGACAGTTTCCAATATCCCGACCAGTGTGCGCCTGATCGACGCCCTGTTCGCATCTGACTCTCAAAAGCACATCAGCGTCGACGATGTCGACATCCGGCGCGCCTGGGCCGGCCGGGCAGAGCCCTATACGTGGGGCATCTTGCTGGGATGGAAACAAAACAACGAACCCGTCTGGCTGAATTTGCTTGAAGATCAAGATGGCCCACATGGCCTGGCAGCCGGTACAACCGGGGCGGGAAAATCGATCTTGCTGCAATCGATGATCCTCTCGCTTGCGCTCACCCATTCTCCAGAAGAGATCAACTTCGTGTTGATCGATTTCAAAGGCGGCAGCACGGCCGAAGCATTCCGCGATCTACCGCATACGATCAGCGTGATCACCAACCTGCAAGGGCGTTTGGTGGATCGTTCGCTGGATATTTTGAAAGCCGAGGCCCGGCGGCGGCAAGAAGTGCTGCGCCAGGTGGGTGTCAAAGATATTGCCACCTACCACGCACGCCAAAAAAACAATCCGCCGATGCCGCGCCTGGTGGTCATCATCGATGAATTTGCCGAAATGGCCAAGGCCCTACCGACATTTATGGATGAAATCAACAGCATCGCCGCCATCGGGCGCAGCCTGGGGATGCACCTGATTCTGGCAACCCAAAAACCGGGCGGTGTAGTGCCCGACAAAGTCTGGGCCAACCTCAAGTTTCGCGTCTGCTTGCGGGTGGCCACCCCCGCCGACAGCCGCGACATGATCGGCATTCCCGATGCAGGCTTGCTGCCTTCCAGCCTGCCGGGCCGCGCCTACCTGCGTGTGGGCAGCGACCGTCTCGAACTGTTCCAGTCGGCGAATATCGCCTACCCTTACCGGCCCGGTTCCGCTGCGCCAGAACAACGCTCCGCCGTTGTCGTGCGCCGCGTCGGCTTGAGCAGCGAGGACGTGCAAACCGAAACCAAGAAAGAGGAAGCGCCCAAGGCAATTGCCGGGCGAACCGAGCTTGAAGTGCTGGTGGAACGCGTGGCCAACGCCAGCGCACCGATGCCGCGCTGGCCGAACCCACTGCCACACAGCATCACCATCGAGCAGGCCTGGCACACTTACAGTATCACCCCACGCTGGAAGTTCAACCAGGCCGAGAGTCGCTACACGTTCCAGGCGCAACCAAACACGTTGGAAAGCCGGTTGAAAATTGCCATCGGCCTGGTGGACGATCCGCACCGGCAAACCCAGCGCCCCTTATGGATCGACATCAAGAATCAACATTACCTGATCGCCGGCGCATCGCGCAGCGGCCGCAGCACGCTTTTGCAGACGATTGTTCGCGCCCTGATGTTGAACACATCACCGGAAGAACTGCACATTTCGCTGCTCGACTTCGGCGGGCAAAACCTGACCGTCTTCAAAAACGCCCCTCACGTTGCCAACATCTTAAATGTCAACACCCCCATTCATCTGCGGCGTTTCCTGGGGCAAATTGGACTGGAAGTCGACCAACGCTCACAGATGCGTGCCAACCAACGCCTGCAAGAACTTCCCGACGTCGTCTACATAATCGATGGCTTCGCCCAGCTCAAGGAACTTTTTCCCGACGAAATCGATGTACTGGCGCGCGTTGCACGCGAGGGCATTTCACTGGGTATGCACTTGATCGTTACGGTAGACCAGTTGATGGTGATCCCGACCAAGATTCGGGCCAGTATCCTCGGCCGCCTGGCATTGCAACAAACCGACCCGTCCGAGCTGATGGACCTGGTAGGGCGTTTCCGTGGCTCGCTGCCCGATGCGGTGCCGGGACGCGGCCTGGTGCGCGAAGAGCCATCCGAGCCGGTGCTCGAGTTCCAAATTGCCCTGCCGATTGGCCAGCAGGACGAAAACACCGGTGTTTATGCGCCACTGCTGGAGAACGACCAGTTCACCGAACTACACAAGTTTCACCAGGCACTGGACACATCATGGAACGGTAAACGCCCCGAACCGATCCGCATTCTGGAGACCTTGATTCCAACCCGGGAAATGCCGGCAGCGGCCTGCCCGGCGGGACGAACCTGGGGAGACGTGCCTGTTCTTCCGAAGTTGACCATCGGCAAAGGCGATCGCCGTCTGAGCTGGATCGAAATCGACTTCGCCAGCCACGGTCCGCACTTTCTCATCGCCGGACCGCCACAATCGGGCAAAACGAATCTGTTACGTTCCTGGGTCTGGAATCTGTGCGAACGCTACGGCCCGCAGCAGGTGCGCTTCACGTTAGTGGGCCTGCGTAACCGCAGCCTGAACAGCCTGGCCATGTTCCCGCACGTGCAACAGATCATCGAAACAGAGTTTCACCTGGAC
The DNA here is from genome assembly GCA_049325275.1 of Chloroflexota bacterium. Taxonomy (GTDB): domain Bacteria; phylum Chloroflexota; class Anaerolineae; order Anaerolineales; family UBA4823; genus CAIQJJ01. Next base: position 70,871 of record JBMOLU010000001.1, read on the forward strand.
GCGGCCTTGAATGCGCTCAAGGAAGAAGCCACGGGGCGTTATCAGAACCTGAAAAAGATGGTAGAGGCAGACCCAAAAGGAAACCTCGAAGAAATGGCGTCAACGCTCGGGCCGGTCCACTTTGTCATCATCGACGACTACGACACGATCCGCTTCACACGTGATCGGCAGGCCAAGTTGCTCGACTTTGCCCGTTACGGGCGCGATACACGCACCTTTCTTCTCTTGGCGGGCACGTCCAGCGATATGCTTGAATTTGGCGATTTGATGAACTACCTCAAACGCGGCCGGGCAGGCTTTTTGCTACAGGCCGGCGAAATCGAAACCCGTGTGGTCGAAGTACGCCTGTCGTCGGCATCCCTACGCCAGGAATACCCGGCCGGGCGGGGATACCTGATTCTGGGAAATCGCACCGAACTCGTGCAAACCATCCATTTGGAAGAAGCCTATCAGGCCGAGCGCTGCGAGCTGTTCCCAGTTTCACGAACAGAATGCGAACAAACTGCGGAATCTTTGTGAACAGAGTCTGCATATAATCGTAACTAGGAAAGCACAACGGTTGCTTCGAAAAACAAACACTTTTTGATAAAGGAGATTTCCACAATGGCCAGACTGCAGATTTCTTATGATGAACTTCGCCAGGCAGCGAGCGTTTTCGACACGCAATCGGGCGCCATCAATGATGCCCTCAACCAGGTCAAAGGGCAGGTAGATAACATCCAGGCTTACTGGGAAAGCACCACCGAAGGCGCCTTCATGGAAGAATGGAGCGTGACCTACCCTAAGGCCGTGAAACTGTGCGAAATGCTCGCTCAGCACGCCCAGGCTCTGCGCACCACAGCCGACAAACTGGAAGCTGCCGAACAAGATGCCGCCGCCGGCATTCGCGCGACCATCTCCGCCAACGATTAAGCGCCGCCTCGATGCCAGGCAAAAGGGGAACGCCCGTTCCGTTGGCGCTCCCCTTTTGCACGCACCAACGCCGTGTCTGAGATGCGTTTACACCCAGATGAGTTGCGGCAAATTGCCGCTCACTTTCGTTCCCTGGGCAACCAGTGGGATGCCGTCAACGAGCGCCTGTGCCATGCCTGGGAACGACTGGATGCTGGTTGGACCTCATACGCCGGCGAGGAAATCGGCCCACTGTATACCGGCGCCAACCACAGGTTGACACAAATGGGAGATTCCCTTTACCAGGCAGCCTGGGTGCTCGAAGCTGCCGCTGCCTGGATTGAAGACGCTGACCTGCACGCAACAGCAAGTTTCACCGCCCTGCAAGACGAATGGGGCATGCTTCCAAAGCCAACGACTCTACCCACTTGAGGTGATTCATGAGCTATCTCAACATTAATTACGACGAAGTTCGCGCCGTCGCCAAAGAGTTTGAAAACCAATCTGAAACCAGCGATCAGATCGTTGGGAATGTCGGCAGCCAGGGCGAACAGTTGATGACCAACTGGGAAGGCCATGCGCAGAAAACCTTCATCTTGCAGCTTGAATCCTGTGAACGCCGGATGAAGAAAGTTCCCGGTATGTTGATGCAGATCGCCGGGGCACTACGCTATGCCGCCGACAAGATCGAGGAAGCCGAACGCGAGGCCGAACGCGCCATGCGCGAAAGCATGAATGCAAACGATGGCTACTGATAGTTTGTAAAGACAAAACACCAGCACAGACTTCAGACGGGGAACTTTGCAAGCTATCAAGGGGCGGGGCATCGTCATGCACCATCGCCCCTCTTTTTACCTACACAAACTCAAAACTAGAAGTATCCCATCTTCTGCCAGCGAAATGGGGAGAAAAAAGACGTGTGGCAGATTACCTGGATCACAGGCGGGCCGGGAACCAGATCGTATCAGTCTGGTATCCGGCCAGTCATAAGGTACATTCCTTCGACGAGATCAGGACACCTCCTTCGATTTCACGGGTGATGGACCGTTATTCAAATACGGCCATCACCTGGAGTAGCTGTTGTATGGTTGAAAAAGAAAACTGTGCCACTACTGAGATCCCGTTTCCTGGCGCATCGGGAAGTGCAAAAGCAGTTTTTGCGGACACTTTGCGAACAAACTGCGGACTCTTTGCGAACAGATGTTGCCTATACTAAAAAGTATCAACAACATCTTCAAAGGAGTGGAAAAAGAACATGGAAACAGCTTTACGAATACGGCCGGAGGGCCTGCGCGACACAGCCGCCAACCTCGCAAGCTGGCACGCCGAAGCCGAACGGACCAAAGAGACCCTGTCCCAAGCATGGGCACGCCTGGATATGGGCTGGGAAGACTATGCCGAAACAGGCATTCACGAGATTTACAACGAAGCCATCCACGAGGTCGGATGCATGGCAGTCATGCTTGCACAAATGAAAGACGCCCTGATCGCCAATGCCGAGCGGATCGAGTGCGAGGACCGTAAGCCGTTTGCCGAAACCTTGCAGACCGTTCAAGCGGCCGTAGGGGAAGGTACGGCGGGAACCTTCCACTTTCCCACTCCCGCAGAGTGGGCCGCCCTGGGGAACAGCATCGAAGACTGGTTCGAGTGCATGCAAAACTGGCTGGCCGGAAAAGGTTGGCGCAACCAGGTCGTCGATGGCCTGGGAATCTACTACGACAACAAAAGCGGTTTCTCGACCTACGAACAGGGCATCATCGAAGGCGGCCTGACGAACTTTGGCTCGCTGATCGGCGCACAACGCCTGGCACAGCTCATCCAGCAAGGCGCCGAAGCCGATGGCAACCACTTGTACGTGATACGGGATGGCGGCCCCGGTCAGGGCGCCGGGCATTTCGACCAGGAAGGGGTGGTCTCACTCGGTGACACTGTTTTCGACGAAAACAACTGGACGATTCGCTATCGCCCCGGAAGCGCCTACGACAACCAGAACGTCAGCGCCCGTATTTCGGTGGTGCACGAATTTGCCCACGCCGTTTTCAACGGCGACTACACCCCGGTGACGACCTTCGAAGGGGTTTATGATCCCAACAATCCGGCGCACACGGCGCTGGGGCCAAACGCCGAAGAAGTTCTCGCCAACATCCTGGGGTATATGAGCGAAGCGGGTGAAAATGCCCCTGAAATCCCTGATGACTTACGTGAGTGTGTCGTCAACGAGATCTTGCCTTACCTGCGGGGAGAAGAACAACCATGACGCGCCAAAAAGCTTCACACAAGCTAAGCTGCCGGCAGTTTTCCGGCGCCATCGAAGCGATCGGCACATTTTTCCTGTTTCTGTTTCTGGCAACTGCTTGCCAGGGAGATATCAACATGATGACTGCAACGAACCCTAAAACCACCGTTCCAGAAAACACATCGGCACCCCGGCCTCAGCATACCCCCGGCGGCGAGCAAGCACGCAAAAGCGCCACACCGGCCGGTGTTTCCCCACAGGCAATGCCGCCATCCCCCCTGAACGAAATCTTCTGGACGCTCAACGTAGGGCAGACGCCTGATGAAGTTCGCACCTTGCTTGGTGAACCCGAGGCAACGGGCAGCGAAGGCATCCATGTCAGCTATTGGGATTATTCCGCCGAAGGTTCCAAGGCCATGCTGCGCATCCGCTTTCGCGAGAACGCGGTCAGCGCCATACACCTATACGAAGGCCAGTACCACGTGGCGGACCTGCTCGAAAAGTTTGGCCCACCGCCGCTGGTCTACGAAGCCGATTTGACCGAAGAGCGCATGGGAATTTACAGCCGGGTATTCCTCGCCTATCCCGAACAGGGTTTCTACGCTTACGTCGACCATCTCAACCCCATTCCAGAAGACAAACTGGACCTGCTCTATCAACTCCCGGCCGAGGATCTTGCCCACGCTATCGAAGAGGCAAAATCGTCGACGGGTATCCGCATCGTTACCTGGCCCTAGCCCCGCGGCCGGTAAACGACAAGAGGAGAACACATGCTTCCACTACAATATTCCATACGGGTACTCAGACCCTCACAAAAGGCCGCCGAACTTTCGGCCGGAGAACGCTATCTCGTTTCCCCGCACAGTGCGTTAAAAACGATTTATCGCACGCCAACTCCATGTGGCAGGAAGAGCAGGAGCATACGCGAAAGGCCCAACTACGATTCCTTTGCTGCGCGCGTGAAACAATATTTGCGTGCCGGTGACGATGACAGGTCGAACACCGAACTTTGGTGGGAGATCATGGGCAGCGTGTGTGCCCGTCCCGAGCGGTCCATCATTATGCAAGTCTCTCACCCAGATGGAACCCTGGTACACAGTTGTGTCCACTTTCGTTATGGGTGGGCTGTCGAATACATAACGGACGGTGAAAACTCCCGCGCAGCAATCTTTCGCAGCCGGAAAGCGCTGGTTGAGCACATCGAAAGCCTATGGGGCTTGCCGTACCTGCAAACGCCCGGTGAAGAGGGTGGCCTGGTGGATGAAGCCGAGTTCCGCTGGGCACGCGCCGCCTGTTTTGCGAGAGATCCGGCATTAGCCGCAAGAATTCTTGCCAAGGCGGGCCTGTCAGAAACACTCGCCCAGCGGCTCAGCAGCGCCCTGGCAAGTCCACAGATCAACGCCAGCGCGGTTTGCATCAGCAGTTCGCCCAACCTGTCACTGGCAGTTGTAGGCAGCCCAGAAGGCGTCTGGCTGCTTGAACCTTGCCAGGAAGATACCGGCTTGAAAGTCAAAATATGCCCTACCGATACCACCCAGGTGAGTGAAAAGCTTTCAGCTTTGCTGTGGGAGCAGCGGTAATGCCACTTACGGCGAATAAGCCAGCCGCCCAAGCGCCATGCGTGAGGCAACCTTTCGGTTACCACATCACGAACAAACTGCGAACAAATCACGAACACTCTGTGAACAAGCCTTGCCTATAATAAGGTATAGAATACATTCCAAAATATATCCCGGTTTCTTTGAGGAAGTTTCAGATGAGTACCATCCCGTTACGCCTATTTCCTGAAGATTTAAAAGTAGCCGCCAGCAACCTGGGGAACTGGAGCGATCAAAGCAGACAAGTACGCGATGTTCTCACCCACGCCTGGAGCCGCCTGGACGCAGGCTGGGAAGACTACGCCGAAACAGGCATCGAGACGTATTACCATGAAAGCGTGAGCGAGATCGATCGCATGGTGGCGATGCTCTCACAAAGCAGCAAAGCGCTGATAGCCATTGCAGAGGCCATAGAAACCGCCGATCAAAGAAATACGAGCTTATTCGGCGACTGGATGGGAACGAACGCCGATCCCACTGGCATGCCGGAAGGAGGAGAAGGCGGCGGGCCGGAGGAAGGCGACCCACCACAGTGCCCACCCGGCTTTCCACCAATCGTATGGAATTACCTTCCTCCGGCGGCCAGGGTGTGGGTGGTCGCTTACTACACGAAGTACGCATCCGCTACGATGGGCCTCAACCTGCGCGAAAGCGCCGGCACAGCTGCCACAGTTGCACTTACCATTCCCTATGGCGCAGCAATCATCATTCGGCCCGATGTGCCTCCCGTAGAAGCCGATGGGCACCAATGGTACCAAGTCACCTACACCGACGAAGACGGCGTGCACACCGGCTGGGTAGCCGGTGAATTCCTGAGTGAAGAGCCTGTACCCGAAATCGAAACGGCTGCCACGTCCACCGGGGGCAATGCCCTATCGATAGCTCCAATCAGCGGCGCGAGCATTACCGGATGGGAACATGGCGATAAGGAGTACAAAATCCCTGCGGGGACGGTGGTTGGAAATAATACATACACCGAGGACACCGTCATCAGCCAGGAAAACTACGACGCGCTCCCACCTGCCGATCAGGCCAGGGTTATCTTCGATCAGCAGTCAGGCCAGTACATTATCCCGGCGGGGACGACGTTCGAAGGCATTACCTATGCACAAACAACATATATCGGTGAAGCCGAGTATCTCGCCATCTTACCGGCCGCTCAAGCAGCAATTCTCTACGTGGGCATGCACCCCGGCATCGATATTTCAGGAAGCGATTCGAGCCTGGAAGCCAATGCCGACGGAACCGTGTACATGTACCAGGCCTGGAAAGACGATAAAGGCACCTGGCATTACGACCAGTACGATCCCGCCGATGCAGACGCCAACCAGGCAAACGATGACCTGGGCGGCTTCGGCAACTATCTTGTGCTGGAAACCACCGTCAACGGTGAAACCTACTATCAAGTTTTTGCCCACTTGGACAGCTTCGACGCAAACCTGACTCAAGGGCAAAGCGTGGAAGCCGGAACCGCGCTGGGCACGATGGGCTCGACGGGTAACTCAACCGGCGATCACATCCACTGGGAAATCCGCACCGATGCCGGCATCGACCAAGGGAACAATCACGGAATTGCGATTTGGTTTCCGAGCACATCAGCCGATCTGGATACATACTTCGTCGATCCCGATACCTTCGCAGCGTTGCTCGCCTCTCAAAACGAGCAACAGCCTGCCGAAACCACGGCGACACCATGAAGAAAAGTGCCAGGATCGGCAATTGGGCGCTGAGCATCGTGCTGCTCTTGACCGCCGGATTGACAAACTGCACGCGTGGACCAGCACTGTCGGTCACTTCATCCGCGCTTCCTACCGAGAAAGAAACCACACAGACGAGTGCCATCCATGTTACACCCTATCTATCAGAAGACGAGTCAACATGGATCGCGCTGGTTTCATCACAACCCGGCGGTGAAACCATCTATCTCGCCAGGCCAGATGGCTCACAGATCATCCCACTGGTAGCCGGGTCGCAACCTGCTTGGTCGCCGGACGGCACACAGTTGGCTTTCGTCAGTTGGGATCAGGGAACGCAGAAAATCTTTGTCATCCATGTCGATGGAACAGGAAAAACCCGCCTGACGGACCTACCCGAGACGGCCCGCGAGCAGAATCCTGCCTGGTCTCCAGATGGCACACAAATCGCCTTCGAAGTTCACACAACTTTACCTGACGAAGAGATGATGCAACGAAGCGACATCTACATCGAAGCCCTTACTGGCGGCAAGTTACGCCGCCTGACCGATGACACAACCCTGCATACACTTTATCCGGCCTGGTCTCCAGACGGCTCAACCTTCGCCGTCGTTGCCTTGCAAGGTGCCACCGCTGAGCTTTACTGCATGAACGCAGACGGTACCGAACGGCGACAATTGACCAGTTTGAACGGTGGAGTCTGGCACCCGGCATGGTCGCCCGACGGTACGCAAATCGCCTTCGGGGCTGAACCCCCTGGCGAGGCAGGCCACTCGTCCATTTATCTGATCCAGGCGGATGGCAGCAACCTGATCCGCCTGACCAACGACCCTGCTCGAAACGACTGGGAACCCACGTGGTCGCCAAGTGCGAAGTACATTGCTTATGACGCCACAGGCGCATCTGGCACCAGGATAGGGCAGTTCGACGTATTTGTAATGGCCATTGATGGCTCAACAACCTGGTCGCTGACCATCCCACCGCTGCCGAACAGTTACGATCCCGACTGGTAAGGATCGAAAAAAAACACTTATCTCAAAATTCAGATAAAATCTTATCTTCGGAGGTACTCATGGCAAAAATCCAAATGGATTATCAAGAAATGCAGGCCGTCGCCGGCGACATCAGCAAGCAAGCCGACTTGGCCAACCAGGTGATCAGCACACTGGATTCGTCAGTCAAAGAGCTGTTGGCAAGCTGGGCCGGCAGTTCGAAGGAAGCGTTCGAGATGCTCTACCAACTCTTCCACAAAGAACTGGAACTCGTGCCGGCGCTGCTCACACAATCTAGCCAGGCCCTGCTACAAACCGCAGCCACCATTGCCCAGGCCGAGCAAGAAGCAGCTGCAACGATCACAGCCACCGTTACCGGCAACGATGCCGCCTGAGCAAGCGTGAAGGAGAGATTCCATGTCCGAAATTCGCGTCAATTACGAAACCATGATCAAAACGTCAGGCCAGTTCGATGCCCAGGCTCAGGTTGTGGAGCAAATCATGGGCGTCCTGACCACACGCACGGAACAATTGACAACCTACTGGGAAAGCGTCGCCGAAGAAACCTTCATGCAAGAGCTGCAAGCCAGCCGCACACGCCTGACACGCGTCTCGACCATGTTGGCCAGCATCGGCCAGGCGCTCAAACAAACCGCCGCTAACTTCGAGCAGGCCGAAAACGAAGCTGCTGCCATAACCAACAACATCATTACCGCCGACGATTAATCGGCAGTTGCCCCATACTTTCCTGGAAAGAGGGCGGCTGACGCCCGTTACGGGAAAATTCTCTCTTCAAAGTTCTCTCTTCGATGAGGGAATCGCACTCAATGTCTGATTTACTGTTACGATCTGAACTTTTGCGTGAAGCAGCCACACGTTTCAATCTTCTCGGCAGCGAAACCGAGCAGATGCAGCGGCAGATTGAGGCCGCCTGGCATCGCTTGGAGGGCGGATGGGAAGACTACGCCGAAACAGGCCTTACCGGTTACTACAGCGAGACCATGGGCGAAATCAGCCGTATGGCTGCGATGCTGCGCCAGATGGCCGAAGTCCTCGAGAGGGTTGCCGATTTACTCGAACAAACCGACGCCAGCAGCGCGACCGTTTTTGGCGATCTGGGGACAGACGCTTCGCAAGGGGCCGCTCCATTACCCCTGAGCAACTCCTTCCCAACATTCCCACCCGGCGCACAAATCGACGACCCTCACTGGTGGCTACAATTTCAAAGTTGGCTCAACCAGCTTGATCCGCAAACGGCCACCTTGCTCCTGCCGATCTTGCTGGGCATGTTGCCGGCCAGCGAGGAAGGTGCTTCCGTCGGCAACGGAGATGAGACTCCCTGGTGGGCACCGATCGTATTCGGCCTGGCCGATGGATGGAACTGGTATCACCAAGACGTTAACCAACCCACCTACAGCGCCGATGTGCCCGCCGAATAGCAGCCGTAAGGCAAAATCGTCATGGCAGAAACTTTTCAAACCCCCATCACCCGTTTAGCCGTCGAACTCTCTGCGGAGGAATGTTGGCTCGTCTTCTCTCACTATCGCCCACCCATCTTGTGGGGAATGCGGCGACCTTATATGGGCAAGACGCCGGAGGAAGTTGCGGACAGTAGCCGAAGGGCATTGGAAAGGCTGCAAGAACGCCAGCTTATCGCGCAAAAGGAAACGCAACACCTTCAAATGGATGCCTGGCTCGATCAGGTGGCACAGGTATGTTCACAACCTGAGTACATCCTGCTCGTGCATGTCTGGCAGCGTGGCCAGCGTGCTGCCCGGCGGCATTACTTACACTTTCAGGGAGAACATGCCGTCGAGCAGAGTGAAATCGGCCGCGCCAATGGCGATCACTATCGTTTCATGGCGCTGCACGATCGTCTTGCGGTACACAATCACCTGAAACAATTGCTGGACCTGCCCTACACGAAAAGCAGCATCTCGCTCGAAACAGCACTGCCAGAGAAATTATTCACCTCCATTGCTACGCTATGCGCTCACGGCGAAATCGTATCGGCCGTACAAGAACTCAGTGCATCCAGGCTGGACAGCGAAACCGCCAGCCAACTGATTGCGGCTTTGTCAGATAGCCCGTTCAAGGCATCACTGGCCTTGATCCGCACGCAGAACCCTGCCTGCCCGCGGCAAGTGCGTGGCTTATCCATCGTGTCAGGACACGATGGATTGTGGTTGTTCAAGCCCGATAACAACCAGGTGACCTGCTTTCTACAAAGCAGCGAGGCAGCCTGGCAGGCTACACTCGAGATGCTGCCCTAAACAAAATCCCTACGAGGCCACTTCCGAACCGAGTTGCGCGAGCCAATGATTTACCCGTAGAGGAATCCAGGTATCCAGCACGGGCCAGGGGACCAGCAATTCCGGGCCGATCGAGAAGGAACGCGTAAATTCCATCGTGGGCGTAAACGCCTGTGCGCGCAGCCAACCCGCCGCGAGAGCGTCGTTTGCCGGCGTTTTGGCAATCTGCCGGGCATATTCTTCTTTAACCAGCACGCCACCCCGGCCGGCACGACACGATGTTTCCGCAAAGACCATGTCCCGGTATAGCTCGAACCAATAAGGAGTCGGCGAAAAGGCGTGTTTACCGGGCTGCGCGTAGACGATCGGATGCGTGCCATCGCAAGGGATTGTCCTGCCTTCTCGCAACATAGATGCGTAAGCCCCATGCGAACTGGCTTCAACCCATACCAGTTCACCGGCGCTATCCAGGTAAACCCACACGTGTTCCAGTTCGTAAAGGTGTCCGATATCCCAGTCCCACCAGATGGCGTATTCAACCGCCGTCGCCCAGGCAGGCCGCCAGTCGCGGGCAATGCGCCGCAGAAACGATGGAGACTGTTCTTCACCATGAAAGACGCTATAACCAGCAACCAGGGGAAAGAAAGGTTCCGCTGCATCGAAACAGATTACCGGGGCGTAACGGGCAGCAAGCTGCCAGGCCTCCTCTTTGCCACGGTACGTCGGAGGCTGGCTACCGTCCACCTGTACAGAAAGGGCGGCAATGAGTTCCAGCAATTCCTGCGCTGTGGAGACAGTATACCGGGGAATTTCACCGCCACGCACGGGAATCGCCCGGCGGCGATCGTTGGCATGAAAAAAAACCGAGCGCAAGCCCAGACGATTTGCGCCCAGGATATCGCGTTCCAGGTTGTTACCGACCATGAGCACACCCGGAAAGTTGGCCTGCGATACGCCCAGCGCATCCAGGGCATCTAAGAAAATGCCCTCGGCCGGTTTCTCGATGCCAACGTTTTCAGAAATGGATAAATGTTGGAACAGATCGAGTAAACCGTGCTGCCCCAACACGTTCAATGGCGTCCGTGGCCTGGCATCGGCCACCAGGGCCAGCCGATGCCCTTGCGCACGCAACGCATGCAGGGCGCCGGCCATCCCCGGCAGCAAGTCAGCAGACTGCGTCGTTCCACCAGCATCTTTAATCTCCGTGCCTTCATCCATGATGGTATCGCCAAGATCGAAAAAGATAGCCAAAGTATTTTTTGCCAAAGCGCACCTCACTGTGTAACCGTCAACCTATTGCTGCGTTCGAACGTTCGAGCCAATCATACTCTAACCGGCATAAAGCGGACGACCCGAAACCTGATCCTGTGTGGATAAGGCGCAACGCACTTATCCAAAGGCCAAAAGCTACTTGAAGATGCCGAAGTGCGTTGCGCCGTGAACGAAAGGGGGTTATCTTCTCGAAAAAGCAGAAACCGGGATATCGATCTGGCGCGCCTCCGCGCTAGCAACGATCCACAGCACCGAAACGGCCTTAAGTAGCCCAATGCCGAAGAACAAGAGTGCAATGCCGCGGCCCGGTCCAACGCCAAACCAGGCGCCCAGGCTGCCGGCCAGCGGGCCACCGGCATGTAAGCTCGGCTCCAGAATGCGATCGGCCAGCATACCGGCCATCAGGTAAGCACACAAGGTAGCCGCCTGGACAACGGTTTGCTTCAAGGCAAAGATACGTCCCTGTACGTCTTGTGGCACACGGCCCTGCCAGATAGCTTCCGACAGGCTGGAGACAAAGGCCAGCGTCCAGTGTGCCAGAAACGCCGCCCCGGCGACCAGGATCAGATTGGGACGCAGTCCCATCAGGCAGAAGGCGAATGCGCTGAGCAGTTCGAAGAACAACAAACCCGGCAACCGGCGCCTTGGCCCACCCCAGGCTGTCATGATCAAGCCACCTGTGAGCAAGCCCAGGCCGGCAACTGTCAGCGTCATCCCCAAACCCTCCGGGTTGGAAAACCCAAGGAGCATCGGTGTCACCAATACGCCAAACAGGCTCCACAAAAAAGCGAACAGGGCCTGGTACCGCAAAAGGGTGAACAAGCTGCTGTTGGTACGCAAAGCATCCCATCCAGCCAATAACACCTGCTGCCAAGGCGCTTTTGCCAGTTCCCTTTGAGCGGGAGCTTCCTCGGCACCGGGAAAACGCGTCAACGCCAAGGTCGACACTGCAAAGCAGAAGGTCAACAGGTCGATCAGCAGCACTCCCGGAATCTGAACGGCCACGACAAGCAACCCGGCAACTGAGGGCGCCAGGATATCGGCCAGGGCGCGGCCAAACTGGAGCAATCCGTTGGCCCGGCCGAGCTGGCTATGGGCTGTTGTCGACGCAACAATTGCCATATAAGCCGGTACCTGCAAGCTGCTGCAAGCTGATGAGAGAAGAGCAGCCAGAAAGATGTGCCATACCCGAATATTCCCTGTAACGAACAAGAGCGCCAGGCAAAGCGTACAAAACGCAGCGCCGCTGTCGGCCAGGGCCATCGTCCAGCGGCGATTGTGACGGTCGACCCAGACGCCCGCTAATGGCGAAAGCAGAACCTGCGGTAGTACCGTACAAAGAGCTACCAGGGCGAAATTGCTGGCCGAACCGGTGTGCTGATAGAGCCAGACCCCGAGGGCAAAGCTGCTCAAGTTCGAACCGAAGACAGACACCATCTGCCCGGCCCACACGGCGACGAAATTGGTTTTGATCATGGGTTCCTCCGCAAAACAAAAGGCGGGGCGCACTGTGCAAATGCACAGTGCGCCCCGCGCTTTTAAAAAAATTCCCCGGCTGTTAAGAGCAGCCGGGTTGCCAAACGAGCCGCCATTGTAGTACGGAAGGATTTCCCTGTCAAGGACTTCGTTTTGCCATTGCCAACTATTTTGGCGCTTTTGGTTCCTACGGGGAAGCCCGTCCCACAAAACGTGGAAGGGCCACTATTTGCCCATGCGCGCCAGGCACGCCATATAGTATTCTGAACCAGCCTGATCGCCAATTTGCAGTGAGTATGCGAGATTAAAGCGAAAATGCTGTCTTGCATCGACAAAATCTTCACGCCCGACGGCAATCTCACCTAACATACGACGGATCTCCAGAAGGCGTTGGAAATTTCCCAACCGGACCAGCATTTCGACGCTGTGCTGCCCTAAACGATACGCTTCATCGAAACGGCCGCTTTGGTATTCGAGAAACGTAAGCCCGGTATAACACAAAGTCTGGCCCCAATCATTCTGGATACGTTCGAAAATCGCCATGCTGGCTTGATATACACCGCGCGCCAGATCGGCATCGATGCGGCCAAAGTTGACGATGTCAGCCAGTATCAACTGCGACAACGCAATCCCCCATAAATCTTCCATTCGCTCGAATATCTCGACACACTGCCGGCACAGTACCAACCCTTGGGCCGGGTCTATCCCAGGGCCAACGCAATTGACCAGATAAGTAAAAGCTTTGTTCTCGTTATCCGGCAGGGTTTCCGCCAGCTGCAAGCTATCACGCCGGTAGAAATTGTGCTCTGGACTGCGCAGGTCGGCAGTTTGCCTGTGCAATGCAGCAAGCGTCAAGGCATACAGGCTCGCCGAGCAGAATCCGGCCGTATTCTTCCCCTCGCTTTGAAGCCGGTCTTTCAAGGCCAACAACCAAGAAGTCATCTCGCGGGTCTCGAGTTGCTGATCGTTCATCACGTCGAACAAAATCATTCCCGGTAGAATGCGTTCCAGGCGTTCGAAATCTGCCCGCTCCAACAACACTTGCCTGGCGAGCGACAAATTCTTGGCTTCGACGCGCAATTCCCCCAGGACAATGCGCTGCTCGACGGCGCACTGTTCGTTACCCTTCAACATCCCAAACATCCGAATGAACCATTCTGTGTAGTACAAGGCATGGCGAAAGCGCACCTCAGCAAACAAGCTGGCTGACTCGGCCAGCTTTTCACCGGCATACTGTTTCAGCACTGGATGGATATCAAAACGGCCGGACGAAACGCGGCGTAAAAAAGATTTATCGCCCAGGGTCGTCAACAGCGCAAGCGAAGCGCCGACCACTTCAAGGGCAGCTTCACGTGTAAACCCCGACTGGAAAACAGCCAACTTACAGAAGGCAGCTTGCTCTGCCTCGCTCAAAAAGCGCCAGGAATAGTCGAACACCAGGCGCAACGTCTGGTGACGTTCAGGCATGCCACGCCAGGTAACGGTCAAAAAATCAAGGTTACGCGCAATCTCATCGGCAATCTCGCTGCAAGAAAGCATCTTCGTCCAGAACGCCGCCATTTCGATGCCGAGCGGCATCCCTTGCAGTAACTGGCAAATACGGGCAATCGCAAGCCAGTCATCTTCGGTCACGGAAAAACGCCCACTGCGCTCGGCTACGCGAACAAACATTTGCACGGCGTCGTATTGCGAAATGGATTCGTGCACATCACAGACAGGAAAGGCCAACCCGGCAACGTCGATCACCCACTCAGCGGGCAAGTTCAGGCGTTCTCGGGAAGTGACCAGCAGCTTAATCCCTGGCGCAGCTTCCAGCACTTCCGTCAAGAAAGTGGCACAACCGATCAACTGCTCGAAGTTATCCAGCACCAGCAGGAGTTTTTTGTCGGCCAGATAATTGAGGAGCTGCATTTGGGCATCGTGCAACGCCAGGCCAGTGTTAGGAGACGAGCGAAAGGAAAAACGGGTCGCTTCGGCAATGGCCAGGGTCACATCTTCCGGTGTGGTGATGGCTGCCAACCCGACAAAGTATGCACGCCCTTCATATGCCCGGCTTTGCCGGGCGACTTGCAGGGCCAGGCGGGTTTTCCCGGTACCACCAATGCCTACCAGGGAAATCAACCGGCAGCCAGGGTCTTGCAGCAAACGTTCGATCTGGTCCAGTTCTGCCTGGCGGCCGATGAAGGGCGTATTCGGCATTGGCAGGTTCGGGCGTGGTCCGGCAGCCTTAATTGGGGGGAAATTGCTGGTCAGGCCGGGGACCACGAGTTGATAGAGGTGCTCCGGTTGTACCAGGTCTTTCAAGAACCACTCGTCCAGATCGCGTAGAGCGATGTTTTCCGGCAGACCCCTATCGCACGCGCGCTCGTAAACGGCCCGGCTGAGCAAAACCTGTCCGCCGTAACCGGCGCTCATGATGCGGGCCACGCGGTTCAACTCTGGTCCCAGATAATCGTCAGGTCGCTCTTCGGTCGCACAAACATGTAACGCCATGCGCACCTTCAAGCTGCCAACCTCACCCCAGTTTTCAGATTGCAACTGCCGCTGCGCTTCGGCCGCGGCGGCTAACGCCATCGAAGCATCGGAAAAAGCCACCTGAAAGGCATCTCCGATCATTTTGTACACGTAACCGCCATACGCAGCCATTACCTGGCGAATGATCGCTTCCTGGCGGCCATGAGCGTGGGGCATAGTTTGCGGATAGTGTTCCCATAAACGCGTGCTGCCTTCAATATCGGTAAAGAGGAAGGTAACCAAACCAGTCGGTCGTGGGATTGCAGGCGACAATACCGGCAAGACCGTGGGAAGTGGTGCGGGTGCCGTTGGCTGAGCGGCCGGCAAGGCGATTTCCGTTCGCGTGCGACGAATACGCCGCGACAGCGCCAGCGTCTCCGCCTCTGGGTCAACGTCCAATTTCTCTTTGAGCAAGTGCCGGCAGGTCTCGTACTGCTGCAAGGCCGCAGCCGACTGGCTGCTGGATTCATACAGCACCATGAGCAAACGATGAGCCGCCTCGTTGAGTGGATCGATTTCGAGCCAGTAACGGGCATATTGGATGGCCGAGAAATCGTTCTTCTGTGCGGCGTGTAGGCGTGCAAGCGCTTCGAGAATCTGGCCGAAGTGAAGCCGCAGCCGTTCACTTTGCAGAACCTGCCACTCGTGAAAGGCCGGGCAACCGGGCAGCGTGAGTCCGGCCAAAAAATCGCCGCGAACCAGGCCTGCCGCTGCTTCCAGCAGATGTAGCGCATCAGATGTGCTACTTTCCATTGTTTTCCAGGAGGCCAGCGTATTTTCGAAAGCAACCGCGTCGACCCAAACGTCCATTTTTGCGTTGAGGGCCAACATACGCTCGCTTTTGACAAGCCAACCTTTCCCACCGGCGCGGCTGAAATTCCCCAGCGCCCGACGTAAGGCGCGCATTGCCTGCACGGGTGGCAAACCAGGCCAGAACATGGCCGCCAGAGAAGCGCTTTCGCAGCCTCGTGCAGCGCTTCCTTGCGAATGCCATGCAAGATAGGCCATCATCGCCAGCGTCTTGCGGCACATCACCTGGATGCGCCTTCTCCCGGCGATCAGCTGCGGATATCCGAACAACCGGATGGTGAGGGATTGCATGCGCAGTGCTCCGTTTTAAAAGACATTATATCTTTTCATTACGAAGCGCGTGAATCATCGGCCAGGTGCGCGTGGCCGACCACTGCGGACACGTTACGCAGATAGCCACGCAGTTTGGCGCGTTTGATCGGCGTGCCGCGGAATTTGCGACGGAAGGCTTCTGGGGACAGTTGCAATTCGGCCAACAGGTCAGGAAAAGCCTGTTCGGGACGTGGGTTCAAGGCCGGCTCCCCGGTTGGAGATGAAAAACGGTTCCACGGGCAAACTTGCTGGCAGATATCGCAGCCAAAGACCCAACCGTCCAGGGCGGGCTGCAACTCAGGCGGGATCGGCCCTTTGTTTTCGATGGTCAGATAGGAGATACAGCGCCGCGCATCGAGGGTACGGTCCGGTAAAATGCAGGCTGTAGGGCAGGCGTCCAGGCAACGCGTGCAGGAACCACAACGATCGGCGGTAAAGGGTGCATCGGCCGGCAGCGCCAGGCCAAGCAGAATTTCGGCCAGGAAGAAGTACGATCCCTGTTCGGGGTTGATCAGGCAAGTATTTTTGCCGATCCAGCCCAGGCCGGCGCGCTGTGCCAGCTCACGCTCGAGTAAGGGGCCGGTGTCGGTGTAGTAACGATTGGGAATCGGACGCCCCACCTGCGCCTGGATAAATTCCACCAGAGCTTGCAGGCGGGGCGGAATGATGTCGTGATAGTCGAGGCCCCAGGCATAAGAGGCGACCCGTCCATGGCCTGGCTTTACCGGTTGAATCGTCGAGGCCGGGTAAGGCAGGCCCAACACCAGGATCGATTCGCATTCCGGTAAAATCAGGTGCGGGTCGGCGCGGCAAGACAAGGCACGCTCGGTCGCCAGGTAACCCATCTCGCCGTGACGCCCCGCAGCCAACCAGCGTTCGTAGACGCCAAAACGATGCGGGCCATCAGGTGTGGTAATGCCTACGAGCGAAAACCCCAGGCGATGCGCTTCAACGCTAACCGCCTGTGCCAAAGCGGCCTGCACCAGATCCATAAAACGCTTAGGGGCTACAGGTGAGAGAAAAGCTTACTTCGTTTGAAGTCACATCAACCGGTGATGTAACATGCAGGCGCGCCCAGCCTGTCCCGGATTGAGAGATTTCCAGTTCATAAGTAAACGTATAATTTCCGGCGCCCAGGCTTTCGGTGCGCGGTGCAGGCAAGGTCAGCGCATAGCCGCCGGCTTCCAGTTGATAGGAAATGGTTGTGGCTGCTTTTAGCTCCACATTGGCGCTGATCACGAACTTGTAAGGGCAAGCCGCTGTGACGGAGGTATTGTTGACACTCACCGTGACTGCGCCAACCGCACCGGATGCCGTGGTTGGCGTCGGCGGGGTCGTCGTTGGGGTAACGCTGCCTGACGCCGTCGGCCGTGCAGTCGCCCCGCCTGAGCCTACCTGAATCAGCACGTAAACGGCGTCGCCAAAATACTGGCTCGATGGGTTACGCATACGCCAAAAACCTTTGTACGTACCGTCGGCTGTTGGCGCGGTCAACTCCACGGAAATATCGACCGTTTGCCCGGCCGGCACATCCATCGGCACATTGACCGAAGCCGTGTTGCCCATTTGATCGCCGCTGACCCATACCAACTCGTACTGCGTGGTCCAGTTCGACGAACCGGAATTACGGAACTGCCAGGTTTTGGTAAACTTGGCGCCGGGATCGATCACCGTGTTATCAGGAATCGTGACGTCTTTGACGTAGGTTGCGTTGTCCGCCCCGGCCGGTTGGAGAGTCGGAACGGCGCTGGATGCAATGGTTGGCGTAATGGTTACAGCAGTGGGCCGGGAAGGATCGAGGGTCTGCGTGGGGTTCAGCGTAGGTGAGGCCTGCGCCAGGGCCGTTTGTGTCCACTGGGCAGCATCCGGCGTTGGTGGGTTCGGAGTAGGAGAAGGGAGGGCATTCAGGCGCGCATCGGCCGTTTGCGCGGCCGCCGTTCGCACGGCATTCGGGTCCACCGAGGGAATGGTTGGGGTTACTGTGGGAGTAGCATTCTGGCATGCGGCCAGGATGGTAATCACGGTTAGAAAAGATAACCAGCGTACTGGTCGATATTGTTTATGTTTTGTAGTCATTCGAACTCCTTATTTAGACGACATGCGCCCCGATTGTACCACCAGGGCAAAGCAAGGCGGCGGGCGAACCGCTGCAAATACGCCGTTCGCCCGCCGCAAGGATAAAAAATTAGACGATACTAATGTTCGACGCGCGGGGCCAGCCAGACAGCCTTATCATCCTCCCACGCGCCGTTGCTGGTAACCACAAGCATGAACTGGATACTTTTTCCTTTGAGCGCGGCCAGGTCGAGATCGATATCCTGAAGTTTACCGTCACAAGACTTGAGCCACTCGCCCAAGGAGACCTCGGACGCACCGTCACGGTAACGCAACTGGAATTTGACGTTGCCCGCATCGCAAGGGCTCCGGAACCCTAACGATGCTTTGAAGTGATCTTTCTCCTGCACGGTATAGGCCGGGAAAACGCCGTAGATAACGCCATCGGTAACCCGCTGTGGATATGTGGCGAGCACGCGTGCGTGCGTTTTTCCATCGTTCAGCTTGACGTTTTCCAGGTCCGTCACGACCCCCGGTGTATCATCGTCCCGATCGCCCCACGGCAGCGTGCTGGTAGCGTTGCGCCACTCTGCGTTGGGCGCTTTGGCGATCAGGTCAAACTGAACGCTGGCACTCGGCGTCGGCGTGGTCTTGTCAATCACTTTGACCTTGACCCAGAACGCCTTTTCGGCCTGTGCACCGATTCCAAACAGTACACCGTTCCCATTGCGCAGCATCCAGAAGCCTTCGTAAGAACCGGTCTTATCGGGCGCTTGTAACGTCACCGACAGATCGATCTCCTGGCCGGGCGCAACCGTACCGGTCGTCAGTTGGAAGGACGCAGCGCTACCGGGAGGCAGCATCGCATCCCCTTCATCGAAGACCACCGAGTAACTTGAGTTCCACGTGCAAGTACCGTTGTTCTTGATACGCCAGGTCTTGACGAACGTTTCACCCTTCGCGACTTCGGTGTCATCGGGATAGGTAATGTCTTTGACGAAAGTTGCCCGATCGCAAACCGCGGTAGGGGGCAAAGTGTTTGCCGGTGCCGCAAGGGTATTGGTCGGCAAAGGAGGGGGGAAAACGGTGGCGGTAGCCGTAGCGTCAATCGATGTACTGGCTGGCGCGGTTGCAGTGGCTTGAACGGGCGCCAACGTGAGGGTCGGCAAAGACGCTTTTGTTGCTGCCTGTGTCAGTTCTGCGATCACGGTACCGGCTGCCGCCGTTTGAATGTAATTGACCGCCGTCGGCGTACCCGCGGCAGGCAAACCACAGGCGGCCAACACCAATGAGAGCAGCAAAACCAAAGTGTATGAACGTTTGATGAACATAGCTTTCTCCTCAAGATGCAATAGATGATCCGGCCTTCAGAAGTTGTCAGACCATTGATCGATCCATAGACGAAGCCGCCGAATTTTACGTTCCACGCAATAACAAAATAGCTGGCGCGTTTCCACACCAGCTATTCTGCGATATAGTGCGGCGGCCGTTAATCGTTCGCGCTGTACCCCGGGCCGTCTTTGAAGAAGTCGTAGTTGGGCTGAATGTCAGCGGTCAGATCGACTACTTCTCCAGCTTCGAGCTGCTTGACGCAATCGAGCGCGACGGGAACGCCGTGATGGTTGGTACCCTCGTAGTGACCGGTGAGGCCGATGCGGGCGATGAATTCGCCTCCCTTGGCCTGATACGCTGAAGGAACTTCGTCTTCAGGAAAGATCGCTTCGTAGGGGCACTCGGGAATGCAAGCGCCGCAGTCGATACACGTATCGGGATCAATGTAGTACCACGGCCATTCTTCTTGGGGTTTCCCAGGAACGATGCACTCCACCGGGCATACCTCGACACAACCGGAATCGCGCAAACACAGGCTGGTAATAATATGGGTCATCGGTAGTTCCTCCTGATACAGAAATATAGAAGTTTTCGAAAAACAAACAAAAGCCGGTGAAAGAATTGCAAGCTGTATGCATTTCTTGTCAAAAGGATTCTAGCCGCCCTGGGGCCGGTTTGTCAAGAATTCCACCAATCTTGACAAGAGTAGTCTTTATCAGTATGATGAGGACGCCGGCAAAACCTTGTGTCCCTGTCAGGCAATCGTCTTCATCAACAGCATCAGTCTTAGGAGGTTCAAATGCTCTACCACGTTCTTACAGCATTGGATAAGCGCTTCAATTTTGAACGGGCCAAAGCGCACTGTGATATTCCCTGTGGCATTTACGATCCAATGATTGCCCAAATCGCGGCACTAACAGTCGTACGCATGATCGATCTGGCCGTCGAACTGGATGGCAAGGCGAGCAGTAAGGATCTGGCATACCAGAATACGATGGCGCGCTATATTACGACCAAAGAAGAACACGCCGAAAAAGTAAAACACGAAGTCCGCGTGATCTGGGGCGATTATATCAAGCCACAGCACATCGAAAAGTACCCGCAGCTTCACGCCCTTGCCCATGAGATTATGGCCCTCGGTTCGAAAGCGCGCCAGACAGTTGACCGCGGTGACGCCGTCAAACTGGTCGAGAAGGTCAATGAATTTGCCCAAATCTTCTGGGAAACCAAAGGCGTCGCTACCAAACGCGCCAAGGCGCCCTACGCACCCGCGTTGGAACTGGTTTACCCAGCTCTATAACGCCAAGAGGCTCTCATGCTGCGGCTCCTCGTCGTTACCGAGAACAGCATGGCGCCAGCGTATGAGGAAGGGGATTTTGTGCTGGTTGGCAAAATCCCCTTCCTCTTTTCTGTTACCGCAGGCGATGTAGTCGTCCTTCGCCGCCAACCATACGGCACGTTGATCAAGCGTGTGCAGGCGACATCACCCAATGGCCAGTTCGTAACCGTGTTGGGCACACACCCAAACAGCGTCGACAGCCGCACGTTTGGGCCGGTTGGTTTGCACGAGATCGTCGGGAAAGTGCTCTGGCATGTCAAAAGACGCCCTTGATATTTGGAGCAAGATCGTTGAAAATGGGGACATGCGTACCGAGTTGCTTTCTGCCGATCACCCTGCTGCACTGCCGCACACGGTCGATATTCTTCGAAACGGGGGTGTGATCGCCTTTCCAACAGACACGGTGTATGGGTTGGCAACCATGCCCTTTAAACCTGAGTGGGTAGAACAGCTCTACACGGCAAAAGGACGCAGCAGCGAAAAAGCAATCGCCATTTTGATCGGCGAGCATTCGCAACGGAAACAAGTTACCCATGAAATGGGCGCCATGGCGCAGCGCCTGGCCAGGCAATTTTGGCCCGGGCCGCTTACCTTGATCGTGCCGCGTCATACCAACCTGCCTGAAGCGCTCTCCGCTCGCCCGAACATCGGGGTGCGTATGCCAGACCATCCCGTCGCACTAGCCTTGCTGCGGCTAGCCGGGCCGCTGGCAGTTACATCGGCCAACCGTTCGGGCGCTCAAAACGCGTCGACCGCGGCAGAAGTAATGGAACAGCTCAAAGGACGGATTCACCTCGTGCTGGATGGCGGCGCCACGCCAGGCGGGGTACCTTCTACCGTGGTGGATTGCACCGGAGAAAACCCTATCGTTCTGCGTGAGGGGCCGATTTCCCTGGCCGATATTGAGGCGGCCTTACGCCTCGCCTAGACCCATTTCGCCCCCAAATACTTCGAAAAACTTCTCGACAACGGCAGGGTCAAACTGCGTGCCGGATAACGAACGGATCGTCATAAGGGCCTCTTGCGGCGAGATACCATCCGGATGGTACACCCGCGGATACACCATTGCATCCCACACATCGGCGATAGCAAAAATGCGTGCTTCCAGCGGAATCTCATCTCCTTTCAGGCCGCGCGGATAACCGCTACCATCCCACCACTCGTGATGGCAGTAAGGAATATCGATCGCCGGACGCAAATAGGCGATTGGCGCCAACATGCTGTAGGCGTACACCGGGTGCTTGCGCATTTCTACCCATTCTTCGTCGGTAAGTTTTCCCGGTTTGAGCAAAATCTGATCGCGCACCCCCATTTTTCCAATATCGTGCAGCAAAGCGCCCCGGCGGATGTGCGCCAGCCGTTCACCGCTAATGCCCATGGCCCGCGCCAGGCGTTCGGTCATTTCAGCAACGCGCTGTGTGTGACCCTCGGTCTCGCGATCGCGCAAGTCCAGTGCGCGCGACCAACCCTGAATGGTCTCGTTATAGGCCAGGGTAAGCTCGGTGTTGGTGCGTTGCAGGTTCATTAACAAGTCGGCGTTGTTGATCGCAATGGCGGCCTGGCCGGCCAGCGAATCGAAAAAGTTGAGCCACTCTTTTTTAGGTTCGAAGCGCGAACGGTGGAAAGCTTCCAAGACACCTTGCACCTGGCCTTTGGCGACCAGGGGGCGGGCAAAATAGGCCACAAAGCCTTCCGCTCGCAGCAAAGCAGCCAGTTCGGGCGCCGTGTTGGCAACTTCTGATGTTGCCGTCCAGTCGGGGATGGAAACGGCGCGATTCTCAAGAACAGCCCGCCCCGCCAGGCTGCTGCCCAACGGCACCTTTGCCTGTTCAGCTGCCCGCGTGCGAAAGCCCTGCCCAACGAGGTACTCCAATATCTGCATATACGGATCAAACGTCAACACACTTGCCGCATCGACGCCCAACTGCGTCACTGCGTTTTCTAAAATCACTTTCAGAGAGATTTTCAAATCGACGCTGCCGCTGATGGCAATATCGATTTCACGCAACGCTTGCAAGTATTCCAGGCGGCGTAAATTCTCGGCATACAGGCGAGAGTTCGTGACCGTCAAGGCGATCCGGTTGGCCAACTCCTGCAGGAACGATAAGTCTTCCCCTGTGTACCCTGGCATGCCTTTATCGCGAAAAACCAGCATGGCGCCGATGACATGCCCCTGGGCGTGGAGCGCCACGGCCATCAGGCTGCTTAAGCCATAGCGTTCGAGATAGCGTTTGTAGGCGGGCCGGATAAACGGTTGTAGGATCTTCCGATCGACATGCGGCACAAACAACGCTTCACCATCAACAACCACTTCCTTTGGCAAAACATCGCGCATCGAAATGCTGCTGACCAGCCGGCGTAATTCGGCGGCTGTGTCCACGTTGACATGATCAACAGCAACAGCGTGCAAGTTTTCGTCCGCATCCGACTGCAAGGCGATACAACAGGCACCGCCCAAGAACTCGACCACCTGATGAACGACGACATCCAGCGCTGCGTGGTAATCTTGCAGAGTCCCAGCCAGGCTGCGCGAAAGGACATCCAGTGCTTGCAGACGATCGGCCTGCTGGCGAAGTTGCTCCTCTGCCAACTTCGACTCGGTGATATCTTGGGCGACACCGACCCAACGGTAAACCTGCTGGGAAACGTTATAAATCGGATACGTGCGCACATCGACCCAACGAATGCCGCCATCAGGCCGTACGATGCGATACTGCCCGTGAACGGACAACCCGTGTGCGTAACGGTTAAGCGCTTGCCGGACGCGCCGGAAATCTTCACGGTAAATGGCCCGCATCAGAGGCAACAACGATTGGTACAACGGCCAACGCGAACGGCCGCTGACCGTTTCGTACACCGGGCTGATATAGATCAATTTCCCTGTGTTGGCCTCGATCACCCAAAAAATATCGTGGACGTTTTCGGCCAGTTGACGGAACAGCTCTTCATTGTTTCGTAAAGCATCTTCCGCTTGAATGCGGGAAGTAATGTCGGTGATAAAGCCTTCCAGCGCTTGCAGCTTTTTCGGAAGAGATGGATTTGCAGACGGCAGCAGTTGGGATACAGAAAGAACGGCGGTCGCACTGGGGTCGAAGTCATCGGGCAAACCGGGGGGGACTGTCCGGATATCCGTTTTGATGTCGGATTCCTCTGCGCCAAAGATACCCCGGCCTTGCTCCCATACCCAACGAACGGCGCCCGTCGCTGTAACGATACGATAGATCACCTGGTAGGGCCGGTCGGTACGCAAAGCTGTATCGATTTCATGCCGCAACCTCGAAATATCTTCCGGGTGAACGATATTTTCGTAAGAAATGAGGCGGTTCTCGATCAGATCGACGGGCTGGTAACCGGTCAGCGCCAGACAACCGTCACTGACAAACTTCATCATCCACACCGGTTTGTACACACAACGATACGCCATTCCCGGCAGGTTGCTCATCAATGTAGCCAGCGCACGCTGGCTTTCCTGCAAGGCCTTCTGCGCACGCTGGCGTTCACGAAGTTCGCGCTGCGAGATATCCAACAAGCGTGCATTTTCGACAGCAATGGCGGCCTGGTCGGCGAAGAGTTCTGCCAGGCGGACCTGTTCATCGGTGAATGCACCGGCGAATCGATCGTCTGCGATTTTAATCACGCCCAGTACCCGCATACCGAGTTTCAATGGTACGGCCAGTGCGCGCAGGAATGCTTCGCGATACACCGGTGCACGGCCTTCCCAATTGTAGTAGTCATCGACCATCAGCATCTTACCGCTTTGCGCCACCCGGCCTGAAAGGCCCTCACCCAGGCGCAAAACCGTCCCCAAATAGTCATCCGGCAAGTTGTGGTTGACAACCAGTTCAAGTGACCGGCCATCCGGCCGTACCAGGTACAGGCCGCCAATGGGTGCATCCAGCAAACCGACGGCCTGCGTGACGATCGTTTCCAACAAAGACGGCAGATCGGGCTGGGCGTTGATTTCCAGCGATGTTTTGTACAACGCCTCGAGTTGGGCGTTATGGCGTTGCAAGGCCGCGTCGGTGCGGCGTTTTTCTTCCCGTAAGCTTCTCTGCTCCAGGGCGCGCTCGACGGCTTGTGGTAACCGGCCGAGGCGGTCCTTGAGCAGGTAATCTTCTGCACCGCGTTTCATACACTCAATGGCGACTTCTTCGATACTCCCCGTAACGACGATGAACGGGATGTCGAGGCTGGTGCTTTGAAGCAAATGCAGGGCTTGCAAGGCAGTGAACTGCGGCAAGTTGTAGTCGGCGAGGATCAGGTCGAGGTCTGGGCCAAGCGCAGCAACGTAATCCTCCTGGGTGGTAACGCGCTTCCAGTCGACAGTATAGCCGGCGCGGGTCAATTCATAGATGATGAGTTCAGCATCATTTGGAGAATCCTCAATCACCAAAACCTGCAACGGTTCTACGATCACTTTTTGCCCTACTTCATATAGACCAAAAGAAAAACTCCTGGTTTCTTAAATTCCGGCCACGCATCACATATCACGCAGAAACGTTTTACCCTGCTCAAGAATATTATGCATCCGGATTTCCCCATTATCAGCGTGGAAGCTGGTTGTGGAACAGCCAATAAACTCCCAGTTGGCGAAGCGCCTCTGTAAATTGCTCGAAGTCAATCGGTTTGACAATGTAACTATTGACGCCGAGTTGGTAGCTTTTTAAGATATCACTTTCCTCACGTGAGGAGGTCAAGATTACCACGGGAACAGTTTGCGTCCGCGGATCCGATTTGATGCGATGTAGTACTTCCAGGCCGTTGATCTTGGGCAGCTTCAAATCAAGAAAAATGACACGCGGCGTCTCGCTGACCTGGCGATTTGCATAGCTTCCGGTCGCAAAAACATATTCCAACGCCTCGGCGCCGTCTCGAACCACATCGACAGACTTAGAGATATTGTGTTTCCGCAGTGCATACAGCGCCAACTCGGCGTCGTTGGGGTTATCTTCGACCAAAAGAATGTCGGGCGGTGTCACGAAAAGGTCTCCCTTATGAATCAGAACCGATTTGAGGCCAACCGGGGGTTGACGGGGGGAAGGTAATCCTTTACGTAATTTTAACCCCATTCTATCGTAGTGGGGGCAGCAAGTCCAGCGACCTTGCCTCTTCGTAAGCATAAGCAGCGCGCAGCAGATCGGATTCGTTCCACGGGCGAGCGATCATCTGTAAGCCAATTGGCAAACCGGTCTGGGAGAGTCCAGCAGGCACAGAAATGGCCGGCAAACCGGTCAGGTTGAAGGGTGCGGTGAAACGCGTCAACTGCCTGGCGCTTTCGACGGCATCTCCTCCACGGCGTGGTGCGGTGATGGGCGAGGTCGGGGTGAGCAGAATATCGAAGGTCTCGAAAAACTGCTCGAACTGGCGGCGCATATGCACCTGTACGCGCCGCGCCTGTTGATATTCGGCCAGGTTCGTCGCTGCGCCGCTTTGCAGACGCCTGCGCACGTCAGCGCCAAACCAGTCGGCGTGCTCTGCCAGACTCTCCCGGTAAGTGGCGGCAGCATCCGCCTGTGTCATCAGGCGGTTGGCATAGGCGGCCTCGCGCCCACCAGGGAACGGCACACGCTCTACGACGGCGCCGCATTCGATCAACGTTTCTGCGGCTTGCTGCAAGGTACTCAGGACTTCTGGCGCTGCGTCGTTGAAATAGGGGTCGTCAGCAAGGGCAATACGCCAGCCTTGCACACCCGCTTGCAAATGCTTGAGAACATCCTTGGCCGGCGTGGCAACAGCGTAAGGATCGCCGGGGTCGTACCCGGCCATCGCCTTGAAGAGGATGGCCGTATCTTGCACGGTACGCGCCATCGGGCCAACGTGATCGAGGTGTGCGCTGAGCGGCCTCACCCCACGCAAACTGACACGCCCATACGTCGGCTTAAGCCCGACGACCCCACACAGGGCAGCCGGAATGCGGATCGAACCGCCAGTGTCACTGCCGACGGCGCCAAACGTCATCCCCAAGGCCAACGCCACGGCGCAACCTCCCGACGAACCGCCGCTGATGTGCATGGGGTTCCAGGGGTTCTTGCAGCTGCCGAAGTGCGGATTTTCATTGGTAACCCCGAGGGCGATCTCGTGTAGGTTGAGTTTGCCGAGCAAAATCATTCCGGCAGTGCGCAGCTTTTCGAAAACAGCAGCGTCTTCATTGGGAATGAAATCGGCGAAATTTTTATTGCCCCGCGTGGTCGGCACGCCGGCAACGTCGATCAGATCTTTGACCGCTATCGGGATTCCACGCAAGGCGCCCACCTTGCGCCGCTTGCGGATTTGCGCTTCGATTTGGTGGGCTTGCTGCGTCGCCAGCACTTCTGTAACCGTAATGAACGCATTAGCCTGGGGATTGGTCTGTTCGATACGTTCCAGGCAAGCACGCGTCAACGCAACCGGAGAAACTTCACGGCGTTGTAATAAATCGGCCGCCTGGGCAAGAGAGAGTTCGGGGAGATTCATGTCAAATCAGGCTCAGTTGCTTTAGTTCCGCAAAAAGTTGTTCGTTTTCGAGAAACTGGATGGCGTGGATGCCGACAGCCTGGGCGCCTTGCACGTTCGCCAGGATATCGTCGACAAAGATGGTCTCTTCGGGGGCCACCCCCAAACGGTCCAGGGCAAGGCGATAGATGGACGCATTCGGCTTGGCATCACCCACTTCGGCGGAAATGATGACATCGTCGAAATCATCGAGAATATTCCAGCGTTCCATCAACATCGTACGCAAATCATCCCAGGCGTTCGAGAGCAGGCCTAACTTGTAACGGGGGTGCAACTGTTCGCGGATAAAGCTCACCAGATCGCGGTTGAGATCGTCAGCAGACCAGAACTGCCGCACGAAGGCATCCTTTTCGGCGAAAGGCACGTTCAGGGCGGCCGTTACGGCGTCCCAGTGTTCGTGGATGGTCAGCGTACCAAGACAGGCCGGGAAAGCGGTCGGGCCATCGAATATGGCACGATACAGATCGTCCAGCGTGGTTTCGTAGCGTTCGGCCAATAAGATGCGCGGGGTTTCGTCTCTCATGCGTACCAGCACGCTACCATAGTCGAAGATGATCGCTCGAACTGCCATGGGGACTCCTTCCGTAAGCTCAGGCCGTTACGTTACCGCAGTACCAACCTGTTAATTATAGCCAAGTTAACAACTGCCTGAGTTCATCTTTCACCTGCCCCGGGTTACGGAAGTGAATGGCCTGCATCCCGATAACTTTGGCGCCTTCCACGTTACGGGGGAAGTCATCGATGAACACGGCCTGTTGTGGCTGTACGGCCAACGCCTGCAGCGCCACCTGAAAGATGCGGGCGTCGGGCTTCATGACACCCACCTCAGCAGAGGTGACGATCACATCGAAGGCATCTTCGAAGTGCCACTGGCTGGCAATGGTGGCGCGCACGTCGCTGAGCGCGTTGGAGATAATGCCGGTCTTGTACCGCCTGCGCCAGGTACGAATATCGTCTATCAGTTCAGTATCCAGCCGATCGCCGGCAAAAAACTCCTGCTGCAAGGCCAGCCAGCGATCCAAAGGCCACTCGAGCTGCCGGCACACATGCGCCCACTGTTCCTGTGCACTGATTTCGCCGCGCTGCGCCCTGCGGCCACTTTCCCCGCCAAAGACAAGTTCTTCAAGCGCCTCATACGTCATCCCCAGCCGCCGGGCCAGGGCAGTACGCGGGGAGCGATCGACCGTACGAACCAAAACACCACCAATGTCGAAAATAAGGGCTTGAATGTCCATGGGAACCTCGTCATGCATAAAAAAAGAACGCCACAGGTGCTCTATGCATTTTACCAGCAAGGCGCAACGCTCGCTGCGGCGATTCAAACTCAAGCTACCCCTGCAACGCTTGCCTTCATGCCACACCTAGGTATCTGTAACCCAAAAATGTCGAGCGCCTGCCGATGGCAAACCCATGGATTCGCCCCCTGGCGACATTTTTGCGTTACGCCTCACCTTGACGCTTTTCCGAGAAGCATGATAAACTCGCAGCGTCGGTTTCCAACCATACTTTGTGAAAGGAGCGCTACAGATGAATGCTGGTATCTATGAACAATCGACCTCTTTTGATTCATCTGGGTGCGCCTTTTGATGGCTATCTGACTGCGCGAGCGCGTTAATTGACAGCTACGGGCGTACCCGCCCGTGGCTGTTTTATATCCACCAACCAACCAGGTTTTACCAGCCACGGAATTTACCCGTGGCTTTTTTGTTTCCGAGAGAGTTTCTATGCCTCGCCTCAACCCAAAGTTTTTTATCGATGACGACTTCGAGGAATATGCCGACCCGCTCAAGCGGCGGCATGAACGCAGCGCCGGGCAACGCGCGCCGGCGAAGGTTTCGGCAGAGATTGCCGAGCAAGATGATAGCCAGGAGCGTTTCGACTTCACCTACCAGGCCTCACGCCACGAGCGTTGGTGGCTCTCGAACTCGCTGGGCGGTTTCTACGAGCAGCAGTGGATCAGCGATGTACTGGCCATGGTGCGCGGCGGGAAGGAAGCCAGCGTCTACCAGTGCCGCGGTACGGCCTCGACCGGCGCGCCCTATCTTGCCGCCAAAGTCTATCGCCCGCGCCAGCTGCGCAACCTGCGCAATGACAGCCTGTACCGTGAAGGACGCGCCAATATCGACGCCGACGGGCACGAGATTTTGGATGGCCGTATGCAACGCGCCATGCGAAATCGCACATCCTATGGCCTTGCACTATTGCACACATCCTGGCTGACTCACGAGTTTACCACCCTGCAAGCGCTGCATGCCGCTGGCGCCGATGTCCCCACACCCTACGCTACCGGCGAAAACGCCATCTTGATGGGTTATATCGGCGACGAAAGCGTTGCCGCGCCCACTTTGAGCAGCGTCAGCCTCGAAGCCGACGAAGCTCACTCCTTGTTCGAACGGGTATTCAGCAATATCGCCATCATGCTCCAACAGGAACGCATTCACGGTGATTTATCCGCCTACAATATCCTCTACTGGGAAGGCCGAATCACCCTGATCGACTTTCCGCAGGCGATCTCGCCGCGCACCAACCGCAACGCCTACCGCATCTTCGAACGCGACGTGGCGCGCGTCTGCGAATATTTTACCCGGCAGGGGGTTAAATCGAACCCGCGCAGCCTGGCGCGTGAGTTGTGGACCTCACACGGTTATCGCCTGGCACCCGAAGTGCACCCCGGCTTGCTGGACGCGGCCGACGAAGGGGATCGCAAATACTGGGAACAGATAAAAGCATGATGGGCGTCTTGCAAGTTTGTAAAGCGCCCATCACCGGACCAACCGTATAAGAAATAGGTACCCGGTAAGGTGGACTGTTCGGTTGCTCGCCGCCGGGCGATCGAACAGTCCACCTTACCGGGGGTATCCCGCGGCCTCAACAGGCTTGCGGTAGATGGTGCTCTGCTTGATCACCTGGTAACCCATGCGTTTGTAAAGCTGTAAGGCACCCGACAGGTTTTCGGCATCGACGCCGAGGGCGGCGTGATCCATGCCGCGTTCCTTGAGCGCGCGTAGGCTGAGGGCAATCAACGCCTTGGCCAGCCCTTTAGCACGGTAAGGGCGCAGCACGCATATATTCTCGGTATAGCCGCGCTTGCGGTGATAGGCTTCATTTTCGGCCTGGTTGATGAAACTGAGCACCATCCCCGCCACCCGGTCGCCATCCCAGGCCACGCGCCACAGCGTCGGGTCATACTCTGGCGACTGCATCCAGTTCAGGCGTTCCTCTTCAGGTTCGGGGATGAAGCCCCAGTGATCGCGAAAGGCTTCATTGGAAGCATCCCAGACTTTTTTGATCTCGTCAGGAGCGGGCGCACGCACGTTCAGGCCATCTGGCAGGGGCAAATCGGGAATATTTTCGAGATCGGGGCGTACCATGTCAAAAGCGTGGCGGACGGCCACATAGCCTTCTTTTTCCAAAAGGCCGATCTGTGCTTTTTCAGTTTGCGAGGTAAAGGCGCTGCACAGGCATGGGGTTGTGGGCAAGAGGGTTCCCGTGGCAATTTGCGCGGCAGCAATCTCACTCAGGCGGGAACGCAGATGGCGCAAGATGTGAGTGCCAATGCCCTTGCGCCGCCAGGTAGGGTGTACGAAACCGATATGAAAACCGATCCAGGCAGACGTTTCGGCAGAGTCGGCGGGAGTGGCCTTTTCGAGGTCCCACCAGGCACGACCATAGCCAACAACCTGCCCACCGGCCTCGGCAAAGAGCATGTCTTGGGCCGGATCGCAGTTGTGCAGATGGGCATAGTTGCGAGCGATATCGGCCAACGTGTCGGCTCGCTCGGTGCCATCGATGTCTTTACTGGCTTCGATAACGGCCAGCATCTTGGGATAATCGCTTTCGCCCGCGAAAGGGCGATATGTAATGGGATGAGAAGACATAGGATACCTCTTTGAAGTGATGCGTGATATGTGATACGTGTTTACATACTATCGAAAGCTTTCGGGAAAATGACCTTCCCGCGCACGCCATCCAGCGCGCCTGGCACAAGCTCAAGCGCCATCCAATGCTCGCCGCCTCCCCACGGGCCATCCAAAGGTTCGGCGAGAACCGCCGAAAAGCCGAAGCGGGGATAGTAGCCCGCATGGCCCAGGACAATCACGATTTTGTGGCCACGGGCCTTGCACTCATCCAAACCGCAGCGGGTGAGCGCCGAGCCGATGCCCCGGTTCTGAAACCCAGGCCGTACGGCCAGCGGTGCCAGCGACAGGGCCGAGACAGTTTCAGCAGGCGTCTGAATCTGAAGCTGGGAAAAGAGGATGTGGCCGACGATTTGGCCGTCCAGTTCGGCCACGAGCGAGATGGTACCTGGCAAACCACGCAGCGCTGCCACAAGCTGCGGCTCGGCGTCACGGTTGTCGAAGGCCAGTTTGTTTACTTCGTAAACGGCGGCATCATCGGCAGCAGTTTCAGGACGAATGGTAAGCATGAGACCTCCAGGGAAATAAAAAAACAGGATGGTGAGGAGTGCTATTCGACATGTTCTGCAACTTCGCCTGCACGCCGCTCGATCTTGAACTTCCACCACGCCGGCAGAATACTGAACAGCGAAACCCAGGCCGTGATCGCAAACGGGAACCAGGGTCCGACCTTGTCCCATAAAACGGCGCCGATGGCCGGAGCCGGCAGGGAGATGACGCCCAGGGATGTACTGAACAAGCCAAAGGCCGTGCCGCGCACTTTTTCGGGAACAGCTTTGCTGATCAACGATTGGTAGGCCGGCGACATGATACCAACCCCGGCACCCGCCGCCATCCAGGCGACGGCAAAGGCCCAAAAGTTCGTTGCGCGGATGAAGAGCTGCAAGGCCACAAAGATGAGCCCGAATCCTGTGACGATACCGATACGCTCCCCTTTTTTATCGGCAAGCCAACCACCGGGAATAAAGGTTAACATCGTGAACAAGCCAAAGATGCTGTTCAATATACCGATTTGCGTCAGCGTCAACCCGCCAATTTCCTGCTGGTAAATTGGCATGAAGTTGAACGACAACGCAAACGAGATATCGCGCACGCCATCGGTAATAAAAATCCAGGTGATCAAGCCACCCGAAAACAGCAGCCCCAGCATCAAAGCCAGGTTGTCTTTCAGGCTCTGCAACGAAAGCCTCGACGACACGGATTCTTTACCGGCGCTGCGAGCCGCCCGCCGCGCCATCCCGACGCGCAGCGTGGTTGCCATCAGGTAGAGGGCTGCCGCCGCCAGCAACATGATACGGAACCCGAAGCGCTCGGCCAGAAAACCACCCAACACCGGCCCGAACACACCAACGATCGAGTAGAGCGACTGCGTGATACCAAAGACTCTAGCCCGGTTCTGTTCACTCGACTGCTCGGCCACGAAGGCGTCGAAGCTGGGTCCGATCAGCGAACCAGTGATGGCTGTGGTCGCCATTGCCAACAGCACCCATTGCCACGAAGGGGCGATCAGCAAAAAAACATAGGTAAAAACGCCCGCCACACTGCCAATGGCAATGGCACGCAAACGTCCGAGTGAATCGGAAATCCAGCCGCCCAGAATCTGTAATGCCAGCGGGATAACCTGCGAAATGGTGTAGAACAAACCGACCTGCGTGACCGTAGCGCCCAGGTCTTGCAGATACAGGGAGAGCAGGCCGCCGTACATGTTGCCGCCCATGTTGGCCAGGATCATCGCCAACAGGAAGAGCAAGAGAAGCGGAGAAAGCAGGGGCGGCTTTTGAAGGGAACCGGTAGAAGTTTCAGCCATGGCTATTTTATTGGTATCCTTTTGGGGTGTTATCAAACCACCGGACGGGGCCGTTCCAGCGCCCGTCGTCCAGCACAACTTCATTGTAGCGGCCACCCGTGTAATCGGCAACCACCCTGCGCCAAAAGCATACCGGCATGCTTGCCGGCCTCTGACCGTTTGCTCAAACCGGATAACGTATGTAGAATCTGAGTGTTACACGGGTGTTTTTGGGTCATTATTGTTATCGGCCCGGTAGACGGCTCTACGCCAGTTTATTGAGATGCTAAGAGATTGTCTGAAAAGTGCCGCCGACAGGTGCAACGCACTTTTATAAGGATAGAGACGCCCGGTTCTCGTCGGCAAAGTGCGCCGCATCTTACCTTTCAGACAGATTCCAAGGAGATTTTCTATGTTACCACCATTGAAAGTTCATCGTTTGGCGTATTTTGGCCTGTTTGCCGTTACCCTTGCCACATTAATGTTCGAGAATTTGTTGACGCGTATCTTTAGCGTGACCATGTGGTATCACTTTGCTTTCATGGCCGTGTCAATCGCCTTGTTTGGAATGACGATGGGCGCCATTATCGTGTACTTGTTTCCGGGTCGCTTCACACAAGAACGCGTCAAAACGCATTTGGTCACCAGTGCGCTGTTGTTTTCGCTCACCACAGCCATTAGTTTTGTAATCCATCTCAACACACCTTTGGAGGGTGAAAAAGTCAGGTCATCGCTGCTCTTCACTTACTTGTTGATTGCGCTTCCATTTGTGTTTGCGGGGATCAATACCTGCCTGATGCTGACAAAGTTTCCGGGGCAGGTCGGCAAGCTTTATGCCGCAGACCTTGGTGGCGCCGCACTTGGATGTATTCTGTTTATTTACGTATTGAAGATCACTGACGGGCCGACGGCTGTTTTTATCACGGCGCTGATTGCCAGCACGGGGGCGCTATTTTATGCTTTCGAAAGTGGTGAGCGACGTTTGAAACAAGTGACAAGCCTCGTCAACATTCTCTTCCTCGGATTTGTCGGTGTTCAGATGATTTTGGTATCGAACCAGCAGTCATTGGTACGCTTAAAGTGGGTCAAAGGTGGTTTCGAAGAAACGCCCCTGATCGAGAAATGGAACTCTTTCTCACGAGTTCGCGTTGGAGGCGATCAGAACAAACCTGTCCCCCCTTTTGGATGGGGCATGAGTAGTGTTTACCCAAAAGATCGGCTGACCAACTATCTTCTGCTCGATATCGATTCCACAGCCATAACATCTATCTCCGCTTTCGATGGCGATTTCGACAAAGTGGATTATCTCAAATACGACATCACAAATCTCGTCCACTACATCCGTCCAGATGCAGATGTGCTTGTCGTGGGTGTAGGCGGCGGACGCGATGTTCTCTCTGCATTGGCCTTCGAGCAGCGTTCGGTTACGGGGGTTGAGATCAACGAAAACATCATCGAAATTCTCACCAAAACGTACGGTGATTTTTCTGGAAACCTGGATCAACTTCCAGGGGTAACCTTTGTGAACGACGAAGCCCGTAGCTATATCGCGCGGTCGCAGCATATGTACGACATCATCCAAGTATCCTTAATCGATACCTGGGCCGCAACAGCCTCTGGGGCCTTTGTTCTTACGGAAAATTCGTTGTATACCCTCGAAGCGTGGGACACTTTCTTCGAGCATCTTACGCCCAATGGGGTCGTGTCGTTTTCACGCTGGTACTACAAGGACATGCCAGGCGAAATGTACAGGCTGACAACCCTGGCCAGCAAGGCGCTTGAGTTGCAGGGCGTGGAAAACCCGCGGGAACACCTTTTGATTGTCGGTTACAACATGGAAACGGGAGGTGCAGATGAACCCAACGGTATTGGCACGCTCTTGGTGAGTAAAGAACCTTTCTCAAGCGAGGATCTGAGAACTATCGAAAAGATCAGCCAAGACTTGCTGTTCGATCCACTCCTTACGCCTGAGTATGCAATCGACTCCAGTTTCGAACAGATTGCATCAGGTATACACACCGATACTTTCATTGCAGCGTTCCCACTGAATATTGCGCCGCCGACCGACAACAGTCCCTTTTTCTTTCATATGCTGCGGTTGCGCGACATATTCAATCTTGACGACTACGACCAGGGAGTCATGAGTTTTAACGTACACGCGGTTTATATCTTGGGAGGCTTACTGATAATTGTGTTTTTGCTCTCTCTGCTATCGATCGCCATCCCACTGCTGTTAACCGATAAAAAGCTGGCAAAACTTAAGACCCAACATGCTTTTCCACTTTCAGTTTTTTTCGCCGCAATTGGCCTTGGCTTTATGATGATTGAGATTTCCCAACTGCAACGCCTGACCGTCTTCTTAGGCCACCCTACGTACAGCCTCTCGGTAGTCCTTTTCTCTTTGCTTTTATCGAGCGGGCTAGGGAGTTATCTGACCCAAAAAGTGCAAGGAAAAGTCATTCATGCAGCAATCATTCGGCTTTCTATCCTGCTATGTGTCATTGGCCTTTTTGGCCTCGTTACACCGCCAATGATTCGCACTTTTGCGGGTGCGGTTACACCGGTTCGCATTCTGTTGGCCGTTCTCGTTTTGTTCCCGATGGGACTATTCATGGGAATGGCTTTTCCAATGGGAATGAAGATCGCCCTAGCAAAAGCCCAACCCTTGGCTCCCTGGTTTTGGGGGGTTAATGGAGCAATGTCTGTGCTTGCATCTGTATTGACGGTTGCTCTGTCAATCAACTCGGGCATATCCGCCTCTTTCTGGGCCGGTTTCGGCTGTTATGCCGTTGCGCTCGTTTCGATTCTGGGAACGAGAAAATCTGATGTAACAGATGCTTGACATATCGATAGTTGTCTATTAGAATAAAATAGATAGCTATCGATATGACAAAACAAACCATGGATACTGTAGATTTTGCCAAAGCGCTGGCCGATCAAACCCGCCAGCAAATCATGCGCCTGTGCTGCTGCAAGTGGTTGAATGTTGGTGAGATTGTGGAGGCCACGCAGGTTTCCCAACCAACCGTTTCCCATCACCTGAGCATACTCAAGGCTGCCGGGCTGGTTTTCATGCGGCGTGACGGCAAACAGGTTTACTACACGCTCAACCAGGAGCGTTTGGCCAACGGCTGTTGCACGTTGGCCAAGGACTTTGCACCGGACCAGTTGGAACTGCTCGATCCATCCAAATGGTAAGCCAACTGAGGAAGTGAGTTTCGTCAGGTTGGCTTTAACCAAGCTGGGAAAGCGTTCCGCCATGCGAAACAACCGAGCCGCCATGCGGCTTCTTTTCCGGCTAAACGCATAGAAGTATATCAATACATCTATTCAAGGAGTATTTTCATGACGACCCCAATCCCTACAACCGATATTCATACGGCCGTACGCGAACACTATGGACAGATCGCCGAAAAGTTCGTGCCCAAGCAACAAGCCTCGTGTTGTGGACCATCTGGCGCCTCCGTCTCGTGCTGCGGCAATGGCACGACCGCGGCGGATGTCGAGTTGGCGATCTACGAAACGGAAGACATCCATGAACTTCCCGAAGAAGTCACCGGACTTTCGCTCGGCTGCGGCGACCCGATCACGCTGGCGCAACTGCAGCCTGGCCAAACGGTGCTCGATCTGGGCAGCGGCGGCGGCATCGACTGCTTCCTGGCAGCCAAAAAAGTCGGGCCGGGCGGGCAGGTGATCGGCGTCGATATGACCCCGGCCATGCTCGAGAAAGCACGCGCCAACAAAGCCAAAGTGAACGCCACCAACGTCGATTTTCGCCTGGGCGAGATCGAACATTTGCCGGTTGCCGACAGCAGCGTGGATGTGATCATCTCGAACTGCGTGATCAACCTCAGCCCTGATAAACCCCAGGTTTTTGGCGAGGCCTTTCGGGTACTCAAATCCGGCGGCAAGTTGGCGGTGAGCGATATCGTCACGGATGGGCCACTACCAGAAGCCGTCAAGGCCAGCCTGAGCGCCTGGGCTGGCTGCGTGGCCGGCGCCTGGGAGGCAGCCGCCTACCTGGCCGCACTGCGCGACGCGGGCTTTGCGGATGTAAGCCTGACGCCGCAATATTTTTCCGACGAGATGGTGACCGAAGCCAAAAGCCAGCTTGAACTGGAAGGCATCGACCTGAAAAACATGCCTGGAGAGAACCTGCAAAAGACCGTCTTCAGCGCCCGCATTACGGCACGGAAGCCCTAAACCGGGCCAGTTGAAAAGGGTTTCACCACGGCGGCGAGAGTGAGCTTTTATTGCAGGAAAAGCATAAGCTTTGCTTACAAGACAACGAAAAGCCATCCCACAAGTGGGAGGCACGCGGGTTTCAAAAAAATACCCACGTGCCTCCCGCTCGGTCAACCGAGCACCACACAGGATTTTCCATGAGCAGTAAACCTTATTTCGATCGGGTTGCGTCCCAGTGGGATGCGATGCGCACAGCTTTCTTTTCTGATGCCGTACGCGAGAAGGCTTTTGCGGCAGCCAATCTGCAATCCGGCCAGCAAGCCGCCGATCTGGGGGCCGGGACGGGCTTCATTACCGAGGGATTGTTGAAAGGTGGCATCCAGGTGATCAGCGTGGATCAATCAGAAGCCATGCTAACTGAAATGCAGCATAAATTCGCCGCTTTTTCTGGCGCCGAATACCGCCTGGGAGATGCTGACCGGCTTCCGATTGCGGATACAAGCGTAGACGCAGCCTTTGCCAACATGTACCTGCATCACGTCGAAGCGCCCATCCAGGCGATCAAAGAAATGGCGCGCATTCTCAAGCCAGGCGGCAAACTCGTCATCACCGACCTCGACGAACACGGCTTTGATTTTCTGCGCACCGAACACTTCGACCGCTGGATGGGCTTCCAACGTGCAGAAGTACGTGCCTGGTTTGAGTCAGCCGGTCTGTGCAATGTGCGCGTCGAGTGCGCCGGTGAAAGTTGCTGCGCTGCGTCAAATTGTGGAAGTGAAAACGCCCAGGTGAGTATCTTCCTGGCGTATGGGGAGAAACCCGCCTGACCTCGTTTCGGCGGGCCGCGCCGGTTTTGCGATAGCGTGAGAGCGTATCTGACCGGCACTGCCGGCGTACGCGTGCGGGATACCTTATTCCCACACCTTCAGCCAACATTCGCTGGTGTAGAACACCTGAAAACCGAAGGCCAGGTAAAACTTCTGGTCTGAGCCGACGTACGCTGCGATGGCGCCGAATTCACCGCAGCGCCGGATGCCTTCCAACACGGCGGCTTTACCCAAGCCCATGCGCCGGTATGTGGGGTCGGTCGCCACCGGTTCGACGTAGGCATACCGGTGGGTCGGTTCGTAAAACATGCCGCAGAAGGAGGCGAATTCACCGTTTGGGGCCACGGTGACGATCTTCAGATCACGCCGGGCGCTGGGGGTATCGAACATTTTCTGGCGTCCAGCGAGGTCTTCGTCGGTGATGGGTGGCACCTCGCCGTGATCGAAGCCGCGCCACAGGACGCGATGCACCTTGGCCCAGTCGGCCTCATCGGCAAGGCTTTGCAGGTGAAAACCCGCAGGCAGTTGGATGGCCGGAAAGGGATCGGGGATGGCGAATTTTGCCATGGGGCGATTCCAGCCCGGGTCCCTTTCGTAGCCGCGTTGCTTTAGCAGCGCCAGGAACGCTTCGTCGTTGTCGTTGGCGTAAGCGCGCAAGAATTTCTTGTCGTGCTCTTCGGAGCAGCCGTACAGGTTTTCTTCCGCATAAGCGAGCATCTCCTGCCGCAGATAGCGGCAAGCCGGATGGAATTGAAAAAAGGCTTCTCCGAGTTTGCTTTCGTAATGGGCAACGGCGACAATCTCGCCATCGTCTTCCCAAATGCCAATCTTTTCCAAAGCGCTGCTGTCCAAAGCCGGGTGGTAGTGCATGTATTCCCAGGCCGGTTCGACCCAGTTACCGTCCAGGTTGCCAGGACGGTGGTTCCGGATGAGAAAATCATCCACACGCGGGTAATCACTGCTGGGATCGTAGTGACGAAAAGTGATAGTCATGCGATATTCCTTTCTACCTTTGCAAACGCCAGAATGTTTCCAGGTAAGGCGGCGCAATTTGTGTGAAATGGGGCCAGGAACCCGGTTCAGGATCGGCGTCACGCCGTATCCATTCCCACAAGCCCAGAAAGATGAAGTTTCGTTGTACTAATGCGTTCAAAACAGTGCTCAACGTGTGGCGGAATTCGTGCGGCCCGGCTAACTTGACCAATGAACCGTCGGGCTGGGCCACGTCCCAATCGGGAAAGTACTGGCTAATATCCTCTCCATCAAGATAAGGCCGCCGGAGGGGATAGGCATGGCCATTCCAGGTATCCTCTACAGCCACGACAAAGGGATTGGCAAATTGCAGAAAGTAAACGCCGCCTGGCTTGAGCACGCGCGCCACTTCGCCAAAAACGGGGGCTACGGCGGGGACGAAATTGATCGAATAGACCTGCCAGACCACATCAAAAGCGTCGGTAGGGAAGCATGAAAGATCACGCATGTCGCCTTGCCGGGCAACGAGGTTGTAGCCGTGATGGCCGGCTGCCTGGCGGTCACGTTCCAATTGGACATCGGAAAGATCGAACACGGTCACGTTTGCACCCAACAGGCCAAAGGCGGCCGAGTCTTGCCCGCCGCCGCTGGCCAGGCAAAGCACGCTTTTTCCACGAACGTCCTGCAAAATACCATGCCGGCCAACGTATTGGTACGCCTGCTCGGGCGTGAAATCGAGGAAAGGAATGGAATATTCTACACGGGCATTGGCCAGCGCGTTCCAACGCTGGCGGTTTCGGGCGCTGATTTCATCCATGGTTTTCTGTTTGCTCCTGTAAGAATTTGTCAACAACGGCCAGGCGCAGATAGAGGGCTTGCAAGTCACGCAGTTCGTGAGCAATCAGGTTTTCAGCAAAAGCCCCATAATCGAACCACGCCACCTTGGGGATCAACCCGGCGCGCTGCATGGCGTCCTGCGTCAACCCCCACAAGACATTAAAGATCGTGCGGACGTATTTCATGCCGAGAAGGCGCCGGCGGTGAAAGTCGGTCACTTCGTCAAAGTAGGCGGCCAGCATGACTTCTTCCAAGTCAGGTGGGATCGGGCCGTCGTTATCGTGGGTGTAAACGACATAAGCCAGGTCGAAGTAAACATCGCCCGGACCGGCAAATTCCCAGTCGAGCACAACGATGCGGTTTTCAGCCTCGACGAACAGGTAATTGCCTGAAGCCAGGTCGTTGTGGCAAAAACGCTGCCAGCCCGACCGGTCGGCCTGCTGGTCGGCTTCGATATCGCCGACGGTCGCCAGAAAAGGCGCCAGGCGGCCGGGCAAGGGTGCGTCGAGGCGCTGCAGGGTGTCGCAATAAGCGGCCACCCGGCGGGTGATCGCACCGCCGGGCCTGCCGCGCACCGGCAGGCCGTGAATGCGCCGGACGGTTTGTGTCATCAGGCGGATGTGCGCCGGCGTTCGGTATTCGGCCGCTTGCCAGTGCCGGCCGTCCACCCAACGCGTCACGAGGTGGCCTTCCGGTTCCAGAAAGGCAACCACTTCTGGGCCAATTCCGGCGGCGGCGGCGGCCTGCAGGGCCGCATATTCATCGCGCCGGCTGATGCCCAGGTGCGCCGTATTTTCACGGCTGACGCGCAGCATGAACACCTGCTCATCAACCGTCACGCGGTAATTGGCATTGGTCAGGCCGCCGACACGTTCGTAACGGATATGCGGAACATCCTGCCAGATGGGAATGCGTGCAAGAATCGCTTGAATGTTTTCCATGGCGTAATTTTAAACCAACCTTGACAAAACTATCTTTTGGGATTATAAACTGACCAGTCAGTCAGCAACGTTTAACCGGAGGTATCTTTCCTATGGCTCCCCGTCCAGATGTCAGCGAAGAACGCCGCACCCAAATCATCGAATCGGCCCTGAGCGTGTTCACCCGCCAGGGATTTGCCAACACGCGCATGGAAGATGTCGCCAGCGAATCGGGCTTGAGCAAGGGCCTGTTGTATTGGTACTTCAAGAGCAAAGACGAAATCGTGGTTGCCATTGCCGACCTGCTCTTTGGGGGCGAGCTGCGCAAAATGAGAAACCTGCCCTGCGAAGGGCTTCCGGCCGGCGATTGCCTGATGAACTTCCTGGAAACGTTCATCGCCGATATCCGCATGATGTTGAAGGTAACGCCGATCGTCTATGAGTTTTACGCACTGGCATTTCGCAACCAGACCGTGCGTAAGTTGATGAAAACCTACCTGCACTCGTTTGTCGAAATTCTCGAACCGATTGTCCAAAAGGGAATCGACAGCGGCGAATTTGCACCCGGCGAGCCGCGCCTCCTGGCGCTGGCAATCGGTTCGATGCTGGAAGGGACCTTGCTGCTGTGGGCCTACGACCCAGATGCAATGGATGTAGAAGCGCAGTTACGCCTGGGCGCACAGTTGCTGTTGAAGGGATTGAAAGCCACGTGAAGACCCTGCTCTTTGCCCCGGCGGCCTACAACCTGGCCGAGACGACCCGCATGTTGGCCGTGGCGCGCGCCTGCCGCGAAGCTTTCGACTGCGTTTTTCTGACCTTTGGCGGCCAGTTCGAACCGTTGATTCAGGCAGCCGGGTTTCCCGTCCACCGGCTGGAACCCAATCTGACCGGCGAAAAGATCGAGCACATTTATAAAGTGGACAAAGGCGAGAAATTGGGCACCATGTTCACCAGTGATGAGGTTGCTGCCCGGGTACAGAGCGAACTGGTGCTGTACGAACGCCTGCAACCGGCCGCCGCGATCACCGGCTTCAATCTGACCGTGCCGCTCTCGACACGCATTCATGGCGTTCCGCTGGTGTGGGTGATCCAGTCGACCTGGCTACCCGAGAGCGGCCTGGGGTTGATCCCGCCGGGGATGTGGAAGCCGCTCAAGCCACTGGCCCGGGCGCTGTTTGCGGCTGCGGTGGCGCTCTTCAGCAAGCCCGTGCTGCTCAACCCGATCAACCGGGTCGCAAAGCGGTATGGCGTGCGGCCATTTCACAGCGTGTTCGACTTCTGGCGCGGCGACGAAACGCTGCTGGCCGAGCCGCCCGAGTTTGGCGGAATCGCACAGTTGCCGCCGCGCCATCACTACATCGGACCGCTGATCGCGCAGGAAGATTTTCCCATCCCGCCCGAAGTTGCCAACATGCGGGGCGATTTGCCGCTGATCTATTTTGCAATGGGTTCTTCTGGTACGCCCGAGATCGTCGCCGAGATTTTGCGGGGCTTCGCCGGTGCGCCCTACCGGGTGATCGCCCCGGTAAAGGCACACATCGAAAAGCTACACGTGACCCTGCCCGAAAACGTGATCGTCACCGGCTGGCTGCCGGCGCACAAGGTCAATGCCATGGCCGATATTTCCGTCATCCACGGCGGCATCGGCACGGTGATGACCGCCGCCCTGGCCGGTAAACCGGTGGTAGGGATGGGCATGATGGCCGAGCAAGACGCCAACCTCGAATGCCTGGTGCGCCTGGGATTTGCCATCCGCGTCCCTAAGGGCAAGGCCAACGCACCACGCGTTCTAGCAGCAATCAACAAACTGCTCCACGACGAAACGGCCAAACAAAAAGCACGTGACTTTGCCGCCGTGGTAGCCCAATGGGACGGGCCATCGCGAGCGGCGCAGTTTTTGAACGAAACATACGGAGGCGAGCGTGAACGGCATGTTTCTTGATCCGCAAAAGCCCCTCTCCACCTGTTCATCGGCCGACTGCGAAGGCTGCCCGGTGCAAAATCACCTGCATTGCCATTTTCACGGCAGTGACCTGGCGCGCTTTTTGGCGATTGCCTTCCCGCCGTTCATCGTTGGCGGCGTCGGCATCGCGCGCACCAACGCCTGGCTGCTGATCCCCTGGATTGTGCTGTGCATCGGCTACTTCGGTTTCATCGAAATTC
The DNA here is from genome assembly GCA_049325275.1 of Chloroflexota bacterium. Classification (GTDB taxonomy): domain Bacteria; phylum Chloroflexota; class Anaerolineae; order Anaerolineales; family UBA4823; genus CAIQJJ01. The sequence goes on from JBMOLU010000001.1 coordinate 113,743, forward strand.
GGGTAATGTGCTCGCACTGCCCGCATTATGCCGAGCCGGGCATCACATCGCTCAAGTGCTGGGCTAACTATGGTTCACCGAAGCTGTGGAAATACCGCCCCGGCCCGATGACGCATGGTGAAAATATCACCTTCTTCGCCGGCGGGATTTTGATCGCCGCATACCCGTTGGCGTTCATCCTGGCGGGGATGCAGTGGTTGCTGCTGGCGCTCTTCGTTGGGAGCATCGTTGGGTTTGGGTCTTTACTGTACACGCGGTTGTGCAACCACTGCATGAATTTCGCCTGCCCGCTCAACCATGTGGAACCGGGCGTACGGGCGCTGTTCTTCGCCCGTAACCCGGTGGTGGCTAGGGCATGGGAAAAACCTAAAGAATAACAGGATAGGAGATCGGTCAGATGTATCAAACAGGATGCAGAATTTTAACGTTCGCCGGCATATTGCTGATTGTGCTTGGCATCTATGCCGTCCTTTTCAGTAACACACCACTGTTTGCCCCTATCAACCAGCTCATGGACCCCAACTTCTGGGAGAACGAAGCGCTCTCGAAAGGCACCTTGGACTTCAAGATTTTTACGTGGGATTTTCTTGGCATGCTGCACATCATTTGGGGTGTAAATCTATTCTACGTAGTCAGGCATGGCCTGGAGAAAAAAGAAGCCTGGGCCTGGAAATGTATCCTGATTTCAGCCCTTACCTTGATCGTTGTAGATGTGGTTTTCACGTTAACGATACAACGCAATACGTTCATCCCAATCACGGTATTTTTTGCGGTTCTTTTTCTTGGCCCCTTGATGATGACCAAAGGGGCTTTAAAAGCAGATCGTCGTGGTTAAGGGCTTTTCCAGCGCGTTTGGTTCAGGGAGAACAAAATGAATAATCTAAAATTTCACGGTGTGACCAGTGTCATTTTTGCAGGTGTTGCGATTGCGCTCGCCGTTATGGCAATGTTTCAAAGCGCTCTATGGGCCGGGATTGGATATCTGTTCGTTTGTGTGATTGGCTCAAGCGTCGTTCTCTACAGCTTTTGTGCCAAATGTCCCTGTAAGGCGCGTTGTGGGCATGTTTTCCCCGGCAAGGCAGCCATGCTCTTCAAGCGGCGGCCAGGGCCCTATTCAAAAATCGAGGTCTACGCCATGCTCGTTGCCCTACTCTTGCTGGTTGGCTGGCCCCAGCCGGCCTTGTTGGGCCGGCCAGGGACGCTGATCACCTTTTGGGTTTTGATCGGCGTTGCCGGCATCCAGGCCCGCAGCATGGTCTGCCGGGCTTGCGGTAACGTTTACTGTCCGCTCAACAAGGCCAAACAGACGGTATCGATAGCCAAGGAGTAAGGCAAAATGTCCCGCAAACAACACGCGTTCTTATTGGGCCTCTGCTTTCTGGCCTGGCTTCTGTTTTTGACGCTGGGAATCCCGTCAAATTACTACCTGGATTACTCACCAACAGTAAAAATCCTGATCGCTGTTGGCACTGTGTTGTTCTTTATTCCCCCGTTTACCTTTTGGGGATTACGCGTCGTCAAACCAAAGAATTACTTTGCTGCCAGCATTGTCTTCTGTGTTTATGGCACCCTGGGGGTGTTCCTGCTCGACCTGCTGTACTGCGGCTTTTACCAGGGCTACGGGTTGGGCTTCCTGCAATCACACTGGCTCCAAACCCTTGGATACATCATGCTTTGGCCCGAGGTGCCGGCGATCGGATGGATCATGCAAAAAAGATATACCTAGCAGATACGGTTTTCTTACCCATGCTGATTTTGCCATTGATGATGACGAGAAATACGATGCGGTGATTTTCCAAACATTTTTATCTTCATGGAGGCCAGTATGCTTGCACAAACCCTACTCTGGCTCTACCTGATCAACACTATCCTGACCATTCTGCACGAAATGGACTCCGCCTATTGGAAGGAATGGGATGTTTTCGGCATGGACGGTGACATTGCCGGGTTCTTATGGATGCACATTCCCATTTACGCGCTGCAATTTTGGTCACATCCATCATCCAAGAAGCCGTTGCAGTTTGGATACTTTTGAGAATTTGTTCGAGCACCAACCACTCCTGATGTTGCCGGTCTTTCTGTATTTTGCCTCGCTGCGGTTGGTCTCGGCCATGGGCATGTTCCGGCAACGCATGTGGGCTTTTTGGACGACCGTGCTCGTTTGCGTGACAACAATTTTGTGGGTGCCTTTCTTGATGCCCTTTACCAGGTTCGAGTTGCTACTCGACGCGATCATTCTTTTCCTGTTGTTGCTGGCACGGTTCGGAAACCGGCCCATCTTGCCGGCAAAGTAAGTAGAAAGAAAGTAACTTCTCAATAAATGGGGGATGGGGTGTACGTTCCACTTTCCCCTTCTTTTGGAGAAGATACAAAACAAAGGAGTTTTTCATGATTGCCTGGATTAATTTTGCTATCCTGATTCTTGCCTCGCTGCTGTTTTTGTACTATTACATGCTCAGCGCCAGCCCGGCCACGCGCGAGAAAATCCTCGGGCCGAGAGCATACACCATCTGTGGCCGAGACCGGCTCATCGCCAGTGTATTCGAAGGCATCACAGTGATCAACTACATCGTTTACGTCTTTTACCCGCTGCAAACACCGCTGCCTGAAAAATTTCCCTGGCCGTGGTGGGTATCGGCCGTGATGGCGGTGGCCATCGCCATCCCTACCCTGACGCTGATGTTCATCGGCCTGCGGGACGCCGGCGAAGAAGCGCTGCGCCCGAAAAAAGAGCATACGATGTATGGCGGCATTTACGCCAAAATCCGCCACCCGCAGGCGGCAGGCGAGGTCTTCGGCTGGCTGGCGATTGCCTTTCTGCTGAACTCGCCGTTCCTGGCGGTCTTTTCGTTGATCTACTTCCCCATTTTCGTGATGATGAGCTTTGCCGAAGAACAGGATCTGCTCTGGCGCTACGGTGATGCCTATGCCGCATACTGTAAACACACCGGGGCCTTCTGGCCCAAGAGAAACGCTCGATGATACCCACCCGAATAGCGTTTTTTGCCTACGCCTACAACCTGGCCGAAACGACGCGCGCCATCGAAATCGCCAAAGCGTTGCTTGCCCGCGGCGTGGAAGTTCGCTTTTTCACGCACGGCGGCACGCACGAAGGGCGCATCACGGAGGCAGGTTTTCCGCTTACGAAGCTATCCCCGTTGATTACGCCGGAAAAGAACGCCTATTTGATGGACATCGACCAGGGCAGACGCTTCGGGCAGTTCTTCGATGTGACCGAATTGTCGGCGTATGTATCGGCGGAAGTCGAGGCGTTGCACACATTCCAACCGGCAGCCGTCTACGCCGGGATGAATCTGCCTTGCATTCTCTCAGCAAGAGCGGCCGGGGTGCCCTTGGTTTACCTGCTGCCCATGGCAGGCACACGGCCTTACTTTCAACGTGGCCTGGCGGTCTTTCCCGAAATATTCGAAAACTGGCTGACGCGCAGGCTGCCACAATCCTGGAAAAATAAGCTGATAAATGCACTTGCCCTGCGATTAAGCTTCGGAGTCAGAAGTTTCAACCGCGTCGCCAAAGCTTATGGCCTACCCCGGTTCCGTTCTACGTTCGGACTGCTCGAGGGTGACTTAACCCTCCTGACCGATCTGCCAGAACTGACCGGCGTCGCCGCAACCCACTTGCCGCCAGGCTACCGCTACGTCGGCCCCATCTTCGCCCACCTGCCGCTGCCGGTGCCTGAGGAAGTCCGGCGGGTATTCGGCCGCCCGGGCTTGAAAGTCTTCTGCGCCATGGGAAGTTCGACACCGGCGCCGGTTTTACGAAAAGTGCTGAATGCGCTGCGTACGTGCAAACACAACGTGGTTATCGCCACCACGTCCATCCTGGACCCTGCCGAACTGCAACCGCTGCCGGAGAACGTCTTTGCCACCCGTTACCTGCCCGCCCCCCAGGTAAACGAAATGGCCGACATCGCCGTCACGCATGGCGGCCAGGGCACCGTGCAGACTGCGCTTTGGGCAGGCACCCCCATCGTCGGTGTAGCGCTTCAATTCGAGCAACAGAGCAATCTTGAACTGATCGTGCGCGCCGGCGCAGGCAAGCGGCTGCCGCTGAAAGGTTTGGATGAAGAAACGCTCCTCGCCGGGATCGAAGCCGTCGCGCAAGCGGCAAGTTACCGCCGCAATGCACAGCGCATCCAGAAGCTGATGCGAAGCAGCGACGGGGCGCAACAAGCAGCCGATGAGATCCTGCGTTTCCTGGAGAACAGCGAAAGGAGTTAACTCTTGGCAGAGAAAATCAAAGAAGTCCACTCACCACGCGGCCTGGCACGGCTGGCCTGGCGGGCGCCGCTCTGGCTCTACCGCCTGGGATTGGGCGGCCTGTTGGGCAGGCGCTTTGTACTGCTCAAACACATCGGGCGCAAGTCGGGCCAACTGCGGCAGGCGGTCGTGGAAGTCGTGCATTACGATCAGGCAATGGGCGCTTATTTTGTCGCCTCGGGTTTCGGCGAAAAGGCCGACTGGTACAAGAACCTGATGGCCCATCCCGACATCACGATTCAGGTAGGCAACCAACGCATGAACGTTCACGCCGAACGCCTGCCGCTGCCGCAGGCCACCGAGATCATGCTCGACTACAACCGCCGCCACCCCGCCGCCTTGCGCACGCTGTCGGGTCTCCTTGGCTACCGCACCGACGGCAGCGAAGCCGACGTGCGCTTTTTGGCCGGGGTAGTTCCCATCATCGCACTGACTCCCGTTGAACAGAAATGAATCGATGAGCACAACACTTTAACGTTGAGAGAACGCAGGCAAGTCTCACACCAAAAATCTCTCCGGAAGCGGTCAGACGGGTATGGTCAGTTTGGCAACAAACGTTGGGCTTGGCGCAGCATACTGCCCCACCCCACGGATTTTCTCGGTAAAGATGGCCCGCTGCGGGCAGTGATTGAAGCACGCCCAACAGGCATGGCAGCGGTCCGGTCGGAAGACGGGCGTGGTGGACATTGCAATCGCCTCGTACTGGCAGGCCGCCTGGCACAGGCCGCAGCCATCGCACAGGCTGGCATCCACGTGCAAACATCCCATTTTCCGGCGAGCCTTCTGCGGCGTGGAAACAGGCAATAGGCGGTTGAGCAACCCGACCTTGATCGGTGCCCGCTCAGGGGCTTGCCGGCCACAGATAGCTATCATTTGCTGATCGAGCCAGGCGACAAATGACCTGAATTGGTCCAGTTCTTTTGGCGCAGGCGCCTCGGCGCTGGCCCAGCCTTTGACAATGAACGGTGGATAGTTTTCAGGCACCCATAACGAGTGACCGCCCAGCACCAGCCAGCCTTTGGCCGTTAGCAAGCGTTCCATTTGCCAGAGCGCCCGGCCGGGCATCATGCCGAACGTGCTGAGCAGAAAAGCCGGCTGTTGGGGTTGTGCTGGTAAAGCCTGCAAGAACTGATGAAAACGCGGTGGCAGGCCCAGATGATAGGTCCAGGTGGCAAAACCGACCACATCATAAGCGCCCGGATGCGGAGCGTCCTGCTGAACAATGTCGATCAGGTCAAACGGAACGCTTTTCAAATTGTGGATCAGGAACCGGCAGACAAGTCGAGTGTTTCCAGAACTCGAGTGATAAAAAATTGCACCTTTCATGGATGCCTCCATCGTTTTTTGGTTTCGCACTATTCTGATTGTACGACCCTGGTGTAATAATGGAGTGTTCGATGCAAACAATCATGAACGATCACCTTCCTGAGCCGCGTAGCGGGCTTCTCGGCGAATGGGATAAATTCGTCGGTCCCGGCCAAACGCGCCCCGAATTTTGGTTGATCATGCTCCCGGCGATAGCCGGCGGGCTGGCGTTGCTTTGCTATGCGCGCTGGCAGGGGTTGCCATGGAGTTTCTGGCAATACCTGGTTGGCATGCTGCTCGCCTTCGATCTGGTGGGCGGCGTTGCCACGAATGCCACGGCGACCGCCAAACGCTGGTACCATCGCCCCGGCCAGACCTGGCGGCAGCATCTTGGCTTCATCGCCGTACATGCCATCCAATTGTTTTTGGTGACATGGCTCTTTCGCAATTTGGATTGGGCCTACTTTGGGGCCTTTTACGCCTACTTATTAGCAGCCAGTTTGATGATCATTTTTAGCCCCCTCAATTTGCAACGTCCCGTAGCGCTCTTGCTCGTTATTGGTGCAGTACTTCTGGAAGACTATGGCTTCCCTGCCACACGAGGGATGGAATGGTTCGTGACAGTTTTTTTCATTAAACTGCTGGTCAGCCACCTGCTCAAAGAAGCGTGAACCTGTTGTTCCTTGACTTCCTTTTTCGACTCTGGCGGCGAATGCGCGGCCAATGGCAATGGCGGTTGCTATGGTTGCTCAACAGCAAGTTCATGGTCAGCGTGGCCGGCATCGTACTGGACAACCAGGGCCGAGTGTTACTGCAACGTCACCGTCATTGGGTCCCCGATGTGTGGGGGCTGCCCGGCGGCATCGTTCACAGCGGAGAGGAACTCGAAGCCGCCTTCGCCCGTGAAGTGTGGGAAGAAACCGGGCTGACGGTGAGCGAGGTGCGACTGGTACGCGTCGTCAGCGGCTACAAACTGCGCCTGGAGGCCTTCTTTCAGGCGAGTGTGGTGGGAGAAACAAAGATGCAGCTACAAACCAGCGAAGTGCTGTCGGCACACTTCTTTTCGCCCCAGGCGCTACCTGAAAATATGCTGCCACAGCAGCGGCAAATCGTCGCTGAAGCGTTGATGGATGAAACAGGGTACTAACAGCCGGGCGACGACAGAGAGTCCACCAACCCAAATGCAACGTTTCCAACCCATTTCCCATCCTATTCCAACGCATTCCTGCGGCAATGCTCCTCAACGGGCTGTAAAATAGTGATATGGTTCTCCCACCAACGGCGGGAAAGCCCTCCCCATCGAAACGGGAGAACCAAAACAAGCACGCCCGCGCAACCGATACACAAGCGGCGCCCGGGCGAGTGAAGGGGATTCATAGAATACAGCGATTGGTACAGGTGACAAAAGAATATTCTTAACGGTTTTCGTTCCGCCAAGCATGGGTTGTCGATGTGGAAACAAAACGCTTTTCGGTTATTCCGCCTTATGCGGGTTAGGAGAAAACTGTCATGGAAGCAAAGTTATATTTGGCAAAAATGCATCAAGACATGATCGATGGGGTGAAGAACCTGGAAGAATTCAAGCGCATCGGCGACGCAGCCGCATGGACGCTTTGCTGCGATGGATTCTGTTGCATTCTCGATTTCAGCAAAGTCATCAACCGCAGCGACTTGGTTACAAGAAAGCAAGACTGGACGAGCTGGTATATCCGCAAGGAAGAGTTTGGCGCGCTGCTTTGGAATCCCGATACCAACCGCGTCTTCGAGCTGGACGACGAGGCCTACAAAACCCTGATGACCCTGCAGGAAGGCACCGGGCTGGAAAAGGTAACACGCGAGTATGGCGTAAAAGCAGAGGCCATCTTTAAGCTGCTGGCCCAGATTTCCGAAACGCCGGAAACACGCGCGGCCTGATGGTTGCACGCCGGTAAAACCGCTACGGATCAAAGGAGGCGTACATTGGCCACGAAAAGACCCGGCAGCCCGTTGTGGGCCACGGTGAACGTCACAGGAGTTTGCAACCTTACTTGTGCATACTGTTATTTTCAGCCGCGAAAGCATGAGCACATGGCAATCGCCGACTTCGAAAAGGTAGTCGAAATTCTCAAAGCACAGAACCTATTCTTTCTGACGCTCAGCGGCGGAGAACCATTCATGCACCCGCACATCAACGACATCCTGCGGCACGCGCACCGTGCGTTCATGTACACAACCGTGCTCAGCAACGGCACGATTCTGAGGAAAGAGAACCTGGCCTGCATCCGCGAGATCATCAGCGCAAAGGGATTCTTCCCGATGCAGGTATCGTTGGATGCCATCGACCCGGACACAAACGACAGGACGCGCGGCATGGCGTTGAAGGTTCTCCAAAACCTGGAGATCCTCAAGGCCGTGGGGGTTTCACTGACCATTGCCATCGTCGTCACATCGCAAAACATCGAGCAAGTGGTCCGTACGGTGGTGGCGTCGAAACACCTGACGAAGCACTTTCACATCATGCCGTTCAAGCCGGTACCTTTTCTCGAACGGCATGACCAGTATCTTCGTTCGCAACAACCCGATATGCAAACGGTTTGGGAAAGGCTTCAAGAGACCCGCACCGCACATGAACTCCAGATCAGCCTGCCTGTTGACGAGTGCAAAGCCCCGCAGTACAGCGCAACCGGGGCGCCTTGCGTGGCGGGCTTTACGCAGGTCGTCATCGATCCGAACTTGGACGTTCGAGCTTGCAGCCGCTGTACCCATGCCGTTGTAGGCAATCTCAACCATGAAAAGATGGCGGAGATTTGGCACGGCCCCAAACTGGCATACGTTTACGAACGCGAACTCCCGTACTGTTACGTGCCATCCGAGTGGGATGCGGCCATGAAGGACCCGTCTTTTCTGGCGGGTAAACGCGGTGTAAAGGCTGCCTGGCTGACGCCCGCATAGCCGGCCAAACGTCTTGCGAGATCAGGGCTATGCCTTGCCCCGCGCCGCGATCCCGATCCACTCGCTGGCTTGGGTGTAAGGCTGCCCGGTGAGATCGCCCCACAGGCCTTCGACGGCGAAACCGCCGGCTTCCAGTTCGGCCGTAATCGTTTCGGGGGTGTAATCCTGGAACCAGTTGCGGTAAACGGACACTTTGCCGCCGGATTCGATGACGACATACTGGTCGAGCCAGATGGCCTGTTCGGCCGGGTGTTCTTCATCCGCGTAATCAAAACCATCTTCCAACACCAGATGTGGGCCGGGCTTCCAAAAACCTGTCTCGACCGCGTACCAGTTTTTCCGGTTGCCGTACTTCTTGCGGTGCTGGCGGGTGGAAACATCCAACACGAAATGGCCGCCGGGTTTGAGCGCACGGCGCACATTGGCAAGCAGCGTGGCGCGCTGTTCTGGGTTAAGCGGGCAGAAATCGCCATAGATCAACAGGGCAGCATCGTATTGGTTTTTATCGCGCAGTTCAAGGTAGTTTTCGTAACGGTAGGTGATGGCAAGCCCATTCTGACGCGCGTATTCGGTGGCATACTCGACCGAGCGGCGGGAATAGTCCACCCCGGTGACTTGAAACCCCTGGTAGGCCAGGCGAGAAGCATACAGGCCGGGGCCACAACCCAGGTCGAGGATCGCCGCGCCAGGCGGCAAATTTAGCGTGTTTGTGATCCACTTTATAGCGCTTTCGATGAACCCTGGGTTACGGCTGGCAGCTTCTTGGTTTGGATCAAGATGGGTTGCCAACAGTTGAGCCGAGATGTGGGGATCATCCCAAAAAAGGGGTTCACCGGGGGTAAAGGGAGCAGGTTTTTCTTGCAAGGAGAGGAGGGTGGGGAGTTGAAAGGTGGACATATCGAAGGTTGAGGGTTAGAAATTAAAATGTGGAAAGGCCGATAGCGCAAGCGCAAAAAACAGCGCATCCGTTTGGCGAACGCGCTGTTGAGGGGCGTACCCCGATCGAGATTACAGAAACTTATGCAGCCAGCAAAACGGCGTTTTCGCCGGCAATTTTGCCAAATACGACCAGTTCGAGCAGCGAACTGCCGCCGATGTAGTCGGCGCCGTGCACGCCGCCCGTCACCTGGCCAACGGCGTACAGGCCCGGAATGGCCTGCCCGTCACCGGTCAAGACTTGTGTTTCCTCGTTGATTCGCAGGCCGCCCAAGGTTTGCACGATGGCCGGCTTGAAACGCATGGCATAGAAGGGAGGCTGCTCGATCGTGCCCAGGTTTGTAGCACGTCCAAACTCGGTATCCGTGCCGGCGGTGACATCCTGGTTCCAGCGTTGGATGGTTTGCTCCAGATCAGCAGCCGGCAGGCCCATCGCATGGGCCAGATCGGCCAGGCTGTCTGCCTGCGCACCGACCATACCATCGTTCACGGCGCTGGCCCACTGCTCTTCGAACGTCTTTTCCGGCAGCCAGGGAGAGGGGGTGGCAATGCGGCTGTCGAAAATGTTATAGAAGACCGGCCCACGCGCGATGGCTGCCTGTACGATCTCGTTGCTGCGGCCCATCTCGTCGTAAAAACGTTTGCCATCCGTCGCAACCAAAATGGCGCCCAAGCCACGGGTTTGGGCCATCAGGTATGTTGGGTGCAGGACCTTATTACGCACATCCGAACCGGTCTGGATAACACGGAAGGCGCGCAAGGGCAGGTCAGGATAGTCGATCACGGCGGCCCCCAATTCCTGCGCCATGCGGATGCCGTCGCCGGTGTTGCCGGGGGAGTTCCAGGAAACCGCCTCACGCAGCGCGTAGCAGCTTTCGTTGACCATTTGCGGATTGCGGCCGAATCCGCCGGTTGCCAGGATAACGGCATCGGCATTAAACGTTACCGGCTGGCCGGCCTGCTCGGCCTGCACGCCGACGACGGCGCCATTTGCGGTCAGCAAGCCCGTTGCAGCGGTTTCGAACAGGATTTTTACTCCTAATGCCAGTGCAGTTTGCTTCAAAGCAGGCACCATTCCCGGTGGTTGCAGCTTGACGCTGCGTTTGGCGGTGTGGTCGTGCTGTTGGTGCAACGCTTCGGGGCCAGGAAAGCTACAGCCATGGTTGGCCAACCAATCCCAGGCCGCCGCGCCATGCTGGATTAACGTCGCAGCCACCACCAAATCGCTCTTATAGCGCCCGCCTGCAATGTGATCGATCATATAGGCGTGTGGCGTATCCACAATGCCTGCCTGCGCTTGCAGCGGCGTGCCACCCGCCGAGATGATCTGGTCCGAGCGCAATGTATCGCCACCCAGGTAAGACAGTTTTTCGAGCAGGGTAACCGTTTCAGCGCCCGCTTCGGCGGCGGCAATGGCCGCACACAGCCCCCCGCCACCGCCACCAATGACGACGACATTAACTTTTTTCGATGTGGGGATTTGAGTACTCATCATGTTTCCCTTCAGAAAAGCATCCTGCCACCCGATTGCATCGACTCCCAGGTGGTTAGCACTACCGCTTTATTATCGCGAAGGAACAAACAAAAGGCAAGCGCCCACAGATCACAGTTTGGTTAGGCAGCGGCGTGCGGGTATTTTGTACACCCAATGTACTGCCGGGCAGTTAACCGGACCGTGGGCCGTCACGGATCGTATGCGCATCGGCCAAACCTTCCCAGTCGAAATCAACAAAAGGTAAGTTGCTGCACAACCGTTCCCGGCGCCCGTCCATGTAACGTGCCAGCCAGGCGTCCTCGCCATAAGGACCCGGCCCGAAACTGCGATGGATGACGGCATAGAGATCGATCTCACGCAGTTTCAGGAAATGGGGAATCTCTTTGAACCAGGTAGGGTCAAGCCGGTTTTCGCGCCGGTATCCCCGCAAAAACGGGGAGAGAAAGTGAGCGGCAAACTGAGGGGCATCATCGCGGTTGACGAGGGCGTAAAAGATTACCATTGCCAGATCATAAATGTAGTGGCCGTAACAACAGTCATCGAAATCGAACAGGGTGATCTGGCCGTTCGCGTCGACGAAGAAGTTGCCGCCGTGTGCGTCTTGGTGGATCATGCCGTAGCCTTCCTCAGTGTGCGGCAGCGCCTTCAGGCGAGCCAGCAGGGCGCGAAAGTGCTGCCGGATTTCGTCATCGCCCTCGGGCATGAATTCTTCGACGCTCATATTGATGGCGTCATCCCAGTGATACCGTACACAGTCAGGATGGGGCGGGGTATAGCGTTTGCTCAAGGCGTGCAGGCGGCCGATCAGTTGCCCATAACACTCGAACATCGGCGCAGTCCATTCGTCCTTGCCCGCGTGGGCACCAGGCGCCCTGGCAAAAGCGGTCACCAAAAACTGGTCGCCGTGGCCGTCATCCACCGCCTCTACCAGGTTGTCGCGCGCCGAAAGCAGCGCCCTGGCCACCCCGGCGCCGCCCGCCGCAAGAAAGTTGATCCAATCCACCTCGGCCTGGATCAGCGCCGGTGTACGCCGCAGGCTGTGACCAACACGCAGGATGCCAGGTTGCCCATTGCGGGTAAACTCGAACAGAAAACTCTCGAAACCGTCGAGCAGTTCGATCTGTCCCTCGGCAATGGCGTAACGCGCCATGGCTTCTTTCAAAATGTCGTCGTTGAAACGTTCTTTGATGCGGGGTTCCATAACTCTCCTCCGAATAAGTTCACAGACCGTATCCCCTCAACCTGTGAAGTCCGTGCAGTCTGAAGATCTTCCGTACATCTTCATTACCGTCGCAGTTGCGGTCATCCTTTTGTTGACTCTCCCTTGTGCGCCTCGACGATGAAAGACACATCTGCTACCGGCAGGTTGGGCACGAACTTTGCCGCCAACTCACACAGTGGATAAGCCGTTACCTTGCGGTAACCGGCTTCTTCGAACCACTGCCGGGCCTGAGCGCTTTCTTCTGCCTTTCCTTTGAACTTTCCGATCTGGCGTTTGAGCAACCAGACGGCCAGTTTCGACTTGTTTTCTGTTTCCCGCCACCCCTGGGTAGAAATCACGTCGGCAATGAATCTGCCGTTCTCGACCAGGTTCTGTTGCACGGAAACGGCCACCTGGGTAATCAAAGCTGGGGGAAAATAAGGCAGCACCCCTTCGGCAATCACCAGATCGACTTTTTGCACGCCAAGGACCTGTTCCAACTGCACCGTAGAAAGGTCGGCGCTTACCCAACGCAAGTTCCCGGGAAGATTGCCGCCGGTCAAGCGCGCGATGCGCGCCGATTTGGCTTCGACGACATCGGGCAAATCGACCTCGATCACATCCGCTTGCGGGAAAGCCTGCGCCAACTGCAAGCCGCGTGCGCTGAAACCTGCAGCCAATTCGACAATCACTCGCGGGCTTGAACCATGATTTAGCGCCTGCAGGGCGAGATGCGTCATGCAAATATGGCGGCCTGAAGTGGCGTTGATGCTTGCTGCATCGTTCGTCAAGTTGATGAGCAGGTGAGCGAACCAACGCCCCATGGGTGTGGAGAGGGCTTCATCCTTCGTCGAAGCCAGGGGCAGGGTGCGCAAACCGGCAACGATTTCCGCCGAACGCATCCCCGCCGTCCGGCCCAGCCGCAGCCAGTCCCAAGATGGCTTGCTGGTGGTGACTTGATATGCAATCGCCTGATGTGATTTCCGCATGATGACACCTCACTAACGAAAATTATAGAGGCGCCGCACCACGGGAGTCCAAACAGATTTATGGATGAGCTTACAGATCTGTCAGGATCGAGTCAAAATCATTTCTAGGTCTTCCGGGTTTAGCGTGAAGAATTCCCGCATTTGGAGGTTGTGCGTGTGCCAGGCAACCAGGTTGCAGCACACGGGAAAAACCCAAATTTGATATTCATGCGTGCTTCGCACGCACGAATATCAAATTTCCGGCCACCCTCGGCAGGTGGTGTACAGTACACAACCCCCAAATGCGGCACCCCTTCCCGGCAGTGCCGGAATAGCATCCTTTCTTCAAGGATGTGTCAAACGTTCCCGCAGCCGAGTTTCAATCTGCCGGATATTTTCCTCCAGATAAGGCCAGCCAGAAAGACAATCCCTTTCGATGCCGTACAGGTCTTCGGCGTCTTGTTCGGCGGTGGTATTGTGGTGCAAAATGCGGTTGACCCAATCGGCCAGGTCTTCAAGGTTGCGGCGATAGAAGTAGAAACCAAAAATTTTGCTATCGAGTTGGGCCGGGCCAAACTCGGTTTCATAGGCAGGCAGGAAGTTTTGCCAGAAATCATCTTTCCAGGCGAAGAAAAACAAATCCTGCTCCGGCGGGGCCAGGATAGCACCTTCCCAGTCAATGATGTATACGTCGCTGGATGGGTCGAGCATCAGGTTGCCGCCATGCAAATCGGTGTGGCAGAAGACCTTGGGCTTCTTTGCGGCAATGGCGTAGGTTTGCAGTTCATGGGTGCGCGCCAGCAAGCCGAGCAATGTATCCTTACGAGGCAGGAGCAATGCAGCCAATTTGCGAATGCCAGGCCGCTCCGTGGCGGTAACGCGTTCTAGTTGATTCAGGTTGCGCCGTAAATCACACTCGAAAATCAAGTGAAAGTATTCTTCCATCACGTGCCCCAGCGTACATGATGGGCTGATTTGACGGATACTACGGTGCAGCTTTCCTACCAGCCCCGCCAGGCGTGTTACGAGGCCTTCCGGCCACATTCCAAAGCCAACCGTTTCGCCTTCGATGTAATTGAACAAAATGGCGCGAAAGCCTTCAAAGAGCCGGATGAAACGTTGATCACGCGCCGGGAAGGGATAGGCGATGCGCGGCAAGATGTTCTGCTTGTATAGTTCGTAAGTTAGCGGCAGGTAAAACTCGGGATCGCTGGCAATTGTGAGGGTGTAATTTTCGGGTGTTAACTTGAGAAAGTATCGCATTCCATCTGACGCATAGACAATATAGCAGGCAGACGTCCAGAAGGAGGGCCAGAAGTCAAGGCGGTTGACAGGAATACCAAATTCATCCCGGAGAAATGCGATCAGGGCTGATTTGGTGATGTCTGGTTCTGTTTTCAAGAGGTACTCCTATGGAGGATGTCTTCCACCAGTTGGCCGCTTTTCCCTGTTTCGAGCAGCGGCAAAGCCCAGGCAGGGATACGTTCACGTTGGGCAGCAACGACCAGGCCTTCTAATACTGAGAGCGGCTCATCCAGCATTTTTTCTCGCGGGTTAACTGAACCATACGCATCTACGAATGCCTGACGCGCAGCTCCCTGCAGTGCATAGGTTACGTTGCGCCAATCGCTGTAAACCGTGCCAGTGCTGAAACAATCATAGTCAAAAACCACGGCCTGCAGGGGCCCATCGCATGATAGAGCCAGATTTTCAGCCGCGAAATCACTGTAATTCAAAGTTTGCGGGAAGGCATGGTAGCGGCTTTTCAGCATCGCCACATGCTCCAAAATCGTTTCCCAACCAGGCGCGTCAGCCAAATCCAAGCGCGTCACCGCCATCGCCAGGCTTTCAGCGGTAATCACATCGATCCAGGGATGTAGAAATTCTGGAGGCAATGCATTTTCGGAAAATAATTTCCGCCCAGCGCGGTGCAATTGCAAATACCAGCCTGCAACGGCCTGGCCGATCTCGGCCTGCTCCATATCGAAATCGGTTGCCAGCCGCCATCGAGGGCTGCTTTCCAGGTCTTCGAGCAACAGGGCGTGGGTGGTACGGGCGTAGACAGGAAGCGTGGGAACGCACAGGGTCTCGAGCAAGGCATAGGTTTTCAACTCGGCCCCGTTGGGCTGAGCGAAATATTTGAGAATATAGCGGGCATCCTGGCAAACCAGGCGGTAAACCCTGTGACTGGCTTTCTGGCGTAAGAGAAGCGTGTCTTTTACTTTCCCAGGATCAATGCCGACAGCAGCGAGTATGTCAGAAGACAGCAGTTGGCTCATGCTTTTCTTGCCCAAAAGATAGCGCGTGGCGAGTGAGGGGTGTAGGGGTTTTGCACCCGATCACCAAAAAACTGTTCGATGATCAAGCCATACCGCTCTAGCCAGGTACGCATCTCGCCGGCACTCACCGGGTGTTTCTGCTGGATGTACTCGCTTTCGAGCACCTTCCCATCAGGCAGCGTAACCCTGGTGGAACGGCGGAACTTCGCCAGCCGGGCGGGTACATCAAACCAAATCGTCTCGGTGGTCGATTCGACCCGCGTGCCATCGGCACAAATACCCGTTGGAAAACCAACGTGCACGCCAGGAACCTGCCAGGATCGATCGAGATCACCTTCCATATGGTTGTTATCCACGTAAACATAACCACCGGGCTTGAGAGCCTTAGCGGCAGAACAGATGACGGCCTCTTGCTCTCTCAAAGTTGCCAGCTCGTAAAGGCAGTTACCGCCGAGCACAACCAGATCACAAATCTCCGGCCAGGGTGTCTCGAGAACGTCAGCAACCTTGAGTGTAACCCGCTCCCGCACATCAGGCGGAATCTTACTGGCAGCATGGGCCAACATGCCAGGCGACTGATCCAGCCCAATCAGCGTATGCCCATCCTGAGACAGCGGGATCAGCAGGCGTCCCGTACCACAAAACGGCTCCAGGATGCGCAGACCCTTTCGATGGCCGATCAACTTCCGGATTAGTGCCAAATCATCGGTATAGGTCTCGTGCTGATCGTAAATTTCGGCGATGTGTGCTTCTACCGCATACATATTGGGATTTTGACTCACTCAGCTACTCCTGATAATGTTGAATAGCCGCCAAAAGCTGTTCCATCAACGGTTTATCGCGTGCCAGAACGAAAGGTTTTGAATTTCTGATCTCCCGTTCATAAAGCCAAACCGGCCCCTTGCGCCGTTCTTCTGGCTCGTCCTGGTAACGCGGGAAGATATGGGCATGTAAAGCGGCATCACTGTTGCCTAAAATTTCGTAGTTAACCAGGAAGGCGCCGGTCACTTCCAGCAAGGCGTCGCCGATTACGCTCATATCGTAAAGAAACTGCTGGCGCTGAGCCTTACCGAGGGCATTCAAGTTCGGAACCACCGGGTCCGAAAGGAGCAGGGAATAGCCGCGTAAAAACTGGGCGTCGCCCAGGACGGCCCAACCGGAAGGCATGCGGCAAATGACGGTCGGATTCGTGCCTGCATGAGCAGCAGCAACACGCTGGTGGATTAAAGTAGACACGAGAAAATCACCTTTCTTACTTCTTACCGGGAAAAACGAAGGTTTGCGACAACACAGAGGGCCAACCATCCAAAAAAGCTTCACCATCCTGTTTGCCCAGGCGCGGCAACATGGCCCGGTAGTGGTGCTGAACGCAGTCGAAATAGGGCCACGCTTCGTTTACCAGCGCCCGTGCAGCGGCGTGGATTTGGGGAAATTTCGGCTCCAGCGCAGATTCGGACAGGCACAAGAAAGCCTCGCCTTTCTCGCGGCGGGCAACGCATTCGGGCAACATGGGGTTTTTCTGCGGTGCAAACCACGGCCCGCAGGGGTAGAAGGCACAATCCGGGTAGATGCTGGCAAACGGCACGCCGTTGACCACGTTCTCGGCTACATCGCCGCCGGAAATCACCAACCAGGGCACGCCCACACATTGAATCGCAAAGGACATACCGGTATGCGGCGAGATATGCAACTGGCAGCACTCGGCCAGCGCCAGTTGGTTGAGCAGACCAAGATCAAAACCGTTCCGTGCCTGAGGGAACTCTTTCAACAGGCCGTCGACGTCCGCTGCTGTAATCCCCTGCGTGATCGATTGGCCGGCCTTGCTGGCACCGAGCAGGATGATTTCGACATCGCCAAATGCTTCGATAAGCTCACCGATCAACCTGCGCCAGAAGTTGAGAGCAGGCGTACGCGAAGGCTCTGCACCTGAACCAAATAGCAAGGTGATGCGTGTTTTATGCGGCGTGGCCAAAAAATCTTTGGCGAATTTACGCGCCGCCAGCGGCAGGCAGAAGGCTAACGGAACGGCCACGCCATGCAAGGGCAGCCTACTCCAGGAATCCCAGTCATCGGCGACAAAACCTGCCTGAATGTGGGCACGCATGGCCTGCTCACAATGGTCGAGAGCATCCCATCCCATCGGATGCTTGTGGCGTGGGTCGACGACATAGTAATCCCACTCACCAGGGATTTGTTCGAGTGGCTTGCCTTGGCCATTGGGTGTCTCGAACTCGCCAACTTCCACCGGGTAAACACAATCGACGCCCGGAACGCACTGCGCCAGTTCGACGCCGGCGCGGGCATTGAGCGCAATGGCAATCTCCAGGTGGGGGTTTGCCGTGCGCCAGTTGTGCGCATAGCGCAGCGCCTCGATGGTGTGCCCGATGGCATGGTAGTAAACCCAGTTGATCAGCAGCCTTTCTCGGTTCATGAGTTCTCCCTGTCAGGCTTCGAAACCGTAATCTGCCTGTACCGCTTTCAGATTCTTGATGGCGCGGTCGAAGTAACCGTCGTTGAGCCAGCCGTAGCCCCAGTCGTAGGCGTTGCCGGTGTGCAGGCCGATATGCCAGAAGTAGCGGGCGGCGACAAAGTAAGGGATGGCCTGCACATCAGCATCGCGCAACGGGCGCACCTCCCGGTAGCCGCGCAAGTAAGGCTCCCACCAGATCGGCTCTTTTTCGCTCAGCCGCGCGCACCAGCGAAAGACGGCCATGTCGTAGGCGCGAAAACCGCGCCCGCAGCAATCGAAATCGAAAAAGGTCAGCGTGCCATCATCAGTGATATGCGCGTGATAGCCCTGCAAATCGGCATGACAGAAACCCTGATCCAATGCACTGGCAGGCCAATCTGTTAACCGCTGCACCATCTTCTCGGCATAAGCCTGGAAAAAGGCAAAATCGTCCGGGCGGTGCGCCAAGAAGGGCCGCATCGCCTTCAGCGGATAGAAAAACAGAAAATCAAGGTCCAATGGCTGGCGTAGATATGGGCTGGTGAAGTCGTCGCTGGCCTGGTGGATGCGGGCGACCGCCTGGCCGTAGCGGAAAGATTTGTCTGCCGGGTCTGCCTCATAGGACGGCTCTTTCCCTTCGGCGAAGGTGAACAGCACGGCCAGGCGGTCGCCCTCCGGCGCACGCAAAGCATGCACGCAGCTGCCATCGCGCCGCGGCAGGGGATAGGCCACGGCAAGGCCCTTCTGATGCAGATGATTCAACGCATCGGTTTCATAACCGACATCGGCCGGCGAACGCCAGCGCGAACGGTACAGCCGCAGAATGTACTGCGCGCCGGCGGCGGTTCGGGCCAGGTAGGTATCGTTGACACCAGCATACCAGAGCCGGCAGTCGACAAATTCTCCCAAATCATAACCCGCCAGGACACCGGCCAACAGCGCCTGCGGATCGGGAAGCGAGTGGGTCACCGGGACAGGAGTCGTCATCTTTTCCTCGATTTCAAATCAGATTTCTGGTTTCGCCTGCGCCGCCAAAAAAGCGAGAACTGCCCGATCAAATTCGGACGGCACGAGCAAATTCGATGGATCGCCGCCCCCGGGCAAGACCTGGAACTGGGCGCCGGGGATTTTTTCGGCAGTCGTCCGCGCCATATCCACCGCCAGTTTGCCGAAGGCATCTCCAACGAGGACCAGCGTAGGCAGGTTCATTTTCGGCAGTTCCGCCAGGATATTGAAACGATTGACTTCGCGGCGTGCGTCGAGCAGCCAGCGCGGCGGCATTTCTAACAGGCAAGCAGCCAGGTATTGCCCGGCAGCGTCATGCCCCAATTTTCGGTAAGTGCGGCGAATTAGCCCGGCTTGAACACGGGCCGGAAAGAACTGCAACAACACAGCCGCCAGCCAGGCATTGAAGCGTTCTACGGGCCGGGTGACGCCACTCAAGCTGTCCACAATCACCTGTGAAGATGCTCGCTCAGGATACTGAGCCACGAATTGCTGCGCCACCATCCCACCCATGCTGACACCAATCAGATGAACACAGGGGAAACAAAGGATGTCTATCAAATCACATAGGTCACGCGCACAATCGCTGATCCGGAAAACTTGTGGAACTTCGGAAGCGCCATGCCCGCGCAGGTCCGGCGTAATGACAAAATATCCTGCCGCAGGCAGTGAAGAAACCTGCGGCTGCCACATCTGGCGATCGGCGCCGATGCCGTGAAGCAAGAAGACGGGTGGAGCGGCAGGATCACCGTGGGTTTCAAAGTGCAAAGACAATTGATCGAAAGTTCGCAAATTCATATTCTCACTACCCTCGTTTGACACAATCAAAACCAGACCATAGAATTAGAGAAGGATTAAAAACAGGCGGTTTTTTGGGTCTACACCGCAAAGGGACGGCAAAAATCTTGTGCGAACAATTTTAGCACTTCTGGCTGTAAGGGGAGACCGAAATCCTTAAAAACTTTCTCTGGAGGTGATTTTATGAAATACTCTCGATTGGCAAAAAAGGCTGTTGGGTTGCTGCTGGCAATCGGCATGGCCGGCGGGCTTTTCTACCTGTTCACCTCGACGGCGCGCGGCGCTGCGCCGCCAGGTATCTCGGCACCCGGGGCCTATCCATCCGATCCCCATGCAGATACCGAATGGGAATTGGAAGGCGTCGGCGTTGCCGATATTCAGGCGGCATTTAACAACGCCCGCACGGCAGAAAACACCCAGTTGGGCAGCCAGGTGCCTGCACTGGCGCTACCCGATCAGTCCACGTGGGATAGCATGAGCGATGGAGAAAAAGCGCTCTGGTTGATCAACCGGGAGCGCATCGATCGCGGGGTCGCCCCCCTGCACGGCCTGGAAGCCAACGTGACCGCCGTGGCGCAAACCTATGCCCAGTACCTGCTGGATAACGACGCCTGGGGGCACGACGCCAACGGGCAAGATCCCTGGCAGCGGCTCGACGGCAACCCGGCAATCGGCGCCTGCCACGATTTCCTGAACGTCGCCGAGAATCTGTATGTCTTCGTCTCGACTGCTCCGCCGATCGCCCTGCCCATCGAACAGGCCGTTTACGGCTGGATGTACGACGACAGCGGCAGCGGTTGGGGGCACCGCCACGCCATCTTGTGGTACCCATACGACGATAACAGCGGTCCGGCCGGCAGGGAAGGCTTCCTCGGCATCGGGCGAGCTTCGGGTGGGCCTTACCAGGGGCCGTTCGAACACTCCTGGAACCACGCCGAATTGGTCGTGATGAACGTTTTCGATCCGTGCAGCAGCTGGGACTACGGCAGCACACCGACCAACACGTTCGTCTATCTACCCGTAGCGCTCAAAGGAAGCGGTGGAAGCAATCCCACCACCTATTCGATCGCCGGCAACGTGGTGGACGATCACGGCACAGCATTACAAGGCGTCACCATCGCCGACGGCGCCGGGCACACCGCCACGACCAATGCCGCGGGAGATTACACATTGAGCGGTCTGGCGGCCGGCGCCTACACGCTCACCCCCACCCTCGGCGGATACACCTTCACGCCCGGCTCGTTATCGATCAGCCTGCCGCCCAACGCTGTCGCACAAAACTTTGTCGGCACGGCAACTGCCACAGCCAACGAACGCCTGGTGGTTTTCGAAGCCTTTTTCAGGGACACTTGAGGCATTTCCCAGGCTGCCAGTGTGGCAGTCGAACAACTGGCCGAAGACTACGCCAGCCAACCCGTGATCTTCATCGAATACGATGTCGACAGCAACGATTTTTCCCAACGTGAGAGCATTTGGTGGACCGCCTACGGCGGCGGATCGGTCACGCTGCCGATGGTCATGGTAGACAGCGGCAACCAGATCAACAACGGTTACGTCAACTTTGCTTCCGTGTACAAAGGCATGGTGGATGCAGCGCTCGCCCGGGAAGCTCAGGCAGCAATCACGGCCACCGCCAACCGCGTGGGCGATACACTTCACTTCGATGTGGACGTAACGAATCGTTCAGGAATCCCCATCAGTTCTGCCAATGCAGCCAAGGTGTGGGTGATCGTATACGAAGAATTCGCTTCGCCGGGGGGCGAGCGCTTGACCAGCCGCTACGTGCGCGCCGTGACCTCGGTGTCAATCTCGCCCGAGCTGGCCAACGACGCCAGCGGTTCGTACTCCCTGGATACACCTGCTCTCAGCGGCGTCGACTGGAACAACCTGCGGGCGATCGTGCTGGTAGACTACCGGCCCGACGGTTCGTCCGCTTATGACATGTTACAGGCCGTGCGCGTCTCCTCGTTCTCGCAGAAATAAGCGTTTCTGGGTCTTCCGGGTTTCGCGTGAAGAATTCCCGCGTTTCTTTTCTCTTTGCTTGCGAGGGGCTGTCCGAACGATAAGGAAGGACAGCCCCTTCTTCATGCCAGGAAACTGCCACAGTCGATCGGCCGCGACAAGGGAACACCTTCATCAACGTTTCACCACCTTGCCGCGCGCCTGCCGCTGCTCGATAATTTCCTGCGCCAACGTTTCGGGCACAATTTCATAGCGTACAAATTCCAAGGCAAAATCGCCGCGCCCAGAGGTCATGTCGCGCAAGTCGGTGATGTAGCCGCGCACTTCCGCCAGCGGCACTTCCCCGTGGACGACGCGCCGCATACCACGCTGCCCAATCTCCTGAATATCCCCGCGTCGCCGCGAGAAATCGCCCATCACCGTGCCCAGGTATTCCTCGTTGACGACGATATCGGCGCGCATCAGCGGTTCGAGCAGCACCGGGCGGGCCAGTTGCAGCGCCTGGCGCACGGCCATCGAACCGGCAATGTGAAAATCCATCGGGCCTGAGTCCACTTCGTGGTAGCGCCCGCCGGTGATGGTGACGCGCACGTCCGTGACGGGGTACCCCGCCAGCACGCCTTTTGCCAGCGCTTCACGGATACCACCCTGGGCATTGCGGGCAAAGCCTTCCGGCACTTCCACAGCGGCGGCCTTGTTCTCGATTTCCACGCCGCTGCCACGCGGCAGCGGCTCCACCCGCAGGCGAATGACGGCAAAATGCCCGTGACCGCCGCTCTGCTTGCGGTAATCGCCGGTGGCAGTGGCCTTCTGGCGCACGGTCTCGCGATAGGCCACCTGCGGTGCGCTGGACCTGGCGGCCAGGCCAAACTCCGTGCGCATACGGTCCACGGCGATTTCGAGGTGCAGTTCGCCCAACCCGGAGAGAGTCTCTTCTTCAGTCTCGGCGTCGTAACCGGCTTGCAGTGTGGGATCTTCTTCGCACAGGCGGCGCATCACGCTGCGCAGTTTTTCGCGTTCTTCCGGCGTGACAGGCGATAACGCCACCGTGATCACCGGATCGGGGAAGACAAATGGATCGAGTTCGATCGGGTGTTCCGGATCGCACAGCGTGTCGCCGGTGACGGCCGTCTTGACGCCCACCAGCGCCATCACGTCGCCAGCCTGCATGACATTGACCAACTCGCGGCGGTTGGCGTGGATGCGGTAGATGCGGTCGACGCGTTCTTTGGCTTGCGTGCGCGGGTTATAGACCCACTGCCCCGTTTTCAGTTCGCCTGCAAAGGCCCGCACCCATGTCAGGTGCCCGACGTGGGTGTCAGAGACGATTTTAAAGGCCGTGGCGCAGAAAGTATCCGTGACGCGCGACGTGTGTTCCGCTGGTGGGCGCTGGAGGGGGGAAGGCAAGTAAGCAACCACCGCATCGAGCAGGCGTTGGATGCCGATGTGATTCTTGGCCGAACCGCACAGGACTGGGATGATCTCCCCGGCAATCACGGCGCGCCGCAGGGCAGCGCGGTAATCTTCCACGGACGGCTCATCGCCTTCCAGGCGGCGTAGCAGCAAGGCTTCGTCCGTATCACAGATCGCATCGAGCAGGACGGTGCGCGCCGCCGCGGCGGCATCCTGTAACTCCACGGGGACTGGCTCTTCCTGCGGGTCGAACACCCCCGCTGGCCAGCACAGGGCGCGCCATGCCAGCAGGTCGATCATTCCGCGAAAGGCATCCTCGTGGCCGATAGGCAGCTGTACCACCAGGGCCTTCTTCGTCAGGCGCTGGCGAATCTCATCCACCACCTTGCCGAAATCCGCGCCCAGGCGATCGAGCTTGTTGACGAACAGCAGGCGCGGCAGCTTTTCGTTTTCAGCATGGTACCAGACCGACTCGGTCTGCGTCTCTACCCCGCCGACACCGCACAACACGATCACGGCCCCGTCGATCACGCGGATCGAGCGTACCACTTCGGCCGAAAAATCGACGTGGCCGGGTGTGTCGATCAGTTGCAACATGTGGCCTTTCCATTCGCAAGTCGTCGCCGCAGCCGTAATCGTGATGCCGCGGGCGCGCTCCTGTTCCATCCAGTCGAGGACGGTGTTGCCGGCATCCACACTGCCGATGCGGTGGATGCGGCCCGTATCGAACAAGATGGCTTCCGAGGTGGTCGTCTTGCCGGCATCGATGTGGGCGAAGATGCCGAAGACACGCGTGTGTGAAAAGGAAGTAGGGTTCATAGGAAAGCAGGAGAATAGATCGTGATGCGTGAAACGTAACGAGTGAACACATCACGCATCACGTTTCACGCATCCCTTATCCGCATACGCCAACGCAAATCGCAAAAATCCCAACGTTTCATCTATTTCGTCAATCTGTTGCGCTAAGGGCCAGGCTAACGCCCGATCGATCAGACCGCTCCATTGCGAGAATTCCATCTGCGCCCAACGCGCCGCCACCGGTTTCGAGACGATTTCGCTGCATTGCAGCGCATACATCGCCCGGCACATCGTCAGCACGGTGAAGGCCTGGTAGTCGCGGCGCTGCAAGAAGGCAGGGTCTGCAACGATCGGCCGCCACCACGCTTCCAAAATGCCGCTCACGGCGCGGCGCAAATCATCCGGTGAAACCGGGTCGATCCACGGGCGGATGTCCGGCCCGGCCACGGCCACACCGTGCTGGCGCAGGATGTGGCGCTGGATGACCCAATCGCTGCCGTGGCGGGCGACGTAGAATTTGCCTTCGTTGACGGCGGGAAAGGGGCCATCGTCCGGATTGTAGCGCCGCAGGCATTGCCTTGGCAGGTAGCAACCTTCGAGCTTGGCAGCCCACTTCAAATCACTGGCCCACAAACGGGTGTGCATGGCCTCGAGGGCAGCGATCGCCTCGTTGGGCAGGTAATCGCCGGTGACGGCGACAAAGTCGATATCGCTGCTTTGGGGGTTGAAATCGCCGCTGGAGAGCGAGCCGTAGAGATAGAGGCCCACGAAACGTTCGCCCAAGATGGCCTGGGCTTCATCGTGCAGTGCCAGCAATGTGGCATTGACATCAGGATAGGGGGTAACGGATTTTTGCATGGCGTCTATTCCTCAATCAAAGCGCTCCACCGGTGGCAGGCCGAGGGTTTCGCAAACCCGGCGCGTATCCGCCAAATGGTCGGGCGATGGGCTGGCATATTCCAGGCACCAAAACAACTGGTAAAGCGCACGGCGCTGTTCGTACGCCTGATCGACCGTACGCACGGAACGGTAGGCCTGCCAGAAAGCATTTCCCGTCATCCCCCGCCAGAGTTCGAGCCGGGCCAGATCCGATTCCGTATGGCCGGCCCAGGATTTATCGAAATCCAGGATGGCGGCCAATTGCCAGCGGTCCTGGCGCGGCTGGAAAAGAATATTGTAGGCATGTAAATCTTCGTGGCATAGCTCGGGTTGGCGTACATTCACAAAAAGCTGCGTTTGCTGTTCGAGAACCGTTAAGAACAATTCACGGCTGCGTTCTCCACGAATGAACTGCCCGGCACGCTGCGCCAGGGCAGGCATCCAACAGATTTCCCCCTCGGTCCCTACGACGCCAAAGTTCGGAAAGCCTATCGTGTGCAACTGCCCCACGGCTTCGCCGAGCTGAAACTGCGCATCGGCCAACGCTTCGGCGGTCCAGCCGCTGCGCATCTCAGCCCAAAGATGGCCGCGAATGTGCCTGGCAATCAAGTAGCGCCAGGGGAAAACCCGGTACGAGACATCGACGGCCAGGATTTCCGCCACCGGCACGCAGGTTTGCTGCCTGACGACTTCGTGCAACCGGGCCGTCTGCTCGAACCGGCAATCGCGTGCGGAATGCGGCCCCGCCAGCTTGATGATGAGATCGATACGGGGAGAATGCATGCGGGCGAACACAACGGCATAATCATGCAGCCTTTTGTCCACCCGATAGCTCGCTAAAACGGCCTGGGACCCAAAGGCTTGCTGCAACAGAGAAACCAGTTGCCCACGTAAGCCATCAGCCGTTGCAATAGAAGGCATATTCCTTTACATGCCTGGCAACGTCGATAAACGGCGCCGTCCACACATCGGCCCGGTGTGCCGCCAGCCAGGCCACCAGCTGCTCGTGAATGGATGTCTCCATGTACATGTCGTGTGTTCCCTTGCCGACGCCGTGGATCAAGAAAACGGCCCAGCCACCGATGGCGGCGGCTTCTTCGACAATCGTCTGGATGCCCTTGAAATCCAGAAAGCACGAGTCGGCGCCAAAACTACCCACCTGCATCAGATTAATGCCGTTCTTCACGTCGGCCACTTTGCCATTGCACGGGCCGCGGGCGGCAAGGAACAATTCTGCCAACAAGGAATCCATCGAGGTTCCCTGTTCGCCACAGCCGAAGGATGTATCGCAGCAGGTGTTTGCGTACGTACGTTCCTGCTTGCCGTCTAGCAGATACAGAATGAGATTCGCTATTTGAAGTTCCGTACGCAAGCGTTTCGGCGTGTAAGTGCATAAATCATATTCGGGATCAACCCACTCACGCCCTACCGTGCGCTGGCAGGGGTGAAACAGCGTATGATTTCCCAGTTCGTGGCCGCTGGCAGCAAAGCGGCGCCATCGGTCCGGATTCTGTAACGGATCGCTGTTAATCAGCATATTGAACGTCGCCCGCAGGCCGGCCGCCGTCAGCGACGGGCCGACATATTCGTAATGAACAGGCAGTGCGTCGTCATAACTCAAAGAAATGGCGCATTTTTGGCCCTGGGGCCAGCAGAATGGTGTCGCTTCCATGGAATAATTTTCTAAGAGACTGATTGAAAAGAATCACCAACAGGTGCAACGCACTTTCGTAAGGGGAGATGATACCTGTCTCTCGTCGGCAAAGTGCGTCGCCCCTTACTTGGGCAGATTCTAAGGGGTTGGTGGTGTCGGGGGATAGGCTGTACGTCCATCGGGCATGGAATCGGCACGGCCTGCCGCCTGGCTGCGAGCGTCTGCCGTGTAGTCTACCCGGAGTGTATAGTAATAGCTGCTGTTGTACCCTGCCGGTGTGTAAAGGTAAAGATAGTACCATCCTGCGGGGCCTGCGTATGTCAGTTGGTATGGCGCTTCGTAGTCACGCGCCACCTCGCCATTGGCGGTCGGCGCCTGATGATAGAGCAACATCTGGACCCCCTGGCCGGTATGGTTTTTCAAGGTTACGGCGACTCTGCCGGGATCGGATAGGTAGAACGAGAAATAATCCTTGGCGTCGTTGGGATAACCGAAATAGTCCCTTTCGAAACGCAGTGCCCCGTTGGCGTCCTGGTATTCGTCATTCGGCTCAAGCTCCCATAAATCTTCAAAGTAGGAAACATAATCGTTGAAGGTTACCGGTAAATAGATCGGCTCGGGCGTCGGCGTCGGTGTTGGCGTGCGCGTTGGCGTGGCCGTGACGGTAGGGGTTAGCGTAGGAGTCGACGTCGGCAAGGCCACACCGTCCAGCGTAATCACCACCTGGCTTACCCCGGTGCCTGCACGATGGCTGTTGTTGATGGAGCGGTTGAAAGCTGCATAAATATCATAATTAACGCCTCCTGCATCCGGCTGCCCTGCCAGCGCATAAATACGCTCGGACGTAAACGTATCCAAAACACCGGCGCCGTTAATGTAGTCGACGCGATTATTCCGGATGACAAACGTAACCGTTTGATCGCTTTGTGCGAAGTCGGGCAGGCTCAACAGCAGTTCGCCGGTCGGATCGTTGGCAAAAACGGAAAAGGTCTGGTTAAGCATCTGGAGTTCGGAGTCGTTTTCTTGCGTGCCGCCATCGCCCCCGTGGCCGTCATTGGTGGCCGAATCACCGATGTTGACGGTCCAGGCCGTCGGCGTGATGTTGTACGTGACATCGAAACGGACGCTCTCATAATCGGTCAGGTCGAGCTTTAGAACGGCCTCGCCGCCGGAAGGCGCAACGACGAAAGAAATCGCTGCCAAAGCGCCGCAGTCGTGGCTGTTGTTGACCAGGTCGACCGTACAGGTCTCAGTTCCCTGGGCGCGCGCAGCCCATGGATCGTTTCCCTGATGCGCAAAAACAACCCCCAAAAAGGCCGCCAGCCCAAGGGTAAATGCCAGCAAACAGAGAGCAACATTCCGAAAGGCTTTCGACTCGTTGCGAAATATGCCATCATCCATGCGAGCCTCCTCCTGTTTTTTCAAACGAATCACTTTACCGATACGCAAGTTTACCAAACAATCTCAGGAAGCGCTCTCCAAAGGCAGAACATACACCATCTCATCGTCATCCATTTCTGTTGCGCAAAAACCCAGGCTTTCATATAACCCAATCGCCTTGAAGTTATCCGGCCCGGTGCTGAGCGCCACTTCCACGCAGCCCTGGCGGCGCGCTTCGGCGATGATTTGCTGCAAGGCGGCGCGTCCATAGCCCTTGCCCCGCTGGCCTTCGGCGATCATCAAGCGCCCGACCCACAACAGCGGATAGAGATTGTCGTCGTCGAACTCCAGGTTGTAGAGGGTATACCCAACCAGTTCGTCGCCGTGATAAATGCAGCAGGATTTCGACCCCTTCCAGAACTGCGCTTCGGCGATCGAAACCGCGTTGGGCGCCACGTGCTTGTGATCTTCGCCGGTGGGCAGCCGGACGCACTCGCGCCAGTTGCTGCGATCGACCGGGACCAGGCGCACGCCGCCACGCTCACCCGGCTCCGTGCCTGCCGCATGGGAAAAGGGAGAAGGCGAAGGCGGGTTGGGCAAATTCGGATCGAACGGATCATCGTACAGGCACATCCCCTGCTGTTCGAAGAGCCGTTCCATCCCGGCGAAAACGGCCAGAACGACCGCACGCAAGCGAGGCAAATCGCGATAAGTTCCCTGCACGAGCAGATCGAGCAGATCGTCAAAACGATCCGGCTTGACGGCGAACTGGCGAGCCTGCTCGATGTAACGCGCAAACGTGCGGAATGGGCGTTGATTGATCAACGCCAGCACTTGCAGAGCGCTCATCACCGCATCCATCACCAGCAAACTGACGCCTTCCACGTTGTTCTGCTCGACGGCGTTCAACACCTTGCCGAAGTTTTCTTGCAGTTTATAGCGCTCGCCAGCCGCAGCACGCCAGAAATCTGCGGCAGCCGGGCCGGTAGCCTGCACGCGGGCCATCAGTTTCTCGATAAACGGCGCATTGTACACGGGCAGGAGGCGATCCGAAGCGGACATATGCCAGTGCGGGGCGATGCCGCTGCGCTCACGCAGAAACACTTCGGGCGTACGGTAAAGGGCTTCGATCAACATCCCATCCACCACACGTTGAAAGTAAGGATCCTCACCGGCGGGCATTTCCTTGAGGAATACTTCGAGCTCGAGATCCGAGTAGGCAGTATCTTCACCGCGCGCGTATGATGCGCTGGCAGCAATGGCGATCAGGTTCTCGCCGAATTTGTGCTGCCAGCGCGGGATCAAAGTTTCGATGATGGCCGCCCGTTCGGCGTGCGTGTGAGGCTTGAGGCCGCACAAATCGGGCCGTGGCCGGGCGTGCCGCTGCTGCTCCCATTCGTCCCGCAGCAGCGCATACTGGACGCTGTCGTGCCAGGCACCGCCCCACAACCAGTTTTTGCGCCAGACGCCTTCCTGCCGGAAGCCCAGTTTTTCGACCACACGGCGCGAGGCCACATTCGTCGATGTGATGTCCGCCTCGGCGCGGTGGACGCCGGTCTGGGTGAACAGCCAGCCAAGCACCGCCTGTAGCGCCTCGGTAGTGTAGCCTTTGCCCTGGTGTTCTTCGGCCATGAAGTAGCCCATGCGCGCAATGGCGCCTTTGGCAATGTCGGCCTCCGCCAGGCCGATGACCTGGCCATCCAAACGGATCGTCCATGAGGGCGTGCCGTCGTCGACCGCCGCCTGAACCCAGGCCTGCACATCGTCCGGTTTCTGAGCGGTATGCTGAAAATCCTCGATGGTGGCCGGGTTTTGGGCGAGGAGGAACAGGACGGCAACATCATCCAGACGGATGGGGAGCAAGGTTAAACGGGAGGTTGAAAGGATAGGGTGCATTTTCTTGACAGCTTTCTTCTTTTGCTTGACTCTTCTGCCGGTTTGCATTATATTCGGTTGCGACCGAAATAACAGAAACGAGCGATAAAGAGATGATTGAACTAACGCCTACGGAACAAAGATTTATCATTCACTGGGGTGAGATGGGAGAACGCTGGGGCATTAACCGCACGGTTGCCCAAATCCATGGACTGCTTTATCTGAGCGCCCAAGCGCTCAACGCAGAAGAAATCAGCCAGGCGCTCTCGGTCGCCCGTTCGACGGTCAGCGTCGGCTTGCATGAGTTGCAGGGATGGGGCATTATCAAAACCGTACACGTCTTGGGAGACCGCACCGACCGCTTCGAAGTCCAGGGCGACGTTTGGGAAATGTTCCGTAAGATCGTCGACTACCGCAAGCGCCGTGAACTGGATCCCACGCTTGCCATGCTGCGCGAGTCTGTGCAAGTTGCCGAACAGGGCAGTGAGCACCCACATACCAGAGAAAAACTGGGCGAAATGCTTGAAATATTCGAACTGGCCGACTCGCTCTACTTACAAGCTCAACACGTGCCCACAAAAACGATCTTGCGCGTTGCCCGCATGAGTGATGTGGTCGGCAAGATGCTCAAGTTTTTTCCTGAGTAAGCCTTTTGTTATCTTCGTGCCCACTTGGGCACTTTTTTTACGCACAAATTTCGATAACTACCGAAATATCCGACAAAACAAAAGGAGCATCCAATGAAAATCGTTTATGCAGTCGCTACCGGGGCGATCCTGCTGCTTGGCTGCATGCACACGCTGGCAACCCCCATCTTCTATCGGGGCTTTACCGAGGAGTCACTGTGGTTCGCCGGCACCGGTCTGGCGCTGGTATTCCTGGGCCTATTCAACTGGGCGGCCTGTCATACCCCCACCCGGGCCGCACTCAACTTGTGTATCCTCGCAAACGCGCTTGCCAGCATTTACGGCATCCTGATTCCCTTGCTCACGCCCGAGCCACAAGCCTTTGTAGCGGAAATTGCATTTTTAGGCGCCTTGCTGGGGGCAATCGTTTCGCGGAGGAGACTTCCATGAACACCATTCCATCACTTTTCGGGCCTACGCGCCCGGCATTCTTAATCTTGACGCCGGCTTGCGTCTTGCTCGGCATCGGCACGGCAATTTCGGCGACCCATTCGGTCAACTGGCCGCATGTGGTGCTGGCCTTGCTGGCGGCGCTGTGCGCACACATCAGTGTCAATGCGTTCAACGAATATTTCGACTTCAAATCTGGCCTGGATCTCAAGACTCAGCCAACACCGTTCAGCGGCGGTAGCGGGACTTTGCCTGCTCACCCGGAATTGGCGCGCCCGGCGCTATTCATGGCTTGGGTAAGCTTTACCATCACAGGGCTGATCGGGATGTATTTTATCTACTTACGGGGGTTCGCCTTGGCTCCGATTGGATTATTGGGCCTTCTCATACTATTTGCTTATACGCCCTGGTTGACGCGCAATCCCCTGCTGTGCTTGATTGCGCCAGGATTGGGCTTCGGCCCGCTGATGGTATTGAGCACACACCTTGCCCTGGCAGGTTTCTACACGCCAACCGCTCTCCTGGCCTCGTTGGTGCCCTTCTTTTTGGTCAGCAACCTGCTGCTGCTCAACCAATTCCCCGACGTGGAGGCCGACCGCAGCATCGGCCGCAAGCACCTGCCGATCGTTATCGGGCGGCGCGCCAGCAGCCTGGTATACGGCTCCTTTCTTCTGCTGGCCTATCTCACCATCGTGGCGGGCGTGTTGACCGGTTTGCTACCGCCCGTCAGCCTGATGGGATTATTGACGGCCGTGCTGGCCATCCCGGCCGGGATTAAGGCCTTCCGCCATGCCGAGGAAATCGAAAAGCTGCTCCCGGCCATGGGATGGAATGTCTTGATCAACCTGGTCACGCCTGTGCTGGTCAGCATCGGGCTGTTTATCCGCTAACCGAACGCCATGCACAGGGATTGGTCATGACAGCACGTCTTTCCTTTTTCACACAAGAACCAAATACTTACAAAGCGTTAAGTTGCGGCACGGCGCTACTCTATTTTTCCTTGTTTTTACAGTTGATGTTCTGCCCGGGCGCCCTTCTCGACGAGTTCGGCATTGCCCGCTCGGCATCCGCGCTTGCCCTCGTCAGGCGCACATCCATGCTCATGCTCGGTTTTTCTATCGCTTCCTTCCTGGGAAGAAATGTGCCGCCCTCGCAAGCTCGCCAGGCAATGCTTCTTGCCATCAGCGCCAACATGGGCGGTTTTGCCGTAATGAGCGTTTTTGGCGTTTTGCACGGATACACAAACGCTTCGTTTCTGCAAGCAGCTGCCATCGAGACAATCCTGGCAATTGTCTATTTCCTGTTCTGGCTGGCCAGCCGGAGACCGGCGATGCCGGTCGGGAAAATTTCCGCCGGCTTCCCATGCCGCAAGGAAGGCGAAAAGGTCTAAATCGATAGGATAAAAACATGAAACTGGATGCCTTCTTACCAAACTACGAATTCAACGAAGTACACAAAGTACGGGTCAATGCGCCCGCCGAAAAGACTTTTCAGGCGATCAAAGAAATGACCGCCGCCGAGCTTTCTCCCTTGGTTTTCATCATGCTTCACCTGCGCGAGCTGCCGGCGCACCTGCTCGGAAAGATGAACAAAACAGAAACACAGCCCGGTCCATTTCTGGACAACCTGTATGAGGACGGCTTCATTCCGCTCGCAGAATTGGCCGATCAGGAGATCGTCTTCGGCCTGATCGGCCAATTCTGGAAGCCCGTGCCTACCCCTGGCCCAGAGATATCCGGCCCGGAAGCCTTCCTGGCCTACGACAATCCCGATTTCGCCAAGGTGGCGGGCAACTTGCTGGTGACGGTCAACGCCGATGGCAGCGTGCAGTGCAGCACCGAAACCCGCATCCACGTGCCCGACCCGCGCGCACGGCGCAAGTTTGCCTTGTACTGGAGACTGATCTGCCTGGGCAGCGGCTGGATTCGTGTGCTGTGGTTGCGGGCCATCAAACGCCGGGCAGAACGAACCACTCGCGGATAGCCCGGCAGGCTGATTCATTCCCTAAAAGTAGTCGTCACGGCAGGCACCATCATACTGGCCCATACGCATACAACAATGCTTAAAAGCGGCGGCCTGAGTTGCACGGGCACAAATCGTTGCGGCCCAACTTTTCGATCAGTTCTTTGTCGCCATGGACAACTCGTTGCCCGCGTTTTACGTGAGATTCGGATGGGAATCCCTTACGGCGTTTGCGAGTGATCTCGAAAGCACTCCAATTCGTCGAAATCGGTTTGTTGTATCACGGTACACCTCCTCTTTATGTTGCTGTAGTCTAGATCCATCACCTGATTTATAACTCGGCCAGCAGTGTATCCACCGCCATCACCCTTCCATCGCTGCCGTTCAAGGCAGCCAAAAAGGCGGCGTGCACGGTAGCGGCTTTGCCGTGAAAGGATCCCCGCATTTTGGGATTGTGTACTGCACACCATCTGCCGGGGATGGCCGAAATTTGATACGAGTTTTTCCTGTGTGCTGCGAAGCAGCCACACAAGTCAGACAGTCAGGGCTCACAACCCCCAAATGCGGGAACTCTTCACGCTAAACCCGGAAGACCCGAGTTTTTCTTGTGCGATGCCGATCAATCGTTCAACAGTGAGCATCGGCGATTCAGCTACATATCCGCCGAGTTGCTTCACGGTTGGCATCAGCATCATCATTTGCTCACAAAGCTGGTGGAGCGATCGGATTTGTTCGTCTGGAGTCACGGCCAGCGTGTTGGAAGGGCCGCGCAAATAACTCCAGGGTTGCCCCTGGATGAGGCGATGAACTTCTTGGATAAGCCCGGCCAATTCTTCCAGCCAACGGTTTACAAAAACAGCATCCCCACGCGCAATGTGCTTTACCGTGACGGCGGCCATCATCCAAAAGAAAGCCACGACTTCGGATGCCTGGCGGGCGCGTTGCTCCAGGCTTTCAGGCTCGAGCGGTGGCTCCAGTGGAATGCCAACGCTGTCGAACAGCAAAAGCGAACTCGATGGGCGCCGGGCGCCCGCCAGAGGCCGCAACACCCAATCGACCATGATGGCAGACTGCGCATACAGAACAAACGTAAACGTGCCCCCCTCAGGAGCATTGTGATGATTCTCATGCAAGGTGGCAGGCTCGCCGAACAGGCAAAACAGGCCGTAGCGCTCAGGAGTAGTTTGGGCACTGACCTGCCACGGGCGGGAACACAGCGTTTGAGCATACCCATCCGATACGACCAGGGTGAGATCGACGTCGCTCAAGGTATCCTGCTCGCCTTTGGCAAAGCTGCCTGTCAACCAGGCAGCGACAAAACGTTCATCTGTTGACAAGAAGCTCTTAACTTTTTGAAGGAATTCCTGGCGTTGACGAATGTAAACTTCCGAAGGACTCATCACTCAAAGCTCGCATCTCACGGTTTGACCGCCCGCGTGGCAATGTAATGCGGCATGTATTCGTTCAGCGGATCGCTGCCTTTATCTTCATACAGGCCGGCCAACAAAAAGCCGGCATCCAATTGCCCACCGATCTGGTCGTCGAGCGAGTGGCTGAACTCCACCGGCTCGCTGTCGCCGAATTCGTAAGCCAATTCTTCGGCGGTCAGCTTGCGCGAGTCAAACGGCAATTTGTAACGGACTTCGAAGATGCCCTCTTGCGCCTTGTGCCAATCGAAGACGTAGGTGAAGGGGTTGTTGAAACCCGCCAGCAAACTGCCACCGTGCCGCAGGACGCGGTAAGCTTCTTTCCAGACCGGGCGTACTTCGTGAATGAAGCAGTTCGAGACCGGGTGAAAGATCAGGTCGAAGGAATCGTCGCCAAAAGCGGAAAGGTCACGCATATCGCCTTCG
The DNA here is from genome assembly GCA_049325275.1 of Chloroflexota bacterium. Taxonomy (GTDB): domain Bacteria; phylum Chloroflexota; class Anaerolineae; order Anaerolineales; family UBA4823; genus CAIQJJ01. The sequence goes on from JBMOLU010000001.1 coordinate 148,242, forward strand.
ACGGTGGTAATTGTCAAGCCCTCGCGGGCGGCAACTTCTCGATCCCGTTCCAACTGGCGCGGGGAGTTATCGAAAATGGTCACATTCGCCCCCAGGGCAGCAAAAACCGGCCCCTGCTGCCCGCCGCCGCAGGCCAGGCCGAGCAAATCTAGCCCGGCGAAGGATGGCGGAAACCAGCCGCAGGGGACGGGTTCCGTCTCGGTCAGCAGCAGCGAAAACTCGCCCCGCCGGGCGGCAGCGATCACCTCCGGCGAGACCGGGATCGTCCACGGGTTACCGGCTTCGACTTGTTGGTTCCATCTTTCGCGGTTGTAGGCACGTATATCCACACTGTTCTCCACAAAAAAAATCAGCTACAATGTGGATAACTATCCACATCACAAGCACTATAACGAGATAAGCCAATGAAAACTATTCAAATAACGATTGATGAGCCTTTGCTCTCCGAAGTCGATCGAGTGATCGAAGAAATGCAAACCACCCGCTCAGCTTTCATCCGCCAGGTATTGGAAGAAGCGGTCAAACACTATCACGTACGCAGCCTGGAACAACAACAAGCCGAAGGCTACGCCCGCCACCCGGTGCAACCCGGCGAATTCGATGGCTGGGAAGATGAACAAGCCTGGGGGCAATCATGAGACACGGCGAAGTCCGCTGGTACACCTTCAAAGCGCCTGACAAACGCCGCCCCGTGCTCATTTTGACACGCAATTCGGCGATTGGCTTTCTCAACGCCTTAACGGTTGCGCCAATCACGACCACCGTGCGCGAAATTCCCACCGAAGTCTTCTTGAGTCGAGAAGATGGTATGCCTGCCAACTGCGCCGTCAACCTGGACAATCTCCAGACGATTCCGAAGGAACAAATTGGGGCTTTAATTACCACCCTTTCACCCGCCCGGCTAAACGACGTCAATCGGGCGCTCTGTTTTGCCTTAGGTATGGATTTCGTCACGACAGCATTTTAATCAGGTGAATATCTTCCGGTTCGAGGGCAAACAGTTCGTCGTTGACCTTCTCGGCCAGTTCGAACCCCTGCCGCCGGTAGAAACCAATTGCTGAACGCGAGGGGGTTGCCGAAACGTAGATGCGTTTCGCCCCGCTTTCACGCGCCAGGCGGAAGATTTCGGCCGCCAGGGCGCTGGCCACGCCCAACCGGCGGTGACTCTGGCTGACGTGTAGGGAGGCTAGTTGCGCCATGTCAGCCTCAAGGTGATAGCGCAGCGAAGCTGCGCCGACCAGTTGATCGCCGTCGAACGCGCCGAGGACGGCGCCGCCGCCTGCCAGCAAGCGCTCGAACTCGGCAATGCGGCGCTGCACTTCGGCGGCGTCCCAGCGAGGGCGACGCCAGGGTTCGGTGCACTCACGCAAACGGCCGTGATCGTACTGGTAGAACGTATCCCCGTCTTCGGTCACGTCGATTTCGGAAATGAGGGAAAGATCATTGGGGTGAAGCGAGCGAATAGCGATCATAGGTCTCCTTCTTACGGGGTTCTCGTACAGCAAAGCGCAACAAAATCCAACCGGCGATGCCAATGATGGCAGCCAAAACGAACATCGCCCGGTAAGTCGTCACCCCTGCCAGCCACCCGCCGATCAAAGGTGCAACCGACCCGACGATTCCCGGAATAGTGTTGGCCAGGCCGATATACGTCGGGCGGTTTTCCGGATCGGTAAACTCGTACACAATCGAGATGCCCGAAATCATCGTCCCGGCGTTTACCGCGCCGCGCAAAAAGAAAATCACGAAAAACCACCATGGCGCAGGCGCCAGGATCGCCAGGATGAGCGCCAGCACGTTCAGCAACCAGCAAATCTCCAGGCTCAATTTATGGCCTTTGCGATCGGCCAGGAAGCCAAAGAACAGGTTGGACAGCGCCAGGCCGATCTGCAAAGCGATCGTCCATCCGCTGGCTTCGGCATCCGGCAAATTCCAGTTTTGTGCAGCATAGACGACCAGGAAACCGGTTCCCATGTTACCGAGCGCGTAGACGATTTGAGAGAACAGGTAGATGCGAAAGTTGCCGTCTTGTTGCAAGATCGCCGGCAAGGAACGCAGGTAGTCCAGTTGCGAGACCACCGGCTTGCCGCTGTAGACGGCCGGTTCGCGGGTGAGTGAAAGGAAAACCCAGGAAAGAAAAATCAGCACGGCGGTGACGGTAAAAGCAAAGACATAACCCAGCGGGAAAGCAAAGCGCTCGAGCACAAAGGGAACACCCAATGCCCCCAAAATGCCTGCCCCGTTGCCGACAAAATTCGTGATGCCGAAAAAACGCCCGCGTTTTTCCACCGGGATGATCTTGGCGATCATATCCTGCCAACCGACGACGATCAGACCCGTGCCGAAATTCGTCCAGGCGTACAAGACGAAGAAAAGCACCAGGGTGGCAAACGGCCGAGGCGTCGCCAGGAAGTAGACCACCGGAGCGATCAGAAAAATCGGCAGGCGCTCGAGGAAGAAGCCCAACGTTACCGGAAAGAACTTTTTGCGGGGCGCACGCTCAACGGCATTGGCCACGAAGAGCTGCGGCAAAAGAATACCTCCCCAACCGAGGAACGCGATCAGGCCGATCGCCAACGGGCTGTCGGTAAAGTGGCTGACAAACAGCGGCAGGATAATGGTCGAGGAGAAAAAGCTCATCCCAAACCAGAAACTGGCGCCGTCGAGGGCGTTGACGGTGAAGTTCCAACGGTAATCGCGCTCGATTTGCTGTTGAACAACATCGTTATTAATGAGGACACTGGTCATTTGTTTTTTCAAAGGTCTTTTTCCATCGAGAAAGTCCCCGGCATCTGCATGTAACCGAACTTGCGGTCGATGGCGATCATCGGTACGTTCAAGGCGTTGTGGTGCGTACGCACGGTGCTTACTTTCAACACCGCGCGTGCATAACGCAGCGCCATGATCTTCACCGCCTGGCCCAGCTTACGGCCGCGGTAGCGCTTGTCCACGCCGGTGTGCAGGTTGTAGGCATAATCCGCACCTGCGAATCGCGTGATGGCGCTCATTCCAGCCCACGTGCCGCTGGCCGTGTCGATGACGACCATCTGCCCGGCGGGCCGGTACCAATCTGCCTGGCATACCTTTTGCCGAAAGTCTTCGAACGAAAGCCAGGAAGGCGAGCCATCCGAACCGGGGGTCTCTATACCCGTCATCTCATTCAATGCATAGAGCTTGCGCTGGGCGTCTTCCGTGTTCCCCAACGCCTGCATCGAAGTAAACTGGAAGCCTTCACCCTGCAACCGGGCAAGGAGGGCATCGTAGGGCCGGTCGTCGAAAGCATCCAGGTTTAAGGCCATGGCGATCGAGTGGCCGCTTACGCGGAAGCCGTACCGCTCGGCAAAAGCCCGGCATTCGGGCCGGTTGTCGCAGACGCTGATTTGGAGCCGGCCTATCCCTGCGGCTTTGGCGGCCTGTTCGATATCTTGGTACAGGCGGCTTCCGGCACCCCGGCAACGCATCTCTGGCCTGACGATGACGTAAAAATAGGCCCGGGTGGCATCGAACCGGCTGCGCGTGGCCCAGCTGAATCCCATCCAGGCCCCTTGTTCGTTCTCGGCCACCATCAGGCGGAAAATACGCGCTTTGTGCTGTTCGTAATCGAGCTTGAGGCCCGCTTCTGTCGTTGGTTCGTCTTGTTCGCGGGTAAACAAAGCGGCCAACGGGCCAAAATCTCGATCGATATCAACGGGACGTAAGTGGATAGTTTTCACACGATTCTCTTACTGAGAGCGACTGTCAGCTTTCACGCCAGATTTCCTGTAGTGGGCGATAACTCAACAAAGCAACCCCCTCTTCTGCGATAATTCGTTTAGCTTCTGGCGAAACCCAAAAATCGTAATCGGCCTGGCGGGAGTGACGGCCGTCAGGTTCGATGGCCAGCAGTTCGGGGCTGTCGAGGCCGGGATGAATGGCCCACTCACTCAAACCGGGCGGCAGTTCGTGTAACATTTGCGCATACAACGTCGCTTTGCGGGCTGGGTCGAGGCCGTAGCTATCCAAAAAATCGTAATCGTTGGTGGGGAAACCCAGGCCTTGCAGCTTTGCAGTAAAGCCCCGGCCGAGGACGCGCAGCGCCATGCCGTATTCCTGCGCCAGGCGGAACAGCAGCGCCAGGACATCTTCCCGACCGCCAATACGCAGCGAATGCCAGTCGAGGTGGGTGGGGCGAAGCCCGGCAGCCAGCACAGTTTCGATCTGTGCCCGGAACTCCGTTTCCAGTTCGCGCAGGCGAACCTGCGATAAAAACCATGCCATCTGCGCAAAGCTGTAGAAGTAACCGGCCCGATCGACCAGGGAGGGCACTTTCTCTGCGGCGGTAACCGGCCGCCAACGGTAAACGTCTCCATCACCGATGACGGTCAGGTGAACGCCAAAGGACGTTTCAGAGTGTTCCACAATGAAGTGCATGGCCTGCAAGGCCCACGGACAAGGCACCATCAAGGTCGTGGAGTGCACCAGCCCCGCCTGCAACACACCGAAGACCGCCCGGTTGACCACATGGCACATGCCGAAGTCGTCGGCGTTGACGATCAGCAGGCGCGCATCCGGGGGGTATCCGAGTAGCTCATTCGTCGATCTGTTGGATGCTTTGTACGTGTTCGTCATAGTGATCGCGGGTGTTGTAAAGCACCCAGATCAGGATCGGGTTGGTCTCGGCATCAAAAATTTGCGTGCGCCTCACCAATGCTTCCTCGCCGGCGGCTTCCAAAGCCGCCAGCAGTTCGCCATGAACGGCGTGCAAATCTGCCAGCACCTCGGCCGCCGGGCGCCGTCGGCTGCGCTCGAGCAAGGCGGCGTTGACCCGATCGATATCGAACGGCGCAAGGCTTTCCGGCGCCAGTTGCAGGGCCTCGTGCACAGGCAGGCCCTGCAACTGGTTGCGCAAAATGAAGTGTTCCCATGCGGTGATGTGGGCGAGATGATCGCAGATCGTCCAACCATTCGGGGCCAATGCGCCCAGATCGCGCCCGGCAATGGCCTGCATCAGCGCATGCCACGATTGATGAATGCAGGTGAGCAGCTCGGGCTTGTTTTTGGGAGACAAGATGCTTTCTTCTTCCCAATACCAGACCGGATAATCCTGCAACATGGTATAGCCCAGCTTTTCGGCCAGTTTCACGGATGGTTCGTTTTCCCACCAGCATTCCCAGTTCGGGTGGCGGCCCGACGCCAGGCAGTCTTCGATCAACGCCGCAGCCGTCACGGCGCCCCATCCCTGGCGGCGGGAGCGCTCGGTGGTGTGAATGCTGATCTCTTCAGCCGTATCGGAAGCGAAAACGGACAGGCAAGCGCTCACCAACTCGGCGCCGTTCGACAGGCAAAAACCGCGCCCGTGGACCAGAAAAGCATCCGCATCCCCCCAGGTTGCAGCAACTTCAGCGCCCAAATCGGCGAACCGGACCAGGCAAGCGGCATCGATGTGCGCCAGCCGGTACCCGGCAGGCAGCGTGCGCAGCCCAGCCCGGGCGGCGGCAAAGCACGCCGCATCGAAGCCGAAGATACGACGGTAAATTTGGATGGGACGGCGGCCTTGCAAAATCACGTCCCAGTGGGTGCTCCAGCCGGGGTCCGACGGGATGAAGACGAATCCGTTCTCGCCGCGCGCACGCGCCTCAGGAATCAATTCGTCGAAAAGCAGCGAAGACAAGTCGCGCCGAAAAACAACGTCTTCCGCTTTCCCGGCCAGGAAGTAAAAACCACACGGCGTCCACAGAAAAGCAGCCGCAGGATGGGTCCCGTCGTCTACGAAGATACGCCCCGGATTATGGCCACTCAATACCGCCTGCGGGATGACAAAGTGCGCCATCCCGGCAAACAGGGCCTGGGTGATAGGAAACTGGTCAGAAGTCAGTTCTTTCATAAAAGTGTGAAGTTCACCGAGTATGACGTGAAACAGCCGGCGCCGTGTAGCCGATTTTTAGCGGGATCTCGGCGACCGAAGCGAACATTTCGTGCGGCGCATGCGCCTCGAGCGCATCGGGATGGGTATACCCCCAGGCAACCGCACCGAAGGGCATGCGCACCTTACGGGCCGCTTCCAAATCCCGAATTTCGTCTCCAATGTAAATCGCTTCGTGAGGCTGCACGCCGCCCTTGCGCAAAAGTTTCTTCAGACGCCCAGGCTTGCCAAACGGAGACACGCTACATTCGTTGAAGTGAAACAACCCGGTGCGTTCAGCGCCAAGCACGCGGCATACGTTTGGATGAGTATTCGATGTCACCAGCCCAAGCAGCAGGCCGTGCGCCGCCAGGCTTCGCAACAGGCCATCGACTCCGTCGAACATGCGGATATGATGGATGTTCTCCGCCATCAGCCGCCGCACATAGTTGGCAATCGGCAATATTTTCCAGAACGGCACACGGCGTTCTTTGATGATCTGCCGCGCCCCCTGGCGGCGTAAGCGTTCCACTTCCCCCTGACCCAGGCCCGCCAGGTGATATTTTTCGGCCACCTGATCGAATACACTCACCACCCAGGGGAACGAATCCGCCAGGGTGCCATCGAAATCGAAAATCGCCATTTTATACGGCATGCTGCCTCGCCTCCGCAAATTCTTCCGCCGTCATCCCCAGCATCAGCACATCGTGATACTGCCCATGGGTGAAAATCATCCGTCGCATACGGCCTTCGTGAACGAAACCCAACTTCTCATGTAATTTTATCGAAGCTTCGTTAAACGCGTACACTTCGACGGTCACTTTTTGGTAGCGCAGTTCCTGGAAGTAGTAACGCAGCAACAAACAAATGGCCTCGGCTGCATAGCCCTTGCGCCAGTGCTCACGCCGGATGGCCAGGCCATATTGGAACGTACCGTTACGCCCATCGCAGCAGAGGCTATTGATGTTGCCCACCAATTCACCGGCCAGGTTTTCGATCACAAAATCAAAGGCATCGCTTTTCGGCTCGGCCAGGGCGCGCTCGGCGGCCCACTTGCGGGCTGCCTCCTGCGATTTCGGGAAGGGCACCCAGTAGCAATCACGCGCCGTGTCGCTGTCCAGGTCCCACTGGCTGAAAACCACCCAATCTTGCGGCTCGAACGCCCGCAGGCGCACGCGCTGGCCCTGCCAGAGATTATGTTCGCTCATATCAGGCTCCTTGTAAAAGTATGGTCTCTCTCGAAAAGGAAAAGCGAGTGCGGTGTTGTAGACGAGCCAGGCAACCGGGTTGCAACTCACCCACAATACATCACATCCCGCTTTGATTAAGAAGGGTCTTCCGGCTTTTACGTGAAGGGTTTCCCGGCAAAGACAGGATTCAAACCATGCCACAAAGCAACCCTTCCGGACAGTTTCTCGCTATAATGAATTCTGGAGGATCGACCCATGACAGAACAAAAACTCAACCGCAGTGGGTACCAGCGTTTCGTACAAATTGGCGCAATGGTAACCGTAATTGGGCTAACGCTGTTCATCGCTGCCGGGCGTTTCGATTGGACCAACGCCTGGGCCTACCTGGGACTGTACGCCGGCTCCATCGTTCTTGGCGGGGCCTGGATGGTACGCAAGCATCCAGAAGTGATCAACGAACGCGGCCGCGCCGACCCCAACACCAAGTCCTTCGACCGCATCATTGCACCCTTTTATCTGTTGGCGGGGGTGGCGCAGTTTGTCGTCGCCGGCCTGGACGCCCGCTGGGGCTGGTCGAATGTGCCGTTCTGGTTACAAGCAGCCGGTGGGACGGGCCTGGTGCTTTCGATGCTGGGCGTTTACTGGGCAATGGCCAACAACCCGTTCCTGGCAACCACTGTGCGCATCCAAAACGAACGTGGCCACCGTGTGGCCACTACCGGCCCTTACCGTTTCGTACGCCACCCAATGTATGCCGACACGCTGTACTTTTTCTGGAGCGGCCCGCTTCTGCTGAACTCCTGGTGGGCCTTCATCCCGGCCGTGCTTGGGGTGGTTATCCTGTTGATCCGTACGGCGCTGGAAGATCGAACGCTGCAAGCAGAGCTACCTGGATATCGTGAGTACGCCCAGCAGGTGAAGTACCGCCTGATTCCGGGCGTGTGGTGAGTCAGGCTTTCGGTTCTCGCCGTAAACATCCGGCACGCTACAGGGATTTGACCAACATCAAGCAAGGATTCTCCGGCCCCCACAAGCCAGGCAATTCTTCCAGCGGACGAAAGCCCATGGCCAGGTAATAGGCACGCGTTTTGGCATAGCCGGGGTCAGCATGAGCGGCGCTGAGCGTTTTTACCTGTAAATATTCCACCCCTTGTTGGCGTAAATAAGCTTCCGCCTGCATCAATAAAGCGCGTCCGATACCGCGACGGTGCATGTCGGGGCGCACACCCATCACATAGATTTCCGCAGCGTGAAGGCCGTGCTGCTTGAGTGAGAGAAACCCGACTGGCTGCCCATCCACTTCCGCCAGCAAGGTCGGTAAGTTTCCAATCGCCTCGATGTAGTGCCGTGTGGCTGCTTCAATGCCAAACCATTCGGGCAGGGCGCACAGGATGGGGGTGCAAGCAGCGGAGAGGCCAGGCATGGGGCCGGTGATGTGAAGCGAATTGTCCGTTTGTACAGCGAAGGCTCGTGGAGGATTCCGCCGGATATGCGCCTGGATCAACTGGGCACATTCCTGGGGGTTGAATTGTGACGTATCCACTTCGAGATCATATTGCCTGACAAACGCATGCACCCGTTCGAACTGCGCCCGCGCCTGGCCCAGCGTGCGGTCCTTGCGATCACGTTCGCGCCGTTCCAGCACGTCCAGTGGGCAACGCACCCCTATCCAGTAGGCCGGCAAACCGGCAAAAAGCGCCGCGCACTCGTCCACCCAGGCCGGTTCTACCAGGACGTGATCGGCGATCACGTGCAAGCCGGCCCGCGAGAGCGTTGCGATGGCCCGATGCATGCCGGAAAACAGGCGCTGGCCCACTTCACCGGCCTCGGTGGCATGGCCGAGCACGTCATCCCACAACGGGCGTTCGAGGTAGCGCTCCGGTAACATCCAGATGAATTTATCGATGCCGGCGTTGAGAAAAGGCTGCTCGAACAGCGCCTGTAAGGCCTCGAGCAGGGTCGTCTTGCCCGAACTGGACGGGCCATTAAGCAGAAGAATGGTGCCAAAGTGCGGTGGTTTCATAAGCAGACACGTAAAAAATGGAAAAAGGGAGCTTCTCAAGAACGAAAAATTAATCTACGGAACACAAAAAGCTATTCAAACCAAAAATCATGCAAAAAGCGGTACAATGCCTTACGGGCTTCTCAAAAAAAGGGGCTGACCGACTTTTCACATCAGGACAAACAGGGATGAATGAAGAAAACAACGACAAAATCCGTGTACTGCTGGCCGACGACCATCCTGCCATGCGCAAGGGCATTGCGCGGATGCTGATGGACTCGCCCGATATCGAGATCGTGGGAGAAGCCGAGACCGGTAAGGAAGCCCAGGAAAAAGTAGCCGAACTGCGCCCCGATATTCTCCTGCTCGATCTGATCTTGCCCGACGTGCGCCCTTATGAGGTAGAAGAATGGGTGCGCACCAACCTCCCCGAAACGACCACGTTAATCATCACCGGGCACCAACGTGAATACTTCCTCGCCCAGGCCATCAAAGCACAGGTGGCCGGCTTTCTCACCAAAGACCTGCACGCCGAGCAACTGGTTGCTGCCATCCGACAGGCAGCACGCGGAGAATCCTTGTTCAATGAAGAACAGTTCGAACGCGCTGCTCGCTGGCAACAAGAAGTGGGTATTCCTTGGGCATCTCTCAGTCAGCGAGAGAAAAATGTGCTTTGTTGGCTGGCAGAGGGTTTAAGCAACGAACAGATCGCAGAAACATTGAAAATTGCGCCCAAGACAATCGAAAACTATCTATGGCGAATCTTGCACAAACTGCCTGTAGATTCACGCTCCGAAGCCATTGCGTGGGTACTTAAGAATATTCCTGAAGCCTGGCGCGAGGAATATCGCCAGTCAAATGGAAAGTGAGGAGTTTTTCCTCAAGGCAAAATCAAACGACTTGGTCACGATTCAGATGCCTTCTGGCTGGGTGTCGGAGAAGACTTCAGAAGTCTTCGTGACCGTTTAAAAGCCGTGGTTTTCGAGCAATTTCGCCTTATTTTGTGCTCAACCTGACCGGGTAGAGACTTCCGAAGTCTTAGCGTGAGGTCTCTCCGACACCCCGCTGGTAACCAGCTGTGGCGGTAACCGAAAGCTATTCGCCCCATCCAACGAAAATCTCAACCTGATCGAATTTCATGAATCGAAAACATCTCTGGCTTCACTAGAGCTGATTACGCAAGAAATAAACCGATCCAGGAACAGGTGTTCCAAACCCCCGTAGAACAGTCACTTTGGAAACAAAAACTGATTTTGTCTCCCCAGGCAGTGAATGGGGCGGGTCTCCGAACTAAGAATCAAACCCAGTACAAGCCTCGATACACACAGTTCTCTTGCCAACCCGATCAAACTACCCTTGCAAAACGAATATCATCTTTTTTTCTATGTACGGAACGCCTGGAAGCAAACGCACGATCTTCGAGTGATTTTTCTGCTCGATTTTCAACAAATCGCCATGAGCGTGCCCACAGGGCAATCGAGCTACTTCGATTTCGTGGCGATGAATTCCCAAGAGGATCGTCGGTAGAACTTCTCTTGAGAGGCATCTCCCAGGGTTTCCATCAACTCTCTGTCATTTTGATTGCAGACACCGGTAACTTCTCTGAGTGTGGCCCCCAATACGCCTTTGCCGCTGATTATGAAGCTGTCAAACTGTGGCATCGAATGCCGTAAATCTTCGGAGATCAACAAGACCTACGATGGCCCCGTGCCCATTTTCATTCTGGCCTTTTGGGACGATACCCTGCAAGCCGTTTGCAAATATGACCTTAAGGCAAACGTACCTGATAACTTGACTCTTGCACTTACTGATCTTGAGATGCCATCCAAAGCAGGAGCGCACATGTTAAATATGCTTGCCGTCACACTTCCAGGAAGTAGCCAATTTTCACCTGCGAGTGTCGAACGCATCACCTATCCGCAGGGTGTCTTCGGCCAGCGGGTGATGGTAACGGTACAGCCATAACGTGCCAAATTTGCTTGCTTTGACGGCCGCAATTCGTAGTGAAACCACTTTTTCCATCCGCAGATCGTAACGACGCGTGGTGGCCGCCTCGCCTAAGGAATGGAATCTGCGATGCCGCATTTCGGCCAGCGCATCACTCAACCCATCCGCCGCGTGGCATGGGCCAGGATCGCTTCGGCAATCCGTTCGGCAATATCGTCGAGATTCGCAAGCACTGCTACGCTCTCGAAGTCTGCCGGGGCACCCAGGTAGCCTTCGGGCGAAAGTTCCTGGGTGTGGCCACCGAACAACCAGGCCATGATTTTGTCTTCCCCTAGGACAACCGGCGCCAGGCATTTTGCCTTTTGAGTATCAGTCAAAAGGGGGTAAAAGTGGCTCATCGTCGCCGTTTCGATGTCCCCGGCGTGGACATCGGGATACTGCGAAGCGCTCACACGGATCGTTTGCGGCTCGACGGGGCAGAGATACGCTTCGCTGCCGTTGAGGCCATAATGGTGCAGCACGCTTTGCGAAAACGCATAGGCCGCGTCGATGGGTAGCGTTTGCGACGCCTGTTTGAAGGCATCGATCACCACAGTATGCTGCTCGATATCGCCGTGCGCGTTGACTCCGTACACCTTTTTGAAACCGAATTCGGCCAGCGACGCCAGGATATCCACCAGCAAGGCCTTGGCCGTCTCTTTGCGAATGCGAAAAGACCCGATAAAGCTGCCGGTTGCCTGGCAAATGCCCCAATAAAACGGCGGCGCGATCACCACGGGCAAGCCCGCTTCTTCCAACCTTTGCTTGATAAAGCAGCATTGGATGTGCGCGGTATAGATATCGGTACCCAGGCATAAGTGCGGGCCGTGCTCCTCAATAACCCCCAACGGAAGCAGAATCAACGCATTCTTCGCCACGGCGTCCCGGATATCGGTCCACTTCATATTCACCATCGTGTCTTTGAACATGCTATCGATCGTCATCTACGCGCCTGTTCCTTTCGTAAAAGCTTCAACACATCGCCAACGCTTCTCGTGGCCGCACTGCCCCCATCCCCACCACGCCACGCATTCACAGCCGGCGGCGTGCGGCGCATCGCAAACTGGGCGAAAAATGAGGAGTTTCGCCTCACGACAAATGCAGAGAAATGCACTATGATCTTAAAAATTTCTCAGAATACGTCTCTATAAACAGTTGACAGAGACAAAGAACCAGAAAACCAGGGGCCTACACTGGGTAACAACAAAAAGAAGGTAACTTCTCAACAAAACACGCCGCTTTCCCCTTCTTTTTGAGAGGATACAAGGAGGTTATTGTGAAAACCATTCGAAAAAGGTTTATCCTTTTATGTTGTACAGCAACCGTCTTGCTGCTTTTGCTGTTTTCTGCAAGCCAAAATGCTGAGTCCGGATTGGCATCCCTCTTCTATCGCGAGGGAAACCCCAGGTCTCCTTTGGATGCCACCCCCACCACATTGCTAGAAACCTGGGATATTGTCGAAAAATACATTCGTGACAACACGCTGAACATGGCTATTACAGAGTTAATGAGCGTCGATCATCCTGGCGATTCATCCATCACCGCTCCAGGAGCCGATGGGCACCGGCGGGCATGGATGGCAATGCTTGCAAACGATACAACACTTTTAAGAATGACAGTTTGGGATGGTGAAGTGATCGATCAGAGCACTTCACCGCTTGACATGGCCTTACCGGTTGCTGAAAAACCAGCTATCGACAGCTTTGCAATCTATGCTGCTGCGAAAGAAAAGTACCCTTCTTTGGAACCAAACGGAAACCATGGAAGGGGCTTCCATTTTGGCATTGGGGTAGATGAACAGGGCCAAACTGTTCTTTCTGTGATCGGAGGCAAGGCGGGGGGGACACTCACCAATGACATGATCATCATGGCAAATCCATCGTCTGGAGAACTGGTGAGGGCGCTGGTTCGAACCTTTGACAAGGCAGGCGGGATCTTATTCTCCGACGACGGCGGGATCACCTGGCATAGCAGCAACCTCTCAGGTGTGATGACCATGGCAATTGCGAAGGATCTCTATCACCCAAACCAGGCGTATGCGGTGGTCTCCGACGGGGTTCGTATAACGCTCTATTCCAGTACGAACGGCGGTAAAACCTGGTCCAATGTGGGCCAACTTCCACCCGATGCCGGGAACTGGGTGGCATCTATGGAAATTGTACCGGGCATCGGCAGCACCCCATTCACTGCGGATCAGGCGCAAAAAGAGTCATTTGTTGTCACAACAAGGCACGGTGCCTGGGTCTCTTCTGACTGCAAGGATTGGTCACAAATTGCAGGCTTACCCGCCGGGCCAATTCAATGGACTGCGATGCGAAACGGGCAACAAAACTATCAAGTGTTTGTCAGCGTCATTGACGGACCTGAAAAAGATAAGGGACTGTATGCAAGTTCGAACCTTGTCGATTGGGAAAAAGTTCAGGACAAGGGTTATTATCGACTGTCCGAATCCTACGATAAAACGCAAGTCATGGCGATTGAGCAGAACAGTGATCGCGCTTTGTTGTTTACTCGCCAGGGAAGCGAAGCAATTGTTTTACCGTCCGAGGCCAATGACGCAGCCGGAGACTTCAGCAGACCGGAACACACCGTGTTGCGTACATCATCCGCTGTTGGCAACTTATCACTGAACGCCTCCAACGAGTTATCGACAATGGACATCGCCGTAATCGCTGCAGCGCCTGATTTTCTTGAGAGCGGGTTGGTGATAGCCGGAGGCTTTCGCAGTGGTATTTATCGTAGTGAGGACTTTGGAAAATCTTGGAAAGTGGTGTTAGCGAATCCATCCTCAATCGTTCCTGGCAACAACGAGATTTGGTCCGTTGTTTTTCTGTCAGAAAATTCACTCATCGCAGTGAATGGAGGATCTTTAACGTGGGAGGCGTTACCATGAAAAAGAAAATCACAACTTTTGGAATCACACTCGTTGTTGCTTGTTTGCTTGCCGCCGGTGTTTTTGTTTCCGCAAAGGCATCTACTTTGTATTCGAAGAAACAAACCACAGGGTATGCAATGGGAGCAACTGGGTATGGAAGCCATACATTTGTCAGAGGTGATGTTGCAACACATCCAATGGGTTACTGCGGCGATTCGGCCGGCTATTGGAGCCGGGGAACTCGTTTGAATGTGACATCAGGGATACCGATCCCGGGGTATTCTGGTTTTAATCCTTCCTATGACATTTTTTGGACTCTCTACAAATGGGATACTGGTGATTTGCAGTGTGTGAAAGAAAGTTATTGGCTTGACATTTATTTTTCCAGATATATCAGGAATTCATCAGAGGGATGTAGCTGTCCAGGAGTTACGACACCGTCTGGCTCATGCTATCTTGGTGCTGCTACGAATTCTTGTACGAGTGCAACAGCGTACGGCGCTCCTAGAAAATCTTACTATGGGCCGTGACCCATACAGAGAAGGAAGAAGGAATCCTTCCACCATACTGCTTCAGATGTTCACTACACCGCCAGCTTTTCCCACTCTCCCAGCAACTCCTCTAAACGGGCCTGCGCCCGGGCATATTCCTCGCTCTTGGCATGAATCTGGTCGTAGGACCAGCGTTTGCCGGGGTGCTGCATCTCGCTCGCCAGGCGCTTGACCTTCTCCTCCTGCTCACGGATACGTTCTTCGATCCGGCCCAACGCTTCCTGGCGCTTGCGCGTCTCGCGCGAGTTGTCGCGCACCAACGGCTTGGGAGCCAGCAACAGTTGGCGGGACTTCGACCCTGCCGGCGCGGTGCGGCTGAGCACGAACTGGCGGTAGTTCCCGGCGAAGACGTTCAGCCTGCCCGCGCGCAATTCCCAAATGCGTGTGGCGAGACGATCGACCAGGTAGCGGTCGTGCGAGACGAGCAAGATCGTGCCGCGGTATTCTTGCAACACCTCCTGCAACACTTCCTGGGCCGGTAGATCGAGGTGATTGGTCGGTTCGTCGAGGACGAGGAAATTCGTCCCTTCCAGGGCCAAAATGGCTAGCGCCAGGCGGCCGCGCTCGCCGCCGCTCAGGGCACTGACAGGCTTGAACACGTCGTCGCCGCGGAACAAGTAGGTCGCGAGATAGCTACGCGCTTCACCGGGGTGCATGGCCTTGTGACGCGTCAACTCGTCGATGACCGAGAGCGAATCGTCCAGTTCGTCGTGCGCCTGGGCAAAGTAACCGATTTTCAGGCTCGGCCCGCGGTACATCTCCCCCTCGAGCGGATCGAGCTGGCCGAGCAGTGTTTTGAGAAAGGTCGTCTTGCCGCTACCGTTGGGGCCGATCAGCGCGGCACACTCGCCGCGCCGCAGCTCCACGCCCTCGGCACGGAACAAGGGATTTCCCGGGTATCCCACGGTCACACCGTCGGCCCGCAAAACGATATTGCTGCTCTGCCCCTCCGAAACCAGCCGCGGCTTGATGCGCGGCGGCCGGCCCGGCATACTGATGGCGTTGACGGCCCGGATGGCATCGATCACGTCCATCGGACGCTCGGCGTGCAGGTCCAGTTGCGACCATTTTTTCCCGCTGCGAAACACACCAATTCCGTACGCTTCTACCGCTGCCAGGTCACGCGTCAGGCGCCGCAGGCGGCCCAAGGCCTGGGCGTGCGTACTGTCGCGCACCCAGTTGCGCTGGATATAGTCGACTTCTTTGAGCAAGCGCTCTTTTTCTTCCTCGAATACGCGCTGGTCCAGTTCCCACTGGGCGTCACGTTGCAGCAAGTAGGCGCTGTAATTCCCCGAATACTCGACAATGCCCAGACGGCCCATCTCCCAGATGGTGTCCACGGTGTTATCGAGAAAGTAACGGTCGTGGCTGGCAACCAGCACGGCGCCTTCCCATTCGCCGAGCGTATGCTCCAGCCACTCCACTGCTTCGGTGTCCAGGTGGTTGGTCGGTTCGTCGAGCATCAACAGGTCGGGTTTTTCGAGTAGCAAGCGCGCCAGCAGGGCACGCGTCTTCTGCCCGCCACTCAGGTGGTTGAGCGGCATGTCCCAGGCCTCTTTGCCCAGGCCGAGGCCATCGAGCGTTTGCTGGATGCGCAAATCGTAATCGTAGCCGCCGGCATGTTCGAAGGCCTGTTGCAGCCGGCCGTACTCTTCGAGCAGCTCTTCCGAATAGTGCGTGGCCATCTCGGCTTCCAACTGGTGCAGGCATTCCTGCTGTTCTTGCAGACGGGCGAAAACCGTCAGCATCTCGGCATAGACGGTGTTGTCGCGGCTGCCGAAGGCTTCCACGGCCTCCTGCCGCAGGTACCCCAGTCGGCGGCCCTTCGCCAGGTGCACCTTACCGTCGGTTGGCGCATTAATCCCGGCGATAATCATCAGCAGCGAAGTTTTCCCAATCCCATTCGGGCCGATCAGGCCGATCTTGCCGTTATTGGGTACGGTCACCGAAATACCGCGAAAGAGATCGAAATCTGCAAAAGATAACGTTAAGTTGTTTGTGGTAAGAATAGACATGAGAATACTCCGGTTCTATGCGGCGTGACGGGCGCCTCTGCACCTTCACACGTCACGCGCGACATTCTTCATCTAGTCACTCGTGGTTTACATGCCAAAGCTGGCGCATTTCTTCACAGGTGGCCAGCAGTTCATCCAGGCTCCCTTCGGCCTCGACCCTGCCACCCTTCATCACGATAATATGGTCGGCGCGGCGCAAAACCGGACGGCGATGCGAGACGGCCAGAAAGGTCTGTCGGTGTGCCCCGTCAGATACCGGAACGGTCAAACGTTCCCAAAGCAGGCGTTCGGTCTCTACATCTAACGCACTCGACAGATCATCGAACACCAGCAGATCGGCATCCCGAACGAACATGCGCGCCGCCGCCGTACGCTGCATCTGACCGCCGGAAAGCTTCACCCCGCGCGGGCCGACTTTGGTTTCCAGCCCGTTTTCCAGCTCCACCAGGTCACGTTCCATCACGGCCAGGCGCAAGGCCGCCTGAATCTCGTCTGCAGAGCGCTCCAGGCCGAGCAAGATATTGTTCCGCAGGGTATTGCTGAAAAGCCGCGGGACCTGGGCCGTGTACGCACAATGCGGCGGCGTAAAGAAGCTGCCGGGATCGACCACCCGCTCGCCGTTCCAGTAGATTTCGCCAGCTTCAGCAGGCAGCAGGCCCAGCAGCACGCGCAGCAGAGTAGTTTTCCCCGAACCGACACGCCCCGTGATGACGGTCAACGTACCACAAGCCAGCGACAGGTTTACATCCTGGATGCCGGCCCCCGCGCCCGGGTAGTGGAAGGTCAGTCCACGCACGTCAAGGCGCTTGAGCGCATCGTCAGGGCGGCGGGGCAGATACGTGACTTCGGGCAGCGGGCCTTTCAAGTCGACCGGGCTAAGTTCGATCAACGCCGCGCGCGGCGCGCCTTCCATGAGTCGGTACATCCGTTCCACCGAAACGTTGAGCTGGCGATAGCGCGCCATCACCATGCCGGCGAAGGTCGTCAAGTGGCTGATCGAAGCCAGCAGCGAGACGAATAAAGCAAAGTCACCGACCGTAAACGTACCGGTGCGCATCGCTTGCGCGCCCAGGATCAAAATGACGCCCGTGCCCAGAGTGGCCGTGTTGGTATACAGTGCATCCAGCAGCGTGCCAAACAGGGCCTCACGCAGCGAGAGTTTGCGGCGCTCGTCGTTGATGCGCCGGAAGTGGGCAATCACGCCCGGCTCGGCGTTCGCCACTTTCACCGCTTGAACCGCTCCGAAAAACTCACCGATAAAGCCAGTCACTTTGCCGGCGGCCTGGCGGCTGGCGCGGCGGTAGCGTTCGATGCGGCTGGTCGCTGCGTGGGCAATCACTCCCACGATCGCCACCGGCAGGAGCGACAGCAGCGTCATCGGCAGGCTGATGTGGACCATCAGGACGACGGTCACTATTGCCACACCCACGCCGGAGATGGCGTCGTTGAAGAACAGGGTAAAGCGCGGAATTTCAACCACGTCTTCCCGAAAGCGGCTGACGGCCTCACCCGGCGATTCGGGCAGCGCAGCAGCCCCCGGACGGCGCAAAATATGGCGCAGCAGGTTCTTGCGCAACAGAGTGCAGCCATCTGCGAAGAGGGGCACGTCCGCATAGTAGAAGCCGTATTCGCCCAAGGCGCGCATGAGATATACCGCGCCGATCAACGCCAAAACGGTCCAGATGTTGATACCCGCCGCCGCGCTGCCGCTGAGCATATCGAAGAAAGCCTTCATCGTCAGCCCCGAGACAATCTGCCAGCCCACGCGCAAAATCACCACCGCCAGCAAATCGATCAACCACAGCGTCGGCCGGAAACGAATGATCGCCCACACCACACGCCAGGCGGGCAAAGTCTCGTTTGAAAAATTAGTCGTAGCCATCATGGTCTCATTTCGTGAAAGGCATCAGGCCAACACTTCTTCCAACCCTGTTTGCAGCAGTTGGGAGAAGCGCGAAGCCGGGTCGGCGGCCAGAGCCAGCCGGTCGCCGCGCTCGCTGATGTGCCCATCTTCGAGAATCAGGATTTCGTCGGCGCGCTGCACGGTAGCCAGCCGGTGTGCGATGATGAGCGCCGTACGGCCTTGCAGCAGGCAATCGATGGCCCGCTCGACGCGCTGTTCGGTTGCCGGGTCGAGCCGCGAGGAAGCCTCGTCGAGGATCACCAGGCCGGGATCGCGCAAAAAGACACGCGTGAACGCCAACAATTGCGCCTCACCCGCTGAAAGGCTGTGCGCTTCCAGTGCCGTATCCAACCCCTCGGGTAAAGCGGCAAACCAGGCGTCCAAGCCCAAGGCCGAGATAGCCGCCAGGATTTGCTCGTCGGCAATCGTGCGGTCGAAAAACGTCAGGTTATCGCGCACGCTGGCCCGAAACAACTGCACGTCTTGGGTGACGAAGGCCACCCGGCGGCGTACGTCGCTGACTTTTGCCGAGAGCAGGCTCACATCACCGAGGCGGATCTCGCCCGCAGCAGGATCATACAAGCGGAAGATCAGGCGCGCCAGGGTCGTTTTGCCGCTGCCGGTGCGCCCCAGCAAACCGAGAACACGCCCCGGCGCCAGCGAAAAACGGATCCGTTCCAAGACACTGCCGTTGCCGTTGTAGGCAAACGAAACGTCTTCGAAGTCCAGCCGCAGCGCACCGCCCGGAAAACCGCCCCCGCTCCCATCAACCACCCGGTTTCTGATCGTGCGCAATTCGCTCAAGCGCCCCACACAGGCCCCAATTGTCTGAAAACTCTGCGTCTGATGGGTCAGCGCCCAAATCGGCTCTTCCAGCAGGTTGACGTAATGAACCAGCAAGTAAACGGTGCCGATCGTGATCGCCCCCTCCGTGAAAAGCAGGTAACCTGTACCAACCGCCAGCGCATTCCCCGCCGTCAACAGGCCGCCCATCAACAGGCTGACCAGCATATTGAGCTTGTTGCCCTGGCGGGTAGGCGTCAGGATGTTCTTTTGAAAACGAAACAACTCTCGAATCGAGAAATCTACCGCCCCGCTGGCGCGTATATCCTCGGTAGCGGCCAGTTGTTCTTCGACGAACCCAAAGAGATCGGCCTCGGCCTGGCGGCGGGCTTTCTGCACCGGCACGGCCACATCGCGCACGCGGTACAAAACGACGCAGGCAAAGACAGAAAAAGCCGTAAAAGCCACCCCGATGCGCCAGTCTTCACGATACAGCACGGCCAAAATGCCGGCCAACAACAGTGCATTGCCGGCCAGCAGGATCACGAACTGCGAAAAGAAATTGGCCATCTCGGTCACATCGCCGTCGATCCGCTCGATCAGTTCACCCGGGGTACGTGCGTTATGAAAGCTCATATCGAGCGCCAGGCAGTGTTCGGCCAGTTCGGCGCGCAGCGCGTTCGTTGCCGTCCAGGCCACGTTCTGGCCCAGGTAGGTCACGCCCACGCTCACGAGCTGTTGCAGCAAGGCGATGCCCAAAAACGCCGCCCCGGCCAATACCAGCCAGCGCAGCGCTTCACCGGCCAGGGCCGAATCGATAAACGTCCGCATGATCTGCGGGTTGGCGATCTGCAAGCCGATATTGCCCAGCATCAATCCCGCAAACAACGCAAAGCGCCCTTTTTGCGGGCGGATATGATGAGACAACAAGCCCCAGTAAAGTTTCAGCGAAGTGTTCATAACGGTTCTCTTGGAGGCGGGAAGAACCCGCGCTCCGCCCTTCCGACAAGGGACATTCCAACAAAGATGACGATTTTTGTGCGGACTGCAGTATGGCAGCGTTTACGCCGCCACACGATTCTGGCAAAATGGACTTCGTCCTACACGATTTTCAAGCCAGGTGCGCACCATGAGATTCCGGTACGCATCACCCACAGACGCTACGCCTCACACGACGCAACTTCGTGAACCATCCAGACGTTCGGCTCGACGTACACGCCACGGTCTTTCTCGATCTGGATCGTCACCGGGTTGAGGGCACCGGGGACGATGTACTTGCCACTTTGCGGGAAGCGCATTTCTGTCCAACGTTCCCACTCGGCCACGCTGCCGCCGATCTGCATCGAACGCCGCGCTACTTTGACGAATCGGGCGCCCATCCGGGCGTGCACGCGCAGCCAGGGGTCGAACGGCAGGCCATCGGCCGTTTGCCAGGTGACGTAACGCGCCATGGGAATCAACGGGTAGCGGCACTTCCAACTCGGCCGTACCGGGGCGACCAGGCGGGAAAGCCCGTGCTGTTTGGCCATGGACCGCATCCGGCCAACGATCGCGCCGCTGATGCCTTTTCCTTTTTGATCGGCAACGACCACCGCTTGTAAGGCCGAGAGGATATTGGGGACCCGTCCGGCCTTCAAATCGGCAATGCCTCCTTCGAAGGCGGCGTCCCAGCCTCGATCAGGAAGGTCTTCCATCGCAGCATCCCACTTCAGCGGGATCGTGTTGCCAACCGCCACGATACGTTCCTGCGCGTCACACAAGAAAAACTGGAAGGCGGCAAAATCGTTCATCAGGTAATCCCAATTGTCCGACACGGGATCGTGCAGCATAAACTCCGGCCAGGCCGGGCCGCACAGCGCATCGGCCTCTGCGGCGCGTTCTGGGCATTCGGCAAAGGTATGGCAGGTGAAAGAACTCATTTTTCAGCCTCGATCCAAAAATAGTGCCCGGTGATCTTGAAGGCGCCGTTTTGCTCGATGTGATCGTGCAGCGCCAACAAGCGCTCGCCGTAACGTTCCACGCTGAAATCCTGAACCTGCCAGGAAACGACTTTCAGATAAAAAACCACCGCGCCGATGTCGAAGAAATGCAGGGGCGTGAATTCTTCACCCTTGTGCAAGATGCGCAGCCCGGCATCTTCCAACTGGCCAACGGCCCGGCGGAGCGACCAATCGGCGTAAACATACTCGACTCTGCCTTGCAGCCACTCGTTCAAACCAGTGCCATATTGCCCGCCAACCTGCTGTGTGACGAAACGGGCACCCGGCCTGAGAATACGCTTCACTTCGGCGGCATCGAAAGACTCGTGACGGTTGATCACCAGGTCGAAAGCCCGATCGGCGAAAGGCAACTGCGCCTCCTCACCAGAAACCGGCACGACATGCGCGCCCAGCGGGGCCAGCCGCTGCTGCGCCACCGGCACGTTGGGCGGATAGCCTTCGGTGGCCCAGGTCTGCGGAGGCAAAGGGGCCAGCGTGGCGAGGAATTCCCCGCCGCCGGTCCCCATGTCCAAAAGCGTCTTCACGGCCCGGCTGCGGTCGAAGACAAGCCGGTGGTAACCCCAGCTGGGCTGGCCATCCAGCCAACGATCCTTCAGGTACGAAAAATCCCAACCCGAAAAATCTTGGGCCAGCGCCTGGGCGACCCAATCGTCGAAACGCGCCTGCGATGTGCTTATGCCAGCAGATGACATGCCAGGCCTTTCCTTCATAAGTAAGCTGCCAGATGGCGTGCCACCACCGGCGATTCGAATTCTTCAGCCAGGATGTCCATCAAGATCAAGTCGTGCTTCTGCCCGGCAAGGATGCGGAACTGGCGTTGGCGGCCGATTTCTTTGAAACCTGCCCGCCGGTAAGCCTGGAGGGCGCGCCGGTTGAAGGCAAATACACCCAGCATCACGCTGTTCAGGTTCAGCAGGTTGAAAGCGTAGTCGAGCGTCAGGCGGGTGGCCGCCTGGCCGTAACCCTTACCCCAAAATTCCTTCTCGCCGATCACGATGCCAAACATGGCGCGCCGGTCGATGTGGTTGATGTTGAAGAGCACGCTGCGCCCGATCAGGAGATCGGTGGCCAGGTCCACGATCCCGAAGACGTGCCATCCTTGGCGCAAGGCTTCGACAATCGTCTCGTGACTCTTCTCGCGCGAGGCCAGCAAGTACGCTTCATCGCCCAACGGCAGGGTCACTTCAAGATCGTTTTCCCACTGCGCAATACGCTCGGCGTCGTCCGTGCTGAGCGGGGAAAGGTAACATTTTTCACCAACGAGTTTTTGATAGTGGGTCATGCGACTTTCTCCGTGCGTAATTCCACGCCGGGGCGCAGTTCTTTCTCAAAAACCAGCATTTCGCGCGCCGGGTCCGAGCGCATCCCGGCCTTTTCGTACAGCCGGGTGGCCCCGGTCAGGCTGGCTGCGTCGACGCCCAGGCCAACCTTGCGTTTGCCGCGCCGGTAGAACTCACCAAAGGAATGACGCAGCAGCGCCAAGCCCAGGCCCTGCTTGCGCCAGGGACGGCGCACGCCGAGGATATTGACCCAGCCCATCTCGGCGTCATCGGAGACCTTATGCCAGCACAACGAAACACCGGCGATCTGCTCGCCTTCCCAGGCCAGGAAGTACAAGGATGGATCGAACTCAGGGTCGGCAAAGGCGTTCGCCCGCCAACGTTCCATCTCTTCTTCGAAGGGCGATTCGATGAAACCCCAGTGATCGCGGAAGGAATCGCGAAAGGCGCGCACCATATCGACTTCGTCGCCGGGCCGCATCGCCCGCAGCACCACGTTGGCAGGCCAGGCAGGCTCTGTGGGCGGCGCGTCCATGTGAATGACCATGCGCAAATAAGCGCGCACCGGCTGGTAACCTGCTGCGCGGTAAAGATCGTGCGCCACAGCATGGCTGGCGAGGGTGCTTCCGCCCAGGGTCAGGCGCGCGTCTGTGGGCGCCTTCCCGATGGACTGCCCGGCACGGGCTTCTGCCCAGGCCAGCAACGCCGTGCCAATGCCCCGATTCTCGTGATCGGGATGTGTCCGTCCCCACACGTTATAGCGCACGTGCGGGTCCGAAGGATCCCAAAATTCGATGAACCCGGCAATCGCACCGTTCGGCGCGATCGCCAGGCACGAATCGGTTTCCAGGTTGTAGCCGGGGCTTTGCCACTCACGCGCCAATTCGTCGGCGTGAAACTTGTCGGCAACGCCTACCAGTTTCTCTCCAGCAGCATTGAACAAAGCCGTCGTTTCTTCTACATCGGCCAGGGTAGCCGGACGGAGGGTGTAATGAGGAGGTAATTGAATAGCCATCATTTTTCTTCCAGATTTCTTGGAAACCTATGGGTTTCGAAAAGCTTTCGGTTTCAGGATATGATCTTCAATCCAGGTGCGTAAGCCACCAAAAGGATTACCATAACGAGGGTACACTGGCAACTGCCGGATCGATACCGGGCTTGCCAGGCCATCGACTGCTTCCGCTTGCGAACCGTCGTTGGCGGGCTTCTCAGATTGTTGTAGGGTGTTACCACCAAATTCGATGATGATCATTGGGTGACCTTGCTTTCTGCCTGGAAAGCTGCCTGCCGCAGAAGAGTCAAAACGTTCCCGTGGAACGAAGTTGCTCCCACTCCTCTCGCAGGATTCCCATAAAAACGACATCCCAACGCTTGCCTTCTTTGAGAATTGCCTCTCGCAGCCGGCCTTCAATCTTGAATCCGCATTTTTCATACGAGCGGATAGCGCGGGGATTGTAACCAAATACATTCAACGAAACACGGCGCAGGTTCATTTCTCGGAAGACGTAGCCTAAGAAAAGCCGCAACGCTTCCGTACCATAACCCTTGCCCCAAAAGTCTTCCTCACCGATGCCGATCCCCAAAAACGTGTCGCCATGCTGCCAGTTCAGGCCCCAGGCGCTCACGAAGCCGATCAGCTTATCGTCGGCCACCGTGCGGATACAAAAGCCCGGCTCGGTCGCTTCTTTTTCGAGATCTTTCTCGAACCATTCTTTCGTTTTCTTCTGCGACCACAACCGTGACGGATCGCTGTCCAGCAAACGTGCGTAGGTCGAGTTGCGCGCCCACCGGCTGAAGGCCTCAGCCAGCGTTCCGGGATCACCGGCAGTCAGCCGGACCAGTTTCCCTTCAAAAAGATTCGTGCTCGAATTCGCGTTCATCGGTCAAGTTCCTCAATCGTAAAGCAAACAAGAACATCACTTTTTAAGCCTTGCATCCCCGCCACTCACGTTGCAGCAGGCCCATTGAGATTTCGTCCCAGGCGTTTCCATCTATCCGAAGGGCCTTGCGGCGGCGTATTTCTTCCACGAAGCCAAATTTTTGGAAAAAGGCCAGTGCGATGGCATTATGCTCGGGAATACGGGCAGTGACACGATGCAGATTCAACTCGGCAAAGGCAAAGCGCAGCAGCAAAGAAAGCGCTTCCGAGCCATATCCCTTGCGCCGGTCGGCTGGATCGGCAATTGCAAGAGAAAGCTGGTTGGCGTGGCCGTTCGCCCACTCGACCGAGGACAAACGCGCGAAACCAAGCAAGCGGTCGTTTTCTTCAGCAGCTTCAGCACGCAACCGTACGGCAAAGTGAAAAAGGTTTTTCTCTTCTTCCATGGCCTTCTCCAGTGCTTCGTAACGCTTTTTGATACGTTCCGGCGAGGCCGGCCACGATGGCCAGGCCAACACCTGGCGCAAGTATTCGGGGTTATGTGTCCATTTTGACTCAACCACCGGGTCCTTCTCATGGTCGATCGGGCCCAGGCAGATCAGTTTGCCTTCGTAAAGCGATGTGGTAATTTCCATAAACTTCATTCCTAACCTGCATAAAGCGGCATGGTCCTAACCCTGCTCGTGCTTCTGCACTTTTTTGCAAAACTCTGTAGGATAGACCCTTACTTTGACGGCTGTTCGTGAAACGTGACAATGCCACATTCTCACCTGCAAGACCTCACGCACAAACAAAAAACCGGCCACGGGAGGCTACCCGTGGCCGGCAAAACACGCCAGAAAACAAACGGCCACGGGCAGAAGCGCACCGTGGCCGGGGATTACAGCGTTTCGCGTAACCGAAAGGTCAACAGGCGCACTTCGACAAGGCAACACCCACACCACCGCTATCGGCGATGCGCAGGAAATTGACTGTGTTATTAACAAAATTTGCCATTGTCTTGCGCCGTGTCCTTTCTTAGAATTGTATGAGAACGTCGTGAGTTTATCACGAGGAGTGAAACTATGTCAAGGCAGGAATTTATTCAGTACCTAACTTGGTAACCCGGCTGACGGTTACCAATACCAACATGGCGATTTTAAAAACATCCGCTGGGCTGAACTCAGGCTCCTTATCCTCTGTTTCAGCTTTTTTGACGAGTAAGAAGGCAGCCAGCAAGCCACCTGCCAATCCGAACAGGCCGCCAACGGCCAGCACCTTGGGTTTCCAGTTTGACTTTTGTACCACGATATTCGTTTCCATGGTTGTTATGATCCTTTCTTAAAAAGGCTGTGCCATAATACACGGGCAGAGGCAGCGGCCGAATTCGCCTTCAAGAAAGGTTCGACCAGCTTGTCTGCAAACATGCGCACATACCCCTCAACTTTGAAGAGAAAACGCTGCACTTGAAACATTGCGCCAGGCACAACTGCCAGCAGTTTCCACATGCCATACACCAGCGCGCCCATCAGAACGGTGGTCAGCAAAGTCAACAATATCGGTAAACAGAGCAACCACATCAGGGCAACGTCGGCCCCCTGGCTCTTGGCACCGGCACTGGCAAAGATCGCCAGGAACACGAGGCCAGTGAACACGCTCAAACCAATCACCAAGGGTACGGTAATTTGCAAAAGAACTTCCCGCTTATGCAGCGCTTCAGTCTGAGGGTTACGCACAGATTGACGGTTTGGAAGGTTTTGTAATGTTTGGTCCATCATGCGCTTATTGTAGCATGGAATCCGGTCGCAACGGCAGACTCTCGCCGGTAATGATATACTTACCTGGGTTTTCCCTGTATGGGGAATTCACTAATCGAAACAGCATGCCGCCAGGCGGCATCTCACGTGAACGAGGAAAGAAACTCTGTTAACGTTCTGCATCGCCCAGGCGATGGACTTTGCAGGAGAGAAATGAAGCGTAACTGGATACTCTGGCTGCTGCTGGTCGCCTTTGCCTGGCTTCTGGTAACTCGCCGCGAAGAAGCAGAAATCTTGCTGCAAACTTTACAGCGGGGCCGTTGGGCATGGGTGATGATCGCCACCCTGATGCAGATGATGTATTACCTGTTTTTTGCAGCCAGCTACTGGTCGGCTTTCAACGCCGTTGAGGTCAAAAGCAAGCTCAGAGACCTGGTCCCGATTACGTTTGCAGCACTGTTCGTCAACGTCGTGGCGCCCACCGGGGGCACGGGAGGGGCAGCGCTCTTTCTCGACGATGCACGGAGGCGGGGCCAATCTTCAAGCCGGGCCGCCGCAGGTACATTGTTTCAGTTAGTTGCCCACTTTGGTTCGTTTTCGCTGGTTTTGCTGGTGGGGCTAACCTATCTCTTTCTCCAAGGCAACTTGAGAATCCACGAAGTTTTGGCCGCTGTAATTCTGTTGGGGATGGTGTCTGTGTTGAGCACGATCCTGTTGTTGGGATTATGGCGCCCTGACTGGCTGCAAAGACTGATGTACTGGATACAACGCACAGCCAATCGCGGTTGTGGGCGCTTCCAGCGGGTGCCTTTTTTTGAAGACGACTGGGCCATCCGGCACAGTCGCGAGTTTGCCGACGCAGCATCTGCAATCGGGAAAAGCCCGGCCAGATTGATACGCACACTGGGAATTGCATTGGCGGCCCACGTGTTCAACCTGCTTTGCCTGTACGTGTTGTTCCGTGCATTTGGTGAAAACATCACTTTTGGGCCGCTGGTTGCCGGCTACGCCGTCGGGCTTCTGTTTTGGATCGTATCGCCTACCCCACAGGGCATCGGCATCGTCGAAGGGATGATGGTGCTGGTGTTTACATCGCTGCACATTCGAGGGGAAATCGCAGCAACCGTTGTGCTGGCCTTTCGCGGGCTGGCCTTTTGGCTGCCGCTGGGAGTCGGTTTTTTGATGCTCCACCGCATCGAGGCTTTCAAAGCAAGGGAGAAAAAGCTCGAACGCAAAAAAAGCCTCACCGGTTTTCCAAACGTGTGAAGCTCGGGTTTCCCTGATCCGCACGAGGCAGAACAGCCCTAACCCCGCGCTTGATTTGCACGCTTGTGCGCATGGGTTCGGCTCTGAAGCTGCTGCCTCACCTGCCAGAGACAGGCCAGGGAGCTTTTACCCTTGAAGCAGCCCCAAAACATCCGGCAAAAGTTTTTGCGTGGTGCTCATTGCCTCGCGCCCACATACGGTTACGTTGCCACGCCAATCGCCAAAGTAGCCTCCTGCTTCGGCCAGGATCGGTGGAAACGGGCCGCAATCCCACACTTCCATAACCGGATCGAGCATCAGTTCCAACCGGCCCGTGGCTACCAGTAAATACCCATAAGCATCGCTCCAACCCGTACAATAGTACGTTTTTTGCATCAAGCGCTCGAAAGCGGCCTGCTTTCCGTGCCGGGCAAAGCTGGCGGGGTTGGTGCAAGCCATGAAGGCCCGATCGAGGCTCGCACAGTCCGAAACGTGCGCCCGGCGGCCGTTACACCAGGCCCCCAGGCCCGTGGCGCCGCTCAACATTTCATCCAGGGCTGGGAAATAGGCCGCCCCGACCCGAGGTTCGCCCTCGATTTCAAGACCGATCAACACCGCATATAAGGGCACCCCGCGAATGAACGACTTGGTACCATCAATCGGATCGACGAACCAGCGGAAGGCCGCGCTTTCCGTCCCTTTCGCGCCGTATTCTTCCCCCACAATCGCATGGTTAGGATAACGCTCTTCGATGCGGCGGCGGATCAGCTCTTCGGAGAGGCGATCGGCTGCCGTCACGGGGGTATCGTCTTCCTTGAAATCGGGGCGCACACCGGCGCGAAAATAGCCCAGGGTGGCACGGCCCGCCAGGTAAGCGGTCTCTACGGCAAATTCCAGGTACGTTGTCAGTTTCATGGGGCGGTTTCCTTACGATGGTTTCTCCATGGCGCATATCGGTGCACGCTATGGAGCAGATAATTTAGCACGGAAAGGAAGTCACGTCAACAACCTGCGGGATTTTACAAGACAGTTACACGACCATTATTCAGCCGTTACCCCGGTACTCTACAATAAGAGCATCAGTTCAAACAGAGTTACGGAGGTTCCCATGTTCAAGGTCACGTTCAAAAAATTTTTGCTGATCGCCCTGATCGCACTGCTCGCTTGCGCGGCGCTGCCGGCCGCCGATGCGTATGCAGCTGCACTCGAGGATGATCCCCAACCCACTGACGCAAAAGATTATCCACACTTGAAACTCGCCTTCCAACACTTGAAGCTCCGGGTTAAAAGCCAGGGTATCCTTTTGGAGGAATGCGATCTGTGGGCTGAAGAAGCGCAAAACCTGATCGATTTCGCCGCCCAAAAAGGTCTCGACGCCTCAGCCGTACAAGCTGCGCTGGACGATCTGCTCGCCGTCCTACCTGACGCAAAAGCTTCTCACACCGAAGCGGCCGCGCTTGCAGAGGCCCACTCCGGTTTCGACGCCAGCGGCAACGTCACCGACCCCAAAACGGCCCGTGAGACGATCCAGGCTCTGCGAACGGCCCTGCGAACCACCATCGAAACCCTGGACGGTACTCCGAGAGCGTTGTTGGCGGCCATGCGCACGTTCATCAAGGACAACCGCGGCACGCTGCGCCCTGCAGAAACGGCTCAGCCATAACTTCACAAAGTACCAGGCATACCCCCATCCATCATCCCTGCCCCTCTCCGTCTGGAGAGGGGCCGCTTGCTTCCCAGGTAGAAGAGCCGCACTTGAAGACCACTTCTGACAAGCACACCCAAAAAATCTGAGTAGAATAAGTCTTATGGCAAACGAAACCATCCTTCTCGTCGACGATGAGCCCGCTATCCTTCAACTCGCCCGTATGTACCTGGAGCGTGATGGTTTTCATACCCAGGCGGTTGGAGATGGCCCAGCAGCCATCGAAGCGGCCAACCAGCACAGCGCTGCATTGATGGTGCTCGACGTCATGCTGCCCGGCATGGACGGGTTCGACGTTTGCCGGCAGCTACGGGCACAGGGCAACCCGATCCCCATCATCATGCTCACCGCCCGCGACGAGGACATCGACAAAATTTTGGGGCTAGAACTCGGCGCCGACGACTATCTCACCAAGCCCTTCAACCCACGCGAGTTGGTCGCTCGCGTGAAGGCCATCTTGCGACGGCAAGAACGCGCCAGCGCAGGCGCGGCATCCATCGCCGCACCCCTGCACCTAAAAAACCTGACCATCAACCCGGCCAGCCACGAAGTTCACGTCAATGGCCTGCCCATTGCGCTGCGCACACAGGAATTCGATTTACTGTTGACACTGGTCGAACACCGCGGGCGCGTTCTCAGCCGCGAGAAACTGCTCGAACTGGCCTGGGGGTTTGATTTTTACGGCCAGACACGCACGGTGGACGTTCATATCGGCCAGTTGCGGCGCAAACTTGCCGCCAGCTCTGTCCAAATCGAAACGGTAACCGGCGTCGGGTATAAGTTGGTGATCTGATGTTCACGTCGCTGCGCACGCGCCTGTGGTTGAGCTATGCCTTGCTCATCGCCGTAGCGTTGGCTGTCGTATCCGTCGTGCTGCTGAGCTTCCTGCTTACCAATCCCCTGCTCTACCGCCAGGTCAACTTTCGTATCAACCAGCTTCAAGTATCGCTGCTCGAACGCCAAGATCAATGGTCCAACTTACGCCCCGAACAGCTTGTGCGCTGGTCGGAACGGCTGAATGAGATGCCCCTCATACAAGAAAACAATCTGCGCGTGTTGATCTTCGACCGCCGACAGACACTGATCTTCGACTCGCAAAGCGAATTGGCCGCTCTGGCGTTACCGCGCCTGCCGCGTTTACGCCTCACCGGCGTCGAACGCGATGCACAAGGGTCGCCCTGGCTTTATTCTATCGAGCCACTTCACAACGGCCATTGGTTCATGATCGCCGCACCGCGCCCTCCCGTGCCGGCAGCGGCCATCTTGAGCGACGAACTTTTTGCCCCGATCATGCGCGCCGGCATCGTTGCACTGCTGTTTTCGCTGGTGCTGGCCTACGTGCTCGCACGGTGGGTGGCCGATCCCTTGCAGCAACTGGTGCACGCTTCCCACAAGGCCCCCCAAGTGGACCCGGCAACGCTGCCCGAAGGCGGCCCACGCGAAGTGCAGGACCTGGTATACGCTTACAAGGAAATGCTGACGCGTGTACAAAACGGGCAACAGGCGCAACGCGATTTCGTCGCCAACGTCTCCCATGAAATGAAAACGCCGCTGACTTCGATTCAGGGCTTTGCGCAGGCGATCCTGGATGGCACGGCACAATCCCCTGCCGAACAGCACCAGGCCGCCGCGGTCATTTACGACGAAGCCGGACGCATGCACCGCATGGTCGTCGATCTGCTCGACCTGGCGCGCATTGATGCGGGAACGGCGCAATTTACCTTCCGACCGCTCGATTTGGCAGCACTTTTGCACACCTTGGAAGAGAAGTTCGCCCTACAGGCGCGTCAAAACGGAGTCACCCTGCGCGTCCAAACCACCGATTTACCGGGCATCTCCGCTGACGGCGACCGTCTGGCCCAGGTTCTCACCAACCTGATCGACAACGCCCTGCGCCACACGCCAGCCGGCGGCGGGGTCAACATTTCGACACAACTCGAAGCAGATGTCGTCAACGTTATCGTCCAGGACACGGGCGAAGGCATTCCCCAAAATGCGCTGGCGCACATTTTCGAACGCTTTTACCAGGTCGATCCGTCACGCAGCGGCAGCAAAGATCACGGCGCCGGCCTGGGATTGGCCATTGCACACGAGATCGCCCTGGCGCATGGCGGGGCGATCGATGCAACAAGCGAACCGGGGAAAGGAAGCACATTCACCCTGCGCCTGCCACGCGTGCCTGGCAATTCATCATGGAAACCGCCTAAAACCTTTACAAAACCTGTACGTACTGATACAATATCTCTACAATAAATCGACAAAAGTTACTCGAGCGATACCTATGAAACCATTGATCCAGCTTAAGTTCAACGACCCTGCGCCAGACGCCGAGTTGCTGACCATAAACGCCGAGCGTATCCGCCTGGCAGACCTGTGGGCACAGAATACCCTGCTGCTCTCTTTCACACGCCACTTCGGCTGCCCGCAGTGCAAAGAAATGCTCGATATTCTGCTCGAGGCCCAACCAGGCCTCAATCAACGCGGTCTCAAATTGGCGGCTGTGATGCATGCATCTCCGGCAGAAGCCAAGGCTTTCGCAGCCGAACGTGCGCCGGGCCTGTTGTGCCTCGCCGACCCGGAACGCAAGGCCTACCGCCTTTACGGCCTGGGACGCGGTACCATGCGCCAGACCTTGCTTTCCACCAGTGTCTGGCGCTCTAACCGCCGGCTGTGGCTGGCCAAGCGCTATGCCAGCCAATTGCCTCCGCCCGGACAGGACGCCTTCCAAATGTCCGGTGTCTTCATCATCGGCACCGATGGGCGCGTGCGCCTGCCTTACTACTACGACCACATTGCCGACCACCCAACCGCCGACCTGCTGCTGCACGGCGTGATGGGCGTGAACTGGAATAAACCGTTCGAGGGGCCTATTGCCCTGGATTGAGGAGACCGAATGACGCAGAAAAAACTGTTTTGGATGCTGGCTTTGTCACTGACCACTTTGGGCCTGGGCGCCTGCCAGGCTTCAGCCACACCCACAGCCCCAGTGACGGCGCAAGTGGCGGCCGGGCCAATCGCCCAAGGACATATCGAACCGCAGTTTTCGCAGGACGTAGCCTTCACCCTACCCGGCCAGGTACATGAAGTCCTGGTTGCCGAAGGCGATGTGGTTGTAAAAGATCAGGTTCTGGCACGCCTGGGCGGGGATGAACTGCGCGCAGTCGAACTGGCACGCGCCGAGCAAGAGTTGTTGTCCGCCCAGCAAAACCTGGACGGCCTACAGTCGAACGCCGAACGGCTCGCGGCACAGTCTGCGGCGGCAGTGTCCGCCACCGAAAAGGCCATGGCAGACGCCCAGGAGCAGTACGACGCGCTCAAGAATCCCGACGCAGCACAACGCACGCAGATCGAAGCACGCCTCGCCCTGCTCGAGCAACAACTCGCTGACGCCGAAGAAAAGTTACAAAACATCGAAGCCCTTACCAACCCTGATCCACTGGAACTGGCCCAGGCCAAGGTGACAGTAGCCGATCTGGAAGTATCGTTGGCCGACGCGCAAGAGGCCCTGGACGCACTGAACAACCCCGATCCCTTGTTGGTTGCACAGCTCGAAGCGTCCCTTCCGCTGCTCGAAGCCGAGCTTGCCACAGCCAGGAACAGCGCGGCATCCCTCGCCGATGGCGTGGACGACGATCTGCTGGCCGCAGCCCAAGCCCGGCTGAAAACGGCCCAGGCCGTGCTGGCGCTCGCCGAAGCCAACGTCGCAAGCGCAGAGCTGCGCGCTCCAGCGGCCGGAACAATCGTCGGGCTGAATCTCTTACCCGGCCAGGTGGTCGCGGCCGGGGTCCCCGTGTTGACGCTTGCCGATCTGGGCACGTGGGTCGTCAAAACCGACGACCTGACCGAGCTTGAGGTTGTTGCCATTGCTGACGGTCAGGCGGTCAAGATCATCCTGGATGCGCTGCCAGATATGCCCATCGACGGCACGGTTAGCGAGATCGCCCAGCGTTTTGAAGATCGCCGCGGCGATGTCACCTACACGGTAACGATTACCCTGGCCGGCGCGCCCGCATCTGTACGCTGGGGGATGACCGGCCAGGTACAATTTCCTGAGGATCAGTAAATGCGCACGCTGTCTTTGGCAACTTATCTTGCCATCAAAGAGTTACAACGCAATCGCATCCGTTTTCTACTGGTCAGCCTGGTCATTGCTCTCATCACGCTGCTGGTTCTCTTCATCGCAGGGCTGGGCGAGGGGCTGGGAAACGGCAATCGTGAATACATCTCGAAACTGGATGCCGACCTGATCGCTTTCCTGGAGAAATCGGATTACGTTGTCGGGGCCAGCCGCTTGAGTCGCACGACCCTGGCACAGGTGCGACGGGTAGCAGGCGTGGCCGATGCCGGGCCAATCGCCACATCCAACACGGCCATCCTTTTGCCCGGCGGGAAAGTGCTCAAAGTTTCCATGCTCGGGGTCGAACCCGGACGCCCCGGCGAACCGGCAGTAACGGAAGGGCGCCAGCTCAGCACCGACCTGGCCCGTGAAGTACTGATTGATCGCAACGTCGTCACCCGCAGCGGCCTGCGGGTTGGCGATACGATCACCATCCGCTCCACCCAAGGTACCCAGGATCAGTTTTACCAACTCGTCGTGGCCGGCATCACGGAAGGGCAGTCCTTCTTTCTGGCGCCATCGCTGATCGTCCCCTATTTCACGTGGGATCGTGTACGCCCGAAATCGGAGGCTGAACTGCTGCGCCCAAGCTACGCATTGAACGTCATCGCCATCAAACTGGACGATCCGCAGCAGTCCGAGGCTACGATCGAACGCTTGCACAGCGAGGTGTCCGGCATCGAAGTAACCGACATTCCAACGACAATTTCCAACCTGCCCGGCTATTCGGCACAACAAAGCACGATCAACACGCAGGGCGTTTTCACGCTGCTGATTGGGGTCCTGGTCATCGGCGGCTTCTTCCAAATTCAAGTGCTGCAGAAAGTGCCGCAGATCGGTGTACTCAAGGCCATCGGCTCGTCGAACAACATGGTTGGTTTGTCGGCGGTCATTCAAATCATCGCCGTCACGGCGATCGGCGTGGCGATCGGCGGCCTGTTGACCTTCTTGTTCTCGTTGTCTTTTCCGCCCACCGTGCCGATCGCCTTCAACGGTAAATCGACCTTTCTCGCCGTGCTGGCACTCTTGCTGATCGGCCCGTTGGGAGGCATCGTATCCATCCGCTACGCCGTACAGATCGAGCCGCTCAAAGCGCTACGGCTGTCATAGAGGAAACGAATATGCATGCAGCTCTTGAAGTCCGTAATGTAATCAAAACATTCAAAAGTGATGCGGGCCTGATCAGTGCGGTAGACGGCGTTTCTTTCCAGGTGGAAGCAGGCGAGTTTGTGGCCCTGGTTGGGCCGAGCGGTTCTGGCAAGACGACGATGTTGTCCATCCTGGCTGCTTTGTTGACGCCTACCAGCGGCCAGGTACTGGTAGACGGAAAAGATCTGGCCCAAATGAGCGAGGCCGAGCGCGTGGTGCTGCGGCGTGAAAAAATCGGTTTCACCTTCCAGTCGAACAACCTGATCCCTTATCTGACGGCGCAAGAAAACGTGGAATTCATGTTACAACTCAACGGCAAGCGCGACAAGACCGGCCGCCTGCGTTCGCAAGAAATTCTGGCGCGCCTCGGTTTAGGCGAACGCCTGATGAATCTTCCTGCCCAAATGTCCGGTGGGCAGCAGCAGCGCGTGGCGATCGCACGCGCGCTCATCCACAACCCCACCGTGGTGCTCGCCGACGAACCCACCGCCAGCCTGGATACCGAACGCGCCTTTCAGGTCGTGCAGACTTTTGCTGCGTTAATCCACGAAAACCAGCGGGCGGGGATCATGGTCACACATGATTTACGCATGTGCCAATACGTCGATCGCGTGCTCCAAATGCAAGACGGGAAGTTGGTAAAAACGCTCGA
This sequence comes from Chloroflexota bacterium, assembly GCA_049325275.1. Classification (GTDB taxonomy): domain Bacteria; phylum Chloroflexota; class Anaerolineae; order Anaerolineales; family UBA4823; genus CAIQJJ01. The sequence goes on from JBMOLU010000001.1 coordinate 183,191, forward strand.
TGAGCGCAGCGAAATCATGTCTCTGGCGCGAGGGGAATAGCAAACGCCCCAGGCGGCGGTCGCCGCCTGGGGCGTTTTTTTATCCTCAAGCCAATGCATCAGCGCTGAATCTGGGAGGCCTTATAGACCAGCTCTGCAAACTCGACCACCGCTGTATCACCGGGAAGCTTCTGGTAAACCGCATACGCATGGGCATAGAACTGGCCAAGTGACATCGAGGCCGCCCATGGGCTGCCGCGCAGGATTTCGGCAAACTCGGCCACCGTAACGGCCAACTGGTAACGAGCGGCCGTATCTTCGAAGCGAGCGGCCAGATCCCAGGTATTGAAGTTGCCGTTGAGTTCCTGCACCTGCCGGCTTTGGGCGTCCTGCCAGCGTAACTGCATCGTGCCAATGCGGCCTTCGGCATTCTGCTTGAGTTGCACGGCGTAAATGGCGGTGACGTTATGTCCCGCACCGATTTCACCGGCATCTACGCTGTCATTACGGAAATCGGAATCGGCCACGGCCCGGTTTTCATATCCCAGCAGGCGATAGCGGGCAACCACATCGGGATTGAAATCCACCTGAATTTTCGCATCGTAAGCGATCACTTCGAGGGTAGAGACCAAATCGTCCACCAAGACTTTGCGGGCTTCGTCGAGCGTGTCCACGTACGCATAGTTGCCATCCCCATTATCGGCTAACTGCTCGAGCAGCACGTCGTTGAAATTGCCCATTCCCACGCCTACACTGGTCAGTGTGATCCCTTCCCCGACGTAACCGCGCACTTCGGAAAGGATGATCTCCGGATCCGTGTTACCGACATTGGCAACACCGTCCGAACACAAGATCACCCGGTTCGTCGTGTTGGCCCGGAAAGCCTGCATGGCCGTCTGGTAGGCCAGGCGAATGCCGGCCTCGGCATTGGTAGAATTCATGGGATGCAGTGAGTAAATGGCGTCGAGAATGGTCCCACGGCTGTCCCCGGTAACCGGTTCGAGCACCACCCAGGCGGTATCGGAATAAGCAACGATGGAGATCACGTCATCCGAGCGCAGCCGGTCCACCAACAGGTTTAGGGTCTGCTTGACCAGCTCCAACCGGTTGTCCATATCCATGGAACCAGAAACGTCGATCAAGAACGTCAATGTGGCCGGTTTGCGGGCATATTCGGGAATTTTATAGCCTTGCACCCCAAAGCGCAGCAGGATCGTTCCATCGTTGTGGAAAGGCGAGGGAGCGCCATCAGCGTAGAGGGCAAAGGCCAGGTTTTCGGGCGGGGTATAGCCTTGATCGAAGTAATTGACGAACTCTTCCACGCGAACGGCGTCGGCGGGCGGCAAGCCCCCGTTGTTGATGTAGTTGCGGGCGACGCTGTACGAGGCAGTGTCTACGTCGATGGCGAAGGTGGAAAGGTGATCTTCGACGGTGTCGACAAAGGGATTCACGCCGTAGTCATCGAACTCGTTGGCAGCCGGAGTGGGCGGCTCTCCGACAGCCTGCGTGGGCAACGGGCTGGGCGATGGCAGATAGCGCGGCTGATCGGCGCTCTTTTCGGCTTCGGCCAGAGGCACCGGGTTGTTGGGAGACTCCGGCGCCATGACGAGAGGCGCTTCGGTGGCTACTGCCGCCGCCGTCGGGTAAGCTGTGTAGTTTTCCGCGACGGGCCGGGTTGCTTCGGCAATTTCGGCAGGGCGGTTCGTCCCGCCGTCTCTGCCCCGGTTGTCAAGCTCATGGGATGGTGTTGCAGCGGACGCACAGGCGGAAAGCAGCAGGGTGATGACCAGCATTAAAGAGATAGAAAGGCGATTGGCGTTCATACAGATATTCCTCCGTTTGACTATGTTCTAACTTCTCATTCGATGATAGCAAGCAAGCGGCGGCCTTTCTTGACATCGGTCTGACAGATCGTTGAAGTGTCGTTGACAAAACCGCGATCAACGCGCCTGCCGCCACAAACGCTTCCCCACCTGGGTGGCGATCCAGTACAGCACGCCCAAGATCAACCCAAAGGGGCCAAGGACGACAACGAACCAAATCAACAGGTCCGTCAGCTGCTGCAAAATCCCCACCAGCACGCCCGAGGCGGCATCGAACGTATCGCCAGGATTCCAACCCGGCGGAGGCGGAGGGACCAGCGTGGGCGTTGCCGTGGGTGCAGGCGTGGGCGTGGGCCGCTGTGGCGTGAGTTCTACCGTGATCGTCGAAAAGGCCGAACGCCCTTCGTAATAGTTCATCTGGCCTTTAGCTTCTTCGATTTGCGCTTCCAGGCCGGCAAGCGTCTCGTTGATCGTCAAGGACTCTTCGACGGTCTGTGCTGCTGCGAGGAATTCGCGAACGCGCGCCGCGGTGGCTTCGAGGTTGGTCAGTTTCGATTGCAGGTCGGTGTATTCGGCGCTGACGTCCTGGCCGGAAGCCGTCTCTTTGATCACGCGTATCCCCAGCCGGCGCAGTCCGTTGAGGGCGGCTTCGAACGAACCGGAAGGGATCCCAAGCCGCATGCGGCCATACTTGAAGTTTTCGTTGTACCAGGTTTCAGAGTCCAGAATGTAACCGCCGTAGTCGGCGGCAAGCCGGGTCACCTGCGCCAGGGCAACATCCGTATCCTCGACCAGCAGTTCCATCAGGCCATCCTTGATCACCATACGGCTGGCAGGGTTGTGGCCGATCAGGGCCACGTCGCTATCTGTACCGGCCGCAGACGCTGTGGATGGCGACATAGTGGGGGCGGCTGCCGCGGGCGCGCCGGATTCCCTCGCCCGTTCCTCCGCTTCATTGGGCAGTTGTACGGCTGGCTGCGCCGGCTGGCTGCAAGCAGCAGTGAACGTAAAGAGCAAAACAAGCACGAGTTTCATCACAGGACGGGTTCTCATGGCATTCTCCTTCAAAACTTCGAAAATCTTCCCTGGCAAACGATCAGCGTATCTTGCGAAACAGGGCCCAAGCGCCCCAGGCCATCAATGCAAACGGCCCAACGACGATCAGCGCCCACAAGAAAATATCGGCGATGAAGCCAAAGATCGTCAAAAAGACCGTGAAGGCGTTTCCAACCGTACGGCCGGGGTTCCAGCCTGTGACCGGCAGAGATGGCCATACCGTTCCCCCAGGGTGGAAATTGACCGTGATGTGGGCGTTGATTTCCCGGCCGCCTGGCTGCTGAGCGACCAACTGGCCCGTGACCGTCTCCCCATAGAGCTTCCCCAGGTCCCGGACGGCGCGATACAGGCTTTCGTAGTTGCCAGCGGGGACGGCCAGACTAACCGAGGCATGCTTCTTGCCGTCTTCGTACCATAACTGCGAACTGACCAGGTAGCCCCCATAACGGGATGCCAGCCCTTCGGCACGGCCGGCGGACTTCTCGGCATCGGAGACTTCCATTTCCATCACCGCGTGATAAACCACCTCCTCACCAGCCGGCGAGAGCAGCCGCGGGCCTGGCGTTGCCTCACGGGATGCTGCGCCAATCAGTTTGGGGGCGCCGGAACCGGCACAGGCGGCCAGCGCCAGGCTGCATAGAATAGAAATGAACAACAAGTGTTTCATCATAGATTCCTCCTTTCGGTTTTCTATTCCCACTATACCGGGAAGGAGGTGCAAACGCTTGACAGACCATTGACCAAATGTTGATAGAACGTTGAATTAAGGTTGAAGCTGGGGGTTAAAACGCCGCATCATGACCTCAAACGTAAAGGCAGCCGTTCCCGCCGGGCCTTCGCGGCCGACATAAATCAAATCATCCGTACTGTCGAAACGGTTCCCACCCGTGATGCCAACCGCCCACTTGACGCCTTCTTTGTAGAGCAACCTGGCGTTTTCGACCATTTGCCCTTCGGGCAGGATCAACGTAACCGGGCGTGGAACGCCCAAGGCTTCAATTTTGTCGTCACAATGGCGGATTTCAAAACGCACATCCCCCGGAGAAAGCTTTTCCAGCGTTCCGAGGTTTTGGTGCGTATCGGTGTGGGCAGCGATCTCCCAACCTTGCGCAGACAACGATTGCAGCGTCGCAGCCGTTTCGGGGTCCGCACCCAGGCCCGCGGTGACAACACCCAGAACGGCAGGATATTCCGCCTCGAGCAAAAGGGCGATCATTTCCCGAACGCTGGGCCTGATCGGGGCAATCAGGTTGATGTCGTCGATGGTAACGATGAACAGACGGCCCTCTTCACGCGCCGAAAGATCGGGGTCGTCCGTCATTTCACGGTAAGTGGTGGCGCGCAGGCCGTTTTGGGCAACGATTTGCAAAAATTCACGCAGGAATTGCACCGAGTCAAACGAAGCGTTGGATTGGTGCAGCATTAGGGTCAACGGCGTGCGCCGCCAGGGGCCGAACGTGACGGCCAGGGTTGGAGAAAGTGTGGGGGACGGAGTCTGGGTGAGCGCCGGAGGGATAGCCGTATCGGTAAGGAGTACGTTGGTAGGCGACGGATGCCGTGTAGCGGTTGCAGGGATGCCCGTAAACGTCGGAGATGGCCGGGCTGTTGCGGTGACCGGCAAAGAGATCATGCCTGGCTGCACAGCGTTTGTGGGCAGCAGCGTAGGGGTGGGTACATACGTTGTACACGCAACCCAAGCAAGCCCGATAAAGCAGACAAAAGGGACTCTCAATTTCATAGGCTATAGCCGGCTGGCCAGATGTGCGGCGGTCAGATATAGGAGGTGTTTGGCATGTTGGTCGAGATTGCCGTACTTCAACGCCCCCAGGCAGGCCATCAAGCGGGCCAGCTCATACTCGCGCGGCTTGGAGGGATTGAACAGGCAGTGTGCGGCGATTTCGGCAACAACGTTACGCAATGCGTAACAGGCCCGCTCTGACGCAAGTGTGTTGTCAGAGGATGAGCGATCGGATTGATCGAGAAAGGCAAAATACTCTGCCGGATCGAGGATGTTCGGAGCAATGATATGAGCGATGATCTCAGCTTCGAGGTGAGCGAAATCGGCCAGGGGGTGGCCCTCACGCGTCTGGGCGAAATCGATTAACCAGACAAAGCCACCCGGGCCGGTGAGAACGTTTTCAAGGTTGAGGTCGCCGTGGATGGTCGATTGGCTGCCGTGAACGGTCTCATCGAGCCACAATGGCAAGCGCTCGAGCGGATCGGGCAGACCGAACAAGTCCATTCCGGCTGTAAACCGGCTTAACAACGTTTGCCGGGTAGCGACGACGCATCCGGTGGCCCCGTTCGGGTTTCCATCCCCCAGCCAACGCACCCGCAGCGGCGGCATGCCGGGTGAGACATCCCCGCGCAGCGAAAACCGCCCGTCTGCGCGCCGCTCGACGTGGCGAAAACCTCGCAGGCTGACCACATCACCCTCCTGCAAAAATCCCGTAGCTGCCAGGCCGGCCGCGCCATCCAAGACCTTCCCACGGCCGCTGGCCGGTTCGACAACAAAGTGACTGGGCAGCAGGCGGTCATACTCCAAAGCCAACCGGAAGGTGTAAGGGCGGCGTTGCATCCACCAATTGGGGCCGAAGGTTTCAAAGAGCTTGTATAGTAAAGCCGAATTGGGGCTTTCGAGCAAGGCCAGGCGCAAGCTCTGCGGTGACTGGCCCGGGGCGCCGATGAACGTGTATTGCAAGGCGGCGCGCGGATGTGCGCCCGAGCTAGCCACACGCCCAACGAGCGCAGGGAGCGTAACCGGCGGGCGCTGAATGCGAGCGGTTACCGGCGGCAGGCTGTCTTTGACAAAATCCTCGTAGTTGTGATATTCCCGTTCGATGGAAGCAGCCTCACCCAATTTGACGATGGTGGCCGCATCAGCGCGGCCGTCCGGATGAATCGGGATAGCGAGGAATGTACGCGCTCCCGAATAACCCGAAAGAAACTCGCTTTCGATGGTCAAACGGGCATACTTTTGAAAGAGCGCAGCCAATAACTGGCGTTCATGCGGGAGAAGCGATAATCCGGGGCGAGGTTCCAGCACCAGGGTGGGGTTTGGGGAAACGGCTTGCAAGACCTTGCGCGCCCTCGAACGCCCACCGGCGAAAACGATCAGGCCCAACCCACCGCCTGCTGCCAGGCTGGCCAGCCCACCCAAAGCGGCCTGGTGACGGGTGAGGCCCAGAAACGAGACGACACGTACTTCCAGGCTGCGCGAATACGCCGTCACCTGGCGCGTGTTCCCCACCACGCCCGGCCGAGGCTGCCAGCGCAGCGCCAAGGTAACCGTGAGGCGCTGCTGCCCGGCAGCATTGGGCGCCAACGACCAGAACCAGACAATGGTCTCACCGGGAAGCAGGTTTTGTTCTTGTTCGCCTGCCGGTGAAAAGGTGAAATTGACGGCATCCAGGCGGGCGATAGCGATCAGGTCGTAACCATCCGGATGCTGTACCTGCACCGTTTGCGTCAACGTGGTGTGATCGGGGAACTCCGACTGAATTACGTAACCGTCAGGGGATGGCAGCAGCGTCAGGCGGATAATGTCGGAATCGCCCAGGCGGAGGGTTTCGGGATATTCCAGTTCGACGAGGCGCGGTTCCACAACGCCCTGCTCTACCGGCCGTTGAACTTGAAGGGTTGCCGTAGAAGGTATGGAGCCGCTATCGGTTTCAGCACGTTCATGCAAGGTTTGCGTTGCAGGCGGCGTAGGGGTGGGCGTGAGGAGTGTGGATGTGCTCGCTACACCACCTGCGGGAGGCAGGGTGCCCAGTTCGGACGGTCCTGGGGCTTCGCTTGCTGAGGGAGCCTCGGTTGCTGCGGGAGCCATGGTAACTTCAGCTTGTTCGACTGCTTCGGTTGCAGCAACGGGCCGGGTCTGTGTGAGAGCCTCTTCATCAATGGGAGCATCCGATGATGATGGAGGCGTTGCCTGACTGCACGCAACGGCCAGGCTGAGCAGAAGGGCAAATATTAAGAAGCGCGCAAGAAATGAGAACAAGACTTTCATAAGAAACAAGACGTTTGAACGGGAGCAAAAGTTCGAATTCGCGAGTTAAAGAATGAAAATGACACGAATAGACGCATCGAGATCACGGCAGCGGGAGAGCCGGCACGATCGTGGCCTGCAGCAAGGCGCTCTCTAACGGCCAGAAGGCGTAAAGCAAGGATACCGTTGCACAGCAGAGCAAGAGCAGGCTGATCAACAGGAGCAAAAAGCGAAGCGGACGAGACATAAGCGTGTGAAAAAGTTAATCGAACGAAAGAGTGGCCGCGTACAAGGCTCGAATCGGCTGACCTGGGTTACAGATATGGTCGGATGTCAAATTACCTGATTACATGCTTCCGATCACTTGTATAATACACGAAGCATAGCAAGGAGGTCAACATGTCCGTTTGGGATATTTATCCGGAAACGTATCGCGAGAAGGAAGTGCAGGCCATCACCTGGGCCGTGCGGGCCGGTGAGTGCGTTTCTCTGATCGGGTTGAGTGGGGCAGGAAAAAGTAACCTGATGGGGTTCCTGGCATATCGTTCGGTGCTGCCACAACCCATGCTGATCGACTGCAACCGCCTGGCGCAGCCCACTGCGGAGGCCTTTTTCCGACTGGTGCGCCAGGGTTTGGGCGATGCAGCAGAAGTGAACGACGAACTGCGCGCCCTCGAAGCGGCCATCGACCGGCGTATGGCCGGTAATACGGCGTTGTGCCTGCTGCTCGACCGCTTCGATGCGCTCCCGACGGCCTTACTGCCGACGATTTCCAGCAACCTGCGCGCCCTGCGGGACGCCCACAAATACCAGCTCACCTACGTCATCGCCACGCGCCGGCCGATCGAGCCACGCTCGGAACTGGCGGAGCTGTTTTACGCCCATAACCTTTGGCTGGGCCCCTTGAGCGAAAGCGATGCCCGCTGGAACGTAACCCGCTATGCCAGACGCATCGGCGCTGCTTGGGACGACGAAGCTACCCAAGCATTGATCCGCCTGACATGGGGGTATCCGTCGCTGCTGCGCGCCGCCTGCGAAGCTTATGCGGACCTGGCAGCGTTGGCCGAGGGCACGCCGCTCGACCCGGGTGCCTTGCAGCAGCACCCGGCCATCCGGCACCGCGTCGACGAATTTTGGGCCGACGCGCCGGCCGAGGATGACGTACGCGCTTCCGGCCTGAGCGGGCATCCCCTGCTCAGCAGCGCACAAACCACGGCTACCCCTACGGCAACCACCGACGACGGCCAGCTGACCGCCAAAGAGCACCTGCTGCTCGAACATTTTTATGCGCATCCCAACCAGGTTTGCGGAAAAGACGAACTGATTCGCGCCGTCTGGCCGGAAGACCGAGTTTACCAGCGCGGTATCCGTGATGACAGCCTGGCGCAACTCATCCGCCGCCTGCGCCAGAAGATCGAGAGCGATGCTTCGGACCCGCAGCACATTTTGACGGTACCCGGCCGAGGGTACCGGTTTATCCCATGAAACAACTCCTGCAAAACCTAAAAACTGGCACGACCGTAGTCATCGAAGTCCCCACGCCCACCCCCCAGGCAGGCGAAGCCCTGATCCGGACGGCGGCATCGCTCGTATCGGCCGGAACGGAACGAATGGTTGTGGAATTTGCCGAGAAATCGCTGGTGGGCAAGGCGCGTTCGCGTCCCGATCTGGTACGCCAGTTGATCGACAAGGCCCGGCGCGAGGGCATTCTGACCACCCTCGAGGCCGCTTTCAACCGCCTGGAACAACCCATGCCGCTTGGTTACGCGTCTGCCGGGACGGTTGCTGCCCTCGGCCCCGGCCTGCAGGGCTTCCGGGTAGGGCAGCGGGTGGCCTGCGCGGGCGGGAACTATGCCGTACACGCCGAGTACGCCTGCGTGCCTGCCAGGCTGCTGACGCCCCTGCCGGACGAGGTCGATTTCGAGTCGGCCGCCTTCACGACCCTGGGGGCAATTGCCCTGCACGGCTTTCGTCTGGCCGAAACGCAAATCGGAGAGCGTGTGGCGGTCATCGGGCTGGGACTGCTCGGATTGCTGGCGGTTCAGATCGCGCAAGCCGCCGGCTGCCAAGTATTTGGCGTGGACGTAAACGCCCAACGGGTGGAACTGGCGCGGTCGTTTGGCGTCGAGGCGGCCATCCGGCCCGCGGCCGAAGAAGCGGCACCTGCATTAACAAGGAACCGCGGCTTCGATGCGGTGCTGATCTGCGCCGACACATCTTCCGCCGACCCGGTCGAGTTGGCAGGGGTCCTCGCCCGCGATCGTGGGCGGGTGGTTGCCGTTGGGGCTGTCGGCTTGAACATCCCGCGAAAAATCTACTACGAAAAAGAACTTAATTTCATCAATTCTCGCTCGTACGGCCCGGGGCGCTACGATCTGGCCTACGAAGAAGGCGGCCACGATTATCCGCTCGGTTACGTACGCTGGACGGAAGGACGCAACTTCGAAGCCGTGGTAGAACTGATCGCCGGCGGCAAGTTGCAGGTGGCGCCGCTGACCACGCATCGCATTCCCATCGAACGCGCCGGCGAAGCCTATGAAGTCATCACCGGCAAAAAGAAGGAAGCTTTTCTGGGGGTAGTGCTGACGTATCCGGGTGCGCCAATGGCCGCGCAAGGCGCATCCTGTGTTACACTGCCGGATGTGAAGCGCGAGGCATGCCCTGTAAAGCTGGGTGTATTGGGAGCGGGAAATTTTGCAACAGCGGTGATGCTGCCGGCGGTGAAAAGCTTGAAGAATATCGGGCTGGTGGGCATTGCCTCGGCGTCAGGCCAGAGCGCAGCCCACGCGGCGCGTAAATTCGGCTTCCGGTATGCGTGCAGCGATGAAGCGCAGATTTTGGGCGATACGGAGGTGAACACAGTGGCCATCCTTACCCGCCACCACCTTCACGCTGCGCAGGTCGTGGCCGCGTTGCAGGCCGGCAAGCACGTTTTTTGCGAAAAGCCCCTGGCGATCAATCGCCAGCAGCTACAGGAGATTGAAGCACAGTGCCGTGAAGCCCATTCTCTCCTGATGGTGGGCTTCAACCGCCGCTTCGCACCCCTAGCCGTGCGCCTGCACGCCTTCCTGGCAGGCCGCAAAGAACCGCTGGTGGCGCACTACCGCGTCAACGCCGGGTGTCTCCCGTTGAGCCACTGGCTGCACGATCCCTTGCAGGGCGGTGGACGCGTGATTGGCGAGGGCTGTCACTTTGTCGATTTTTTGGCCTTCCTGGCCGGTGCGCCGCCGGTAACCGTCAGCGCAAGCAGCTTGCCCGACGCGGGGCGGTACTGTGAAGATAACGCCGTGCTGACCTTCACCTTTGCCGACGGATCGCTGGGCACGCTGAGTTACCTTGCCAACGGTGACAAAAGCTTTCCCAAAGAACGCGTGGAGGTCTTCTGCGGTGGGCGGGTGGCCGCACTGGACGATTTCCGCTCGTTAACGTTGGTACGGGATGGCCGCCGCGAAACCATCCGGTCGCGTTTGCGCCAGGATAAGGGTCACCGCGCCGCCTGGCAGGCGTTCGCAGCCGCCATCGAGACCGGCGGGCAACCGCCGATCCCTTATGCAGATTTGTTTGCCGTGACCGAGGCGACATTTGATGCCGTCGAGGCGCTGCGCAAGGGGTAAACCACCGAACGGCTCACACCAGCCAAGCAACGGACCACGGCGCAGGAAAGGAGCCCAAAATGGCTACGCCGATCGATTTCAACGGAAAAACTTACTTCAGCCTGGAAGAGATGCCCCCCGATGTACGCCAGGCGTACCAACAGGTGACGGCTATCTTTTCCGATCAAAACCAAAACGGCATTCCCGACACATTGGAAGGAACCGCAGCAGGCACCGCAAAACGCGCACCGTATGTGCTGGCCGACGATGACCACAACGGTATACCCGATATCTTTGAAACGGCCGGGAAAGAGAACAGGTTCCCAGGTACGGCTTCAGCAGCGGGTCGCAAAGCCGGTGACCTGCCGCCCCAGACGGCCACGCCGAAAGCCGGCGCCGATCAAGACGACTTGCCTGACTGGCTGAAAAGCACGCACAGGCCTCTCTCTGAACGCAGGCGCCCTGCAAAAGCAGCGCCGGCGCGGCTCGATCGCCCGGTGGCTCCGCTGCCACCCGCCTCTGCGGTAGTCGAACCGGAAGGTGCAGACTTCCGGCTGGTGATGGTGGGCTGTGCCACGGTGGTGCTGATTGCCATAGGGGCCGGAGCGGTACTTTTGTGGGGGCTACGCTGATGCGCGCCGTTTTCTACGAACAGTTTCGTACCCAGCCCACAGTCCAGACAGTCCCCGATCCGATTCCTGGCCGGGGCGGGGTGGTAATCGAGGTCAAAGCGACCGGTTTATGCCGCAGCGACTGGCATGGGTGGATGGGCCATGACCCTGATATCCGCTTGCCGCATGTACCCGGCCACGAGCTTGCCGGCGTGATCGTCGCCGTCGGCAAGCAGGTCACGCGCTGGAAAACCGGCGACCGCGTCACGTTGCCCTTCGTGTGCGGCTGTGGCAACTGCCCGCCATGCCTGGCAGGCAACCAGCAGGTGTGCGATCACCAGTTTCAGCCAGGGTTTACCGCCTGGGGTTCGTTTGCCGAATACGTCGCCATCGACTATGCCGATGGCAACCTGGTGCGCCTGCCGAATTCGATAGACTTTGTCACCGCGGCCAGTCTGGGCTGCCGTTTCGCAACTTCCTTTCGCGCCATCGTCGATCAAGGCCGCGTCAGCGCCGGGCAGTGGGTGGCCGTGCACGGCTGCGGCGGCGTGGGGCTTTCGGCGATCATGATTGCCTGTGCGGCAGGCGCCAACGTGGTAGCCATCGACATCGCCGACGACAAGCTGGAATTCGCCCGCTCGGTTGGTGCGGCAGTTACAATCCATGCCCGGCAGGTTGTGGATGTGGTCGAAGCGGTAAGGGCTGCAACGGGCGGTGGGGTGCACGTTTCGCTCGACGCACTTGGCAGCCCGGTGACGTGTTTCAATTCGGTTGCCAATCTGCGCAAGCGCGGCAAGCACATTCAGGTAGGGTTGATGCTGGGGGAACACACGACGCCCAACATCCCCATGGCACGGGTAATCGCCAACGAACTGGAGATTTTAGGCAGCCACGGGATGCAGGCACACCGGTATCCTGAACTGCTGGCCATGATCGAGGCGGCAAAGCTGAATCCCCAAAAGTTGGTCGGGAAACGCATCACATTGGACGAAGCGGCCGGCAAGTTGGTAAAGATGGATCAATTTACCGGCGTTGGTGTCACCGTGATCGATTCGTTTGCCTGAGAACGGGCCGGGCACAAAAGTTTCGCCCCTAAAGAGACGAAATGCTTCACACGGCCAAACTTGGTGATCTTTGTCACCCCGGAAATGATGAGGTAGAGAAAATCTACGCCACACTGTACACGCAAGCACTGGAAATGCTGGGGAAAGAAACCGGCCCCGAGGATTTCTACATTTGCCCGTTCTGTGGTTACACCCACGAGGGGAAGTTTGAAGGCAAGTGCCCGGTTTGCGGCGCCCCCTTCGAAAAGTTCGCGTGCATCGGCTAACCCCGCCCACAAAAACACCCTTTCAAAAAGGGCTTCGTTTCCAACAGGGACGCTTCACCAGCACCCGGCAGACTGCCTTCGAAAAAAGCGCTTCCGGTACTACAAACCGGGAGGCGCTTTTTGTTTTGCCTGGCTGCGTGGGGGGAACATGCGACAAAGGCATTGCAAGCAGCTAACAGAACTGTGCGGTTTCTAAGAAAAAGCAGCCGACAAAAGGGATATAATACAATTAAGCTTTGTCGAGATAGGCAAACCTCATGGCCGAAATCGAATTTTGTCACTTTCGCCCCAAACTGGATCTGAAATCCTTCAGAGAGCACCTGCCCGTCCCCGTAAAGATGCTCAACTTCCCCATGGACAATGCCTGGCCCGAGTTACTGCAATTCGGCTTGCGGCTGGAAGGGCCGGATGTTTCTGAAGTGGGCATGACCTGGCTGGGCAGTCTGGCGGGTATGCAAGTGCTGCGTGCCTTCAAATCGCAAGAGCTGCGCGATATCCGCCGGCAGGGAACTTTCGTCGAAATCCCGTGGGAAAACTGCCAGTACGAGGACCAGGTTCTCGGTGTGCCGTGGCACCTGGACACGCGCTTGTTCTATTACCGACGGGATATTTTCGAGAAAGCAGGCATCGACGCAAGCAGCGCTTTTGCCAGCCCGGCGAAATTCAAAGAAACGCTCTTGCACTTAAAAGCAAGCGGCTATGAATACCCATGGGTCGTTTCAACGAAGGGCAATGTACTTCAGTACATCGCCCCCTGGGTGTGGGGATACGGCGGTTCCTTCCGCTCAAACGACGGCCACCAGATCGCGCTGACAGAGCCTGAGACAATGCAAGGCTTGCGAGATTACTTGGAAGTCATCCGGCTTTTAAAACCGGACGTGCCCAGCAAGCGAGATGAAGAGCTGAACACCGACTTTGTGAACGGCAATGTTCCCATCACCTATAACGGGGACTGGCTCTACCGTGACGTTCTCCTTTACAGACCCGAATTTGCCGAAGTTTTGGGGGCAGCCAAAGTGCCGGGAGCGCCCTATGTTGGCACCATGTATCTCTCGATCTGGCGCTACAGCATCTATGAAGAGGAGTGCCTGGCGCTGATCCGTTATCTGACCGACAAGGCGACGGTACAGGAGGCCTTTGAAAGATACCGCCTGATCCCACCGCTTACCGAAATTCTCTTCTCAGAATTTTTTACTCGTGACCAGGTTTTCAAAACGATTGCCGAAAGTATCCGGCACGGCCGCACGTTCAAAAACAACTATCGCTGGGCCGGGGTAGAAAGCAGGCTCAACTCCGTCTTCAATCAACTCATGAGCGATCTGCTGACAAAGCCCGGCCTGGACCTGGCCGGCGAGTTACACACGCGTATGCACGGTATCAAACTCAAACTCGAACGTACGATCCTGGCTTAGCGCCATGATCGCGCCACACGAATACAAGACAAACGTCACTTGACGATTTGTCTGACATTTGCTAAGTTTAAGTTACGAACAGGTAACTTTTATGAGCAACTTTGCAAAAGCGTACCCACATCACGAGCGGACACCAGACCGGTGGTCCGCTCATATTTTTCTATCGTCCTCGACACATTAAGGAGACCAGAATGGCCGAATCCGTCAACGCGTTTCAAATGGCACAATCTCAGTTCGATCACGTGGCGACCATGCTCAACCTCGATCCACAAGTCGCTGAAGTGTTGCGCTGGCCGGCACGTGAGTTTACCTTTCGTATCCCCATTCGAACGGACGATGGCTCGATTCGCTTGTTTACAGGCTATCGTGTGCAACACTCCGATGCCCGCGGCCCATCCAAGGGTGGCGTACGTTTCCATCCGGCAGAGACGCTCGACACCGTGCGCGCCCTGGCCATGTGGATGACCTGGAAAACATCCATTGCCGATATTCCTCTCGGCGGCGGCAAAGGCGGCGTACCGGTCGACCCGGCCACGCTTACCATCCACGAAAAAGAAAAACTGTGCCGCGGTTGGATCGATCAAATCTGGCGCAATATCGGCCCGCGGCAGGATGTACCGGCCCCGGATGTCGGCACGACGCCGCAGATGATGGGTTGGATGATGGACGAGTATTCGCGCCGGGTGGGCGAGTTTACACCGGGTGTGATCACCGGCAAGCCACTTGGCGGCGGCGGCTCGGAAGGGCGCACCGAGGCGACCGGCTACGGAGCGATTTACACCGTGCGGGAGGCCATGAAACACTTGAAGATCGACCCAGCCCAATCGACCGCAGCCTTACAGGGCTTCGGCAACGTCTCACAGTACGCCGCCATCGGGTTCACGGAACAACTTGGCGGCAAAGTAGCGTGCGTTTCTTGTTGGGATCGCGACGATCGAACAGCTTACACGTTTTCTCATCCCGATGGGGTACAACCACGCTACCTGCAATCGATCACCGACCAATATGGCACGATCAGCAAAGACAAAGCTTCGCAGGCCGGTTATGCGATCGAAGACGGCGACGCCTGGATCAGCAAGGACGTCGATGTGCTCATCCCCGCCGCGCTCGAAGCGCAGATCAATGCTGAGAGCGTGCAACACATCAGCAGCCGGGTGCGCATCGTTGCAGAAGGCGCCAACGGGCCGACCACCCTCGAAGCTGACGAAGTGCTCAAGGCGCGCGGCATCTTCACCATCCCTGACTTTCTCTGCAACGCCGGGGGCGTAACCGTATCCTACTTCGAAAGCGTACAAAACGACATGAACTACTACTGGACCAAAGAAGCGGTTTTGGAACGCCTGGACACCAAGATCACGTTGGCGTTCAAGAGCGTGCTCGAAATGGCCGAGCGGGAAAAAGCCTACATGCGCGACGCTGCCTACATGGTGGCGATCGGTCGTGTGGTCAAAGCAATGGAAACGCGCGGTTGGATTTAAGAGACGGTTCGAAACGTGACACCACCAGGTGCGCTGCACCTGGCTTTTCGACCGCTTCTATACCGCCCACGGAAATAAATTGCGCTTTTCTTGCCATCCCCACCCCGCGATGAATCGCCGGGCTAATCAGCAGCGCCTGGTAAATCAGGCTAAACCGGCTTGAAGCTGGATTTATCCAGCGGAGCTTGACAGCCCAGACATTTATGTCCGAGCGGGCCGAAACCGCAATTTGTGCCCGCTTGAAGTATAACCGGATTGATGCGTTGGCAGTCCGGCCCCGGTGGAAGCACTTCACCGGGGCTTTTTTTAGGGTGATATAATGCCGCCATGCAAAAACGCCCCCTACAAACACTGGCAATTGCCATTCCTGTTTTGTGCCTGCTGAGCGTCGCCGTCTATTTCCTGCCCCCCGTTCACAACCGCCTTTCGGCACGTGTCGAGAATTTACAGGCGCAAGTCAAGTACGTCATCAGCCCACCCGACGAAGCCATTTTCGTGCCGGGCAACGCAGAAGGCCCTACGGGCGCTGCGATGGCCTCGTCCACGCACAGCGCTACGCCGGTCCCCGCTACGGCGACCCGTACCCTGGCGCCTGACATCCCGACCTTTACGGCCCAGCCCACGCAAACCCCCACCCAGACCCCGACCCATCTACCGCCCAAGGCTAGTCTCGACGGCGTGATCTACGTCGATCAGCATGGGCGGTGGAACTACTGCGGCCCGTCCAACCTCACCATGGCGCTCAATTTTTGGGGATGGCCGGGCGACCGTGATGATGTGGCGCGCGTGGTGAAGCCCGGCGTACAGGACCCTGAAATCGAGTTTATCCAGCAAGGCAAGTGGGATAAAAACGTGATGCCTTACGAAATGGCCGATTTCGTCAACGAACAGACGGCCTACAGGGCCATCGTACGTTATGGCGGAGGAGCGGACTTGATCAAGCGATTGATCGCAGCAGGCTTCCCGGTGATCGTCGAAAAGGGGTACTTCGAGGCCGATTACACCGGCAAGGTGGCCTGGATGGGGCACTACCTGTTTACCACCGGTTACGACGACGTAACGCACCAGTTCACCGTTCAAGACACCTACCTGAAACCCGGCAAGGATATGCCGGTGGATTATGAAGCGTATATGGAAGGCTGGCGTTCGTTCAACTACCTGTGGATGCTGGTTTACCCGCCGGAACGTGAAGCCGAAGTCAATGCCGTGATCGGGCCTTACAGCGACGAGGCCTGGGCCAGCCAGCATGCCTTGGAAATGGCAGAGCGCGAAATCCCGGCATTGACGGGCGTACAGGAGTTTTTCGCCTGGTTCAACAAGGGCACTTCACTGGTATGGTTGCAGCAGTACACTGAAGCGGCCGCCGCCTACGACCGGGCTTTTGCGCTGTACGCAGTACTTGGCAACGGCGATTTGCAGCGCCCATACCGCATCCTGTGGTACCAAACCGGTCCCTACTGGGCCTATCACTATTCGGGCCGCTACCAGGACGTCATCGACCTGGCCAACAACACGCTCAACAAAACCATCGCCGAACCCACGCTCGAAGAAAGCCTCTACTGGCGCGGCATGGCCGAGTATGCCCTTGGGCAAACCGACGCCGCCATCGCCGACTTTCTCGAGGCGGTACGCCTGAACCCAAACTTTGGGCCGGGACGCTACATGCTCGAACAACTCGGAATCACCCCATAATCACTGGAGACAACGATGACCGAAGACTTTTCCTTCTCAATTTTGCTAGTCTGCTGCCTGTGTTCCTTGTGCGTCGTCGTGCTGGCCGTAGCAGGTGCAGCGATCTATTTTGTCATGCGAAAACGCACACCCGAAGCCCCGCTTACAGGTGGAAGCGTCGCACCGGGCGTTTCGACCGTGGCCGGAATGGATGCATCCGATCCGGTTGAAGAATCGTTCATCCCGCAGACACCGCCGGCACCCGGCAAGCCGGCCGATTCGTACGCAGCAGAGACGATGATCAGTCCCGCTCCTGCGGTCGAACCTGCCGCGGATGAAAAGCCCGAAAACCCCTTCAAGCCCGGCAGCGTTGCCG
Source organism: Chloroflexota bacterium (assembly GCA_049325275.1). Taxonomy (GTDB): domain Bacteria; phylum Chloroflexota; class Anaerolineae; order Anaerolineales; family UBA4823; genus CAIQJJ01. The sequence goes on from JBMOLU010000001.1 coordinate 200,508, forward strand.
CATCCAGTTGGAATGTAGGCTTCGATGTGCGCGAACTGTACATGCTGGGATTCACCGAAGCGGAAATGCACAAATTCACCCAGGAAGAAATTCAAACCGTTCTCGACGGCGCCATCAGCCTGGATGAGCTGCGTAAGCGTTACCAGGGTACGTGAAAATCCTTCATTTTGCCGATGCCCACATCGACATGGCCAACTATGGCCGCCATGACCCGCAAACCGGCCTGCCGCTGCGGGTGATGGACTTTCTCAAGTCGCTGGATACGATTGTCGATGCAGCCATCCGGGAGAAAGTCGATCTGGTGGTCTTCGCCGGAGACGCCTATCGCGACCGCTCGCCCGCCCCTACCTTCCAACGGGAATGGGGGCGGCGGGTGATGCGCCTCTCACAGGCAGGTATTCCTACGCTGCTGCTGGTCGGTAACCACGATCTTTCCCCCGCCATCGGACGCGCCCATGCCATCGAGGAATTTGCCACGCTGCAAGTTCCTCATGTGCGTGTGCTCGACCGGCCCTGCTTCATCGGCCCGGATGAACTCGAAGGGTTGCCGCTACAAATCATCGCATTGCCGTGGATCAACCGTTTAGGACGCTTACTGGCCGAAGATGATACGGACACCGATGTCGAGAAAAGGCTAAAAGACGTAGATGAAATGATAGGAGAAGCAGCCCATCGGTTTGTAGATAAATGCCTTACACAAGCCAACCCGTCCATCCCCATCGTGCTTATTGCTCACGCGTCTGTGCAGGGGGCTAAATATGGTGGAGAACGTGCAGTAATGCTCGGAGGCGACTTTTTCCTTCCCCCATCGCTGGTGAAAGATCCCCGTCTCGACTACGTGGCCCTCGGCCACATCCACAAGCCGCAAAACCTGAACGAGGGGGCGCACCCACCGGTCGTTTATCCCGGTTCCATCGAGCGTGTGGACTTCGGTGAAGCCGCCGAAGAGCGCTTCTTTGTCACTGCCCAAGTAAGCCGCGGAAAAACCGACGTAACCTGGCATAGACTGGCAGGCGTGCGGCCGTTTTTCGATCACCTAGTACACTTGCGTTCCGCGGAAGATGTCACAAAGCGCCTGATCGCCGCACTGCCACCGCCTGAGGCGCTTGAGGGGGCAATTGTGCGCCTCGTCATCGAATATCCCCGCTCATGGGGCGATCTGATTGACGAAGCCGCCCTACGCCAACACACCGCCGGCACCTTCGAATTTCACCTGGTCAAACGCCCCCAAACGGAAAAGCGTGCGCGCCTCCCGGAAGATAAGTTGGCAGGCAGTTTAAGCCCGCTCGAACTGCTCCATTTTTACTGGGATGCTGCGGGGAATAAGAAAGAAGAAAAAACACTGCAAACGCTGGCCGCACAGGTGATTGCAGAAGTCGAAAACGGGCAGGCCGAAGGCTGAAGGTGCAACGGGCTACAGGCAACGCCAATTGCCTGCCACCTGCCCTTTATGCATCCAGGTGCTCGACTTCCGCCGTTTCCCCCAGTAACTTCGGCAACAAAGCAGCCAGCTTTTCCGCATTCCCCGTTGTCAGAAAAACCGTCTGCTGGGACTGAGCGGCATCTTCCGGTACGCCGGTGATGCCGTTCAGTTGAATCAGGCGCGCGGTCTGGCGTGCTACGGCCGGCGCAGGATCGATGATGGCAAAACCTGGCCCGCCAATATCTTGAATCAACGGGCTGACAAAGGGATAGTGGGTGCATCCCAGGACGACGGTATCGGCGCCGCGCGCCAGCATGGGCAACAAGGCACCCTGGAGGATGGCGCGCGTAGTCGGCGAGTCCAGCTCACCGGCTTCAATCTGTTCGACCAGCCCCGGGCAGGTGCTCTGCAGCAGCGTGACGCCATGCGCAAAGCGTTCGACCACCGAAGCGTAGAGCGGACCATTGAAAGTGACCCAGGTTGCCAGCACACCCACCACACCCGAACGCGTCAGCGCCGCGGCCGGCTTAATGGCCGGCTCCATGCCGACAAAAGGCACGCAAGGAAATCCCTGCCGCAGATACTGCAAGGCTGCGCCCGAAGCCGAGTTACAAGCCACGACAATCATTTGCGCGCCGCGATCCAGCAAACGCTGTGTGGCTGCCTCGGAAAATTGGCGCACTTCCTCGAGTGAATGTTTCCCGTACGGTACGTGCGCCTGGTCGGCCAGAAAGATCAGGCGTGCATCGGGTAACACCCGGCGTATCTCTCGCAACACCGAAAGACCGCCGACGCCAGAATCGAACACACCAATCAAAGGAGAGAGCGTCGAAGTATCTGTTGACATCGCCTACAACCTCGCTAGCGTCGCTGCCCAGGCGTGCATTGGCCCGGCAGGTTGGGTAAGTACGTACTGTTCGAAAAGGCGAGCGCTTTCCCGGCGCATCACCCCACCCACGATTGCAGGAAGCCGGTAACCGGCGAAATCTTCTCGTTTGCGTTGCCATCCGTTGGCCAGGGCCACGGCCCCGTCGCCGGGCGATTCCAGGCCGTAGTAAATCTCCCCGATGAAGAAAGACATGGCCGCCCCCAGGCACATCAAACACGGTTCGAGGTTGGTGAACAACTTCACCCTCCGGCGCGACGGAACCGGCAGCCGTAAACGGTCGGCTTCTTCCAGGGCCAGGAATTCAGCGTGGACGAGAAAGCGCCCTGCCTGCTTTTCCCTCGTTGTAGCACGCGCAATCACCGAACCATCGAGCACGACGAGTGCCGCAATGGGCAGTTCGCCGGCCACCAGCGCGCGAGCCGCCAGCGCCAGGGTCTCTTGCATATACGCTTCGGGGGACCGTTCGGCGTTCATGATGCGTTCTTTTCCTTCCTTGCGGCATCAACCAGCGCACAGAACAGCGCCCGCATCGGGGCTTGCTCCTGCAACCACTCAGGATGCCACTGCACGGCAAGGCCAAAGGGATGACCGGGCAACGTGACGGCTTCGATCAGGCCGTCGGGCGCGTACGCCAGCGGGCGCAGCGGCTCGGCGAGGCGCCGGATGCCCTGGTGGTGCAGGCTGTTGACCGGCAGTTGCGTGCTACCCAAAACCTCTGCCAGGCATGAATCCGCTTCGACACGCACGGTATGCGGCAGCAGTTTGCGCTCAGTGAAAGGATCATGCGGATGCGGCAAGGCGTTGGGCAATTGCGTGCTGATATCGCTGTAAAGCGTACCACCCAGCGCCACATTGATGGTTTGGATGCCGCGGCAAATGCCAAAGAACGGCCGCCGTTCGGCCACAGCGCGGCGGATCAGCAAAAATTCCACGCGGTCGCGGTCGGCATCGACACCCCCAACCGCAGGATGCGGCTCGCCGCCGTACACCTGTGGGTCGACATCACCGCCTCCGGTGAAGAGAATGCCATCCAGGTGCTGCCATACGGCATCCAGCTGCTCGTCGGGCAGCCCCAGCGGAATCATTACCGGCGCGCCGCCGGCGCGCGAGACCGATTCGATGTAGGCTTCCATATTCATCAAGTAAGCATGGCCGGCTTTGTTTTGTGCGCGAGACGTGGTAACACCGATAACGGGGATGGACATTCGAGATTCTCCATAACGTAAATTGAGGGCTTTCCTCTTGAAAACGCGGCAACTTCAGTAAATTATAACGAGATTTTCGGGTAAAATCGAGTTTCGCGACAGGTATAATATGGACATGAAATATCATATTTGGACAGAAGGTTGTCAAATGAACGTGGCCGATTCCCAGCGTGTGGCGTCGGCGCTCGAACAGTTGGGGTATCACCCCACACCCCAGGCCGAACAGGCCGACGTGATCGTGCTCAACACTTGCGTGGTGCGGCAGAGTGCGGAGGACAAAGCCTATGGCCGGTTGTCCTCCCTGCGCCCGTTGAAAGCGCGCCATCCCGAAGTGGTCATTAATCTGATGGGCTGCCTAGTGGGGGTCAAGGAGAACAGCAAGCTGCGTGAAAGACTTCCCTACGTGGACGTCTTTTCCCCACCATCAGACCCAGGACCGTTGATCGCACACCTTACCCAGGGCGAAGCGCGCAGCCTGCAAAAAGGCGATCTCGCGACGCGTAACGCCATCATGGATGGTGATTTGATCCTGCCCGAAGACGAACGCGGTAGGCTGGTGACAGCCCATGTGCCGGTGGTTCTGGGGTGTTCGCACGCCTGCACGTTTTGCATCATCCCCTACCGCCGGGGCGTTGAGCGCTCGCGGCGCGTGGGTGAAATTGTCGCGGAAGTACGCGCACTGGTCGCACAGGGTGTGAAGGAAATCACTTTTCTCGGGCAAATCGTCGACCGCTACGGCAAAGACATTCCCGATGGGCCGGACCTGGCCGGTTTGCTGCGCACCGTTCACGCGATCGATGGGCTGGAACGCATCCGTTTTCTCACCTCGCATCCCAGTTGGATGACCGACGAACTGCTCGACACAGTAGCGGAACTGCCCAAGGTCATGCCGCATATCGAAGTCCCTGTGCAGGCAGGTGACGACAAAGTTCTGGAAAACATGAAACGCGGCTACACAGTTGACGACTACCGCCGGCTGATCGAACGCATCCGCACCCGTGTAGGGCCAGAAGCATCCGTCGGCACCGACATCATCGTCGGATTTCCCGGCGAGAGCGAGGCGCAATTCCAGCGCACGTACGATTTGCTGGCCGAGTTGAAGCTTGACGTGGCCCACCTGGCGCGCTACTCGCCGCGGCCGGGCACCGTGGCCGAACGCCGCATGGAAGACAATGTACCCGAAGTTGAAAAGATGCGCCGCTTCCGCGAGCTGGAAGCCCTGCAGGAGCGCATCGTCGGCGAAATCAATGCCCGCAGCCTGGGCCAACCCGTCAACGTGCTGTTCGAGGAAAAGGTAAAGAAACGCTGGAAAGGACGCAGCGCGACCAATCGCCTGGTCTTTGTCGAAAGCGACGAGGATCTACGCGGGCAGTTACGGCCGGTAACGATTGAATGGGCCGGGCCGTGGTCTATGATTGGAAGCGTTTAAACAGCAATCCGGGCATCTTGCCCGGATTGCTGTTTGCCGGAGGGCGATCCGGTGCAACGAGGGGGTTAAAGCGTTCCGGCGGCCACCCATAGCCGCCGGAACTTCAAGAAAGGAAAAGGAGAGATGGGAGAGACACAAACCATGAAGCCCTGAACCCAGGGTTAACCAGGAGGATTTCCCGACCGCTGTAGACAGCTTCACAGCACACAAGCCTAAACTTAGGGCGGCTGGGGCAGGAAGCCCTGCACGCCAAACCACCGTTCATTTGTAGAAGCGTTTGGCTGGTGAGGCCTGCACAGCGGTTGGTGACTGTATTGTCGCAAAAAACGGCGCGAAAGTCAACTTTCAATTCTGAAAACACAGATAATGCAATATATAATGCGCGAACAGGGATCGTGGGGAAATCGTAGATGAATTGTTGCCCTTGTATGGCAAGCTTTATGGCATAATTTATACACTCACGTGGTCACTCGCTAAAGGCGAAAACGGCCGTGCTTTTCTGGAACAAAGCTGCTTCCATTCCGTTTGATAAGTCACCGCGAAACCACAAGCGCTTGCACAAAACCGGTAGATACGTTCACGTTGATGCGGGCAGGAGGTCATCATGCAACATTTCTACGAGCTTCCCACCTCGTTAGAACTTTCATCCGATCTGGAGTGGATGCTGCAAAGCGGGCAGGTAGATGACGCCATTCTGGCAATGGCCCTGCTACGAGAATATTACGGGCAGGTTTACAGCCTTTTCAAAAACATCTTGGATCGCGAAGAAGCCGTTGAGGATTGTGTCTATCGAACCTTTGCCTTGGCGATCGCACGGCGCCACACGTACCGCGCTGAAATGGGGATTCCAAACTGGCTCTTTTCGCACGCCCTGCGGGCGTATCAAGAAGTACGCAAACGCTATCGACTACAGCGCTGGCTGAAGAGCCTGCCTTTTCTCGCCAGAAAGCTGAAACCGGTAAACGCATCAGGGACCGATTCGAATGCGCTGTGGTTAAGCCTCTTTCGACGCCTGGGGGAAGAAAACCGATTGATGCTCTGGCTTCACCTGGTCGATGGGCTCTCGCCTGCCGGCCTGGCGAAAATGTACAAGCAGCCGGAAGACGTGCTCCAAGGTTCGTTGACAACCAACCTGACCTACCTGTTCTTTCTGGCACGCCAAAGCATCGTAAGGGGCGTTTCGCTGCAGGTAGAGCACTTTCAAGAACATCTTAAAGAAGCCTTGCTGGCCCACCAACACGGGCAGGGCTTATCCGAAGACGAGATTTACGAACTGGCAACAGAAATCGCCGGCCAGACCACCCAGCAAAAACAGCGCCATATCACCTCGATTTCACTGAAGGAAATGGCTCTCGGTGTTGCGCTCCTGGCGATGGCAAGCGCTCTCTGGTTCTTCAGCAACATGGCCGACAAGTCGCTGGCCACGGCCCAGCAACCGCGCGCCACGGCAACCAAAGCAACCCGGCACACCTTGACACCAAGCCCGGCGCCCACACATACCGCATCCAGCACCCCAACCGGTTCACCCATCCCCACTGAAGCGCTTCCAGATGGCACAGGCGCCATCGAGCGCTTCACACAACTGCGCGTACCCCGCTCGATCAACCCAGATACGATGAGCAATTCGGGACCGGTGGCGGTCTCGCTGGTACTTCAGGCCTGGGAATGGGCGGGAGACCCTGACCGGCCGCTCGAAGCGATGCAGCCGGAGGTGCAAGATCGCACCGTTTTACCTTATGAAATGATCGATTTTGTCGAAAGATACACGGCATACCGCATGGAAATGCGTTTGGATGGAAACCCGGGCCTGATTTGCAATTTGGTCAACGCCGGCTATCCCGTTATCGTGCAGCGCGCCATGGTGACCGATACCATGGGAATCATCCAAACGAGCGTTGCCTACAAAGTAGAAACAACCGCAGTGGAACTCGAAGCGCTCACAGCCAAGACCGGCGGCATCACGGTAACACAATCCCTTCAGCCTGCATCTCCCCCCCAGGGAGCCGGTTGGAAAGCAGGTTACGAAGTCATCACGGCATGCGACTCAGACCGGTTCGACTTTTACACCTGGCGGCCGCACCCATCGGAAAACAGCATTGTCTACTCCCTGCTCGACGTGTGGGAACTTCTGCGAGGATGGTGGGCCTTCGACAACGCCTACTACCTCATTTTCCCGCCGGAGGAAGAAACAAAGGTCATGTGGATTCTGGCAGGGCAAGGCAGCGCCTACGAGCGCGATCAGAGTGATGGGCATACCAACTTTATCAACGCCATCGAGACCACCTCCGAACGCATCTACAGCGCATCGACGCCTCTACAACGCTTTTATGCCTGGTTCAACCGCGGTACGGCCCTCACGTACGTCGATGACTACACCTGGGCGGCCAAAGCTTTCGATACGGCTTTCGAAGCTTACAAGGAGATCCCGGCACAGGATCGCCCCTGGCGCATGATGTGGTATAACACCCGCCCTTACTGGGCATACTTTTACACGGGCCGCTACCAGGACGTGATCGATCTGGCGACGAGCACGCTGGAAAGCCCCGGCGGAGACACCCTGGAAGAGAGCTACTACTGGCGCGCCATGGCATACGAAGCGCTTGGCGATATGGATCAAGCGCTGGCAGACTTAAAAATGGCCGTGGAGCGCAACCGCATGTTTACACCCGGCCTGGAAGCTCTCAGAAGGCTTCAAAGTACACAGTAGCGCCTGAAAAGCGCCAGGCCAGGACGCCAAGAGCGGTCTTTGTTATAACTGGGTCTTCCGGGTTTAGTGTAAAGAATTCCCGCATTGGGGTTGTGCCTGTGTTTCGCATACGCACAAACCCCATGCGGCACCCCTTCCCGGCAATGCCGGAAGAGCCTTATAATTCTTTCATGGAAGAAGACTGCAAAACAATCTGCGTATACTGCGGCTCATCTGACAAAATGCTGCCCGCCTACCTGGAGGCCGCACAAGAAATGGGCCGGACAATCGCCACCCGTAAAATGCGCCTGGTCTACGGCGCCGGAATGACCGGCCTGATGGGCGCTGTGGCCGATGGCGCCCTTTCGCAAGGCGGCGAGGTGATCGGGGTAATTCCGGAGATTTTCAACACCCCACAACTACGCCATACCCGGTTGACGAAACTGGATGTTGTCGCTGACATGCACACGCGCAAGGCACGCATGGTGGCACTGGCCGATGCCTTCATTGCACTACCGGGCGGGTATGGCACGCTCGACGAATTTTTCGAAATCCTGACCTGGGCACAAATCGGCCTGCATCAAAAACCGATCGGTTTGCTCAACACACGTAACTATTTCGCCCCTTTGTTGGCGTGGGTCGATCATGCGGCTGCAGAGGGTTTTATTTACGCCGAACACCGCCACCTGTTTACCGTACACGAAGAGCCGTGGGCCTTGCTCGACCTGCTCCAGGGCCACAGGCCACCGGCAAACCTTGCGCGCTGGTTGACGCGAGACGAATAAAAAAACTGGTTTCTGCGTACCGGGCGAAGCCTGAAGAGACTAAACCAGGCGCTACCTCAGCTTTGGGGCAGCACCATTTTTTATTGGTGCGGTTTCACCAGCTTCAACGCCACCCAGTCGGCAACCTGCTTCTTCTCAACGAGTTGTAAAGCGCGTGTAGAGGCAGCTTCTACCACTTCATCTGCCTGGGTATCCAAAATACCGGAGAGCATCAGCGTACCACCGGGGGCAACCAGATCAGCCAGGCCGTCGCCAAACAGGCGGACGATGATAGGCGCCAGGATATTGGCCAACACCAGGGGAGCTTGCTGGATGGAAAAATCGCCCCGTTTGACTTCCGTAACCGAACCAACACCCCACTCAAATCCAGATGGGACGCCGTTAAGCACAGCGTTTTCTTGCGAGATTTTGACAGCCAGCGGATCGATGTCCACGCCCAACGCAAAGGCAGCGCCCAACTTGCGCGCCGCCACCGAAAGGATGCCTGAACCGCAGCCTACATCGATCACGTCATAAGAGGATGCCTGGGCCGCATACTCTTCGAGCAATTCCAGACACAGTTGTGTGGTGGGATGTGTTCCCGTACCAAAGGCCATGCCTGGGTCCATACGAATAGCCACGCGGGAAGGCTCAGGCGACTCGAGCCATGCCGGAACGATGATTAGATTGGCGCCGATGGCAATTGGGTGATAGTGTTCCTTCCAGGCTTCGGCCCAGTCTTGTTCGTGGACCGTACGGAACTCAGGCGCCGGCAGCGGTGAAATCGCGCCCAGGTAAAAGAGGGCCTGTTCGATTTTCTGGCGCACCTCTTCGGTCTTTTCGTCAACCGGCAAATAGCCGCACACCCGCAAGGGGCCGATCGTGCGCCCACCTTCATCCTCCTCGTTGGCCGTAACGGCCGTGCTTTCGATGGCTACCCCACCGGGTGTGTAACGCGCCAGCACTTCGGCGACAGCTTCGGCCAGTTCGCCGTTGACGATCAGGGATATTTCAAGCCAGGAAGCGCCCATTCACTACTCCAAATCTCTGCGGGGGCTTTTGTTTTTAAACCACATACAGTCTCTACCCCCCTAACGTGTCCTTCAACCAATCGAAGAAGCTACGTTCTTGCGGTTTGACTTCGCTGCCCAGGCTCTTAGCGAGCTGCTCGAAGAGCTTGCGCTGCTCGCTGTTAAGAGATTTGGGAATGCTGACGTTGACGACGACGAGTTGATCGCCTCGCCCGGCGCTGCGCAAGTGCGGTACGCCCTTGGCCTTCAGGCGCAGCACCTTTCCGGGCTGCGTTCCCGCGGGAATCTTGAGCATTGCCGGGCCATCGACTGTGGGAATTTCCACCTCCGTACCGAGTGTGGCCTGGGCAATGTTGACATCCAGATCCAGGTGAATATCGTCGCCACGGCGGCGGAAGTAACGATGTGGCTGTACTTCGATGATCAGATAGAGCGAACCGCTGGGACCGCCGTTGGCGCCCGGTTGGCCCTCACCGGTCAGGCGAACCTGGGTGCCGGTATCGACCCCGGCAGGAACACTGACCACCTTCCGGCGCGTCTTGCGTTCCAGACCGCGCCCGCCGCAGACGCGACAGGGCGTGCCAATGACCTCACCAGCGCCGTTACAGGTAGGACAACTGGAAACCTGCACCATAGAACCCAGGATTGTCTGGCGTGCCTGGCGGACTTCACCCGACCCACCACAAGTAGCGCAGCGCGTCGGCGAAGTGCCCGGTTCTGCACCACGCCCCTGGCAATGGGTACAAACCTCATCATGGGTGAACTCGATCTCTTTTTCGAGGCCAAAAACGGCCTCTTCGAAACTGAGTTCAACTTTCAGTTGCAGGTCGGCGCCACGGCGGGGCATGTTTTGGCTGCGCCGGCTCTGGCGCCCAAAACCGCCGCCCATGCCACCAAAGCCGAATAACTCGCTGAACAGGTCAGTAAAATCGACGGTGAAATCGGGCGGAACGCCGCCGTTGTTTTGCACACCTGCATGGCCGAAACGATCGTAGGCGGTACGTTTTTGCTCATCGGAAAGGACCGCATACGCTTCGTTGATCTCTTTGAACATTTCCTCGGCATTGGCTTCTTTGTTGACATCCGGATGGTATTTACGCGCCGCCTGGCGGAAGGCTGACTTCAGCTCATCCGCCGAGGCAGTTTTCGGGACACCGAGGACTTCGTAATAATCGCGTTTGCTCATGATCAAAATCGGAAAGCCGGAAAAGCGAAGACGGACAGCGTGGCCTTACCGTTCTTCACCTTTCCGGGCTTCAACTAAACGTTCTTAAACTCGCCATCCACCACACCCTCATCCGTTGGGCCTGTATCACCCGGCTGCGGACCGGGCTGGCCGGCGCCAGCCTCGGGGGCGGCCTGCTGGTAGGCCGAAGCGCCAATTTGCTGGACGACTTCGAACAGCTTATCGGTTGCGGCCTTGATCGTATCGGGGTTTTCCTGATTCATTACCGCACGCACATTGGCCACTTCTTCGGTAACTTTCGCCTTCACATCTTCGGGCACCTTGTCGCCCAAGTCCTTGACGGCCTTTTCGGCGGTGTAGCAGGCGTTGTCAGCATTATTGCGTGCTTCTACCAGGTCCTTGCGGCGCTTGTCTTCATCGGCGTGTGCTTCGGCGTCCTTGCGCATACGCTCGACCTCCTGATCGGAGAGGCCGGAAGAAGCCGTAATGGTAATGTGCTGCGAACGATTGGTGGCCTTGTCAGCTGCGGTGACTTTGATGATGCCGTTGGCGTCGATATCGAAGGTCACCTCGATTTGCGGGATACCGCGCGGCGCCGGAGGAATGCCATCCAGGATGAACTTGCCCAAAGACTTGTTGTCGGCGGCCATCGGGCGTTCGCCCTGCAAGACGTGAATCTCGACCTGGTTCTGCCCGTCGCTGGCTGTCGAGAAAACCTGGCTCTTGCGGGTAGGAATGGTGGTGTTGCGCTCGATCAACGGGGTCGCGACGCCGCCGAGAGTCTCTACCGAAAGGGTCAAGGGAGTCACATCGAGCAGAAGGATATCCTTCACTTCGCCGCCTAACACACCGGCCTGGATGGCGGCGCCGATGGCGACGACTTCGTCGGGATTGACGCCCTTGTGCGGTTCCTTATTGAAAAGGCGGCGTACGGCCTCTTGTACGGCGGGCATGCGCGTCATCCCACCCACCATCACGACTTCGTTGATATCTGCGGGGGTCAGGCCGGCGTCTTTGAGGGCCTGCTTGACCGGGCCTAGCGAACGCTCGATCAGGTCCCCGGTCAACTGCTCGATACGGGCACGGGTCAGTGTCATCACCAGGTGCTTGGGGCCGGATGCATCGGCAGTGATGTACGGCAGGTTGATCTCGGTCTGCATCATCGTCGAAAGTTCGATCTTGGCTTTTTCGGCGGCTTCCTTGAGGCGCTGCAGGGCCTGACGATCGTTGCGCAGATCGATGGTGTTCTCACGCTTGAATTCATCGGCCAGATAATCGATGATACGCAGGTCGAAATCGTCGCCGCCGAGGAAGGTATCGCCGTTAGTGGCGCGCACCTGGAAGACACCATCTCCGACGTCGAGAATGGAAATGTCGAACGTGCCGCCGCCCAGGTCATAGACGGCAATCACTTCATCTTTTTTCTTATCCAGGCCATAGGCCAGCGAAGAGGCCGTCGGTTCGTTGATGATGCGCAGGACTTCGAGACCGGCGATCTTCCCGGCATCTTTGGTGGCATTGCGTTGGGCGTCGTTGAAGTAAGCGGGCACGGTGATGACCGCCTGGGTGACACTCTCACCGAGATAGGCTTCGGCATCGGCCTTGATCTTGGCCAGGATCATGGCAGAGACTTCGGGTGGGGAGTACTCTTTGCCGTCCAAAACGACGCGTGCATCACCGTTGGGCGCCTGGGTCACCTGATAGGGGGCGCGGCTACGCGCACGCTCCACTTCGGCATCGCTGTAGCGGCGGCCCATGAAGCGCTTGATCGAAAAGATGGTGTTTTCGGGGTTGACGACCGCCTGGTTGCGCGCCACGCGTCCTACAAGGCGTTCTTTGTTCTTGTTGACGGCGACAACCGAGGGGATGAGGCGTTCACCTTCTGCCGATGGGATCACGATCGGTTCGCCACCCTCCATGACGGCGACAACGGAGTTTGTCGTACCAAGGTCAATACCGATGATTTTAGACATAATGACTGCTCCAGAAAAAAGTATTACAAATGCTCCGGCCGCTGGCATTCACTTGGGAATAGCCAAGGGCCGCTTTTTCAACTTGCGATACGGACGAGCGCCGGGCGCAAGACCCGGTCACCGATGGTGTAACCGCTCTGGATGACTTCGGCCACGTGGCCGGCAGGCACCTGGCTGCTTTCCATCTGGCCAATAGCTTCGTGAAAATTGGGATCGAACGGTTGGCCGAACACGTCCATCGGTTTGATCCCCTGGCCGTCGAGGATATTGAGCAGCTTACGGTAGATCAAATCGATGCCGTTGGCCCAGGCTGCACCGTCCCCCTCTTGCGGGCGGGCTTTCAGGGCGCGGTCGAGATCGTCGGCAATCTCCAGGTAGCGCTTGACGATCGAGCCGATCTGATTCTGCTGGTTCAACTCGCGATCGCGTTCAACGCGCTTTTTATAATTGGAAAACTCGGCGATAGAACGCTGCCAACCGTCCAGATACTCGTCACGTTTGGCCTGCGCCTCGGCAAGATCGGCGATCAGCGCCGAAAGCTCGGGGGAAGTGCCGTCTGCCTGTGGCGCTTGCGCAGCCTCAGGGGCGGCTTCCTCAACGACTTGGGGGTCTTCAGTGGGTTTCTTTTTTGCCATGGTTCCATCAATCCTTCAAATCTATTGACCATACGTCAACGATTCACAAATGTTGCTCAAACTCGCAGTTATTCCACCAACTGCCCGGCCATGAGGTCGCTGAGCAGGGTAGAAACAAAACGGACGGTTGAAATCGTCCGCCCGTAGGCCATCCGGATAGGCCCCAACACACCGACAGCACCAGTGGCCATACCGGGAACGCCATAGCGAGCCAGCACAATCGAACAGTCGCGCAGCTCTTCCCAGGTGCCTTCGCCACCGATGAGCACCTGCACACCATCGGGGCCGCTGGCCAGGACCGTACGAGAGAGCAGGTCCTCCAGCAAAGAGCGCTCTTCGAGCACACGTAAAGCCTTACGAGCCGAATCGGCCTCAGCAAACTCAGGCTCGGCCAGGACGTTCGAAAGGCCGTCGCGATAAACTTCGCCGGCCAACAGGCTCTTCAAGCGATTCATTTCATCGCGCACGAGCTTTAGAATATCTTGCGCCAGCGCATCGGGAGGCATGGTGACATCCGCCATGCCGTCTGCGTCTCTTCCCTGGCACGTTTGGTTGATTTGAGCGGCAACTGCGCTGAGTTGTTCTTGCGAGACAGGTTCGGCAAGCGAAAGCACCTGCTGGCGCACATCGCCACCGGCAAGCACCAGCACCATCAACACCTGACGCCCGTACGTAGCAAGCAACTCCAGGTGCTTGAAGCGCACCTGCTCCGGCATGGGGGCCGTCACCAAAGAAGCCGCCTGCGATTGGTGTGCCAGCACAGAAGCCGCCAGACGCATCCAACGCTCGACGTCTGGCCCAGCCTGATAAAACTGGTGGGTGATCGTGCGCTTGACCGGGGCAGGCAGATCGGCCTGGCCCATCAACTGGCGGACGAAATAGCGATAGCCTTCTTCCGTAGGGACGCGCCCGGCAGACGTGTGCGGCTGGCGCAAATAACCCTGTTCGGTTAACTCGGCCAGAATATTCCGCACGGTCGCCGAACTGATGTCCAGATCGTAATGGGCAACCAGATGCTGCGAACCCACCGGCTGGGCGCTCTCCACATACTCGTGGATCACCAGCGCCAGGATAAATTTCTCTCGGTCTTCTCGATCGGGCATGGTTTCACCGCAAGAATTAGCACTCTCGCTTCGAGAGTGCTAAGAAGTCGCAAAAGATGATACCACGGGGGCAGGTGAACGTCAAGTTAGAGGTTTGTTAGCGCGAGGTGCTCAGGATATTTGAATGTCTGCAAGTTCAAGGTACGCCGGTGTGGGAAGTGGCAGGCTGCCAAAGGCGATGCGCCCGCCGGGCGGGAAGGCCGCAAACTGGTTATCGATCCACAAGACGAGCGCCAGGGGGGCACACGGCACAACCGGTGTCGTGAAAATCTCGTTCCCATCCAGCGCGAAAGTGACCCCTCCGGCTTCCCAGTTCAGGCGGTAGTGATGCCAGTCGCTAAGAACAACGGGCGGGATCAGGCAGGCATCTTGCGCGATCAAACCGCGCAGCACGCGGCGCAAGAGGCGGGCGGTAACGGGAAGCGCCCCCAAGATCAGCCCTGGCGAGGCAAGAGCCAACAACGGCGCAGGTAGTTTCGGTGCGCGAAACGTGGCCGCCAGAAAGCCTTGGGCGGGCAGATCGTCGCGAAACGAAAGATAATTGGGCGGCGATCCGTAGAAAAACCAGGCAGCATTGGGCAACGCCGGGAAGCGCCGCGAGGCCCCACCAAGCCCAAGTGAAAAGCTGAAAGGATCGTTCCAAAAGCCAAAACCCCACGTGCCCGGCAAATTGCCTGCGAAAATACGGGCGCGCAGCGCCAACGTGCAGGGCGGCCGCCACGGAAAGGCACGCCGCGCCCGATTGTGATAATCGTCCAACTGGGCGACGACATAAGGCGGGCGTCCGTTGTGCGGACTGGCAGGAACGGTAAGACGGTAACGGCCCACATCGGGCCTTTCGGCGCTTGCGCCGGGTGCAAGCAGGGGTTGTAAACCCAGGGGGAATTGCGCACTCATGGCCTGATTATACCGAGGAGGCGGGAGATTTTTCGATAAGTCCCGGGGGCGAATCCGCCCCTGCAATGATGTATAATCGGGGCGACTATTGAACATTTGAGGGCCTAACCCATAGGCGCTTTATAAAAAAGCGCGACGCACAAGTGCGCAATCAAGAACAGGTTAGGGCCGTGCCGCTTTATGCGGATTAGGAGTTTCCATGGAAATCACCTGGTATGGTTTGTCTTGCTTCCGGCTCACCGAGCGCAGCCTGGCAACGGTCGTTACCGACCCATTCGATTCAAACGTGGTCGGAGTAAGCCCGCTCAAACTGCGCGCCGATATCGTCACCGTCAGCCACGATGCCCCTGGGCACAACTTCATCTCGGCGGTCAAGGGATATACGCACCTGATCACCGGGCCGGGCGAATTCGAAATCGGCAGCGTGTTTCTCACCGGGGTGCAAACCAATGGGCACAAACGCGCCAGCGACGAACCGCGTAACACGCTCTACGTGTTCGACTACAACGGCGTAAACGTGGCCCACCTGGGCGATTTACGCCGCGTCCCTTCACAGCAAGAAGTAGAAGCCCTGGGCAACGTGGACGTTGCCCTGGTGCCGGTAGGCGGCGGCGGTGGGCTGACGGCAGCCAAGGCTGCCGAAGTGATCAGCCTGCTCGAACCGGGGTATGTAATTCCCATGCACTACGGCATCAAAGGTAGCCCATTGAAACTCGCTTCGTTGGATAAATTCCTGAAAGAAATGGGGCTTTCATCCGCCGAGACCGTGCCATCGCTCAAAGTAACGGGCAATTCGATCCCCGAAGAGACCAAAGTGATCGTATTGGAAGCAAAAAGCGGCGAGTAACCCCCTGACCATCGAGAACTATTTTATGGCCGTAAAACTTTTGATGACATGGAATATCTTGCCGGGGCGCGAGCCTGAACACTTCGAGTTCATCGTGCGTGATTTCATCCCTTCGCTACAGCGCATGGGCCTCGAAATGAGCGACGCCTGGTTCACCATGTATGGGAACCAGCCGCAGAACCTGGTAGCGGCAAAAGCCGGCACATTGGACACGATCCAGCGCATCCTGGCATCCACCCATTGGAACGATCTGACGGCGCAGTTGATGGAATTCGTCGACGACTTCAAATACAAGGTCGTCGAAGCGAAATCAGATTTTCAAATGTAATTGCTGGTCGGCAACTGCCGTGGGCCATTCCGTTCGCACGTGATGCGGCGGCCGAACAACAATCTGTGATGTTGACAACCATCTCATCCATTCTACTCAACTGGTACCGAGATCATGCCCGTGCCTTGCCCTGGCGCGGGCAAGTCGATTCTTACGCCGTGTGGGTGTCGGAAATTATGCTGCAACAGACGCGCGTCGAAACGGTGATCCCGTACTTCGCACGCTGGATGGAACGCTTCCCCAGCGTACATGCCCTGGCGGAGGCCCCCTTGCAAGATGTGCTTGCTCTGTGGGAAGGGCTGGGTTACTACAGCCGGGCGCGGAACCTGTACAGGGCCGCCCAAATCGTGGTCGCCGAGCACAGTGGCCAGCTTCCAAGAAGCCTGGCCGCGCTGCGCCGCCTGCCCGGCATTGGCCGTTACACCGCCGGGGCGATTGCCTCCATCGCTTTTGGCCTGGACGAACCGGCGCTGGACGCCAATATTCGCCGCGTGTACGCCCGCGTCTTCGATATGGCTGAACCGGCGCGCTCCCCCGCCGGCGAACGCCGCCTGTGGGCGCTGACAGCAGAACACCTGCCGCCCGGACAGGCCGGCGCCTATAACCAGGCGCTGATGGACCTGGGCGCGATGGTCTGTACGCCGCGCAACCCCGATTGTGTGCATTGTCCGTTGGCCGACCGGTGCCTGGCGTATGCACGCGGCGTGCAGGCGCAGCGCCCGGTCGACCTGCCGAAGCCGGTTGTGCCGCACATCACGGTCACGGCGGCCGTCATCCGGCGCAGTGGGCGCATCCTGCTGGCGCAGCGCCCGCTCGAGGGACTGCTCGGCGGGTTGTGGGAATTCCCGGGTGGCAAACTGCAAGACGGCGAAGACCTGCCCACCTGCCTGGCACGCGAAATTTGCGAGGAGTTGGGGGCATCCATCGAGGTCGGCGAGCCGTTGGGCGTCTACCGGCACGCCTACACCCACTTCCGCGTTACCTTGCACGCCTTCGACTGCCGCCTGCTCGACGGCGAACCGCAACCGATCCAGGCGGCCGACATCCGCTGGATCACGCCGGAAGAGCTGGCAAACTATCCGATGGGAAAGATCGACCGGCAAATTTCGAAAAGGTTATCTGCTATACTTAAAATATGCTAATCGTCGATTCCCACGAAGATCTGGCTTACAACATCCGCTGTTTCGGGCGCGACTACACCCGTTCTGTGGCGGAAACGCGCGCGCAGGAGCGGGACACCGACATTCCGGCGCATAACGGCAGTGCCTTGCTGGGTTGGCCCGATTATCAACAGGGACAGGTCGCCGTCGTGTTTGGCACGCTGTTTGCCACGCCGAAGCGCATGCAAGTCGGCGCGTGGGACACGCAGGTCTATGCCGATTTCGAGCAAGCGCACGCAGTCTACAGCAACCAAATGGATGCTTACCACCGCCTGGTTGATGAGCACCCGGACCGATTTCACCTGATCCGTTCCCGGGCTGGTTTAAACGCCGTGATCGAAGGCTGGAAAACCAATCCGTTGGCAAAGAATCCGGTAGGCATCGTAACGCTGATGGAAGGCGCCGAAGGCGTGCGCCACCCCGGCGAACTCGACGAATGGTGGGCACGCGGCGTGCGCCTGATCGGCCCCGCCTGGGCAGGCACACGCTACTGCGGCGGCACGCGCGAACCGGGGCCGTTGACTTCCGATGGCTACGCCCTGCTCGAAGCCATGGCAGCGCTTGGTTTTGGCCTCGATTTGAGCCACATGGACGCCCGGGCCGCCTTGCAGGCGCTCGACATTTACCCGGGCACAGTGGTTGCCAGCCATTCCAACGCGGCCGCGCTGCTCAAAGGGCTGGATTCGAACCGCCACCTGCCGGACGACGTGCTGCGCGGTTTGATCGAGCGGGGAGGTGTGATCGGGGTGCTGCCTTACAACAAGTTTCTCCTGCCGGGCTGGCAGCAAAGCGAGCGGCGCGATCGGGTCAGCTTACAGCACGTTGTGGCGCAGATCGACTACATCTGCCAGATGGCCGGGGATGCGCGCCACGTGGGCATCGGCACGGACTTCGAGGGTGGTTTTGGCGTCGAATGCGTTCCGGTGGAAATCGACACCATTGCCGATTTGCAAAAACTGGCCCCCCTGCTGGCCGAGAGGGGCTACTGTGACAGCGACATTGCCGCCATCTTCGGGGAGAACTGGCTGGCGAAGCTGGCGCAAATCTTACCGGAGGTATCGTGAACGAATCAATCTTTGCCCCGAGAACCGGCAAACGCCGCCGGCGCGTCGGACTGAGCGCGGCGTTTGCCGGGCTACTTTTGTTTGCTCTGGGGGCAGAACCCAGCCTGTTCGGGCTGGATCGCAGCCCAGTGATCGGCTTCGTGCAACTCTCCGTCCTCTTGATCGGCCTTGGGATCATCTGCCTGGGCGGGTACATCAGCCTTTCATCGCTGTGGGATGGCAACGGCCGTTCGATCCCGGCAGATATCGGCCAACGATTGGTGGCAACAGGATACGTAATCGCCGTAGCAGCAGGTATGGCCGATATTTTTGGCTTCGGCAGCCAGCGCTGGCCGGATATCCCAAAGTTCGGTTACTGGCAGGCGATCGGGGTATTGGTGGGTGAAGTAACGATCGGGATCGGCCTCTTGCTGTTGATCCCCTTGAACAACAAAAAGGGCAAGCCAGAATCTGACCTTGACAACCCGATTTCGGCATGATATAAACCAGCAACTTTTCCAACTAAATCGGATAATTTCACTCTTATCCAGAGAGGCGGAGGGACCGGCCCGACGATGCCTCGGCAACCAGAGAAGTCAAATTCTCATGGTGCCAATTCCGGCAGTGTACCGATAGCTGCGGCTATCATCTGGAAGATGAGAGGAGACCTTGCTGCTGCCTGTCAACCTCTTCTTTCAGATGTAAAGAAGAGGTTTTTTGTTATATTCCTATCCCAAAGGAGATTTTCCCATGTCCGCTCGTCAATTCGGTTTTTCCACCCGCCAGTTGCACGCCGGTTACACCCCAGATGCGGCCACCGGCTCGCGCGCCGTGCCGATCTACCAGACCACATCTTACCAGTTCAAGGATACGGAGCACGCTGCCAACCTGTTCGCCCTGAAAGAGCTGGGCAATATCTACACCCGTCTGCAAAACCCAACAACGGACGTGCTCGAGCAGCGCCTGGCTGACCTGGAAGGCGGCGTGGGTGCGCTGGCCGCCAGTTCAGGCCATGCGGCGCAAGCGCAGGCCATTTTGACCCTGCTCAACGCCGGCGATCACATCGTCAGCTCCAGCCGCCTGTATGGCGGTACGTACAACCAGTTCAAGTATACACTGGCCAAACTAGGCATCGAGACCACCTTTGTAGATCCACGCAACCCGGAAGACTTCGCCGCCGCTATCCGGCCCAACACCAAAATCTTGTACGGCGAAACGTTGGGTAACCCCGACATTTCGGTCTTCCCCTTCGAGGAAGTAGCGGCAATCGCCCGCAAACACAACCTGGTGCTAATGATCGACAACACCTTCGCCACACCCTACCTGTTTCGCCCGTTCGAGTGGGGCGCCAACGTGATCACCCACAGCACGACGAAATTCATCGGTGGGCACGGCACCTCGATCGGCGGCGCGATCGTCGACGGCGGCAACTTCGACTGGCGCAGCGGCAAATTCCCTAACTTTACCGAACCGGACCCCAGCTATCACGGCCTGGTTTACGCCGACCTGGAGTCTGCCGGCCTGCCGCCGTTCATCATCAAGGCCCGCGTGCAGGTGCTGCGCGACATCGGAGCCTGCCAGAGTCCGTTCAATAGCTGGCAGACGATCCAGGGCATCGAAACGCTCAGCCTGCGTATGGATCGCCACGTACAAAACGCCCAGGCGGTGGCTGAACACCTCGAAAAACATCCTCAGGTGGGTTGGGTGAAATACCCGGGGCTAAAAAGCCACCCCGATTATACCCGGGCGCAAAAGTACCTGCCGAAAGGCCCCGGCGCCATCATGGGGTTCGGCGTCAAAGGCGGACTGGAAGCGGGCAAGCAATTCATCGAGCGCCTGCAACTCTTCAGCCACCTGGCCAATGTCGGTGACGCACGTTCGCTCGCCATCCATCCGGCATCGACCACCCACAGCCAGCTCAGCGCCGAAGATCAAATCAGCGCCGGCGTCTCACCCGATTTTATCCGCTTGAGCATCGGGTTGGAAGATATCGAGGATATTTTGTGGGATCTGGATCAGGCGCTCGCATGACCAGGTGAGTGGGTGCGCTTTCACCTGGCCACCTGTCTCTGATCCGGTTATCCCACCACGAAAGGAACTCCCATCCATGCCCGTCAACATCCCCAAAACACTCCCGGCGCGTGCCATTCTCGAGGGCGAAAACGTTTTCGTGATGACGGAGGAGCGCGCCCAACACCAGGATATTCGCCCGCTGCGCATCGCCATCCTCAACCTGATGCCGACCAAGATCGCCACCGAGACACAACTGCTGCGTTTGCTGGGTAACAGCCCGATCCAGGTGGAGATCACGCTGCTGCACACCGCCACGTACAAGTCCAAAAACGTGGACGAAGAACACCTGCTAAACCACTACGAGACCTTCGCAGCAGTCCGTAGCGAGAAATTCGATGGCTTAATCATCACCGGCGCACCGGTGGAGCAGATGGCGTTCGAAGACGTGGATTACTGGCCGGAGTTGTGCCAGATTATGGATTGGGCGGAGACCAACGTCTTCTCCACGCTGTATATCTGTTGGGGTGCGCAGGCGGGGTTGTATCACCGCTACGGTGTGCCGAAGTATTCCCTGCCCCAAAAGATGTTCGGCGTCTTCGAGCACAACGTGCTCGTGCCCACCGAACGGCTGCTGCGCGGCTTCGACGACCGCTTCTACGCCCCGCACTCGCGCCACACCGAAGTCCGCCGTGCCGACATCGAAAAGGTGCCGCAAATCCAGCTTCTATCCGAGTCGGAAGAAGCTGGCGTCTACATGGTCGGTACACTCGACGGCCGCCACATCTTCATCACCGGCCACTCGGAATACGACCCGCTGACGCTGAAAGGCGAGTACGAGCGCGACATCAACAAAGGCCTGTCGATCCGCGTGCCAAGCAACTACTACCCCAACGACCAGCCGACTCATCCACCGCTGGTGCGCTGGCGCAGCCACGCCAACTTGCTCTTTTCCAACTGGCTGAACTATTACGTCTACCAGGTAACGCCGTTCGATGTGTCGCGCATTCCCGAAAAGGCGAGTGGGGAAGAGTGAGCGCACGGTATCTCACAAGAAACGAAACAGCCGCTTTTTCAGGCGGCGTTTCGTTTCTTTGGCTTTTCCGGCTTTGCCTGGAAGAACTTTCCATCAACCCGGAAGACCGGTTTCTTTTAGCCAGGGGCCTTGCTAGTTCCCACATGACCATCGATGCCTTTCCGTTCCATCTCCGCCAAAAGCTTCTTGGGAATGGGCATACAGGTACAGTTTTCCCGGTGCGCCAGATGCCAGGCAACGCGCTGGTCGAAGGTGGCGTTTTTAGGCATTTTGTTTTTTTCGTGCCAGGCAACATTAATCGCCATGTGTCTCACTCCTGAACGGGGACATCCTTCCAGGCGGGCAACCCGGCCATGCCTTCCCTGGCCATTTTCAAGGCTTCCATTTCAGCCACGCCCATGGTTTGGACGGCAAAGTTCTTCATGTTCTCCAAAACCACTGCGTAGGGCTTGAGGGCACCTTCAGCGTCGGTACAGTGAACGCAATAGGGATTATCGGGGCGGCCGGCACCAAAGTCGGCGGGGGCCTTCATGGGCATGCCGCAGCTTTCACAGAATTTTTCTTCGTTCATCAGTGTGTCTCCTTCATATTGAAATCAGTTGTAAAAAAGTATCGGCCAAAGCCTGGCGTTTCGCGTCAATTACGCTGCCATCGCCGGCAAACGGCTGGCGTAGGCTAAGTAAATAAGCCAATGTGCCAAAGAGAAAATTGAGCAACATGGTGATATCCACCGGCTTGCACGTACCCCCGGCAACGGCGCTTTCGATGGCCCGGTAAAAGTATGCGCGCACACCGGCTTCGCGGCCCATCACGCTGCGCCGCAGCGGTGGGGGATAGCGCGGCATTTCCTGTGCCAGGACGGCGAAGAAATCTTCCTCACGGGTTAGAAAATCGAGATAGCAGTCGAGCAAAGCGGGAAGATCGCTCGAGGCAGCCAACTGCAGGCGCAGTTCGTCGGTCAGGCGCAGCAGCTCCCGATCGAGCACTTCAACGAGCAAGTTTTCCTTGTTCTAGAAATGGAAGAAGACGGTGCCATGCGCCACACCAGCGCGCTGGGCGATCGCCAGCGTGGATGCATCGAACAGGCCGGCAGCGATGAATTCTTGCTTGGCTGCGGCGAGCAATTTAAGGCGGGTGGCTTGTTTGATTTCGTCTCGGGTAGTCATATCGAGTATTTACTCACTGAGTTACAACTCAGTAGTAATACACCAGGTAAAAAAAGCTGTCAAGAGCGCCTGCACTGCCGGCCGGGTGGACGCCAGAGAGAACACGGGCCGGCGCAAGCGTTTCGCTGAAAATCTGCTGCACGTACCAAAAGCGGGCGCCTCACCAATTTCGTTTGTGGGAGATGCCCAGAAGATGCAGACATAATTTGTTCGCGTTACCAGGTGTGCAGACCATTGGCTTTCTGCTACAATGCCGTGGAGGGACAATCGAATGATAGGGAAAGCTGCCGTCGAACAAGCCGCTCGTTTCTCTGATCACGTTTGCCGGAAAACTGCCAGGGATCTCTCCCGGCGGCCTGAATTTTTCGTTGCCATCCCTTTTTGAGCTGCTTTTCCTGTTTTGTCTCTCCTCCCGATACGGGAGAACCCTTGTTTGTTTGTTTCTTCGCTTGCATCCGGCTCGTGCAAGTGGGCATCCAGGAGGTGAATTTTGAATGAAACGCACACAACAGCTATAAAAATCCGTGTTTTGATTGCGGACGATCACACAACCACACGGATTGGGATTCGCTCCATTCTGAAACATGCACCCGATATAGAGGTGGTCGGTGAGGCCTCGGATGGTAACGAAGTGAAAACCTTGGTTGCCGAGTTACGCCCGGACGTGCTGCTCCTCGACTTGATCATGCCAGGCCTCAAGCCTTCGGAGATCGAGCTTTGGGTTCATGAATATTATCCCCATACCGAAACCTTAATCCTGACCGGGCACCTGCGGGATGCTCATCTTTCTCAGGCCATAAGCACCGGTGTATCGGGGGTCTTAACGAAGAACGAAAGCCCAGAACGCCTGATCGAAGCGATCCGCCGCACTTTTTTAGGGCAGACGATGTTCACGAAAGATCAACTCCTGCGCGCCTCCCGTTGGCGGGCTGCGGTAGGCGATAAGTGGGACACGTTAAGCAAACGCGAACGGCAGGTGCTGGAGTGGATGGTACAGGGCCTGGACAACCGAACGATTGCAAGCTTCCTGAACATTTCGCTCAATACCGTACGGAGCCATAACCGCTGCATCTTTCGGAAGTTGGGTGTCAACAGCCGTTCGGAAGCAGTGGCTTTCGTGTTACGGCATCAAGTGCTTGACCTGTAAAAAAACGGGACAACGGACGCCATGGATACCCAAATCCGGGATGTTTTCCGCCAAAGGTGGAAGGGCAAAAATTAATCAGAATTAATCTTAAAGGACGATTGACCGCGTCTCCAGGGGAGAGTATAAGAAGGATGCACAGGCTCTTGAAGGTGGCCGGATGTTCGACTTGGTTTTCAGAATTACCGGCCACCTTCTTTTTCTGTGTGCCTGTTGCGCCATGTACGGGTTAGGGAAAAGTGCAAAAACGCCCAGGGTAAAAACGGGTTATTGCTGGGCACTTCCAGTTACAAAGTAAAAAACGTATGCCTGCACGCGAGTGCTCACTTTGTTGTGGGGAACCGCTCCTGCAACATTTTATACAATACCTAAGGAGATGCTTTCCATGAAAAAGCTACTTGTTGTCCTTTTCGTTCTAAGTTTGGTTTTGTCACCTGCCATCATCGCTCCGGCAGTGGCCCAAACGTCGGGGGGGGGCTTCCAGGCTTCGCAAACCGGTCCAGACTCCTACGAAGTGCAAATGATCTCCAGGCAGTTCATTCCCACTGCCGGCTTGAGCAAGGAAGATCGGCTTGCGCTGGAACAATCTGCTGCCCAGGCGATGGATGAAGGCCGGCAGCGCATCCACGTTCTGCTTCAACTCAAAAATATCCCATCAGAGTCCGAACGCAACGCGCTGGCACGCCAGGGCGTTATCTTGTTGGAATATATTCCCAACTATGCCTGGCTGGCCGCGATTCCGGCGACGCGCATCACCGAGGTGGCTGCCATCCCAGAAGTCCGCTGGTTGGGGTATCTGGATGCGGCAGACAAGACGGACGCATCGCTCTCCCTGCAGGCCAGCACATGGGCCTACCAGGCAGAAACCGATCGCGCTGCGCTGTATGTCTTCATCCACAAAGATGTCGCCGAACAAGATGCTCGCGAATTGCTCGAGCAGTACGGCGAAATCCGCAGCTACGCTTCCGCTGCCAATGCGTACGTGCTTTGGATCGATTCGGAGGCAGTGCCGGCGTTGCTGGCAGCAGATATCGTCTCGTGGGTGCAGCCGGCCGATCCAAAGCTGGAAATGGAAAATACAGTTGCTCGCCAGCAAGTTGACGGCGACACGCTCGACAGCGCCGCTTACGGCAATGCGGACGGCAGCAACGTCGATATTTTGATCTATGACGGCGGGAGTATTCGAAGCACCCACCAGGAACTGGCCGGCCGCGTGACGGCACACGACGCAGCTTGTGGGGTTGCCAATCATGCAACGCACGTGGCCTGCACCACCAGCGCTTCGGGCATCGTCGGCAACGCGATCGGGCTGGGTAACGACATGCACGCCTTGCTTTCCGACTGTATGAGCACCGATACCGGTGTGTTCTACTACACCGACCCCGGCGAACTACAAGCCGATCTGGTCTACGCCAAAGACACCTGGAACCCAAGCGGCGGCGATGCCGACGGTGCAGAGCTGTTCAATGCCTCGGTGGGCACCAATACCGCCCCGAACGGTTTCCCCTGCGCCTACGAAGGCAATTATGGGGCGACAGCCATCATCATCGACAACGTCGTCCGTGGAGATGTGGCCGCCAGCGGCAAGCTGATCGCTATTTGGGCCAACGGCAACGAACGCGGTTATGGCACTTGTGGGAATAGTTATCACACCACGGCGCCGCCGGCCTGCAACAAAAACGCCATCAACATCGGTGCTACGAACAAGGACGCCGATACGATGACATCCTTTTCTAGTTGGGGGCCATGTGACGACGGGCGTATCAAGCCCCTCGTTTCAGCACCCGGCTGCGCCACCAGCGGAGGGGTCTATTCGTGCAGTTCCAGCAGCGACACGGCCTACACCACCATGTGCGGCACGTCAATGGCTTCGCCCGTTACGGCCGGCGTCGTTGCGCAACTCATCGAGTACTGCCGCACGCAAGGGCTGTCCTCTTGCTCGGCCGATGGAGAGTTTTGGCCATCGTCGGCGCGCGCCTTGCTGATGCACGCCGCCGTAGACCTGGGAAATACCGGGCCAGACTACCAATTTGGCTACGGCCGCGTGGACGCCGACGCAGCCGCCGACCTGTTGACCCACGCCCCCGGCAGCAACGATGCCGATTTGCGCCAGTTCCAGATTGGCGATCAGGGTGAAGTACACAGTTACCCGCTCGTCATCAGTAACGCTCCATCCCAACTCAAAATCTCGTTGGCCTGGGACGACGAAGCCGCCACCATGCAGGCGTTGACCAAGCTGGTCAACGACCTCGACCTGGAAGTAGTCTCTCCCGACGGCGCCGTTTACCACCCTTACATCCTCGACCCGGACAACCCTGCCAGCGCCGCCACAACCGGCGCAGACCATATCAACAACCAGGAACAGGTCGTCGTTGCCAACCCCGCCAACGGCACCTGGACGGTCCGTGTGATCGCCAATACCTTGCCGGTTCCCAACCAGGATTACAGTCTCATCTTCCCCGGCGCTTATGCCGTTTCGCCGACTACCACCCCTGGCAGCACCCCAACGACAACGCCAACGCCCGACCCCGCCCAGTGCAGCGAATTCATCACCAACGGCGGCCTGGAAAACGGGAGCACCGGCTGGACGATTTCCGGCTCCGCCGCCCATAGCGATGCCTATGCCCAGGCGGGGACCTATGCGATGCTCGTCGGCGGAACGGCCAACGGCGCTTTCTACCAGGACTTTACCGTTCCGGCGGATATGTACACCGGGACGATCAGCTTCTGGTATCGGATGCAAACCAGCGAGAGCAGCCACCCGTGGGACTTCTTCGACGTAGAAATACGTGATGCCGCCACCGGTGAGGCCCTGACAACGCTGCTCTCGACCGATGACAGCAAGCCCAACGCCACCTGGACGGAAGTCAGCCTGGCGGTTGGCCCCGAGTATGCCGGGCGCTCCCTGCGCCTTTCTTTCAGCGGCGATGTCGACTCATCGGTGAACACTTACTGGTACACCGACGAAGTCAGCGTCAACCTTTGCCGCCTGGCATCATCCACCGCAACACCCACGGCGACTGCTACAGCTGCCACTCCGACATCAACCCCAACGGCGACCGCCACAGCAAACACTCCCACGAACACCGTGACACCCACACCCGACGGCGCCTGCCAGGTGGACTATAGCGCACGCTCGTGGAGCACCGGCTTCACTGCCGATGTCAAGATCATCAACAACAGCCCTGCAACTATCGCCGGGTGGACGCTGACCTACATTTACAACGACGGGCAGCAGATCACCAACGCCTGGAACGCCACCGTCACACAGTCGGGCGCCGATGTCACCGCCAGCAACCCCTCTTCGCACTGGAACGGCAGTATCCCGGCCAATGGCGGCTCGGTGACGTTCGGTACCCAGGGTTCGTATACAAACACGAACAGCGCTCCCACCAACTTTATCCTCAACGGCACGCCATGCAGCCGCACGACCAGCACATCCACGGCTACGGCGACTGCTACAGCTGCCACTCCGACAGCAACCCCAACGGCGACCGCCACAGCAAACACTCCCACGAACACCGTGACACCCACACCCGACGGCGCCTGCCAGGTGGACTATAGCGCACGCTCGTGGAGCACCGGCTTCACTGCCGATGTCAAGATCATCAACAACAGCCCTGCAACTATCGCCGGGTGGACGCTGACCTACATTTACAACGACGGGCAGCAGATCACCAACGCCTGGAACGCCACCGTCACACAGTCGGGCGCCGATGTCACCGCCAGCAACCCCTCTTCGCACTGGAACGGCAGTATCCCGGCCAATGGCGGCTCGGTGACGTTCGGTACCCAGGGTTCGTATACAAACACGAACAGCGCTCCCACCAACTTTATCCTCAACGGCACGGCCTGTAACAGCGGCAATGTGATCATCAGTACCGTAACGCCAACGGCCGGCCCGTAAAGCGGTCACAGACGTGGCGGCAGATCACGCACGCCCCATGGGGCATGTTGGCTGGAAGCCACAGACCATGCACATGATTTCCTAACCCGAATATGCGATAACACCTGACGGGATGACCCGTAAAGGCCTTGTTCACCGGTGTTTGCCGATACAGCAGCATCTTACCTACAACGCCTGCCCGTCAGGACAAGTTTGACCATCAAAAAGAATAAATACACGCCCCTGGTTTCTGAAAGTTCAGTCCAGGGGCGTGCTCGTAAAACGTTCTGCCGTTTTCAGCGCAGAGAAATATCCCACCGGGAAGGGCAGCGCCACAAGAAATGGTGCTGCATCGCGTTCACTCTTCGCCCAGCTTTGCCAGCTTGCTCAGCCGCCCGCGCTCGTGGGTATTCAAAACACGCTTGCGAATGCGGTAGTTCAACGGGGTGACCTCCAACAACTCGTCGTCCGCGAGGTATTCGATGGCTTCGTCGAGGCTCATCTGGCGCGGGGGCGTCAGGCGGATTTCCATGTCGCCGCGTGCCGAGCGCATGTTGGTGAGATGCTTCTTCTTGCAAATGTTGACGGAGAGATCACCCGAACGCTGGTGCTCACCGACGACCATGCCTTCGTAGACGGGAACGCCCGGACCATAGAAAAGCGTGCCGCGTTCTTCGGCGCTTTTCAGGCCATACGTCACCGTCTCGCCCGGCTCCCAGGCCACCAGGGAACCGTTGGTACGCGTGGTCATGGCGCCGGCCATGGGCAAATAGTCATGGAACAGAGTATTCATGACGCCCATGCCACGTGTGGCGGTCAGGAACTGGTAACGGAAGCCCAACAGGCCGCGCGTGGGAGCCAGATAGGTCAGTCGTACGCTGCCGGTGCCGGTATCCTGCATGTCCAACATCTTGCCGCGGCGTGCGCCGAGCATTTCGACCACCACGCCGACCGTTTCGGGGCTGGTTTCGATGTGAACTTCTTCGAAGGGCTCGAGGGTCTCGCCGGCCTCGCCCATGCGGAAAATGACCTCGGGGCGAGAGATTTCGAACTCGTAGCCTTCGCGGCGCATGGTTTCTATCAGGATTGCCAGGTGCAGTTCACCGCGGCCCGAGACGACGAAACGCTCGGCGGTATCCGTCTCGGCTACACGCAGGGCGACGTTCGAACGCAGTTCATCGAACAGGCGCTCGCGCAGCTTGCGCGACGTATTCCAACGGCCTTCCTTGCCCGCAAAAGGCGACGTGTTGACGCCAAAGGTCATGCGTACGGTGGGCTCTTCGACTTTAATCGTCGGCAGCGCCAGCGGGTTTTCGGGGTCAGCGAGGGTTTCACCGATGGCGATCGCTTCCAACCCGGCCAGGGCGACGATCTCGCCGGCGGCAGCTTCTTCCACTTCGACCCGGTTCAGGCCCTGGTGAACGTAGAGATAACGGGCGCGTTCGGGGATATTTTCACCGGCCAACGTCAGGCGCGCCACAGACTGGCCAGCGCGCATCCGCCCGGCAAACAGGCGGCCGACGGCGGTCACGCCACGGTAGTCATCGTAACCCAGCGTGGTCACCAGCATTTGCAGCGGCGCGTCGGGATCGATCCGGGGCGGCGGGATGTGGCGCAGGATCGCCTGGAAGAGCGGCTGCAAATCGGGGCCGATTTCGGGGGTCAGGCCGGCCTGTTGTGTGACGGCGTTGCTGTAAACGACGGGGAAATCGGCCTGCTCGTCGCTGGCGCCCAGTTCGATGAAGAGATCGAAGGTCTGGTTGAGGGCCTTATCAGGCTCGGCGCCCTTGCGGTCGACTTTGTTGATGACGACGATAGCACGGTGGCCCATTTCAAGGGCCTTCTTGAGCACGAAGCGCGTCTGAGGCATGGGACCCTCGGCGGCATCCACCAGGAGGAGCACGCCATCGACCATGTTCATCACGCGCTCCACCTCGCCGCCAAAGTCGGCGTGGCCGGGGGTATCGACGATATTGATCTTGACTTGCTGCTGGGTAACGTCATCCCAGATCGTGACGGCAGTATTCTTAGCAAGGATGGTGATGCCGCGTTCACGTTCGAGGTCGTTCGAATCCATCACGCGTTCGACCACGCGCTGGTTTTCACGGAAGATGCGCGCCTGCTTGAGCAAGCCATCCACCAGCGTCGTTTTGCCGTGGTCGACGTGCGCGATGATGGCAATATTGCGGAGATCGGTACGTTCGGTAAGCATAGGTTTAAAAACTCAAAAATCCAGAATGGGGTAGTTCCCAACAAACAAAAACCCCGGTATGGATGGTTGGTGTTGCAAAACCATCGGAACCGAGGTGGTTTGGCGGAACGGCGCAAGTTTATCAGAGAGATGATGTTTTGAGAACCCCCCAGGCCAATTCGTGGATGCGTTCGAGGGCCGCCAGTTCCAGCCGGTCTGCCGTGTCGCTCAGCCGGTGCCACTCAGGTGGGAGCGGTGAGCCGGGGCGCTGCGCCATCAGGCACACGCCCTGCCCGCCGCGCGCCAACACGGCACCGATCTCGGTCAGGGCGCCAAAACCGGCCATACGCACCGGGCGCAGGTCGAAAGAAGCGCCAGCATCGAGAATGCGCCGCTCGGCACGGGGTGGAATGCGGCGCGGAAAAACGATGCCTTCCTTTTGAACGTAAACCAGTCGGCTGCCGATGCCGACCATTTCGAAGTCGAGGAAAAAGGCACCTTCAAACAGATCACCTTGTTCATCGAGCAGGGCGCACATGCCTTCGGCGCCTGTCTCCTCGCAGCCGGTGAAGGCCAGCCAGACTTCCGTGTGCGGCAACGGCTCAGCTTGCAAACGCTCGGCCAGGGCCAGTACAGTGCCGATGGCGGAGGCATTGTCGTTTGCCCCGGGCGAGTTCGGGCCGAGATCGGCCGTCACGCCGGTGAACCAGGCGATGAAGTGCAGGCAGGCAAACGGAAACGCCAACCAGGCCAGCAGGTCTATCCCTGCGAGCGCTGCAACCAGGTAAAACAAGGGAGCAAGAAACACACCACCGACGGCAACTGGCGTCGCCAGAAGATAGCCCTTTACCAGCCGGTCGCCGGCATACCACCACACGGCACGGTGCGTATCCAGGTGCGCCAACAGCACGATCTTTTCTCCAGGCTCGCCGGTCGCAGGGATACGCGCCAGCACATTCTGGCTCGGCCCATGCGGCAGCGCCGCGGCGAAGGGGTACGGGCGAAAGGTGTATTTCCGAACCAGGAGAAACAGGCTGAACGCAAAAGCTGCCGCGACGACCAACAGCGACCAGGCGCCAAGCGGCGGGCGCAACAGCCCGTAAGCCGCATGGCCAAGCAGGGAAAAACCAAAGGCCAGGGCGATGAACAGGTTGGCCGAACGCAGGCCGCGGAACTCGTGCGTGCGCACGTCGGTAATCCCCAGGCCGGCAAGCTGGTGACGGATGTAATCGGCGGCGTGCGTTTCACTGGCCGTCGCCGAACCGCGCCCACCCGGAGCGCGCGCGGCAATATTTTGGGCATGGCGGAGGGCTTTCTGTGCGTACGTGGGCATTTTTTCTGCGCAAGTCTCCTATTGACACTTCTTTCTTCCCATGTTATCCTACCGCCTGTAGGATAACACAGGTTTACGTTGGAAGATAGAACGACGTTGGCTCACGGTTAGACCGTGGGCCATTTGTTTGACCCTCCGATGGAATACCGAACACCCAATTTTTAAATGCCCCAAAGGAGGCAGTAACATGTCAGAACGCATTCAAGGTACAGTCAAGTGGTTCAACGGCGGTAAAGGCTATGGCTTCATCGCACGTGAAGGCGGCGAGGACGTCTTCGTCCACTTCTCGGCGATTCAGTCCGATGGCTACCGCAACCTGGAAGAAGGCCAGCGCGTCGAGTTTTCGGTCGAGCAGGGTCCCAAAGGCCAGCAGGCATCCAACGTTGTCATCATCTAAGACATCCACACGCTGAAAATTTCTATTCAAAAACACGCCAGCCGTTTCCGGCCGGCGTGTTTTTCTATGTTTTCCCCGTCGTGACGGCAACGAATAGACGGGAAGATTAACGCTCAGCGCCGCACCACAGGCAGATAGACCAAAGCGCCGTTGGCTACGATCGTCGCCGAGCGCACCAGGGGTGGTTGACCGGCGTAGGTGATGCGGACGACGTTAGTGATCGGGCCGGCTGCGGTGGTAGTCACCGTGACGGCATAGTGCAGAGTAACGGGCGAGGCCACGGGCAGGCCTGACCAGCGCAGTGTGGGCGCCTGGCTGTCGTCCACCGTTCCGGCGCTGGCCGTCAGCGAACCGGGGACATAAGCCAGGCCGGCAGGGATGGTATCGGTCAGGGAAACGGTTCCGGTCAGGGCAAGCCCCTGGTTGATGAGATGAATGGTATAAGTAACGGTATCTCCGGCCTGCGGGGCCGGCGAGCCGGCCGCCTTGTACGACGAGGAAAGGTCCGGCTGGTCCAGCGGAAACAGGACAAACAGAGTGATCGAGTTGGCCGGAAAAGTGGCCGTGAAACCATCCTTCGTGACCGGCTGATCGGCCTGGCGAAGGATGGCGCCGAGATGGTCCGCACTGTAACGATAAACCTGCGCCATACTTTGCGGTGCAACACCAGACAAAGTCACCGGGCTGGTGAGGGACTGGCCGCTTTTGTTGACAATTACCAGTGTCACGGCCCCGTCGTCCGTACGTTTTGCCGCGTAAATGGACAGTTGGGTCTGATCGGTGCTAACAGCCTGGATGCTCGTGTCGCCAAATGCACTTCCATGGCCATCGTAATTCAAGTACATGCGAAAGGCATACGCCCCCGGCTCGGTGGCCGCCGGCGGACCCCACAGGGTCGCCAGGTCGAGACCTTCGCGGCCAAAAATGCCCAACACGTCAGCCTGAGCCAAGGCGCCATTGATGTGATCGAGCGCACCCCAGTTATATTCGGTAATGGCCGTCTTTGTGCCGGGATAGTACTGGGCGATCCACTGTTTCATGCGCGGGATCGTCTGGATGACCAGGCCCATGCCCATCTCCGGGCCGGGTGGATCGCCGGCCCAGCTCTCGTCGACGTACGTGGGGTCCCACAGCGAGCGGGTCGAGCGCAGGCGCAGCGCCTGCGTTTCGGCGCTCCCCGCCCCGGATAAAGAAACGTTGCTGGCGTACGGATAGCTGTGCAGGTCCAGGTAGTCGAGGATGCGTACTCCGTGTGCGTCTTCGTAAGCCTTCATTTGCTGGAGATACCAGGGAACGAAATACATGTTCCCGTGTGCGGCGTAGTCGGCGCCCGGGCCGCAACCGTCGGCGCCTGAGTAGAGATAGGCGCAAATGCCCCACACCACCGGGCCAAGCGTTTGAGCGCCCGGATCGACCGACTTGATGGCAGCGGCATAGGCGTAGGTTTTATCGCGCATTTCATCGTACGTCGTGCCATCGGGGTGAACGTCGTGGTGGGTGCTGCCCCAGAGCATGGGTTCGTTGTCGAGGTCGTAGAACTTCACGCCGCCGTTGGCCGCCGTTCCGTGCTGCTCGACCAGATGCGTCACCCATTCGGCTGCGAAGTCAGACGTAACGGCCACGCTGGTATCGGTCGGGTCGGCCAGGTGGCCGTCGATCTGAACGGCATTGCCCGTGCCGGGGTCCGGTTGATAGCCCGAACCACAGGGGGGATCCCACGGATCGAATGCGGGCATGTAACTTTCACGGCCGGGCGGCGAAACCTGGTTGGGAAAGTCGGCTTGCTTGAAGCTGCAAAAGTAAGGGTGCTGCGTGGGCGAATCGGGCCGGGCCACCCAGCCGATCAGAGGCACGGTGAGCAGGGTATCGCTGCCGGCCTGTTCGTTGAAGGCCACGAAATCGTCTGCATCCTCGTGTGGCACGTTTTCATAGTACCAGTCGTCCCCCGTATTGGTCACATTGGCTTCCCAATTGTAACGCGAGACAGCATTACCTCCCCAGCGGTTAACCGGCAGGGACAGTTCTTCAGCGAGGGGAGCCACCGCTTCATTACTTGCCCAGTTCATCCCATAGATATAGGGGCTGATCGGGTGAACGCCTGCATCGACATCGACGCTGAGCGCAGGACCCTGGCCGGGCGGGCTGGTGGGCGAGGGGGTACGCGTCGGCCCGCTGTAACCGATCAGGACGATGCCATCGACGTAGAAAGCGGGCTGAGAACCGCCCGTCGTATCCTGCCACACTAACCCGGTAATATCCGCCGGGTTACCGACCTCGGAAAACGAAACGGTGACCTGCGTCCAGGTGTTGGCGACGAGGGAAAGGGCCACGCCCGTCTGCCAGTCATCGTCGCTGCTGTCGTCGCCGTCGATGACCTTGAAGTCAATCCCCTGGCCGCCGGCGGCTCCCCCGTGAACCCAAAAGCGCACGCCAGTGTACCCGCTACTGTCGAGCGCCGTATCTGTGGAAACATACAACCCGCCCCATGCATTGCCATTGATGGCGGTTTCGATTGAAGCCGAGCCTGCCTGAACAGGAGATGGGTTGTTGAAGTCGACCGCAGCGCCCCACGACCCGTTCCACCAGTCGCTGTGAAGCGAATCGGCATACACCACCAGATCGTCTGCCGCGCGTACCTGAGCAACCGGCAGCAGGTTGGCCAGCAAAAAAAGTGGCAGGACAAGCAATCCGAGCGGCAAGGCAACCAGCCGCTTGGGCAGGTGTTTTCGCATGTGCATGATTCTCTCCTTTTTTATGGAATGAAGCTTCACCCTATCAGAAACGGTAGGGCCAGAACGAACAATTCCATTGTATAGAAAGGGCAGAAGCGCAAGCAATGGGACATGCCTCCTAACCGGCATAAAGCGGCACGACCCTCAATCCGTTCTTGATTTGCGCACTTGTGCGCTGTGCTTTTCTCATAAAACGCATGAGTTAGGCACTAACCGGCAGAGAGCGGAGTACCCATCCCCCGTGCAACGAAAGCCCTGTCAAAAACCGCCTTAAAGCCTGAGACTTCCAGACAATTTGTGGGTATAATGATGGCTCTTCCACCTCCGGTGGGAGAAGCCTTCCGTGTAAAAACGGGAGCACCCAAAGTTTGCGTGATGCCTGATCGGTCGAAAATGTAAAATATGGAAGTGGCCACTTCCACAATAAGCAAAAACGAAACCGGCCAGGCGGCCTTTCGAGCGGGGCGCCAGACCCGGGGCGGGCTCGAATATTGGAGCCGGAGAATATAGAAATGCCAGCCAAAACCCTGATGATTCAAGGGAGCAGCTCATCGGCGGGCAAAAGCCTGCTCGCCACTGCCCTGTGCCGTATTTATGCCCGGCGCGGTTTACGCGTGGCGCCCTTTAAAGCCCAAAACATGTCGAACAATGCTGCCGTCTGTGCAGATGGCGGCGAGATCGGGCGCGCCCAGGCCTTGCAGGCCGCCGCTGCGGGCATCGCCCCCAGCGTAGCCATGAACCCGGTGTTGATCAAGCCCGAAGCGGATGCACGCGCCCAGGTGGTGATCGACGGAAAACCCTGGAACACCTTCCAGGCCAAAACGTACTACGAAAAGAAAGACATCCTATGGGAGCACGTCACCGGGGCCCTCGATCGGCTGCGTGCGGACTACGACCTGGTAATTATCGAAGGCGCCGGCAGCCCTGCCGAACTGAACCTGAAGCGCAGCGACATCGTCAATATGGCCGTGGCCGCCTACGCCAGGGCGCCAGTGTTGTTGGTCGGGGATATCGATCGCGGCGGCATCTTCGCTCAGTTGCTGGGTACGCTGTGGCTGCTCGAGCCGGAAGAACGCGCCCTGGTGAGTGGCTTTGTGGTCAACAAGTTCCGCGGCGACCTGTCACTCTTTGTCGACGGCATCCAAATTCTCGAGCAAAAAGGGAATCTTCCGGTGTTGGGTGTGGTTCCCTATTTGAAGGGGCTGAACCTGCCGGATGAAGACGCCGTTTCGGTAGAAGAAGCGCTCTTTACAACTCCCCCCAAAGACGTTTCGGCCACCGACATCGCCGTCCTGGCCCTGCCACGCATTGCCAATTTCGACGATTTCGACCCGCTCAAAGCCGAGCCGCACGTGCACGTGCGCTATGTTTCGTCGGCCGGCGAGCTTGGCGCGCCCGATGCGGTGATCATTCCCGGTACCAAGAGCACGATCGCCGACCTGGAATGGATCGAGCAGAGCGGCCTGGCGCAAGCGGTAAAGCAGTTCGCCCGGGCGGGCGGAGCCGTGGTCGGGATCTGCGGCGGTTACCAGATGCTGGGAGAACGCATCGACGATACCCACCATGTCGAATCGCCGTGGGACAGCATCACCGGCCTGAACCTGCTGCCGATCAAGACCGAATTTTCGCCCGAAAAGGCGACTTCGCAAACGCAGGCCCTGATCCAGTGCCAGCAAGGATGGATGGCACAGCTGAACGGGATGTTGATCAGCGGATACGAAATCCACGCCGGCGAAACGCCGAGCCTTTCACCCTGGCTGACCATCACACGGCGCAACAACAATCCCGTGCATATCCCGGATGGCAGCACCTCGTCGGATGGCCGGGTATGGGGCTGTTACGTCCACGGCATCTTTGCCAACGACGCCTTCCGCTATGCCTGGCTGGACAGCCTGGGCTGGCAGGACGACAAGCGTTCGCTTTCGCAAGCAAAGGCTTTCGAGGCCTCGCTCAATGCCCTGGCCGACGCAGTAGAAGGCGCACTGGACCAGCGCAGGCTGGATCGCATCGTATGGCGCAATTAAGGCAGCTATCGCGCCATCAAGCCAAAACGTGCTGGCGCTTGCGCTTCTGTGCCCACTCGGCCAGATAGTAACTGCCGATCACGAAGC
This sequence comes from Chloroflexota bacterium, assembly GCA_049325275.1. GTDB lineage: Bacteria > Chloroflexota > Anaerolineae > Anaerolineales > UBA4823 > CAIQJJ01. Next base: position 237,113 of record JBMOLU010000001.1, read on the forward strand.
CGGCCGCCAGGAACTGCAAGAGCAGCCCTTCCCAGGTGGGATAGAGGCCAAACCAGGCTCCCCATGCATAAGGGAAGCTTACGCCGGGGAGGGTATGAATGGGCATCCAGCCGACCACCTGCATGGTGTAAACGGTCTTGCCAACGATTTGCAGCAGCACGGCCCCGATCATGATCCCGGTGACGATCAACATCTTACGATAAGGCAGGTTGACTTGCAAGCGAAACGTAATCACGCCCAGGAGCAGCACCAACAGCAGCCCGGCGGCCGTCCCGGTCAGCACCACGGCGCTGCCGGCTTCCAATACCAGGGCCTGCAGAAAGAGCACGACCTCGAACCCCTCGCGGTAGACGCTGGTAAATCCCAAAACGATCAAGCCCAACACCAGGCCCGCCTCGCCGCTCAACAACTGCCGCTTGCGGCTGTGGAACTGGGCAATCCAGTTCGTCCAATAGACCTTGTGAAAGAACCAGTTCATAATCAATAGCAGCATCCCTACAGCGAGCAGGGAAACGATGGCCTCAAGCTTTTCGCCATAGCGCGCCAGGGCCTGTAACACCCCGCGCGCCAGCATCCAGGTGGCGAGCGTGGCCGCAAACGCCGCCAGCGCGCCCCACCACATCGGTCTGCGGTACTTTCGCTCTTCCGGCCGGCGCATACTGCTCATCAACGAGGCCAGAATGACCATGGCTTCCATGCCCTCGCGGAAGACGATCACCACGGCGTTGGCTGCCACGGCCAGCGGCGAAGATTGCTGGCCCAGCACCTGCTCGGCGTCGGCCAGCAATGCGTCCAGGCGCGCCCGGCTCGCTTGCACGGCACGTAGGGGGGCGCGAGTTTTAATCAGATAGGCCAGGCCCTTGTGCTCGTCCTGGCCGTTCCAGAACAGGTTCTCAATTTCGGGGGTCAGTTGTGGGGCAAGCACCAGCAGGCGCGCCTCAGGACCCGTCTCCATCACGGCGTATGCTTCCAGGCGCGCCGATTCAGCCTGATCGTAGTCCCCTGCCCGGATGGCTGTCTCAAGCCCGTCGAGCAGGGCGGCAAGCACTTCGAAATCGCCCTGCGTGCTCTTTGCCAGCCAGGCTGCCGGCATGGCACGCTCCAACGAAACCGCCAGGCTGCTCGCAGCGGATCGTACATCGCCGGGATCGGCAACCGAAGCGCCCCGGCCGGCCTGCGCCAGTTGAAGACCCAGGCTATCGAACTGCACCGCCGACTGCGCGGCAACGGTTGAGGGGAACAAGTCTTTCAGGTCTGCGAATGCAGCACTGGCCGCCTCATAGAAAGTGATCGCTTCCTGGATTTCGAAATCGTGGATCACGCGTCCATCCTCGACGCCGCGTTCGTATTCGATTGGCACGAGGGAAAGGAAGCGCAGCAATTGCCCGGCGCGGCGCGCCTGCTCGGCGGGGCTGAGCGGAGCCGCCCGGAAGCCTTCGAGCGCCGCATGGACGGCATCGAAGGTGGCAGAAAACCCTTCACCGGTTTGCGACGCCAGCACGAGGCTGTCGAAAGCCCGGTTAGCTTCCACCAGGGCGTCGGCGCCGCGCTGTTCAGCATAAACAGGCGCCAGAATGGCGAAGTAACCGGCAGACAGGCCAGCCAGTTCGGCGCGCCGGGCCAGGAAACCATTCTGTGCGGCAGATTGCGCATCGCGCAAGGCTTCGTCCAAGCGCGCCTGGTAGGTATCGAGCAGATCGGCGCGCACGGAGAGCAGCGCATCCGAAACAGGCATCTCGCCTTTGGTAGCGCGTACCACGGCAAGGGTCGCATCTGCCCCGGGACGAGAAAAGCGCGTGGCGGTGCGGAATTCACGCACCGCCAGCCAGGCGCGCGCCGCAACAAAATCTCCCTGCTGTAGCGAAGCCTCGACCATCCGCATGGCCCCGGCCAGGAGAGCCGTCCAGGCCTGCGCCCGCGCCAGCGCAAAACCGGCCGCATCGACCGGATGCAGCGCCTGCGCCATTCGGGCAAAGCCTTCCGTGACGCGCCGGTGCGCCTGAGGAGCAGAAACGGCCATGGCAGGTGCGAAAGACACCGCATAAGACTCCTGCGCCTCGTGAACGAAGGCCAGGGCGGCCGGCGGATCCGAAGCCAGTGCCAGTTGCGCCGTGACCAGTGCGGTACGCAGGCGCTCGGCAGTCTCGGCCGGTGGCAGTGCCCGTGCCCGTGCAGGAGAAACGTGAACGGCCAGCAGCACGCAGCCGAGCAAAATGCTGAGGAAAGGACGGAAATTGGTGAGTGGCTTTTTCATGTCAAGGCCAAAGGTCCGAAATTTTGTGCTTCTTCTATTCATGAATAGGGATCTGTAACTGCGCCGCCACCTGCGCCACCTGCCCGGCCAGGGCCGTGGCACGGTTCTGCGCTTCGGCGCCCAAGAGATCGGCATCCTCGGGACTGAACCGCCTGCCGGTTTTTTCCTGGGTGTGGATATCGGCGATAAATGCCTTCAGATCGGCCAGTCCATCTTCGATTTGACCGGCCTGGGCGGCATCGGCATCGTCGGCCAGCGGCCGGATGCCCCGGTAAACCACCTGTAAACTGCCCAGGATATCCTGCATATCGGCCAGACGCGAGATAGCGACGAAGTCACGCTGGGTAGAGGCGGCGCCGCTGACGAAGCGCGAAGACTTCCACGAGTTGAAATACTCGTTCATCGTCGGGATCATCACCACCAGGGCTGTGAAGGCATCGGACTTGCTGGGCCGCCAGGCCTGGGCGGCGTTTTCCAGTTCAACTATGTAGGCAGCCAGGGAATCGGCGGCGGCCAGGAGCAAGTGGGCGTCGGGCAGGGCTTCGCCGAAATCCTGCCGGCCGTTGCCGTCCAGGTCGGCTTCAGCGGCCTTGAAGGCCGGTTCGGTGCCCCACAGCGCGCTTTCGAGCACGCCGAACAGATTGCCGGGTTGCTCGAAAGTGCGGCCGTCGGCGAGGTGCAGATCAAAGGGCACGGCGTTTTGCGGATCTTCGGCGCCCGAGGCGCCGGCATCCAGGATCACATCGTATGCGCGCAACATCGGCACGCCGGCGACGATGCCTTCTACCTGTTCGTAGGCCGGGCTGGCCCGCATCCAGGCCGACCTGGCATCGGCGATGGCCTGGGCTGCGCCGGCAGGTTGGTTTTGCCAGAGGGCGGCGTAGTCGAACCCGGCGGTTTCGGCGAGCTGATAGTAACGCGCCGCAGCAGCTTGCAGCGCGGCCGCGTCGAGCTTCAGAGCCGCCGTTTTATCGAGCAGGTAGGTTTTGATCCCTGCCAGGTCCGTTTGCCCGGATTGAGCGGCCGTTGGGGTGGGTTGAATGGCCGGTGCGCAGGCGCCCAACAAGGGCAGCAAGAGAAAAGCGATCAGGAAAAGGCGTAAAAACATCGACTGACTCCTATGGGTGATATACGGACTATATTTGTCCAGTTTTTATTGCGGGCGTAGTATAATGACGGCCCGCGGAATAATCTAGATACTTATCAATTAATTGATATAAATTCGCTTGGATTTAATGTTCAAGCGGCTTGAAAACCAGGAGAGAACACCCCAAAAGCCCATGAAGATCAGCGCCGCCATGCAGCGTTACGCTGCCGAGATTTACCGTTTACAGCAAGATATGCCTCAGGTGCCGGTTTCGCTGCTAACCGGGCACGTCGAAGCCTCCGCCCAGGCCACGGCGCAGATGATTCGGCGCCTGGGCCTGGCCGGATTTCTCGTTCACGAGCCGTACCGCGGCGTGCGCCTGACGAGCGAGGGGGAGAAAATCGCTATGCCGGCGCTGCGCCGCCACCGCCTGACCGAAGTCTTTCTGGTACGTGTAATGGGTTACGACTGGGCCGCCGCGCACGAACTGGCCGATACCTTCGAACAGGGCGTCAACGACGAAATCGAAGAGCGGATGGACGAGTTGACCGGCCACCCGATGCGCTGCCCACATGGCGAACCGATCCCTTCGAAAGACGGTGTGATGCCCAGCCTCGACGACCTGCCGCTGATCGAAATTCCTTCGGGGTCCACCTGCGTGGTCAGCCGCGTGCGCACACACGACCTGGACAAACTGCGTTACCTGGCGCAGTTGGGACTGGTACCGGGCACGCCCTTTCACCTGTTGAGTTGTGCGCCATTCAAAGGGCCTTTACGTTTGCAGATGAAACCACAAGATCACGTGATCGGATACGAGCTGGCGCAATCGTTATGGGTGGAAGCGCGCCAACGGGGGAAAGGCAACACGCCGCTTCGTTAAGGAATTATGAGAATTTCTCATAATTCCTTGCAAAAATCCAAAAGCCTGATATACTCGAATAAGAAAATGAGAATTTCTCATAATCTTTCGAAAAAACATCATCAGCATCCGCTTGCCTCCAAGACGGCGAAGTGTATAATGAAAGCAAAAATACACTGAAAAGACTTGTAAAACAGAAGCTTTCGTCTGCGTGCCCGGAAATTCGGGCCAACGAGGGGAGTTTTTGTTTCCAGGTCCCAACCCATGCGGAGGCCTTGTAAACAGCATGAAGATCAAAACCCTGGCTTTTCTCATTATCCTTGGATTGATTTTGCACCCTGTGCCACTCGCCCTATCCCAAGCGGCCGGGGGGGAAATTCGCATCAACCTGGTTTCGACGCTGGAAACGCCAGACGCGATGATCCTCAAGCTCTATTTCAACCTGTACGACGAGAGCACAGGGACGCCCATTCTCTCGCTCGACGCCAAAAACGCCCAGATTACGCTGCTGAACACCGGCTACGCCGCCCCCGCCCAGATCAAACAGCCCGACATTCCCATCTACATCACCTTGCTGATGGATTCCAGTGGCAGCATGGGCGGCTCAGCCGGGAAGCTGCAGGAAGCGGCCAAACTGGCGCTCAACAACACCCCCGACAACGCCCTATTTGCCGTCGTGCAATTCGACGAACAAATCAAGCTGCTACAAGATTTCACCGAAAATATTCCTGCGGTCAGTTACGCCATCGACCAGTACAAGGTTTCGAACCTGGGGACCTGCCTTTACGACGCCACCTATATGGCGATCGAGGCCCAGGCAAAGGCCCCCGCCGGCCGCCGGGCGGTGATTTTGTTCACCGATGGCAAGGACGAAAACCGCAACGGAAAGCAGTGCAGCCAGCACAGCTACCAGGACCTGATCGCCCTGGCCATGCAGATGCAGGTTCCCGTGCACACCGTCGGGCTGTCGACGGAAAGCGCCAAAATCAACGACCTGGAACTGAAGAGCATGGCAGCCAGCACGGGCGGGTTTTCCTTCGTCGCCAATGAGGCCGATCTGGCACAGGCTTTCGCCAGGATCATGGAAGCGCTCAAGGCCCAATGGATGGTGGAAACCAACGTTTACCCAAAAAACGGGCAAAACGAGGCCGTTTTCTCGCTGGCGCTGGCCGATGGGCGCACGATGAACAGCGCCTTCTCGTTCACATCCGAAACCGACTACCCAGGCCCGCCCAGCCCGGTGCGCGTGCAATTTGCCGGCTTGCAGCTCGTCGCCGAAACGCAAAGCTATGACGTGCAGTTGACGATGGCTTCACCGGAGTTGGTCAGCTACGTCAAAATCTCGATATGGGATCAAGAGGCCGGCTCCAAGGTGGACGAATACATCTTCGAAGATCCCGCTACGTTCAACACCTTCAATTTTCCGGCTGCCAAGATGGCCGCCGAGGGCAAATACGAACTGCGCATCATTGCCGTCGGTGAAGACAGCATGCCCTTTGCCATCAGCGAGGACGATCAGGGCAAAGCGCTGACCGAATTGGTTCACGAGTTCGTTTTCGACCCGACGAGTGTTTACGCCAGCGCAACGATTGACTCGGTGGCGCAAGACGGTGGGGATCTGGTCCTCAACGTGTCGTTGACCAACGCCAACTTGATCGGCAGCTTCGATGGCTGGCTGGTCAACGAAGACACCAACACCCAGGTGCCCAATTCGACCTTCACCAGCCCGGCCATTGCCGGCAACAGCGGCCAGATCGTCGTCCCGGCCGGCAACGGCTTCATCTCGGCAGGCAAGTACACGGTGGTGCTGCGCGTGATCGGGAAAAACGGCCAGGTGTTTACCAGCACGCAGTACCCGGAGATCGTTTACAAAGTCAACACCGCTTCGCTGACCATCGTTTCCGTCGAACAGGAAGACGGCGACCTGGTTTTGAACGTCAGCGTGAGCAACCCGGAACTGATCGGCGGCTTCGACGGTTGGCTGGTCAACAAAGAAACCAACACCCAGGTACCCAACTCGAACTTCACCAGCGACACGCTTGCCGGAACAGATGGGCAGATCATCATCCCCACGAATTCACGCCGTATCCCGAACGGCAAGTACACCGTGATCGTGCGCGTGCTTGCACCGGACAACGAAGTGCTGATGGCCACGCAGTATGAGGAAGTCACCTACAAGGCGCCGACGATCTTCCAACGCCTGGGCGTGGCCCTGGTAGCGGCGCCGATCTTCCTGGCGCTGATCATCGGCATCGTCCTGGCATTGATGGCCTACCTGATGATCAGTTCTTCGCGGCAAAAATCCTTGAGCGGGACGCCGGTGATGCAGGGACGCCTGGGCGGCAAGCTAAAAAGCAAAGGCGGCGAGGGTATTGTGGCGGCGATCGCCGACGAAGAACCGCTGCCTTCCAAACGGCGGGCGGCTGTGTCACCTCGCGTGGCGCCGTCGGGCGTTGCAGCGGCCTACCCGGCCGCCGGCGCATCGCAAGAATCGATGGATCGCACCTTCGTTGGTAGTGAAAGCATGGGAGCGCAAAACGGGCAAGCCACCCTGATTGGCCAGGTACAGCCCGCCCGCCCGAGGCTGACGGTGCTCAAAGGGCCGCTGCTAGGCGAGCGCACGATCGATGCATTCCCCTTCATCATCGGGCGTGGAGAAGATTGCTCCTTTACGATTGCCGACCCAAACGTCTCACGCAGGCACCTGCAAATCAACTACGATGCGGCCCGCCAGGCTTACAACATCACCGACTTGAACAGCAGCAACGGCACCAGGCTCAACGGGCAACGCCTGGCCGGCGGACAGCCCACAGCCTTGTCGCACGGCGCGACGATCGACTTGGGCAACCACGTTTCTGTCCGGTTTGACCTTTGACAAACGAGCGAGAGATTATGGCCGAACAAACTTCCTTAAATTACAGTGAACTTAAAAAAATCGCCAAAAACTTCGACGACGAGAGCGAAGTGCTGGCCGAACTGCTCAGCAGGACCCGCCAGATGGTCCACGATTTACAGGACGACTGGATGGGTGACGCCGGAGAGCGCTTCTTCGACGAAATGGAGAGCGAAATCTTGCCGGCGATGGAACGCCTGACTCAGGCGCTTTCCTTCACCGCCGGAACGGTGCGCAAGATCGTCAAGACCTTCGACGACGCCGAGTTCGAAACGGTCGAGTTCTTCAGCGACGGGCGGCTCGAAAGGAGCAACGCCGGCGCCGAGTTGAGCGGACTGGATTTCGGCATCGGCGGCGCGGTCGATGCGCCCTCCCAGGGCATCGGAGTCGGCGACCT
>JBMOLU010000001.1:244702-743226 GCA_049325275.1 Chloroflexota bacterium
AAACGGTCGAGTTCTTCAGCGACGGGCGGCTCGAAAGGAGCAACGCCGGCGCCGAGTTGAGCGGACTGGATTTCGGCATCGGCGGCGCGGTCGATGCGCCCTCCCAGGGCATCGGAGTCGGCGACCTCGATTTCGGCATCGGCGGCGCGGTCGACGCACCCTCCCCGGGCATCGAAGTCGGCGACCTCGATTTCGGCATCGGCGGCGCAGTCGACGCGCCCTCCCAGGGCATCGGAGTCGGCGACCTCGATTTCGGCATCGGCGGCGCGGTCGACGCACCCTCCCCGGGCATCGAAGTCGGCGACCTCGATTTCGGCAAGGACGCCCTCGGAGACGTTCCCGTCGATGCAGGCGGCCCGGCGCCGGGCGGCGGCGAAACCAGCGGCCCGGTATCTCCCGGTGATGCTGCCAACGAGAAAGTCGACACGGCCAGCGAAAGCAGCACATCCGAGTCGAGCACGGGCGGCGGGGGCGGGGGTGGCGGATCGGGCGGCAGTGAGGGCCTGCAAGGCGACCTTAACGGCATGGGGACGGGCACCAGCCACCAGTCGCAAAACACGGGCGCCGCGGAAGCCGGCGGCGCGGCATCTGACGGCATGGCCGATCACGTTTATCGCAGCCAAACCCCAGACGTCGCCGGCGGCGCCACTGCCGCAGCGGCCGGCGGGTCGGCAGCCACGCCGGCCACGAACGCACCGCAACCGGCCGTTCGTCCGAGCGGCGGCGACGCATCGGGCGCCGACTCGAACAACCTGGCCGGCATTGCCGGTGCATTGGGTGGCCTTGGCGCCGCCGCCGGCGGCGTGGCCAAGGTGGTCAAAGACAAGAAAGAAAGCGAATAACCTTTGCTTCGAGGAGGTAGAAACAGAAACCATTGAAACACACGCCTGCATGTTCGCTCAACCCCTTGCTGGCGAAGGTTGGGCAGCCTGCTATCCCTGCCAGCAGCTTCAAGCCAAATTGACAAAAAAGGAAAGAACGATATGGCCGAAAAAACTGAACTCAATTATGAACAGATGAAAGGCTTCGTCAAAACCTTCAAGACCGAAGGGGACGAAATCCAGACGCTTGCCAAGGAGACCGCCACCCGCGCCGACGCGCTGCACGGCGGCGGCTGGGTTGGGAGGGGCGCCGACAAATTTTTCGAGGAGATGAACGGCGAAATCATCCCGGCGATGAACCGCCTGGCACAGGCGTTGAACACCGCTGCCGACATCGCGCAGAAAATCAGCGATACTTACGACCAGGCAGAAGAAGAGACCCAGGGCTATTTCGGCTCGTTGGGTGAGTAAAAAGAGGAGGCTGCAATGAGCGAAACGATTCGTGTTAATTACGCTGCACTGACCGAGATGGCCGACCACTGCACCAAGGTGGCAGAACGTCTGCGCCAAACCGCCGAAACGGGGAAGAAAGTTGCTGCGGATATGAACAACGGCGCCCTGGTCGGTGATACCGGCGCAACCTTCAGCGCCGCGCTGAACGGGCCGTTCAGCACGTCGGTGGGGAAGCTGGCCGACAAGTTCGTCGAAGTTGCCGACGACATCAAGAAAGCCATGGATGACATGAAGAAGGCCGACAGCACTGCCGGCGGTAATTTCTAGGAGGCTAATCATGAGAATCTTCAAGTTTGCCCGTTCGATTGTCAGCGGCATCATCAACCAGATCATGCAGCAAGTGAACATCGTCGACGAAATGGTTACCTCTCCGCTGCGCGCGCTGGTCAACCAGGTGGTGGGTGGCATGTGGAAAGGCGACGGCGCCGACCGGTTCGTCGACGAAATGATGAACGACATCATCCCCGCGCTTGTCGGCGTCACCGGAATCAACACCCGCTACGCCGACGCGATCAAGAAATCCACCGAGCGCATGGAACAGGCCGAACGCACCGCGACCGGCCATGCCCAGCAGCTTTTCGACGTTTTTGGCAAGATTTTCTAACCAGGAGAGAACAGCATGGCTGCAGAAGTCTATATGGATATCCCGCAAGTAGAGAAGATGAGCAAAACCTTCGAGACGTTCGGCGAAACGCTAGACGCCGTCGCCAAAGTTTTGCGCACGATCAGCCTGCTGCTCAAGGCGGCTGCCTTCATTTCGCTGGGCAGCACCGCAGCAGCATCGGCCTTCATCGATCGCATCCAGCCGCGCATTCAAAAGCTGGCGGAAAAAATGAAAGAACTCTCGGGCGACATCACCGGCGCCGTCAAGGCTTACCGGGATGGCGATCTGTCGGGGTCCCAACGCTTTGCGTAGAAATCCCTTGAAAACTGGCCCAGCTTCACCGGCTGGGCCAGTTTTTTGATCGGGCAGGTGCGGGTGAACCGTCGCTCTATTTTTGATTCCGTTATAAAATACAATGCAAGCCATTGGAAGACAGCATTCAAAATCGACAGAGTTTGACATCCTATGAAGCGTATTTGCCAGAAATGTAACGTCATCTCGCAGGATTTAAACCTGTGGTGCCAGGAAAAAGACTGCCCGGCCGAAAACGCCACCGAAATCTTCGATAACGGCGAATGGTTCGGGCCGATCGAGATCATCCAACCGGTCGTAATCAACCGCTCGGCCATCGTCTACCAGGCCCGGCGCGGGAGCGAGCGCATCTTGCTCAAGGTGGCGAATCCCGGCTGCGAGGAAAAGCTACGCAGCGAGGCCAGGGCTTTTTTGCAGTTGGCCAAGGCCGGGCAGCACCCGCTGCTGCCGGTGCTGCTTGCGGCGCACCCGCAGGGCAAGGTTGAAAACTACCCGTACGGGTGGATTGTCATCCAGGGGCGCGTCAAATACTACGAGGTTTTCGCGCACGCGGATGGCGAAATTCTGCGCACGCTGATGCTGAAGAACCCGCAGCCCTGGTACCAGCACGTCGGCTGGATCGTCTTGAGCGTTGCCGATGTCATCATTTACCTGCACAAGGCCAACAAGCTGCACTTGTGCATCAACCCGGATGTGATCTTGCTGCGCTTCGACAAACAAGGCATCCCGCGCCCGCTGTTGATCGATCTGGGGGTCAGCGCCCCGGGGCCAAACATCCAGGAAATCTGGGATCACAGCTACAATCTGCCGGCCTACACGGCGCCCGAAATCGTCAACCAGGGGGCCGTCTCTGCGGCAACCGATGTGTACGGCCTGGGCATGCTGCTGTACGAGCTGCTTGCCGGCCACCCGGCCTATGCGTATCACCTCAAGAAAGATCACACCGTCTATCAAAACGTGATTGCAGGCCATTTTGCGCCCACCGAACGCATCGACTTGAAGAACATTCCGCAGATTGCCGAGAAAGCCATCCAAATGCAGCCGGGGCAGCGCTACGCCAACGTGGTGCAGTTTGCCGGCGCCTTAAGCCCCAACCTGCCCGCCATCCCCGCCGAACGCAAAGCGCGCACGATCAACTGGCGGGTCCTTTTCATCATCCTGGCAGCACTGCTGGCAATCTCGATGCTGCTGGTATTGGCCGTTTCCGTTGTTCCTACATAAGGTGTGTTGTGGAAGAAAAAATTTACATCGAGCGCCCGCCACGAATCGAACCCGAGCTTCCCTCGGGCCTGAACCATATTCCCAACCCGCCGGACACCGAAGAGAAGCCCGGCCAGATCATCTCGCAGGCCATGCTGCCGATGATTATGATCTTCGGCTACGTGATCGTTTCCTTGTTCGGCCAGGGGCGTAACATGTTGATGATGATCCCGATGGTGCTTTCGGTGATCGGATCCGTCGGCCTGGCAATTTACAGCTATACGCAAGACAAGAAGAAGCGCGAGGAAGCGGAAATCGCCTACAAGCGGCGCATCGGTGAACTGCGCCGCAAGATGGACAGCGAGCACGAGCAACAACGCATTTACTACTTCTACAACTATCCGGACCCCGAAAAGAACCTGGCTATCGCCGACGACATCGAGCGCGCTATCGAGAAACGCCAGGAAGACATTCGTTCAGGAACCCGCCTGTGGGAACGCCGCCCGGCCGATCACGATTTTATGCACCTGCGCCTGGGGTTGAGCACACGCCAGTCGACCGTCATCTACAAAGTTTCGGAAGACGAGCGTACCGAAAGCCCACTGATGCTCGAAGCCAGCCGCCTGGCCGAAGATTCGCGCCTGCTGTTCGACGTGCCGGTAACCATTCCCCTGCACCAACCGGCGGACACCAGCGAAAAGAAAAAGGTCGAGGAGAAGAAAGCCGACGAGAACGAGGCCAAGGATGGGGAATCGCAGGAGGCCAAGGGCCAGACAGTACGCCATTCGATCGGCGTCACCGGCACGTCACCGGAGAAGGTCAACGCCTACCTGCGCACGCTGCTGATCGACTACGCCACCTTCCACTCGCCGCAAGACACGATGCTTTATGTGGCCGGGACGAGTGCGGCGCGCCAGCATTGGCGCTGGGCGTATTCGCTGCCGCATTGTAAAGAAGCCGACAAATCGGAAACTTTGTGCTTCGAGGGCGACGAGCGCCCCGGCGAAACCGAGCCTGACCGCATGCGCCTGTTCTGGAAGAATATCCGCACGATTTTGGAGCGCCGCCGCATGCGCCTGCAAGATCGCGAAAGCGGCGCCGACGTGCGCCTGCCCTTCCTGCTGGTCGTGGTCGACGTGCAGTCGCCGGCGCCGGCCTGGTCGGCGTTGCACGACCTGGAAGGGGAAGCCACCATCTCGACGATTTTGATGGACGGGCAAATGCTGGGGGCGGCGGTGATCTTTCTCGTGCCGGAGCGCGCCAGGGTGCCCAGCCGCTGTACAGCGGTGATTGAAGTCGATGAGGAGCCGGGCGACGTCGACTCGGTCGTCTTCCGGTACGCCGAAACCGGTTTCAACAGCATCCGTTATGTGGGCAAAACCAAGGTGGTGGTCACCCAGGAGCAGGCGCGCAACTTCTCGCGTAGCCTGGAGCCGCTCGATATCCGGCGCGGCTACGGTTCCACGCTGGCATCTACCGTCACGCTGCTGGAGATGCTCAACGTGACCACGCTGGACGAGTTGCAGGCCATGGCCCGCGACAACTGGCGGCGCAGCATGGACCCCAAAACCGCCGACTGGCTGCACACGGCAATCGGACTGCTTTCGGGCAATGAACCGCGCGTGCTGACCTTTTCGGCCAAGGCCGACGGCGTTCACGGGATCATTGCCGGGTCGACCGGGTCGGGCAAATCGGAACTACTGATGACGCTGATCATCGGCCTGGCACTAAATTTCAGCCCGGATGTGCTCAACTTCGTCTTGATCGACTACAAGGGCGGCGCGGCCTTCGAGCCGTTCAAGCACCTGCCGCACAAGGTCGATATCGTCACCAACCTGGATCAATCGGCGACGGCGCGCGTCTTCGCATCCATTATCGCCGAACTCGACCGGCGGCAGAAATTGAACACCTACACCAACTCCAAAGACATCGTCCACTACCGCAAGAAGGGGATGAACCTCGATCCGCAGCGGCCGCCCTACCCGCACCTGTTCATCATCATCGACGAGTTTGCCGAGATGATCGCCGGCAACGCCGAATACAAGGCGCAGCTGGAGAGCATCACGCGCCTCGGGCGCGCCCTGGGTGTGACGCTGATCCTGGCGGCGCAGCGCCCGGCCGGTGTCACCGACCAGATGCGCGCCAATATCAAGTTCCGCATCTGCCTGCGGGTAGAGACGCCCGACGACAGCCGCGAAGTGCTGCGGCGCTCCGACGCGGCCTTTTTGCCGCCGGGTATACCCGGCCGCGGGTATTTGCAGGTGGGCAACGAAAACATCGAGTTGATCCAGACGGCCTACACCGGCGGCGACTATAAAGGCCCACAGGAAGAAAACGTGGTGCCCAACGTGATCTGGCTCGACCGGCCGAAAAAGTCGGCGGCGCAGAAGGCCACCGAACCGCCCAAGCTGTACGACGTGATCGTCGAGATGATGGGCAACCTGGCCGAACAGGAATCGCGCCCGCAGTGGCGGCCGTGGCCGGAATTCTTGCCCAGCCAGACGGGGCGTAATGTGCTCGCCCTGACCACGGCGTTGGATACGGCCTACATGAGCGACGAGGACATCGAGCTTTTGCGTGGGACGGACAGCAGCAAGGTCAGCAATCTTTCGCTCAGCGAAAAAGCGCAAACTTTCTGGGAGGAAGGCTTTACCTGGGAAGGCATCCAGTGGGGGAAGAACGCCATGCGCCCGCTGATCGGCATGGTCGACAACCCCTATCAGGCCAGCCAGAAGCCGCTGATGATCAACTTCCCCGCGGGACACGCGGTGGTCTTCGGCGCTTCGGGCCGCGGTAAGACGACCTTCCTGCGCACCGTCATCACCGGCCTGGCGCTGACCCATTCGCCCGACGAACTACACGTTTACGTGCTCGATTTCGGCGGTCGCGCCTTGAGTGTGCTCGGCGATCTGCCGCACGTCGGTGCAGTGATCACGTCGGAGGAGGAAGAACGTGTCCTGCGCGTCCTGCGGCGGGTCAACGATATCATCGACCGCCGCCAGGTGATCTTTAGCGAAATGCGCGTCAACAGCCTGGATTCGTATAACTTGGCGCATCCCGACAAGCGGCTGCCGGCGATTCTGGTCGTGCTCGACAACTTCGCCGAGTTCAAAGAGTACTACGAGAACCTCATGCCGCCGCTGATCTCGCTGGTGCGCGAGGCGCGCGCCTACGGCGTGCATTTCCTCTTTTCCGCCGACATGCCCAATGCCCTGACGAGCAAACTCTTCAACCTGGTCACCGAGCGCTATACGCTCAAGCTTTCCGACGCCAGCGAATATGCCAGCATCGTCGGGCGCGGCGTCCCGGCGGATCTCAGCCCGGTGCCGGGGCGCGGGTACGTGCGCGTGGGAAACATGCCGCTCGAATTCCAGACCGCCATGACCTTCATACCCAGCGAAAGCGACCCAGACGGCATGGCAGAAATCAGCCGCATGTGCCGCAAGATGGCGGAGATCTGGAACGATGGCTGGAAGGGCGAGCGGCCTTCGAACATCGAGACCCTACCGCTGCGTGTCTCGCTGGAAAACTTGCTCCAGCAGGCCAGGCTCCCCGAGGTGCGCCGCCTGAATGCCGTCATGGGCATCGACGACCGCTCGCTGGAACCGGCGATCATCGACGTCGAGCGCCAGGGGCCGCACATGATCGTGATCGGCCAACCCTTCTCCGGTAAGACCACCACCCTGCGTACGATGCTGCTTGCGATCGCCAGCAATTACTCACCCGACGAGGTGATGATGGTGATGATCGACTACTCGCGCAAGTTGTGGAAGGCCGATCAGACCTCGCTGGCCGATCTGCCGCACGTCGTCCAAACCATCGAAGACATCGAGCAGCTCGACGAGTTTTACGAAAACTTCCGTGTGGAGTGCGCGGATTTCGACGAACATCCCAAGCGGCGCAAGATCATGCTCTTCATCGACAACTACGATGCCTTTACTGAAGAATCCAGCCGCAAGAAAATGCACTTCTTCGAGGACATGGCGGCGCTGGTGCGCAAATACCAGACGGCGGGCGTCTACATGGTGGTGGGCGGCTCGGTTGGCATCACCAGCGCGTCCGACGACCTGCGGCGCGTGTTTACGGCCCCCAACTTTGGCATCGGCTTGAAGAGCGCCGACGCCGTCAACCGGCTGAACGGCAAGTTTCCGCGCAGCCTGGCCGATGCCGAACTGCCAATGGGGCGCGCTTTCACCGTCCGTTCGGGCATTACCAGCATGCTGCAACTGGCGACACCTTACGCAAACGATGAAGACACCGAAGGTTCGCTCGATAGCTGGGTAAAGTACATTTGCCGCCGCTATCCGCAGGAAAAAGTGCAATGGCTGAACGTATCCCAGGGTGAGGCTGTGCTGGCACAGGCGCCGGCGGCGGCCCAACCCTCGGCAGCCGGCAAGCGTACGGCGGAAAACGCTGCGCCCGCACCGGCCTCTCGGGTCGATCTAAGCCAGTATGATATCCCGGCGATCAAAAATCTCCTGCTCGAGAACGGGATGCCCGAAGAGCTGCTGGCGTTGCTCCCGCCCTCTGATATTGTGGACGCCGCGCGGGAGATGAAGTTAATCGACGAACCAAGCGAGACCCAAACAGAGTGAGTTTCTTATGGCAGCAGACGACTATATCGACGTAAAATTCGACGTTTTCGAGCATACCGGGCAGCGGGCACGCGTGCGCAAGACGCTGCTGATCAGCACGTTGATCGACGAAATTCTCAAAGAATTCGACGACATCCCGGCCGACTCGCCCGAAAAATATGCCATCTTCTTGAAAGGCGCCGATCGCCCCCTCGATCACGCCCAAACGCTGGACGAACTGGACATCCAACCGCAAGACGAGCTGGTTTTCGACCACTTCCACCAGGCTATCCGCCAGATGCTGGCCGTTGAGCAATATGCGTTTCTGCACGAGGAGAAGACCGGCAAGACGTACGACATTCAGTGGCAACCGGCCGTCGTTGGCCGGCCGAGCACGGACATGAATCACAACATCATCCTGGCTGTCAACGTGCAACTCTTGCCGGAAGGAAAAACGATCTCACGGCGGCACGCCCAGATCACCCTGACCGAGGGGCGTTACTACATCGAACCGCTGGCCGACGAGAACCCGGTCTTCGTTAACGGCAAGGAAATCCCACCCCACAAGCGCCACGAGATCCGCAACGGCGACAAAATCGGCTTCGGGCACCATCGCCTGATGATGGCCTTTCAAACCCAGGCCTCTTCCAGCCGGGCATCGAGGCCTTACGCCCCGCGTGCGGCTGCGCCGGCAGCCGGGCCCTCGCCGCACGAAACGGTGATCGAGAGGCCAGCCGGTTCGGAGACGCCGACTGCCAGCCTGGTGGTAGAAACCGCAGGCGATGCGGCACTTCAGGGACAGCGGATCGGCATATCAAGTTATCCTTACCTGCTCGGTCGCACGCACCCTCAGCTTAAAAACGAATCGCAAGTTTCGCGCCGCCATGCCGAGATCACGTACGATCAGCAAACCCGGCAGTTTTCCATCACCGACTTGCAAAGCACGAACGGCGTTACCGTCGATCACAGGCGCATCCCGGCCAACACGCCGACGGAAATCCGGGCAGGCACGCGCATCGGGCTGGGAAACGTGCTGGCGATGATTTTCGAGTTATAGCGCCGACGCCGGCACGTATGCCAGCGATCCGGTGGCGCGGCAAGCCACAAGGGGAGGCGAGCCGCGGGTGCTCGGGTAGGCAGGGACAGTGCGGGGCAAAGTGGAAGAGGTGTGGGAAACACCGGGGCGTATGCCAACGGTCCGGGGTCAGGGTTGTGGTGGGGTTGCGATGAACGCCGGGGCGCCTGGCGTGGCGATGAATGTGTACGGTGATCGTTGTGCAACGGGGGTGTAGGTCAGTGTGAGGGTATAGGGATCGCGGTTGTTGTAACCCGATGCGGTATAAATGTAGATGTAGTACAAACCGGCCTTGCCGGTGTATTCGATGTGAAAGGGTTCGGTATACACGCGTGCGACTTCGCCGTTGGCGACGGGGATGCGATCGTAGAGGAGCATCTGCGCGCCGAAAGCATGGAATTCGGTCAGGTCGATGGTCAGCCTGCCGTCCGCCGGTAAGTACAGCGAAAAATAGTCTTTGGCATCATCCGGGTAGCCCTGATAGGCCCGGTCGAAGCGCAGCGGCCCGTTGGCGTGCCGGTAGTCATCGTTCGGCTCGGCTTCCCAGGGGCCTTCGAAGTAGGCAAAGTAACTGCGCAGGGCAAGCGGCAGATAGGCCAAAACGGGAGATTCGGCAGCGGCGGTTGCCGTCGGCGTTGCGGAAGGCGTGGGGCTGATGGCCGGATCGAGCGTTGCCGTGGGTGTGTGGGTATGCGTGGGAGGAAGCGCGGTCGAGGTCGGCGTCGAGGTGGCGGTGGGCGTGTGGGTATGAGTCGGTGGCTGTGTTTCGGTCACCGCGGGGGTGGGGGTCGGCACATACGATTGCAGGATCACCAGGCCACCCAATCCATCGGCGACATAAATGTACGTACCGTTTACGGACACGTCGATGGCCGAGCCGCCGGTATCGTAAAAGGCGCTTTCATCCGGCGCCGAGGGGGTAGCGATATCCAGGATGCGTACCCCGTGAGCGCCGTCGGCCACGAAAGCATAGGGATTGCTATTAATGCTCGCGACCACGATGCCCTGTGCGTCTCCCGGCGTATCGAAGAGCGCGACCTGGGTAGGCTGGGATTGATTCGTGATATTGAGGACGCGCACCCCATATGCACCATTGGCGACATACACGTGGTTGCCGTAGCCGGCTACATCCCAGGTATGGCCCGGCATTGCAAAGCTGCCAACCGGTACCGGCGTGGGAGGAAACGCATTGATAATTTGCAAGCCGCCGCTGCCATCGGCTATATAAGCGTTGCCGTTGTGCATGAACATCCCGATCGGGTTATCGGGCGGGGTGTAGTCGCCGTACGAAGATGCCTGGATGGGTGCAGCAGGGGTGGAAGCGTTGAAGACGCGCAGCAGGCCGTAACTGGAGAGATCGCCAACGTTTACGTACCCGTCTTCATATAAAGCGACCGAGGCAGGGCTTCCTGCATAGGCACTCCCCACCAACTGTGGGTTTTGCGGGTTGGAAAGATCGATTACACGCAGATAGCTTCCATCCACCACGTACGCATAAGCGCCCAGCAATGCGATATCTTCTATGGAGCCACCGAGCGTGATGCTTGCCGGCGGCGGAATGGATGCCGGGTTGGAGACATTCACAGCCGAAAAGGATGATCCGAAGCCGACATAAGCGTAGCCATTGTTTGCGGCAACGACGGCGCGGGCATCGCCACCTGCATACTGGCCGGCCAGGCGAACGGCCATCGGCGTGGCCATGGGTACGACGGCCAGCGAATGGTGCGGGTTCAACAGCAACCACGAGACGATCAAGGCCAGCAAACCGGCGGGCAGGGCGAGACGCACGAAAGGGAGAAAAAAGTAGGTTTTCATCTTTTTACCGTTCAAGGAACCGGCGTGGCTACCTGTACTGTGTAGGCGCTGTTTTCATTATAGCTGCCTGAAGCATAAAGATAGACATAGTACCAGCCTGCCGGCCCCTCGTGCTCGATGTGGAAGGGCGCAGCGTAGTCGCGGCTTACTTCGCCGCCGGCGACAGGGGTCTGGTAGTACAACAGCACTTGAACGCCCGAAGCAGCGACATTGCTCACATCCAGCGTCAGCGGGCCGGGGCCGTCCAGGTAAAAGGAGAAATAATCTTTGGAATCGTTGGGATAAGCGTAATAGTCCTGTCCAAAACGCAAGGGACCGTTGGCATGTTGGTAATCGTCATTTGGCTCGACTTCCCACGGGCCGTCGAAGTAGGCGAGATAGTCTTTCATCGCCAGGGGCAGGTGCACGGCCAGCGGCGTCCGGGTTGCAGTCGATGTGGGTGTCGGGGTAGGCGACAGTGTTGGCGTCGGGGTGCGTGTGGGCGTGAGCGTAATGGTCGGCGTAGGCGTAACCGTCGGTTCGTACATTTCCAGGATCAGCAAGCCATTGTACTGATCGACCGCGTAAACATAGTTTCCAGAAACTTCGATATCGACGATGCTCCCGCTGCTCTCGTAGTAGCCGGTTTCGTAGGGGTGCACCGGATCGGATACATCGATCACGCGTATACCGTTGTATTCATCGGCAACAAAGGCGTAGTCGCCAGAAACGACCACGGTGCGCGCCGTGCCATCAGTCTGGCAAGCGCCGACGATGCGAGGGGTATTGATGGTCGAAAGATCAACAACCTGCAAACCTTCCGCGCCGTCGGCCACGTAGGCATAATCACCGGCTACAAAGACATCATACGCGTAGCCTGGCGTGTCCGCGGCACTCAGTTGCGAGATGCTCGACGAAGAAGTGCTTAAAATGCGCAAACCGGCGCTTCCGTCGGCCACATAGGCGACATAAGGATGGCCATTGGAAACAGCCAAGCCATTGGGATCGGTCAGCGAATACGAGGCCGTCTCATCAGGGGTGCCGCTAATACTGATGATGCGTAAGAACTTTTGCGCGCCGCCGTTGGTCGTCATGCAGATGTACGAGCTTCCCAGGCATACTTCCACCGCGCGGGCATCGTATGCCGAGAAGGAATCGGTAACGGTCGGATCGGTTACGTCGGAGATATCGACGATCTGCAAACCGGCATAGTTTGCAATGTAAGCATCGTCTCCGTAAGGAGAAAAAACGATATCGGTGTTGAGATCGTACAGGGATGCGTCTGCCGTTAGCGTGGGATTGGCCGGATTGCTGACATTCAAGACCAGCAGATGGAACTCCGTTCCCAGGTAGGCGTAGTTTTCATGAATCCCTACAGCGGCGTTGTAATCCGTGTAGTCGTACTGGCCAACCAGGCGCAGGCTGCGTGGCGGCGCGTGGACGGTGGCTAAAGACGAACCAGCGTTCAGCAAGGCCCACAAGGCTATCGCGAACAGCAAGACTGCGACCA
This sequence comes from Chloroflexota bacterium, assembly GCA_049325275.1. Lineage (GTDB taxonomy): Bacteria > Chloroflexota > Anaerolineae > Anaerolineales > UBA4823 > CAIQJJ01. The sequence goes on from JBMOLU010000001.1 coordinate 257,106, forward strand.
ACAGGAGGCGCACGATGGCGGCCGACAAACGAACATTCATGAATTCATTCCTTTCCATAGCCCCGCCCGAACATCAATGTCTGGGCTACAACGCGGCGCCAGATCGATCTGGCTTTTTAGCGAGTGTTGTTTCTTTTGCCCCACGTACGGAGCGCGGTCAACCGGCCTGGCGATGCATCGCCCCGATCACACAAAACGTCAGAAGCAGAACATGAAGATTGGGCTAGGATAGATAACGCCCGCTTCTAGCCGGCAAAGTGCTAGGGCGCCTGCACACGCAGCGTGTATGCGTTGTAATTATAGTTTCCGGCGGCGTAGATATAGAGGTAATACCAGCCCGCAGGGGCGTCGTACTCGATACGGAACGGCGGTTCATAATCGCGGGCAACTTCACCGCCGGCGACAGGAGTCTGGTAATAAAGCAACACCTGTGCACCGTGAGCGGTATAGCTATCGAGGGTAATTGCCAGAGTGGTGGGATCGGCTACATAAAACGAGAAATAATCTTTGGCATCGTCGGGATAGCCGTAATAGTCCTGCCCAAAATGTAACGGACCGTTGGCATGCCGGTAATCGTCGTTTGGCTCGGCTTCCCACGGGCCATCGAAATAAGCCGTGTAGTTACGCAAGGCCAGCGGGAGGTGTATCACTCTGGAAGCGGCAACGGTCGTGACCGTAAACGTGGGGGAGGGCCGTGTGGAAGTAGGCGTGAACGTAGGCGTGGATGTGGAAGTAGGCGTGGCGGTTAGGCTGACTGTACGCGTCGGGGTACGTGTGGGCGTAGGGGTTGGCTCATAGACTTCCAGGACAGCCATCCCCATGTTCTCATCGGCAAGATAAATATAGTTTCCAGAGACGAACAAATCCCTGGCATTCCCCGATGTATCGTAGAACGCAGCTTCAACGGGGCTTTCAGGGTTGGAAACATCGATCACGCGCAAGCCGCTGCCGCCGTCGGCAACATAGGCATAGCCTCCCGAAACAGCGACCCGCAGCGCCGTGCCGGGTGTATCGCGAAAACCGACCTCGGAGAGGTTATAAGGATCGGCAACGTTGATAATGCGCAAACCGCTGCTGCCATCGGCCACGTAGGCATAGTTTCCGGCAACGGCGACGTCTCTCGCATCGACAGTATCGTAAGCGTCCGTTTCGTTGGGGGACGCCGGGGATGAAATTTCGTAGACGTGCAGCCCGCTAGCGCCGTCGGCCAGGTAAACGCGACCGCCAGCAACGGCCACACCATACGCATAGCCGGGCGTATCCCGGTTGACGCCACCTGTCGGCGAGTCCGGGTTAGAAACATTCACCACGCGCAGCCCGTAACTGCCCTGGGCGGCGTAAACGTAGCTTCCTGAAACGGCCAGGGCTTCAAAGTTGGATTGCTGGCCGCAACATGATCCGCGCAGCACAGGGTCGTTCACATTCGAAATGTCGACCGAAAGGAACTGCGAGTAATATTCGTATCCTAAATAGGCGTAGTTTCCTGCGAGGGCAACTTCGAATACCTTCCCGGACCCGGCAGTCGTAAGGCTTTCACTGCTAAGGCGAATCGGGTACATCGGATTGCCGACATCGGCAATATCCAACAGCGTGTGGCAGCCTAAAAAAGTGCGCCCGGACTGATAGGCAACCGCGTAGACGGTGCCACAGGTTCCATACTGGCCGATAAGCCGCACGTTGCGGTGCACCGCCCGTGGCGGAACGGCCAACGAGCGCTTCGGAGAGAACAAAGTCGAAGAAACACCCAGACAGACAAGCACCAGGATAAGCACCCTTCGAACGAGCAAAGCGGAATGTATTTTCATGGGTTTCCTCGGTGCGCATGTTTCCTGCGCGGCATGCTTGCTTTGATGGTGGGAAGAGCGGGCACTCTTGCGCTGCGTTGTAGCCCGGGCATAAATGCCCGGGCGGGGGAGGCGGGAACTTCCATAAGGGTAGATGACGCCTGTTTCTCACCGGCAAAGTGCGGCACACCTTGCTTTAGGCAGCCTCTAAGGCGGCGGCGGCGTGGGTTCGTCGGTTGGCTCGAGGGGCGGCGGCTCGGTGTCATCCGGTATGGGGGAGGTCGGTGTAGGGAGAGGGGCCGTCGGCACGACAGGCTTATCGTCATCATCGTCCGGTGGGCTGGTATAAACCGGCGTAACCCGCCGGGTGGGCACCAACGTACGGGTGGAGGGTGTGCTGCTCGCCGTAACCGTGGGCGTGCGGGTGCGTGTTGGGGTGGCCGTAAAGGTGCGCGTGGCCGTCGCCGTCGGGGTAAACGTGCGGGTGGGCGTGCGCGTCGGCGTCGCGGTTGGCGTATTTGTTTTCGTCGGCGTGGCTGTCAGGGTAGCCGTCCAGGTTGGCGAGGTGGTTGCCGAAGCGGTTATCGTCTGGCTGAGGACCAGGCTGAGATCGGGGGTCTGGGTTGGGAGGCTGGTGCGGGTAGCGGATGCCGTGATGCTTGGCGTACGGGATGGGGTAAACGACGGCGTGAGCGTTGCGGTAAGAGTGGGGGATGGCGTGATGGTCACGGTCGGCGTGGCCGTGTTGAAATAGGCGGACATCGATGCAAAAGGCCCCTGGCCGGCAACGCCCAAAAAGAGCAGGCTGCTACCCAGGCCGATCACCGTCGCCAGGGCCAGCATCTTGACAAAGCCAGGCAAGCGATTCACCAGTGTGGCAAGTGCGTGCCAGGAGAACACGGGGAATTGCCTGGGGTTTGCCTGCTGCGGCTGCGAATCCGGTAGGCCGTCCACCTGGGTTACGGGATGGACTTCAAGTTCGGTGGCCGTCAAGGCGTCTACCGGAGGATGGACAGGTCCGGCTTCACCGATGGTGGCGGTTGATGTAGCCAGGACCGCTGCCGGCTCGACCACTGCGGTACCGCCATCTTGCTCCTGGGCAAATTCCGGTTCCAACCCGCTGGCGATCACCTCCAATGCGTCGGCAAAGGCCATCATCGTCGGATAGCGTTGATCAGGCTCTTTGGCCAGGGCGGTAAACAGGATGCGCTCGATAAAGGGCGGAATTTCTGCAACGAACTCGTGCGGCGAAGGCAAGGGTTGGGTGATGTGCTTGAGCATGACGGCCATGGGCGTGTCGGCGTCGAAGGGTGAACGGCCGGTGATCATCTCGTAGTAGACCACTGCCAGGCTGTAAACGTCCGCGCGCGCATCGGCCGGCTTCCCGAGTCCCTGTTCCGGCGCCATGTACGCTGGCGTGCCAATGCTTTCGCCCGTGCCCGTCAGGTGAATGGAAGCTTCTTTATCCAGCAGACGGGCAATCCCAAAATCGCTTAAAATCACATCGCCCGAGGGGGTCAGGAGCAGGTTGGCCGGTTTCAGATCGCGGTGGACGATGCCGCGCTGGTGAGCGTACTCCAAGGCGCGCGCTACGGGCAGCAGCATGCGAGCCGCTTTGACCCAGGGCATCGGCTTTCCCATCAGGCCCTTCAACGTTCCCCCGGCGATGTACTCCATAACCAGGTAAGGCTGATTGTTGTGCGTACCGTAATCGAGCACGCGCACGATATTCGGGTGGGTCAGCTGGGCGACGGCTTTGGCCTCACGCTCGAAGCGCTTGAGGAATTTCGCGCTGTGTTCGAAACCGGGTAAGATCAATTTCACGGCAACGGGGCGATTGAGGCGTTCGTCGTAACCGCGATAGACGTTCGACATGCCACCTTTGCCGAGCAGCGCCTTGATTTGATAACGTTGCCCAATTACTTCACCGATCAAGTCTCTATTCTCCTCATTTAGAAATCCTCTGGTGTACACAAACAAAACAAACACACCCGGAAATGTATGCAGGAGTGTTTGTTGGTAGCGATATAAAAAAACAAAAATATTGATGACTGAGCATGTGCATCCCGCCCGAAGGAGGATGCTTCAATTGTATTAGAGGCATGGGGGGGTGTCAAGTTTCGGCCCGGATGAGTTTGTGATCTTGGGCGAAGTTAAAATCGTTGCGTTCGGAAAAAATATGCGTGTTCGTTATGCTTCCGAGCGGGTAACCGGTTTCATACGCGTGAGTATAAAGGCAAGCCAGACGGTGTTCGAAAGCTTTACCGTTCGTCCCAAACCCACACCCCGCTTCAAGGTTTCTTGACAAGAATTTTCTTCCCTCCTATACTGCCAACATGAGAAAAGGTGCTGCGTGAATCTTGAAGTCGACTTCGAACCCATTGGGCGGCGTGTGGTTAGCAAACGCGGGGAGACCCTTCTGGCTGCCGCCCAACATGCCGGTATCGTGCTCAACGCCCCCTGCGGCGGGGAAGGCACCTGTGGGCACTGCGTGGTGCAGGTGGCGGACGGGCAAGTTTCGCCGCCCAACGGCATCGAGATGGATGCACTAGGCCACGCGCGTATAGCGGCCGGCCTGCGGTTGGCCTGCCAGACTGAGGTGTGGGGGATGGTACGCATTCACCTGCCCCCCGAGTCGCTCGCCACCGCCCAACGCACGCAAACCGAAGGCCACAACCTGCCCCTTGCGCTGTCCCCGGCAGTGCAAGCTATCGAAATCACCGTCCCCCCACCCACTCTCGACGATCTGGATTCGGATGCGGCGCGCCTGCGCCGGGCGCTTCGCCTGCCCCATGCCAACATTCCCGTAGCGGTCTTGCGGGCGCTTCCTGAGGCGCTGCGCACGCATCCGTTTCGCCTGGCAGCCTGCGTGCGCCATTTGCAAGGACCGGATGCCTGTGTGGCAGGCCTGTACCCGCCCGGAACGCCGCCCCTGGGCCTGGCCGTCGACTTGGGAACCACCAAGCTGGCCGCCTATCTCGTCAACCTGGCCGACGGAGAAACCCTGGCCACGGCCGGCGCGATGAACCCACAGATCGCTTTTGGCGAGGATGTCATGGCGCGCATCAACCACGCCACGGCCAGGCCGGCAGGAGGCGAGCAGCTACGGGCGGTAATCGTCGAAACGTTGAACGTGCTGGCCGATGATCTGTGCTCCCGAATCGGCCATACCGCCCGTGCGATTGTCGATGCCGTCATCGTCGGCAACACGGCCATGCACCACCTGCTGCTGGGACTGCCCGTAAAGCAACTGGGGGTTGCCCCTTACGTGCCTGCGGAAAGCGCCGCGCTCGATCTGGGCACCGGCGAGATTGGCCTCGATTTTGCGCCGGGTGCGAACGTACACTTGCTACCCAATATTGCCGGGTTCGTGGGCGCCGATCACGTGGCGATGTTGCTGGGCGCCGGGATGCTCGAACGCCCCGGGATCGTTTTGGGGATGGATATCGGCACCAACACCGAGATCAGCCTGATCGCCCACGGACAGCACTTTGCCTGTTCCACGGCATCCGGCCCGGCCTTCGAGGGGGCACACATCCGGTGCGGTATGCGCGCCGCAGCGGGGGCGATCGAGAAAGTAGCGATTCGGGCGGGCCAGATCAGCTTGCAAACGATCGATCACCAACCCCCGGTGGGCTTGTGTGGATCGGGGATTCTCGACCTGGTGGCCGAAATGCGCAAAAGCGGGTTATTGCAAGCGCGCGGCGCCTTCAACCTGGCCGCTGACCCGGCCCGCATGCACCGGGACGAGCAAGGGGCGGTGTTCGTTTTGGTGGCCGCCGAGGAAAACAACGGCGTTGCGATCACCTTCAGCCGTAAAGACGTCAACGAAATCCAGCTCGCCAAAGGCGCCATGCGGGCGGGCATCGACATGCTACTGCAAAAGGCGAGGGTAGAAGAAAAAGACATTGACACGGTGGTCATCGCCGGAGCCTTCGGCACGTACCTCGACGTGCAGAGCGGCATCGAAATCGGCATGTTCCCCAGGCTGGATGCGGCGCGCTTCGTGCAGGTGGGTAATGCCGCCGGGGTGGGGGCGCGCATGGCGCTGCTGTCGCTGGAAAAGCGCCAGCAGGCCAGCGAAATCGCCCGCCGGGTGGAGTACGTGGAACTGACCACAGAAAAAGATTTCTCTTCTATTTACACAACAGCATTGATGTTGGAATAGGCGAGGGTTGCAGGCAAGATGCCTGAGTGAGGGAATTACTTTAGACTTACTTATCGCCAAATAATTTTCTCCTCATCTTTTTATTTCCCGGCAAGAGCAGGGCGGTCTATCATTGGAATTGCGCCAAACCGCTCCAGTATACGTGTCATAACACATGGCAAAGCCGGGACGTTCTACGCCAGTGAAATCTATCCAACCATCCAGGCCGAGTAGTCATCACCCTGCTACTAACCTATCAAAAGCAATCGTGATGGTCGTTCCTTCATCTTTGCCCGCCGACTCGGCTGCGATCGTACCGTTTTGGGCCGCAACCAGCGCCTTGCAAATCGCCAGTCCGAGGCCCATCTTGCCGGCGTTGCTGCCGCGCGATTTGTCGGCGCGGTAAAAGCGATCGAAGACGTAGGGCAGGTCCTCGGCGTCGATGCCGGCGCCGCTGTCTTTTACCTGGAGTTGCACCCGGCCACCGTCCACGACGACCCGCAGGCAGATTTTCCCCCCTGCGGTCGTGTAACGCAGCGCGTTTTCGAGCAGGTTTTTGACGACCTGTAGCATGCGGCCTTCGTCCACCGAGATGGCCGGCGCCGCTTCGGGCACGTCGAGCACCAAGGCCACCCCCTGCCGGGCAGCAATCGGCTGGTAGGCATGGTAGAGGCGCTCGAACAAGTCGGTCGGCGATACCGGCTGAAACTGGATATCCAGGCCACCGGCTTCAACCTGCGCCAGGGTGGTCAGATCGCCGACCAGGCGGCGCAGGTGCTCGATCTCCGTCTTGATGATCTCGATGCGCTGCGGGGTGAGGGTGACTTCGTTTCCTTCCAGCATCTCGATATAACCGGAAATGATTTGCAAGGGGGTGCTCAGATCGTGAGTGATGTCGGCGGTCAGGCGCTTGCGCTGCGCGTCTGCCCGGACGAGATCGGCGCTCATCTGGTTGAACGTGGCCGTCAGTTGGCCAAGCTCGTCAGACGATGTCACCGGCACCTGCTGGTCGAGGTCGCCGTGCGCCAACGCCTGCGAGGCCTGCGTGAGGCGGCGAATGGGTTGGAGCAGGCTGCCCGCCAGGAAAAATCCCATCGCCACCGCGGCCAGCACGCCGGCCAGAGCAGCCAGGCCAATCGCCAGGGTGGTGCGCTGCAAAAAGAGCCTTTCTTCGGCGCTGAGCTGGAATTCGAAACTGGTGTCTGGCAGGATCCAGGCAACGGTTTGACCGTCCACTTCGACGGCGATGCGCTGGCGCACCATTTCCTGGGGCACTGTTTGGCCCACGTCATAGCCGAACATCGGCATCAGGGCGCGATACTCGGTGTCGAGCAAGCCATGTACCCCGCGGATATCGCGCGTTCCGGGGAATTTTTCGGGCATGTCGGGCTGCGGATTCTCCTGCGGTGGGCGCTTCATGGGATAAAGCTGGATGTAGTAATCGAAGAAACCATCCAGGTTGCCGTTGAGGGTGTAGTAATCCTGCACAGCTTCTTTCATGCGCGCCGTCTGTTCTTCCACAACCAGGTTCATCAACGATTGCCCCGAAGTCAACCGGATGAGCGCCGAGACCACCAGCACGGTCAGCAGGGCCACGGCCAGGTAAGAAAGGATCATCTTCCCCTTCAAACTGCCTGCCAAGACTCTTTTCATGTGGCCTCCAGGAAACGGTAACCGACGCCAAACACGGTTTCGATGTAATGTGGCTCGTTAAGATCGTCCATCAATTTCAGGCGCAGGTTGCGGATGTGAATTTTCAGGGTGGTTTCGGAACCCGTGTAGCCGTTTTCCATCAGGTGCATCGCCAGGGCTGCCCGGCGCACCACCTGCCCCGGCGCCTGCATCAGCACTTGCAGGATTTCGAATTCGAGCGGGGTAAGTTCGACGGCCTTCCCCTGCCGCCTGACTTCGTGCTTGCTGCGATCCAGCGAGATGTCGCCAACCGCCAGGCACAGCGCATCGGCGCTCTTCGGCGCGGCGCGGCGCAGGACGGCGCGCATACGCACCAACAGTTCACGCAGGCGGAAGGGCTTCGTGATGTAATCGTCGGCGCCCAAGTCGAAGCCGCGCACTACGTCGGCTTCCTGCTGTTTGGCCGTGATCATGATCACGGGAATATCGTTGTTACGCCGCAGTTGGCTGATGAACTGGTAGCCATCCATATGGGGCATCATGATATCGAGCAAAATCAGATCAGGGGCATACATATCGACGGCCTGCAGCGCCTCGCGTCCATCGGAAGCCGTCAGTACGTCGAAATCCTGGCTGCCGAGAAAATCGCTCAACAGCACCTGTACGTTTCTTGTATCGTCTACCACTAAAATTTTGCGTGTCATACGTTTATGGTGGGTCATCGCTTCCGTGCCACGTAGAATCCGCCGCTGAACCGATCCATCGCTGACTGTTATGGGTTTTCCGGGTTGAGTGTGAAGAGTTCCCTTCCCGACGAAGCCGGGAGAGCCACTATTATGAAGTAAATCCGCGGCGTCCCGTCATGACGATCTCTTGAGCTTCTGCTTGATCCGCATGACGATCGAGAAATGCGGGCACCCGTTTTCCGGTTGGTTCGTAGCCGTTATCGATCTAGTTTGTCGAGGAATGCACCAGATTCCCAGAAGATCATAACCTGCTTGTTCAAGGATCGCAATCTTCTCGGAAGCAGGAAGCAGCCAGGCGATCTCAGAAATTGCGATGGCACCAGCAGGCCGAAGAATCTCCTTTTTGAAATCAATCGTCGTCGTCTTTACCAACTGTCAGCGTGTCAGGTACGGCGTTGTGCAGCCAGCCGTTCTGCGACCCTTCATCGTAGTAGACGATCAGGCTGGCTACGTCGTGAAGAAAGTCCACCTTACCAAGCACGATCCGTTTGATGGGCAGGCCGGTGCGGGCTTCCAGGTCGGCCTGTAGTTCGGCGCGGCGCTCCGGGCGGATCAACTCGATCTTTTCATACACCACCCGCTTGGAAGCTTCGTAGTGGAAGCCCCATTCCTTCTCCAGCACGAACAGGATCACCAGGACGGCCAGGTTGGCTGCCACCAACTGCGGCCAAAGCGAGCCGCTGATCCCGGCCGAGTTCATTACCGGCAAGGCGGCGATGATGAACAGATAGGTCATTTCACGGATGGGGATCGGGTCCGTGCGGTAGCGCAGGATCGAGAAGATGGCAAACAGGCCAAACCCCACACCGACCCCGATCTCGATGCGGTTCATAAAGCTCAACACCAGGTAAATGATTGTATTGAACGCCAGGAACGTGAACACATAGGGCTTGTTGTGGGTGGACGGATAATAGATCAAGCGTACCAGCAAAAAGGCCACAAGAAGGTTGAAGCCAAAGTTCAGCAAAAAAATACCCAGCTCACTCATTCATAACTCCTTGGAAAATAAAGGCGTCTCCGCCTTTGGCAGGAAAGGTCCCAGATTTGGGTCTTCCGGGTTTAGCGTGAAGAGTTCCCTTTCCCGGCGAAGCCGGGAGAGCCACAAATTTAGCGGGACGCTGCGATCTTTTCGACCCACAAAGCCTTCGGCTTGATGGCATTTTTCTTCACGCCATCATAGAGCAGAGAAACGCCCATGCAATACTTGCTGAATCCGCGTGGGCGCAGCCTTTGCGCCCGCATTTGCGCCAGGAAAGGAGAATCCTGGCCGGAAGCGTCCATTTTTACCTCGGCAATGGCCACACCATTCAACCGTGCGGTTCTTTGCTCGGTGTGAAAGGCTATGTCCAGGTCCAGCGTTACGCGTTCGCAGTACTGTTTGCTCACCAGGGTGATGCGGGTAAACGTATTCCACAGCTTGGCTTCCAGCGTACCGCCATCCAGCGGAAAAACACGGTGCAGCCAGCGCCCGGAGTCGGCGGTGATTTGCATGACTGGTTGGTCGGTGCGGATGCGGTCTTTGATGGTGCGGCCCTTGCGGGTTTTGTGCTTCACTTCCAGAAAAGACAGGCTCGAATCGATATACTCGCGGCTGCGCACCTTGTAGCGTTCGGCGCGTCCGTTGACGTGGGCGTGATAGAGGGCAAAGTCGGCGGTATCGAAGTACAACGTGCGGTAGTGGCTGAGGCGCTGCCCATGGATGGAGAGCATCCGGTAGTCGGGCCGGAGCGTTGCCAGGGCCTTCAGCAACTGCTCGACAGACATGACGAACTTGGTATCGGTGCGGTCGAGCAGCGCCACGGCGTCCATCTGTTGCAGGCTGATGGGTCCGTAGCCAGCGGTGACGCTTTCCAGTGCGCCGGCCGTGCTGTTCCAGGCGGGCAGCAGCCAGGGTTGCAACCGTGGCCGGGTAAGCAGGTGGGAATAGGCTGTGATTGTGTTCACTCTTTGTCTCCAGGTTGTATCTGAGTGTTCTAATCATAGCCTGGGAGTGCCTTGAAGTGGTTTATTTTTTGTATACCCAGCGGTAGCGCCCTGCACAGCTTTATGGCAAAACAGGCACGTTCGCCTGCCGTTTAGATAACACCTCCCGAATTTAATATTCGGGAGGTGTTATGTCTAAATGACGCCGGTTGAAACCGGCTACGACGTGTGCGGCAACTCAACACCGTCACCCTGCTCGATTCGTGCGCCAGCATTACGGTACGGGGCAACAACAATATCGTTTACGGGCAACCGGGCGTGCCGGCGATCACGAACACCGGAAACAACAACACGATCTTGCAGCGGTAGCGTTTGCGTGGCAGGCTACAAGCGGCTTGAAAAATCGTTTCATCTCATTTTTTATGGCCGGCGGCCTCCCCACCCGCCGCCACCGCCGCCGATCTGGGTAACTATTTCACTAATCGTAAAGTTTTCGTATGGGGTACCGCCGGTGTAACCGCCATCCTGGTACAGCCCATCGATAGGCGTGCCGCCGGCGCTGCCACCGGTCGAAATCGTGTATGTTCCGCCTTTGATTAATTCTGGTGAGGAAAAAACCAGCGATTGATAGGTCTTGGTTGGTGCAAAGGTCAAAACATCTTCCCCGGCGCCGTTTTGGATATGAACCAGCGTGCCGGCCGGGAGCGTGGACGCAAAGTACACCAGGGTAGAATACTGGTCGGAGGCCGCGCCCGGCGCCTGCGCCATGCCTGCGCTGCCGGTTGCGACGAAGAAACCGCCGCTGATATTGAATCCGGCATCGTAGTCGAGGGCGCCGTTCATCTGCTCGGTGGGACCGTTGACCAGGACGACGCCGTCGGTCATCAGGATGGCGCCGTTGACGTCGATTCCATCACCGGTTGCATCAACTACGATGTAGCCGCCGTTGATGTACAGATAGGAAGCGCCCGTGTAGGCCATAGCATCTTGATTGGCGTTCATGCCGCCCGGACCACCGCCCATCCGGCCGCCAGGCCCCATCATCCCCGATCCATCCATCCCGCCGGCGACATTGATGCCATCATCGCTGGCGACGATATGCAGGTTGCCGGCGTTGAGGGTAATGACCATGCTTTCGATACCTTCGTACGACCGGGTGATCTGCATCTCACCGCCGTTGATCGTCAAGGTCGCATCGGCGTGCAGGCCATCGTCACCCGAAGCGATAGTGAAAGATCCACCGTTGAGGGTGATGTGGTTATTGGAATGCAAGGCATCGTCGGCGGCATCGATCGTAAAGACGCCCCCATCGATGGTGACATTGGCCAGTCCCTTGATGCCTTTGGCCGAGGTGGTTTCGTCTACATGGTTGGCGCTGCCGCCGCCGGCGGAAAGCGTGAAGGTTCCGCCGGCGATCAGCACGTCGGTCTGTGCGGCGAGGGCATCACCCCCCGCAGTGATATGGAATGTGCCATCTTCGATGAGGATATAGCCGCTTTCGGCATCTTCCTCGTTGTCAGACTTCAACCCATCCCCCTGGGCGGTAACCGTTAGCGTGCCATCCTTTACCAACAGGTAGTCTTTGCCGCGTATGCCATCGTCGGCTGCGTCGACGGTAATCGTGCCGCCGGCAATCACCAGGCCGTCTTTGCTGGCAATGCCGTCGTTGTAGCTGGCGTTGACGGCCAGTGCGCCGGCACCGGTAATCGTCAGGTCGGCTTTGCTAAAGAGTGCGGCGTTGGGTTCATCTCCTTCGGGATTCTCAAAAACGTAAGTCTCGGCATCCGAGAGCGTGTTTTGCGTGCCGTCGGCCAGGACGAGCACCACCTTTTCGGCATCGAGCACGGCGAGCGGTGCGCCGGTGGTGTTGTGCAATGTGACCCCGCTCAGGATGAGGTAAACCGTTGCTTCGTCCTGGGTATCGACGGCGATCTGCCCGTCGGCAAGCGAACCGCTCAACCGGTAAACGCCGGCGGCCGTGATGGTAGCCGTGCGCCCATCGACCGTAATGCCGCTGCCGGCGGCCGTGATGGAATCGCCGTCCAAGACGATGGCAACCGCAGCCGAGGCGTCGAAGGCATCGTCTTTGGTGGCGTGCGTTTCGTCGTTCTCGGCGAGCGCTTCGGCGACGGATTCGGCGGCCGCGGCGGTGGGGAATGTGTCGCCGGCTATATCATCGGTGGTTGAAGTAGCGATGGAACTTTGCGCCTCGCCCGCCTGGGCCGTCGACCCGGCGACGTTCCGCGAACAGGCCGCCAGCGTTACCAGAAGAACGAACGCCATGAACAATGCAAGTACCTTTTTCATCGTAAATCTCCTGTTTCATTTTTTTATGATTGTATGAAAAAGGAGGTTCGACCGGGTATAGATTTGGTATAGGAGCTACGTACACAAAGAAAATTGCCGAAACCATGCAGGTAATACATGATTTCGGCAGTGTTATTCCAGCCAACACCCCAAAGAAACCAGGTATTGGCATTATCGGCCCAAAACCTGGGGCAAGCCTGCGTTCAGAACGAGGGGATAGCCGGTCTCTGCGCCGTTCACGGTCTCTTTTACCGTTGTAGGCACAGGGACTCACGCATCACGTTTTCCCCATCACGCCAACCAGACGATCGGCCGTATAACCGAGTAATGGTGAAGCGATAAAACATCAGCGCCAGAGGCTACCATCCATTAATGAAAGGCTGCCACTCCTCATTTTCCTTGAGGTGGCGGGAGAAGATATAGTCTGCGGTGGCCGGTGGGGCCGCGGGAGGGCGCAGCAGGTGCATCTGCGCTTGTTCGACCGTGCGTCCCCCTTTGCGATGGTTACAGTGTGGGCAGGCAGCCACCAGGTTGTCCCAGGAATGCGGCCCACCCAGGTGACGCGGGATGACATGGTCGATCGTCAAGACGGCAGTTTGCTGGCCGCAGTACTGGCAGGTGTAATTGTCCCGGCGCATGACTTCACGCTTATTCAGCTTCACGCGCGGGCGCGGACGCTTGACCATCCTCATCAAACGGATAATGGATGGGCGCGGGAAGGATTGCGATACTGTTTTGATCACGCCGCGGCCGTTCAGAACCAGGCTGGCTTTTTCGTTCAAAATGAGGTTCACGGCGCGGCGCGTATCGCATACATTGATCGGTTCGAAATTGGCGTTGAGCACCAACACCGGCGCATGCATAACTGTCTCCGTGAACGGCCATCGGCCCGGCAAAATTGCTGGGCGAATTATAGCACGCCATCCCCCTGCGCCGAATAAAAACGGCCCGAAGATCCTTGACAAATCACAACCAATGGCTTATAACCGAACTATCGTTCGGTTACCCGAAGCGCCCCGGCGCATTTTTTATCGCCCGAAAACCGAATAAGAATTCGGTAAAAGGAGTTTCGATGTCTCCACGGCCAGACGTCAGCGGCGAGCGCCGCCCACAAATCATCGATGCGGCCATCCGGGTTTTTTCCCGCAACGGATACCGCAAAACCACGATGCCACAGATTGCACGAGAAGCGCGGCTGAGCGTTGGCGGGGTGTACTGGTACTTCAAGAACAAGGAGGAGATCATCGGAGCAATTCTCACACAACTCTTTCAAACCGATATGCAGGCCATGGAAATCCTACTCAACACCGATTTGCCGGCCGGCCAGCGCATTCGCCAGTTCAGCGACGAATACGTCGAAGCCTACGCTCACTACGCCTGGCTGAACAAAGTAGGCATCGAGTTTTACAGTGACGCCTCACATGATGAAGCCGTACGCCATTCCATACAAAAATATCTCACCCAATACCGCCAAGCGCTGGCAGCCCTGATCGCGCAAGGTATTCAACGCGGTGAGTTCAAACCCGTCGATGCAAACGATGCAGCCAACGTCGTCCTCGGCCTGGACGAGGGCCTCTCCCTGCTGGCTGTGGCCGATCCTCAGGGTGTGGATTGGTCTCGGTCTTTCCGGATTGGGATCGAATTGCTGTTGACCGGGATCGAAAGGTAGTCATAAGCAGATGGACACAAAAGTCTCCCTCACCATGCAACCCGTTTCACAAAACGAACGCATCCAGATACTGGATATTCTGCGTGGATTTGCCATCTTCGGCATCCTGGTCGTCAACATTCTCGGCTTTGCAAGCCCACGCTGGCTGCCGGGTTATCCCGTTTCCGAAGGTCAACCGTGGTACGACACCCTGGCGAGCTATCTGGTCATCTTCCTCGCCGAGGGGAAGTTCTACAGCACGTTTTCTTTTTTGTTTGGGCTGGGGTTTTCCGTGCAGTTGGCGCGCGCCGAAGCCCGGGGCACGGACATCCGCTCTTTTTATCCGCGCCGTTTGTGGGTGTTGTTTGGCATCGGCATCCTGCACGCATTGCTGTTTTGGACGGGCGACATTTTACGGGTCTATGCGCTGCTTGGGTTTGCCTTGCTGGCCTTCCGTACACGGGCGAACCGGACGCTGCTCGTGTGGACGGGCGCCTTTTTTACGGTGTCTCTGCTGATCTTGACCCTGATGGGCGGCCCAGGCGCGAGCAGCGAGGCAATTCCGGGTATCGACCTTCTCGCAATAGCCCGTGAAACCTACACCCGTTCGTCGATCCTGTCCGTATTGATCTTTCAGGCAATCGAGCTGCCGTTTTCGTTTTTGTTGATCCTGCTTGGGCAAGGCCCCAGCGTGATGGCGCTCTTCCTGCTCGGGCTTCTGGCAGGACGGCAAAGACTGTTCAACGATATCGAGAAGAACCACCGTGCGTTCAAACGCCTGTTATGGGTGGGGCTGCTGCTGGGGGTCGCCGGGCACAGCCTTTTCCTCTTGACCGAGAACGGATTCCTGCTCAGCCTGGGCTTCACCGTGGGTGCACCGGCACTGGCTGCGTTTTACGTCAGCGGACTTTCGCTGCTTTCGCAGCCCGACTGGGGCCGGCGGCTGCTTGCGCCGTTGGCCAACGTCGGGCGTATGGCCTTGAGCAATTACGTTTTGCAATCGATCGTTTGCTCTCTGATTTTCAACGGGTATGGCCTGGGGCTGTATGAAAAAGTCGGCGATGCCGGTTTACTGGGCATCGCCATCACCATTTACCTCGTCCAGATTCCCTTGAGCGCCTGGTGGTTGCAGCGCTTTTATTTTGGCCCGCTGGAGTGGCTCTGGCGCTCGCTTACCTATGGAAAGCGCCAGCCGTTCCGCCGGGACTAAAGACAGGCACTCTGGCCATCGCCCGCCGCGCAGCTATCTGAGAGACTGTCTGAAAAGTGCCCCTGGCAGATGCGCCGCACTTCCACCAGGGAGATAACGCCCCTTTTTCGTGGGCAAAGTGCGTCGCACCTTATTCGAAGCACGTGCACTGGCCGGCAAACCACCGAAGTATCTCTCGGCTACTTCGACCAATCCACCGCCATCTGCTTGCGCCCGCGCAGCGCTTTTTCGGCGGCAATACCGGCGATTGCGCCTTCGGCGGCGGCGATCACCGCCTGCTTGACGTGATCGCACAAGACATCCCCCACGGCGAAAACACCCGGGATGGCCGTCTGGTGCTCACGGTCAACGACCAGGCAGCCGTTTGCACTGATTTCGAGCTGCCCTTGCAGAAAGTCGGTAACCGGTTTGCCACCTTGCAAGTAAATAAAAGCGCCACGCACGGCAAGCACCTGCTCCGGCTGGCCGCGCTGGGCGTAACGTACGCCTTCGACCCGTTCGGCACCGAGGATTTCGCGCACGCTGGCCCCTTTATAGAGCTGCACTTTGGGGTTATTGACCAGTTCGTCGATCAGGTGCTGCGGGGCCTTTAGTTCGGGTGTGGGGGAAAGGAAGTGAACCCGGCCGGCAAATTTCGTCAGGAAGAGGCCTTCTTCGATGGCTTCATCGCTGTTTCCGGCCACGACGACTTCCTGATCGCGGAAGAAGGCCCCGTCGCAGGTGGCACAGTAGGAGACCCCGTGGCCGAGCAGTTCGTCTTCACCTTTCACGCGCGTGCCGCGCCCCATCGAGCCGGTTGCAACGATCACGACACGCGCCGTATAGGCGCCGCTGTTGCCGAAGACGG
Source organism: Chloroflexota bacterium (assembly GCA_049325275.1). Classification (GTDB taxonomy): domain Bacteria; phylum Chloroflexota; class Anaerolineae; order Anaerolineales; family UBA4823; genus CAIQJJ01. Next base: position 273,350 of record JBMOLU010000001.1, read on the forward strand.
TTTTTTCCGCCGCGCCCAAATCGGCCCCAATCACCTTGTCGGCGATGAATTGGGCGCCAAAAGAACGCGCCTGGTGGCGCATACGCTCTAGCAGCTCGGCACCGCTAATTTCGTCGGGGATACCGGGGTAGTTTGCGATTTTTCCGGTGATACCCAGCGCGCCGGTCGTCAGGCCTTTGTCGATCACCAACGTTTTCAGCCCGGCACGTGAGGTGTAGATCGCCGCCGTCACGCCGGCCGGCCCACCACCAACGATCAAGACGTCGTAAGGGGTTGTATCTGTAGAATCTGCCGCTTGTAACTGCAATCCGAAATCCATGGTTGACTCCTATGACTCTGTTTTTGGACTTTCCTGACCCGACCAAGCGGAATGGCCCTTGCCCAGCCCTTGACTGCGTACTTGTGCACCGTGTTTTTTCTGCCCTGAGCGTGTGGGAGGCATGACCCTGATGGGAACGCTCGAGGTTCGCGTGGACTACGGAACTGTTTTTTCACAAGCGAACGCGGCTCAACCGCCTGTGGCAGAAACGCCCTTTCATAAAGTTTAGATGCCAGTGGGCGGCAAAGGTTGCAGATTCTCCGTTTGAACTTTATAAGAATATTACCCCCCAACGGCCTCGGCAAGGATATCAACGGCTTTGGTGGCCATTTTTTCGGCTTGCATGGGATCGAGCACGAAGTCACGGTAGGCGAGCGTCATCGTCAACCGTTCGCAAGCTGTGGATACCCCGACCGTCATCTCGCGTTCGGACGTATTGACAACCGGCCCGTAAACGGCTTCCAACACCGGGGAGGTGCCCGCGGTTGGCAAGCACAACCGCCCCAGGTTGCTGATCGAAAAGTCGTAACGTACCGGCTGGGTGGCAAACGCCGGCAGCGCCCAGCGCACATCACCTGGCGATGAACGCGCCAGTTCGCCCATCATCAAGGCCCAGTGGTATACACGCCCGGTTTGGATCTCGCAGTTGATGCGCGCCTTGACCTGGCAGGCGATATCCCAAAAATCCCGGCCGGGGCGGCAGTCGGCAACCACGACGGCATTGGACATACACACGCCGAATGTGTTTTCTGCGTTCAGGAAACCACGCAGGTTGACCGGGCACGAAACGGCCCGCTTCCAGATCCCCGCTTCCAGGCCGCTTTCCAGGCGGGCGCGCAGCCAGGCTGCACAAACGGCCGCATGAACGGACGTGCCTTTCTCCCGGCAGCGCGTGGCAAGACGAGCGGTCTGCGGCTGCGTCAGGCTGCGAGCGGTCACGCCAAAGCATTGCCATGGAAAGCGGCCCTCGATCAGGCGGTCGGCAGGTGGAAAGCGCCGCCCAAACGGTGGAAAGTGCCGCATCAACCACAATCCACTTTTCATTCCCAGGACCTGCGCCTGTAAGGCCGGGGAAGGCCTGGCAAGCGGTGAGATCAGGCTGTGCAGATCGGGCAGCGGCGGTACATCCGGCAAGTTGGCCTGCGCATCGTGCAGCAGGCCGAGCAAATCGCGCAGGAAATAGACGCCAGACATCCCGTCTGCGATGCCGTGATGGAAGGTAAGGATCAGGTCGGCGCGGCGCGACGCGCCGTGTTTCAAGAGAACCGCGCGAGCCAAAGGTCCTGTTGCCAGGTCGAAATCTGTACCCAACTCCTGTGCTGCCACCTGCTGCCAGGTCATAGGGTACGCCTGTTCGCTCACACTCAGCGGGAAGGCGGCAACGCCGGCCGCGGTAAAACAAAGGCCGCCGTGTGCATCACTATCCAAGCGCAGCGCGCCCATTGGGTAACGGGCGCGCAGGCAGTGCAGCACCTGGCGCAGCGTCGCTTCATCCAGCTCGTCCCGAAAGCAGGCAACCATCACAAAATTCATCGGAACGGGCGGTTCGCTGAGGCAAAAAGCTTGCTCGAGAGGCGACAGCGGTCGCTGCATCACGTTGTGCTCGAGGATCATTGCCAGGTAAACCCAAGTGCGTGGGCAGCTTTGTGGAGCAGCCCGTGCAGCGCCTGCTGCTCTTCGTCGCTCAGCATGGAGAGGAAGTCGCGCGTGTAGTGTACGGTGCCGGCAACAATGGCCTGGTAGACGGGGCGGCCCCCCTCGGTCAGGTGGAGCCACCAGGTGCGGCGATCCTGCTCGTCGCGTTCCATGCGTACCAGGCCCTTCTGGGTCAGGCGGCGGACATAAGTCGAGATCGTGCTCGGGGTAACGTCCATGCGCCGGGCAAGCTCGCTCGACTGTATCGGTGCGCACTGGCCGATCACCATCAGTACGGCGCAATCGTAGAGCGTCATCCCGGTCTGTTCAGGCGGGTTTTCGCGCGCCATGCGTACCTGGTAGGCGTTGGCGAGCGAAAACAGGGCCTGGTTGATTTGCAGGGCTTCTTGATCGGTCAGGGACACGGCAAACTCCTTGGTTTCTCGTTCAAATAGTTTGATTATAAAACTATACATCAGGCTGTCAAGACGGAAAGGCGCGGGTTCTTGCGAACCCGCGCCTTGGAAGTTGCCTGAAAAGCACGGTACAACACACTTTGCCGGCTAGCACGGGCATTGTCTCCCCTTATCGAAGTGCCTCGCGCCTGTTAGCGGCGCCCTTCAGGCAGTCTCTTAGCGATCGTGATTTGCCAGAGGCTATTTAACGGCCAGGCGTTCGATCAACGCCTGCAATTCTTCAGCGCCTTCTTCGACCGTGATCTCGCCGTAAGCGACCTTCTGGCCGATCAGCTTCAGCTCATTGACGAACTCCTGATCGTTGGGCAGGTTCGGGCCTTGCGGGATGGTGCGGTCGACGACGGCATCGTAAATGCGGTAGACATCTTTGTCGGCCTTGGTGGCTCCGGCAGCGATTTTCTGGCGCACAACCGGTGAGGAAGGCACGCCGCGATTGGTCTGGAGAATGGCGCCCGCGGTAGGGGTGGTCACGAAGAAGTTGACGAACAATGCAGCGGCTTCTTTGTTCTTGCTGTCCTTATTGATCGCCAGGTACTGGCTCATCTGGATGACGTACGAATCTTCACCACCTACGGGCAGCGTGGTGGCGCCGAGCTGGTCGGTCATGGCGGACTGGTAACCGGCCAGCTGGTTGCTCCAGATCAGGCCGATCGCTGCCTTGCCCGCCACGAGCGCCGAACTGTCCGCCCCACTTTCGGCGTAGGTTGCGGTGGTGTCTGCATCGGGGATCAGCCCATCGGCGCGCATATCGGCCCACAGCTGAAGCCATTTTTGGGCCGATTCGATCGTCGCATAGGATTTACCGCCCTCGTCAAGGGTCCACAAATCGGTGCCCTGCTGCGTGTAGAAGTAGCTGAGGTAGTTCGCCTGGTTGGTGCTGTTATCGACAAAGGCCGAAACTCCTTCGGGAAGCACCGCCTTAAGCTCCTTGCCGTAAGCGATCATTTCGTCCCAGGTCATGTTGTCCTTCGGAAGCGCGACGCCGGCCGTTTCAATCATCGTTTTGTTGTAGGCCAGGACGAGCGTGTTCGTGCCCAGGCTGACGGCATAGAGATTGCCGTCGGCATCCGTTGCAGGAACGAGGGCGTTCTGATCGAAGCGCTCGGCGGTGTCGATGAGCAGCTGCGCACCGAGGTAGCCGTTGAGCGGTTCGAGATACTGCTTGTAATCGGGCCAGTTGCCGCCGAACTGAATGATATCGGGTGCATTGTTGCCCGCAAGCTGGGTATCGATGATCTGGAAGTGATCGCCCGTGCCGCCGTTCGGCTCGCCGATCACCTTGATCTCGGGATAGGCATCCTGGAACAGCTCGATCACTTGCAGGGTTCGGGCGGCGCGGTCATCGTTGCCCCACCATCCGATGCGGATTTCCGCCGGACCGCCCGTGTAAGCAGGAAGCCCGTCGGCGCGTACCGCCACCTCGACTTCTTTCACCACTTCTTTCTCGACGACCTGGGTCTCGACGACGACCTGGGTCTGGATGACTTCTACTTCTTTGACAACTTCTTTTTCAACGACCTGGGTCTGCACAATGACCTGGGCCGTCGGCTGGGCGCACGCAACGAGCATCACGGCGAGCAGCGCCATGAGTGTGGCCTTACGCATGAGGGTATGAATTTTTTTCATTGCTTGAATCTCCTGTTTTTGTATCGTTTCAGCAGACAAACCCAAAATACATCATCGTGGCATCACTTCATACTCGAAACCTCCTCTTGTTACACTAACCCTTGAGCCCCGTGGTAGTGATCCCCTGCACGAAGTACTTCTGCAAGGCAAAGAACAGGATAAAGGCGGGCACCATCGAGAGCGTGGCCATGGCCAACGCACCGCCCCAGTTGGACACTGCGCCGGCGTCGCCGACGAAGGTGCGTAAAGCCCTGGACACGGTGAACGTTTCCGGCTTTGTCAGGTACAGCAGGTGGTTGAAAAAGTCATCCCACGTCCACAGGAAGGTGAAGAGTGCGGTAGTCACCAGCGCCGGTGTGGCGAGCGGCACGATGATGCGGAAGAAGACGCCGAATTTGCTGCACCCGTCGATAATGGCGGCCTCGTCCAGCTCTTTCGGCAGGCTGCGGATGAACTGCACGAGCAAGAACACGAAGAATGCATCTGTAGCCAGGAATTTCGGTGTAAGGATAGGCAGGTACGTTCCGACCCATCCGAAGGTGTTGAAGAGGATGTAGCGCGGCACAAGCGTAACGTGCCCCGGGAGCATCAGCGTGATCATCATCACCGCAAACCAGAACCCCCTGCCGACGAACTTGAGCCGGGCGAAGGCGTACGCCGCCATCGTGCAGGCGATCAGGTTGCCGATGATGGCTATGGCGCACATGGCAAGCGAGTTGGCAAAGAAGCGCCCGAAGGATGTGCCCGCATAGCCCTTCCACCCGCTGATGTAATTTTCGACAGTTACCGCTTTCGGGATCAACCCCGGGTCGCTAAAAATCATGTTGTTGGGTTTGAACGAACTGATCACCATCCACGCAATCGGGTAGATCATCAACAATCCCAGCGCAATAATGAACAGGTGCGTCAACGTGTGGCGGATCAAAGTACTGGTTTTCATGTTATTCTCCGGTTCCGTAGGACACCCACCAATTCGACGATTTGAAGACGATCGCCGTGAACGCTCCGATGATGATCAGCAGCACCCATGCCATGGCAGAGGCATACCCCATCTCGTGGTACGTCCACCCCTGGATATACAGGTGAAGGGTATAGAACAGGGTCGAGTTCAGCACGCCGCCCGTGCCGCCGCCGATGATGTAAGCCTGGGTAAATACCTGGAAGGCGGAGATCATTTGCATCACCAGGTTGAAGAGGATGACCGGCGAGAGCAAGGGCAGGGTAATGGCGAAGAACTGATCCGCCTTGCTGGCGCCGTCCACGCTGGCGGCCTCGTAGTATTCCTGTGGGATCTGCTTCAGCCCCGCCAGGAAGATGATCATCGACGAGCCGAACTGCCACACCGTCAAGATCACGAGCGTCCAAAGCGCGTACTTGGGGTTGGTGATCCAGCCGGGGAGACCGGTCAGGCCGATCGTTCCCAACAAACCGTTGATCAGGCCGCTTTTCTCGAACAGCTTGCGCCACAACACCGCAATCGCCACCGAGCCGCCGAGGAGCGTGGGGATATAGTAGATGGCACGGTAGAACGGCACCCCGCGCAGTTTCTGGTTCATCAGTATCGCCACGGCAAGCGCGAAGACGAGCTTCAGCGGCACGGACACGAACACATAGGTAAACGTCACCGATAGTGATTTGATGTAGTAGGAATCCACGCGCATCACTTCGCCGGTGGATGCGGTAAACTTGGACAGCCCAAACACCGACCCAAACATCTTCACATAATTGCCAAGCCCGATCCACTGCGTCGCATCGGGTTGTGTGAAATCATAATTCGTAAAGCCAAGCCACAGCGAGTAGGCCATAGGGTAAAGCGTGAGCACGAATAATCCGAGCAGCCATGGCGTGAGGAATGCATAGGCAGCAGCGTTGCGTTCGAGAAACTTGACGATAGCGGACTTTTTGCGCATAAAGAAACTTCCTTTGATCTCCTTTGCTGACATTCGAAGGCTGCCGGTGGGGCCGCACCCCACCGGCCGGACGAAATGTTCTCTGGAAATTTAGCATCGACAAATTCAAACCATACACGCCGCCTCAAAACCTGGGATGCTGCTGGCGTCAACCGCTCAAACAGGCGCAGGCCCGGTCGACTCACGAAGGATCAAACGCGCCGGAAGCCTGACCTGCTGCGGCGGCCGGCCGGGGTCCTGCAAACGGGCCAACAGCAGGCGGGTGGCTTCACGGCCCATTCTTTCCCCGTCTTTCGAAGCGGTGCTCAAGCGCGGGACGAGATATTTTGCGAGGGGGATGTCGTCGTAACCGAACAGCGAAATATCGCCGGGCACATTCAGGCCCACATCTTCGATCGCCCGCAATGCGCCGATGGCCAGCAAATCATTAATCGCCAGTAAGGCGGTCGGCCGAGAAGGCGCCTGGAGCAGCTGCAGGGTGGTGCGGTAACTGTCTTCGATGGTCGGCCCGCACTGGACGATCAGCCCGGGATCGACCGGCAACCCGGCGGCCTGCAAACCTTCGCGGTAGGCGACCAGGCGATCGGCGCCCAGATCGGGTACGGCAATACCGTAAATGAATGCAATCCGCCGGTGCCGCAGCGACAGCAAGTGCGCCATGACCTCGGCGGTTACGTCACGATAGTCCGAGACGACGCGGTCGATATGGCGAAAGATGTCCCCGCGATCGGCCATCATGCTGACAATGGGAAGGCGCCGCTTGAGGAGCTGTTCCAGCGTTTTCTGGGCCTGCTCCGATTGGTAAATAAAACTTGGCACCATCAGCAGCCCATCGATGCGCCGGTTCGAAAGGCTTCTGAAAATGTCCTCGGCGCGCTTGTTTTCAGGCGGAATGCTGGAGAGCAGGATATGGTAACCGGCGGCGTCGGCTTCCTGTTCGACGCCATCGGCAACCTGCCAGAAGTGGGGGTTATGGATATCGGGGATGATCAGGCCGATCGTCTTCGTGCTGCCCGAGCGCAGCGCCTGGGCGCTGGCATCTGGCACATAGCCCAGCTCAGCCACAGCCTTCAACACCCGCTGGCGGGTCTCCTCAGAAATCGGTATCCGCCCTTCGGCCTGGTTATTCACCACATAAGAAACAGTTGCTCTGGAAACCCCCGCCAATCGCGCCACATCGACTTGAGATGGTCGTTTCATGTTTTATCTCGAAATGTCCCGGTATCAAAAGAAGAACAGCAGAAGTGGGTTACACGTGCAACATTACACGTGTAAGTAAGTATACAGATAATAACATATCCTGCTTCCCTTGTCAAAACAGCGATTGGGCAAAAAATAATCTCATCCGGCTACCCAGATGAGATGACGTATCACTGCACCCCCTTTCGGAGAAAGGCTCGAACGCACAGAGCAGCCGGCAACCTGCTACACCGAAGACACAAAGGAACGCCCACAACCCAGGACTCCTTTCACCACCAGCAGCCTGGTGATGACGAGAATCTGCTGCCGGCACTTGGACGGCGCTTCGACAGGCATTCGTCGCAGGAGGTACAAGCCGCAGCTTTCTGCTCATCGAGAATCCAACCTTACCCGGCCGAGCAGCTGGCTTGTCATCCCGCACAGGAGGCTGACACTGTGACGATGGCGTCAGGGGGCAACCAATCAGTTGCTTCGATAGGGATACTTAAGAAAGCAGAAAAAGGCAACCAGCACCAAAATCCCACCGATTACGCCGGCCAGGCGCACCCCCAGGGGGCCGTGAGCGTCCAGGCGGCTGCGCCCCAGCAAGAGCAACAAAGGCAAAAGCAGTGACGCCAACCCGGTGAGCAGTTGTTCGAAAACCTTGGCAATTGCAAAGTACATACCCTCACGCCGCTCGCCGGTAGCCTGTTGGTCGTAAACGGTAACCTCGGCCACAAAAGCCACCGACAAGACGAGCGTCCCCGAGACGGCAGCTGCCTGCAAAACCGCCCACGAGGCACACTGGAGCGGCAAGGGCAGCAGCAGCCAGCGCCCGAGCAGCATGGTCGCCGGGTAAACCAAAGCCGATGCTAGTAAGGCTCCGGCGTAAACACGCCACTTGCCAAAGCGACGTGCCAGGTGCGTGATCAGCGGGTAGCAGATCAGGGATGCAAGCACCGCTGGAATGAAAAAATAAACCGTATCACCTTCGGACATTTCACAGACCTCGGTGGCCAGGTAGGGAATGCTCGACTGCACCAGGGAAGACGCCATCACGCTCAACGTCCACACCGTAGTAAACAGGAGAAAGACCCGGTTGCTCAGGGTCACACGCAGGCTCTTGCCGAAGGCCGGCTTTTCGCAGGGGATGGGGTAGTTCTGAGGCCTCCCGGCAAGCAGGGGTAGGAAATGGGTAACCAGCATGATAACGGCATAGATCAAGGCCATCTGCCGGTACCCACCGCGTTCGATCGCCAGCCCGGCCACCCCGCCGAGCAAGAAGCCAAGCAGCATGCAGGCCGACTGCCACGCCGAAAGACGGACGCGCAGCGTGTCGCTGTCGGCCAGGTCGGTCAGCAGCGCCTGGTAAGGTACCTGGTAGAACCCCGTGGCCGCTTTGAAAGCTATTAAGAAGAAGAGCAGGTGAAAGAAGTTGTGCGGCGATTCTGCGGCAGCGGGCGGCATCCACAGCATGAGAAAGAATAAGGTAGCCGGTAATGCAGAAAGCGCCAGAAAGGGATAACGCCGGCCCCAACGCGTCTGGGTGCGATCGGAAATGTAACCGATCCAGGGAATGAGAATCATGCTAAAGGCATAGCTGGCCAGCGTGGCCAGCCCGTACCAGCCGGCCGGGAAACGCGCCACGCCGTCCGGCGGCACGTAAAAGTAAAGCAGCCAACTGCTGGTGACGAATCCGGTTGCTGCAACCCCAAGCGCACCGGCCCCGTACACAAGTGGAATCCGCCAACTGGTTTGCATGAATACCATTGTATTGCAGAAACCCGAAACAGGATACAATTGATTTACCGCGGGATAACGCAAAAGCAAGGGCGAACCCGTATGTTCGCCCGCTTACCCCAGAAAGGAGCACACTTATGGAACTGACCCCCAACACCCCAGGCCAACGCGTGGATCTGCCCGACGCGCCCGTCGCCATCAGCGGCAAAGGCGAAACGGGAATGGAATACAAGATCATCGGGACCACCTTGCAGGCAGTTGTTATGGAACTCGATCCCGGTGAGACGGTTTATTCGGAGAGCGGCGGCATGGCCTGGATGACCGCTAACATCGATATGAAAACTTCTGGCCGTGGTGGCGGCATCGGCGGCGCGTTGGCGCGTGCCGTCAGCGGCGAATCGCTTTTCCTGGTGGAATACACCAGCCAGCGCGGCAAAGGGATGATCGCCTTTGCGTCCGATTTTCCCGGCAAGATCGTGCCGCTGCACCTCGCCGCCGGACAAGAAATGATCTGCCAGAAAACCGCCTTTCTCTGCGCTGAAAAGACGGCCGGCCTGAGCATCCATTTTCGCAAGCGCCTGGGTGCCGGGCTTTTTGGCGGTGAAGGCTTCATCCTTCAGAAGATCAGTGGGCCGGGTGTGGCGTTCGTCTGTCTGGACGGTGAAATCATGGAATATACCCTGGGTCCCAATCAGGTGCTCAAGGTAGATACCGGTCACGTGGCCATGTACGAGCCGAGCGTATCCTTCGACATCGAAATGGTCAAAGGCCTGACGAATATCTTCTTCGGCGGCGAAGGCCTCTTCCTGGCAACCCTGCGCGGCCCCGGGCGAGTCTGGCTGCAGACTATGCCCACCAGCAACCTGGCCAAGGCAATCATGCCCTACCTGCCCAAAGCCAGCAGCGGGTAGCTGCCAGCTTACTTGCCAATGTGCCCGCCTGCCGGCGGGCACATTGCGTTGCGCAGGTCTTGCAAGGTCTTGTGAAGCGCTTCCGTACCTTGGCGAAACCGGAATTATCCCACTTCGTTAATGCCAGTGGGTTGAAACTCTGGAGCAGGCCGTAGCGAAAATTTCGGCTAAAATATCCCCAACCCTGCTCTTAATTCTGTGATTTTTCTGCACAGCGTGTATGGGTTAAGCGCTAACCCGCATGAAGGCTGTCACTACATTAGTAACAACCGTGGACTCTCCCCCTCGGGCCAGCGGGAATGACGAACCCTTTGGTTCGCAGGCCAGGGGGATGGGAAAAGCTCAACCACGATCAGGTGCAGTGACACCCGATTTCGACTATCGTGAATTTATCAGCTATTTGAAGAATGGGAAACCGACTCCATGACCGTAGACAATCAACAAGTCATCTTCTCCATGGTGCGTGTCAGCCGCACCTTTCCGCCAACCAACAAGCAAGTCATTCGTGACATTTCGCTTGGCTTCTATTATGGGGCCAAGATCGGTGTGCTTGGCCTGAATGGGGCCGGCAAATCGACCTTGCTGCGCATCATTGCCGGCAAAGATACCGGCTACACCGGTGAAGTGATGTTTTCGAAAGGCTATTCGGTTGGCCTGCTCGAGCAGGAGCCTGAGTTGGACGACAGCAAGACGGTCAAGCAGGTGGTCGAGGAAGCCGTCCAGCCCACCAAAGACCTGCTGGCCCGTTTCGATGCCGTCAACGAGAAGTTCTCCGATCCCGATGCCGATTTCGATGCCCTGATCGCCGAGCAGGCCAGGCTGCAAGACGAACTGGAGCGCCTGGACGCCTGGAATCTCGACAGCCGCCTGGAGATGGCGATGGATGCCCTGCGCTGCCCGTCCGGCGATACGCCCGTCAGAGTGCTTTCGGGCGGCGAGCGGCGGCGCGTGGCGCTCACCCGCCTGCTCTTGACCGAGCCCGACATTCTCCTGCTCGACGAACCGACCAATCACCTCGACGCCGAATCGGTGGCCTGGCTGGAGCGCCATTTGCAGCAGTACCGCGGAACGGTGATCGCCGTCACACACGATCGTTATTTTCTCGATAACGTGGCCGGCTGGATACTGGAGCTCGACCGCGGTTACGGCATCCCTTGGAAGGGCAACTATTCCTCCTGGCTGGAACAGAAGCAGGAACGCCTGCGCCGTGAGGAACAATCCGAGAGCAAACGCATCAAAACGCTGGAACGCGAGTTGGAATGGATCCGCCTCTCGCCCAAGGCCCGGCAGGCCAAAGGGAAGGCGCGTGTCAGCGCCTACGAAAAGCTCCTCGGCCAGGAAGCCGAGCAGTACCGCGGCGAACAGGAGATTTACATTCCCCCAGGCCCGCGCCTGGGCGATATGGTTATCGAGATGAAAGGAGTCTCGAAAGCCTACGGCGACCGCTTACTGATCGATGCTCTCGATCTGTCCGTTCCACCCGGCTCCATCGTCGGCGTGATCGGGCCTAACGGTGCCGGGAAGACGACCTTGCTAAAACTGATCACCGGCCAGGAGAAGCCCGATAGCGGCACGCTGCGCATCGGAGAAACCGTGCAACTGGCGTATGTCGATCAATCACGGCAGACGCTCAACCCCGAAAACAACGTCTGGCAGGAAATTTCCGATGGTGAGGAAACGCTCGTTTTGGGGACGCGCCGCTTCAATTCCAGAGCCTACGTGGCCAGCTTCAATTTCCAGGGGGGCGATCAGCAAAAGAAGGTTGGCACGCTTTCCGGTGGTGAACGCAACCGCGTTCACCTGGCGAAGATTCTCAAGCAGGAGGCCAACGTAATTCTGCTCGACGAGCCGACCAACGACCTCGATGTCAACACGCTGCGCGCCCTTGAAGAGGCGCTCGACAGCTTCGCCGGTTGTGCGGTGGTCGTCAGCCACGACCGCTGGTTTCTCGACCGCGTCGCCACACATATCCTGGCCTTCGAAGAAGATGGTGGCACTTTCTGGTTCGATGGGAATTTTTCCGACTACGAGGCTGACCGCAAACGCCGCCTGGGAATAGCCGCCGACACCCCCCACCGCATCAAGTACCGCAGCCTGAAGCGCTAAGGGGGGCGGTCAGCCTTACCGCTGACCGCAAACGCCGCCTGGGAATAGCCGCCGACACCCCCCACCGCATCAAGTACCGCAACCTGAAGCGCTAAGGGGGGCGGTCAGCCTTACCGCTGACCGCAAACGCCGCCTGGGAATAGCCGCCGACACCCCCCACCGCATCAAGTACCGCAGCCTGCCCCCGCCCGGGCATGAATGCCCGGGCTACAACACAGCGCCGGATCAATCCGGCTTTTTGGCCAGGGCGGCTGACCCACCTGGGGCGGCGGGCATCTTGCCCGCTCTTCCCGCCAGCGAGCAAACCTGGGTGAGGGAATTATGCGAGCAGCTTCCAGCCCAGGCCGGCAGCCACGCTGATGATGCAAACAACCAGGAGCGCAGCCCCCGGCATCCACCAACCCTGCATCCCGGCGAGCAAGGCGCACAGTGCCGTTACCGCCATAAAGCGCATAGCGTTGTAGAACGATAGCTTCGCCTGCGTAGCCAACCTGCCGTTTGTGTAACACAGAAAGACGCCTGCAACCAGGCTGCCTGTCGCCGCAAAAAACCACACAGCAAAAAGCTGTTCCCCACTCAAAAAAGGTACGTTCATCATGACCATCCCACACATGCTCTGACGGTACGGCAGTGTGGATGCCGGAAGATGGCTGATCTGCGCGAAAATGAAACGGCCGAGGTCGACTTGTTCCAGGCCGACCTGCCAGGACATTTGCTTGCTCTCCCTGGGCGCGAGTGAAAGCCGGGTTTCTTCGGCGCGCAGCAGGCCAGGCCCGCTGAAGTTGGTCCGCACCAGAAGCGAGATTTCCTTGTCAAGCGGGTTGGTGAAATTTACCACGACAAACGCTGGCTGGTTGGGGGTGACCAGGATGGGACAACTTACCTCCGGCACTGGCTCGTTGCTGTAGCGAACAAAGCCATAGAAGAGCGCTTCGTAATCTGCCCAGATTGCCAGGATGGCCAGCAGCAGGGTAAGGAGTAACCCTGTGAAGTACAATGCTATACCCGCCGTAGAAAGTACTTTGTTGGGCGTGAGAGGCTTTCTCATCTTTTTCTATTCCTTTTCTGAAAGCGGCATGAAACCGCGGCCGAGGACTTCTTGCGCCGGAGAGATGATCACGAACGCCGTGGCGTCCTGCTCGCTGACAAGCGCCTTCAACTGGTTGATTTCCGTCACCGTCAGCGCGCACAGCAGGATGTCGCGCGCTTCGCCGGTGTACATGCCCATGCCGGCCAGGTGCGTGGCACCGCGTTTCAACTTTTCAAAAATTTGGCGGCTGATCGCTTCCGCTTGCCCGGTGATGATCACGGCAAGGAACTGCTTGCGGCGATTCGCCCGGCGGAACCAGGCTTGTACTCCCTGCCCGGGTACTTTCGCCGGTCCCATCCGTTCGCCGATGAAGCGCGGCAGCACCTCGCCTGTGGCATCGTGCATGCCTACCGTCAGCAAGCCGATCAAGAAAAGGACGCTCACATACAGGATGGTAGCCAGGAAAATAATTCCGCCATCGAGTGGCCCGATAGCTGCCCGCGTCACCAGCTCTGTAAACGAGTTAGCCGGCAAGGGATGCAGGTAGAGTTTTCCAACCCAGGAGATCAAGACGGCCAGGTATAACCACCAATAATTGTGCCGTACGCGCCGGCCCAGCGCTTCCAGCATCGAAACTGGAAAATCGGGTTGCAACAGGCTTTCAGCCAGCCCTTCCGCCCACGACGCCGAAGGTGCGAAAGGCGGTACCAGCATCGCGGCGAAGAAATCGGTTTCCAACAAACGCACACGTTCACTCCAGAGTTCGTAATAGCGGTAGCGGCGCGCTTCGATCCACAAAAACATGGTTACCAACAAGAAATTCAATAAAATTACATTGGCATACGACTCGATATTGGTAAAGGCGAGGCTCACAGCGGCGCCGGTCGTGGCAACGGCCCAGTTGGTCGTCGCATCGAGCCGTTGCCGCCAGACGTTCGAACGCGTGACCTCGGCGCGAAAGAAATGCACCATGGCGGTGGTAAACTCTCCCACCCGCATTCGATAACCGCGATAGGTCCAGACCGAATCGACGTCGGCTTGAGAGAAGTTCGGGGGATCGCTATTGTCCATCATACATTCCAGAAAAGGTGGAGACCAAACAGGATCAGGATGGCAACCAGGATCGTCAAGGGGCCACCCACGCGTAAATAATCTTTGAACGTATAGCCGCCGGCGCTCATGACCACAATATTGACCGGGTGACCAAACGGTGATGGAAAAGCCAGCGAACAGGCCAGGGCCACGGCCATGCCCATTCCCCGCGCGTCGATGCCGAGCGTTTGTGCGGCAGAAATTGCGAGGGGCGCCATAACGAGTGAGGCCACCTGCCCGCCCATCAACTGCGTGAGCACAAAAGTAATGCCCAGCAGGATTGCAGCCAGGACGAGGGCCGGTGGATGCCCAAAGAAATACAAGATCTGTTTCACCACTTGCTCGGCCAACCCACTGGAAAGAATGGCCGTGCTTAATGGCCACATGCCGGCGATCAAAAAGATTGCTTTCCACTCAATCGCCCGGTAGGCATCTTCCATGCTCAAGCAATTGCTCAACAGCAATCCCACGGCACCGGCCATTGCCGCAACGGCCATGGGTAACAAATCGGTTGCAGCCAGCAAAAGGGCCAACGTCGTGATGGCAACCGCCAACCAGCCTTTTTGCGGGTTCTTGATCGGATCCGAGTCTTCCTCGAGGACGATGAAATCTGACTCCGAACGCAGCATCCGCAATTGCGACGCATGTCCCTGCACCAACAAGGCATCGCCGTAGTGCAAAGGTGTCTCGGCGAGGTCGTTTTGCAGGGGTTTCCCTTCGCGCCAGAAGGCCAACACATTGAAGCCATACTTTTCGCGAAAGTGAATTTCGCGCAAGCTTTTCCCGACGAATTGATTGTGCGGCGCGAGCACCACTTCGGCCAAGATTACGGCGTCGTCGGTGACCTGCATCGGGATCGTCGGCGCGCCAAGCAACTTCAACCCGTAAGGGGCCAACATAGCCTGATTGGGGATACCCTGTGCCAGCACAATGTCTTCAGCCCATACCTGTTCGTCTTTGCCCGGCGCCATTTGCGCCCTTCCATTGCGGATCAAGCCAACAACCGACAGGCCAAAACGCTGGTACCACTGTCCATTGGCAATATCGCGCCCGGCCAATATAGAACCGGGTTGAACGAAAATATGGTGCAGGTTTTCTTCGATGCCGTACAGGTTCAAAAGCGCAATGTTCAGTTGTTGGTCCGGTGATGTCCTTTGCTTCGAGGAAGGGAGCGGCAGCAGCCTGCGTCCCACAAAAACCATGTACAGGGCGCCCACGACCACAATTGGAAAGCCGATGGGGAAGAAATCCAACAGGCCAAAGGGTTCGTAACCGGCGCTGCGCAATGCACTGCTGACGATAATGTTGGACGTTGTCAACAAAGTGGCCATGCCGCCCAGCAGGACTCCGTAAGCCAGAGGCATCATCAATCGTTGGGCGGAGAAGCGCGTTTGCCGGGATAACACGGTTACGGCTGGTAATAATACGCCCACCGCCGCAATATTGTTCATAAAGAGGGACAATCCCGCCGATGCAAGCAGCGAAACCAGGATTAACCGGGCCTCCTGTTTGCCGCCAATCCACTGCATTCCCCGTCCAAGCTGTCGTGCGACTCCCGTTTGGCGTAGCCCTTCAGAGAGGATCGAAACGCCCAGGATCGTCATCACAGCCGACCCGCTAAAGCCGCTAAACAAAGCCTCGACCGGCACGACGCGCGTCAGCCCCAAGATCACCAGGACCAGTAAACCCACGACATCGGGGCGCAGTTTCTCAGAGATCAGCAAAAAGCCGGCAGCCAGGGTTAAGATTAAGGCAAAAAGTGCAGGCCAATCATTCACGGGATTGGATTATACTCTACCCCAGGCATTGACGCTCAGGATAAAATTTGATAAAATTTATCCGAATTAGAGTTGTTTTTGGCAGTTTGCGGCCTGCTCGTTCCTGCGGGAAACGTTCACCGCAAATTGCTCAGGAGTATGATATGGATAATGCTGTCGAACAGACCGATCTGAATACAATCTCGCTCACCGAAAGCGCTGCCGCAGCCATTCGGGACCTGATGGCCAAGCGTGAACTGGAAGGATATGCTTTACGGGTGTTTATTTCGGGCGGCGGTTGCTCGGGTTTCCAATATGGCATGGCCCTGGAGGGAAATGCCCGCGAACAGGATCAAGTGTTCGAGCAATATGGCGTCAGGGTTGTTATCGATGAAGTTTCCATCGAGTATCTGCGTGGGGCGACGGTCGACTACGTGGACGAGTTGATGGGGAGCGGTTTCAAAATTCACAACCCTAATGCGGTTTCTACCTGTGGCTGTGGCAGTTCTTTCCGTACATCCGGCGAAGCAGGCAGTGCTGGTGGCGGAAGCTGCGGTTGCGGTGGTCATCACTGATTTCGCCCACTGTAAGAACCATCAAGAAACAAAAAGGCTGCCGGATGCAGCCTTTTTTCGTTATCCAACCCTAACTCGCATAAAGCGGGACAGGCCTAACCCTACTCTTAATTCTGTGTTTTTCTACATAAGGCGTTGGGAGTAGGCATTAACGGCCCCGCAGAATGGAAATAAAAACACCAAACAAACCGACGACACCCATGCCAATGATCCAGAAACCCATGGGGATACGCGGAGCCTGCGCGATGGCACTGCTTGCCCGATACGTAGGAATGGCCAAGGGCGGCGGTGCGGTAAACGTGGGCGGCCTTGTGGGCGGCGCCGCGACGATAAATCGCGCCGCCAACGTCGGATCGATGGTGGGGGTAGTTTTTGGCGGCGGTGCGGCCGGCGGTTCGACGATGGGCAATTGGCCTTCGCCAACCGTATCGACCACGTAGGCGAAGACCCACCCGATCCCATCGGGCGCGCCCGGGTAGGAAATGAGAATCCAGTCGCCGCCTTCTCCGGTAACGCCGGGCGTGCGGCCCAGGGCCGGTGCGTACTGTCCAATGGTCAGCACACCCACCTTGGCATAGTCACGCCCCGGGCCGGCGCGTATATTGACCTGCTCTTCGGCGCCCGCGCCGGTTTTCGGGGTGATCATCAGGCTGCTGGGGCTGCTGGTCACCGTGGGGATCGAACCGGTAGGCTGCTGCGCCGGCGCACCGGCCTCTGCCTCGAGAGTCCAGAACATGCTAAAAAGCAGGAAGAGGAAGAAGCTGCCGTAAAGGGCAACACGGGCAAATTCCCGTTTCGGGTTGGATCGTGATCGCTTCATAAGATTACGTGCCGGGTTGGTTTATTTTCAAAACTGACAACCCTTTTTTTGCGTAAGTGCAGTAGATTATAATCTGTCAACGCATATTAGTTGATTGGAAAACTGTGAGAAAGGATACTTGATGGAACCGCGCATTTTTCACGGTAAGTTGACCCCGGAGGACCTTGCCCGCACGTTGGTGGCGGCTTTCAACCGGGGGAACCTGCGTGCGGCCCAATATGGGCAAGGCAGAACTGTGGCCGTTCAAATTGCGACGCGCGATCGCCCCATGTCAGGTGGGCAGACGGCGTTGACGGTGCAAATCCAGCGGGTGGAAGACGGCGTTTCCATCCAGATGGGCGAACAGGGAATGTGGGGGGTTGCGGCCAGCCTCGGCCAGACCGCACTTTCTACGTTGCTCAACCCTTGGAACCTCTTAGGCCGCCTGGATGACCTGGCACAGGATGTCGAAAATCTACAGCTTTCTGAGAAAGTGTGGAAAACGATCGAGGCGGCCGCCCGCGCCGCCGGAGCTTCACACGAACTCTCCGAACGCTTGCGGCGGATGGTGTGCGCCTATTGCAATACGGCTAACCCGGTTGGCGAGCCTGCTTGCATTGCTTGTGGGGCGCCCTTGGGAAAAGTGCAACCGAACACTTGCAAGAAATGTGGTTTTGTCTTTAAACCTGGGGAAAATTTCTGCGCCAACTGTGGCGCCACGTTACCATAACGGCCCGAGGTGGGTGGAACCTCGGGCCGCACATGAATTCTTTCGCAGCGAAAGCGGGAGAACCGATAGCAAAGAAGCCGTGTACGGCTTTGTGCAGGGGAAGAAAACGCTCAAGGCGCTTTCAACAGCGCCAGCGCTTTTTCGATCGCCGGCAGCAGATCGGCTTCTTCAGCCGCAGCGGCAGGGCCGACAAACGACATACTTTGCTGCCCCATCAGGCGTGATGTCAGGCGGTTCTCCTGGCGTTCGAGTGCAGCGATCGCATCGGTGTACCCGACTTGCCCAATAAAATGCACCGCCTGCGTGCGTACGGCAACCGGCACTTGCCGGTCGGCCACGATATCGCACAGGTAACCGCTTGCCAGCGGACAAGACTTCAGGATGTGAAAAATGTGCGTTTCGGTTTGGGGGTACGCGGCGGCAACTTCGAGCAAGCACAACAAAGTACGCGTGCGTATCTGTGTCAGGCGATTGAGCAAATGCCGCCGCACGTTTTCAGGGGTGCTGAAACCGTCTTCGTCGGGAAGAAGCAACTCCCCGACCGTTTCCACCACTTGTTTGCGCAAGCCTAAATCGGGATCGTCTAAGCGTGCGGCGATCAGGTAGGCTACCAATGGCGAAACGCGCGGTGCATTCAACTCGCGCAGGCGAGCCAAGCCTGATCGGCGTAAGTTGGTATCAGGTGAGGTGATGTCCTCAGCGGCGCTCCATACGGCAGGGAAAAGCTCCACTGCATTGGTGATCACGTTGGCGTAATCGAAAAGGAACGGCTGAGCAATTTGTATTTCAGGAAAATCTAAATCCATAGGCCTCGTTTTCTGGCGTGGAATAAGTATACCAAAAACCGGCCGGGTTTGCAGAGAGATTCTTTGGACGAAACGCAAAAATGGCGACGAACCCAGGCGTTCGTCCTCTCAGAAGCTGTCTGAAAAAACAAGGTCAACACACTTTTCCGGCCAGAAACAGGCATCCTCTACCCGTATGGAAGTGCGTCGCACCTGGCGGTGGCACTTTTCAGATAATCTTTCAAGGAGAAGTGCGGATTTCAATCAACCGGGTCTCGATTGCCAACGCCGCCTGCTGCAAAGCAGTTGCCGGGTCGGCGTTTTCTGTGAAAATCGCGTACAAGGCTGATGTGAGCGCATCCCAATAGACCCCTTGCTCGGGGCACAAGGGATAAGCTGTGCCACCGGCCAGCGCCGTGGCTGCCTGCTGGATGAGTGCATCGCGAGGCTGAGCCGCGGTCACGGAAGGGATAAAGCCGACCTCAGCCAGCAGGGTTTGCACTTCATGCGTCAGAAAATAAGTCATCAACCGTGTTGCCGCAGCTTGTTCATCCCCCACTGCGTTGATATTGAGATACAGGCTCTCTGCCCACACGAACCCTGACAGTTTCCCAGCCGCAGTATCCGGCCAAGGATCGATGACGATATTGCGCCATCCAACAGCCTGGGACAACTCGACCCGTTTCCAGGTTCCTTCGACGATCATCCCGGCGGTGGCCTCTTTGAACAGGCGCAGATCGCGGTTGGTGTTGAGTTCGACTGGGCCGGCCAACTGAAAATCACGCAGTAAATCCACCCACAGCAAACCGCTATCGGTGTTGAACGTCGGGTTACAATTGTCGTCCATCAGGCTACCGCCCAAACCATACAGGTGCGCACCCGAATAAAGCGGCCCGCGCTCCAGGTCTGCCCCGACGACACCGCCCTTGGTAACGGCCAGTGAAGCGTCGATCAGGCCAGCAAAGTTGGCCGCAGCCTGTGGTACGATCGACGGGTTGCGGTACAGTACGACGCCACTGACTGCATAAGGCAAGCCAATCCACTGCCCGCGGGAAAAACCGAGGTTGACGGCGGGCGGCATCAGCGATTGGCGCAGCGAATTATGGACGAAGGGCGTCAGATCGGCGACGAGATGCTGGCGTGCGTAGGCTTCTCCCCATGCGGCTTGCCCGAGCAAAATTGTCGGGCCGCTGCCGTTGTACGCTGCCTGGTGATAACGCGCTTGCAGGTCTTCCGCGGGAATATAGCGAACGTCGAAACGCACGTTTGGGTAAGCGCCCTGGAAAGCCCGCAGAATTTGATCGAGGGCCACAACCTGCCCTTCGTTCCAGGAGTGCCAGATCGAAACCGTGGCATCCAGGCTGCGCGGCGTAGGCGTTGTGGTCGGGGGCAGCGTTTTCGTGGGTACGGGGCTGGGTGTGTCCGTCTGGTAGGGCGTACGCGTCGGACGTACAGCCTGCGGGGTACAGGCTGCGATGAAGAAAAACAGAAGTAAAAGCAGGCTACAGTGTCGTCGCATGGCGAATTTTGATGCCAATTATACCGCCCGCCCCTGTTTTTCCGCCCTCTTCACACCAAATTTGCCGAGATCATGTATAATTTCAATACCTTCTGCAATGTCAATTCTTCCTGTTTTTGTGGAAGAATTTTTCTCGAGAATACTTTTCTGGTTGAAAGCTTTTCCCTTCTGTAGTTGATCTTTGCTTTCAACCTGGCCGCAGGTCCTTGCGCTAACGCGAAAAACCATTTCATGCGGCCATGGCGATGAAATTGCTCGTCTCAGTAGAAACCGCGTCATTTGGCGTGGCGGTTTTTGGGTTATTGTGCTTTGGTTTGCAACTGTTGTGCATGGAAAGCTTATAGGAAGTCAATGGTGATGACCGGTATCCAGCATCCAACAGCGTTTCAAGAGCCTTGTCAGACTGAGTGTACTTCCACTGTCTGATCTTTTTCCGTCCCAGATTCCGTATTCGTCTGAGAACGCCAGTCTTTTTCGCAGCCGTGGCCCTTTGAGAGGGTGCGGCTGTGTTTGTTTAAAGTGGCTTATGATGGCAGTGGTTACAGCGCTCAAACAGCAAAAACGTAATCCCCAACGCATTAATGTCTATGTGGATGGCGAATATCGTTGTGCGCTCTATCGCATTACGGCGGCCTGGCTGCGCATCGGCCAGGAGGTAACCGAAACGCAACTGGCAGCCTTGCTCGAAAAAGACGGCCGTGAAGCTGCTTACCAACAGGCCTACCGCCTTCTCGAACGCCGCGAGCGTACGGTGGCCGAAATCGAGCGCCGCTTACGCGAGCGCGGTTTTTCAGACGAGATCATTACTGACTTGCTGGCGCGTTTGCAAGAAAGTGGTGTCGTCAACGACAACCGTTTTGCCCGCAACTTTGTCGAAGCACGCGCCACGTTCCGCCCGCGTAGCCGGCGCGCCTTACGCGTCGAGTTGCGCCAGCGTGGCCTGCAAGAGGCGCAGATCGCCGAAGCGCTTGCCGACGTGGATGAAGGAGCGATGGCTTACCAGGTAGCCTTGAAGCAGGGCCGCCGTTTGCAGGCGCTTGCATGGCAAGAATTTCGCCAAAAGCTGGGTGCTTTTTTGGCCCGTCGCGGTTTCAACTATGAAGTGATTGCGCCGGTCGTCCGGCGCGTGTGGAACGAGCAACATTCTGAAGACGAGTCATTCGATGACGCAACTTAATTTAGCGAGGTAAATCTTATGGACGTAATTCCTATCATCGTAGCCGCCGTGATCGCGCTGGGTATTGGAGGAGCGATCGGCTATGTGATCAAACAGTATCAATTTCAAACATTTCAACAAAAGCAGCGGGTCGAGGCAGAGCAAATCGTGACCCTGGCACGCGAGCAGGCCCAGCAGATCGAGTTGCAGGCGAAAGACAAGGCCCTGCAAGTTCGCCAGGCCGCCGAAACGGAGTTGAGCCGCCGCCGTTCTGAACTCAGCCGTGAAGAAGATCGCCTTCAACGCCGGCGCGAGGAAATGGATTCCCGGACAGAGCGCCTGGAGAAACGTGAGCAGAACATCAACAAACGCCAGAGCCAGATCGACCGTCGGGCGGGCGAGATCGAGAAGCTCCACGCACAGGAAGTCGAGGAACTGCAAAAGATTTCTCAAATGAGCGTGGACGATGCACGCGGCGTCTTGCTGGCCGAGGTCGAAAAAGAGGCCCGTTCCGATATGGCCCGTATCATGCGCCAGGTGGAGGCCGAAGCGCGCGAGGAGGGCGAGCGCCGTGCCCGCGAGTTGATCGCCGGCGCCATCCAACGTGTGGCATCCGAACACGTCAACGAAGTGACCACTTCGGTAGTAGAACTTCCTTCGGATGAAATGAAAGGACGCATCATCGGCCGTAACGGGCGCAATATCAACGCTTTCGAGCAGCTCGCCGGCGTCGACGTGATCGTCGACGATACGCCCGAGGCCGTCACCATTTCCTGTTTCGATCCGGTGCGGCGTGAGGTTGCCCGGCGCGCGCTGGCCAAGCTGGTGCTCGACGGCCGCATCCACCCGGCACACGTCGAGAAAATCCTTAAGACAGAGCAGCGCGAAGTCGATAAATCGATTGTCGAGGCTGGAGAGCAAGCCGCCTACGATGCCGGCGTTCCCGGGCTGCACCCGGAAATCACCAAAGTACTTGGGCGGCTCAAATACCGCACGTCCTACGGGCAGAACCAGTTGGGTCATGCCGTCGAAACCGCACAGTTGGCTGCCGTGATCGCCGCCGAGTTGGGCGCAGACGTCGAAGTGGCGCGTGCCGGCGCTTTGCTGCACGATCTCGGCAAGGCGATCGACCACAATACTGAGGGCACCCATGCGCAAATCGGCGCCGACCTGGCCAAGCGCTACGGGGTAAATCCGAAGGTGATCAACTGCATTGCCGCACACCACCACGAAATCGACCAGGAATCGGTCGAAGCCGTGATCGTCGAAGCCGCCGACGCAATTTCCGGTGCCCGCCCCGGCGCTCGTCGCGAGAGTCTGGAGCAGTATCTCAAGCGCGTGCGCTCGCTCGAAGACATTGCCAATTCCTACAAGGGTGTGACGCAAAGCTACGCCTTGCAGGCCGGCCGCGAAGTGCGTATCTTCGTCAAGCCGGAAGAGATCGACGATCTCGACTCGATCCGCCTGGCGCGCGACATCGCCAAGAATATCGAAGAGACGATGCAATACCCCGGCCAAATCCGCGTGACGGTGATCCGCGAGACGCGGGCCGTCGACTATGCCAAGTAACGGGCGACGCGGGCTGCATCGCACAACAAGACCCATAAAGCCTGCCTTCGCCAGCGGATTTTCGGCCGGCGAAGGCAGGCTTCGAGTTTTTGTCGCTGCGGTTTAAGTTGTCCTGGCAACGCTTCATGAGCATCCGACAACTTTGGAGAAAAGATGACGCTTGCTGCAACGTTGACAACTTCTTTCCTGATTGCTGTCGGCCTGGCGATGGATGCCTTTGCCGTTTCTTTGGGCGTTGCCACAGCAGGCGCAGCCAAAGACCGTCGTGCAAAATTCCGCCTGGCCTGGCACTTCGGCGTCTTCCAGGCCGGCATGACGTTGTTGGGGTGGCTGGCAGGCAGCACGGTCGCCAGTTTCATCACGGCGTTCGATCACTGGGTCGCCATGGCTTTGCTGGCATACGTGGGGGGCAGCATGATTCGGGCAGGCCTCGATCCCGAGCGGGAATGTTACCCGTCGAACCCATCCAAAGGAAAAATCCTGATGACGCTTTGCGTTGCTACCAGCATCGACGCCATGGCGGTCGGCCTCGGTATGGCAATGATCGGCACCCCCGTCCTTTTTCCGTCGCTGGTAATCGGAGTCGTGACGGTGGCGCTTTCCGCAATCGGCTTGCAGGCCGGGAACAAGCTGGGGGAGAAGTTCGGCAAGCGGATGGAGGTTATCGGTGGCCTGGTGTTGATCGGGATTGGTATTCGGGTGGTGATCGAGCACTTGATGTAGGATTCACGGCTGCCGCAGAATTCTTACGCGACTTTCATTTCTGCGAACAGCCGGTACAAAACGGCGGTGCTATAATTGCTTTGTGGGGTGACCGTTGCCTTGCCCGCAAACCCGTTCGCATTCACCATCAATATGCCCGCTTCCCCTTTTGTCTCGAACCAACCCCTCATCACCTTCCGCCAGGTGGCGAAAGCGTACAAGACCCTGGCAGGCGATTTTTTCGCATTACGAGGCATCGATGCTGAAATCTATCCGGGAGAGTTCATCGGGGTCCTGGGAAAGTCGGGCGCCGGCAAGACAACCCTGGTCAATTTGCTGACCGGGGTCGATCATCTGACATCGGGCGAAATCTGGGTGGAAGAGGTGGCCGTCCACAAGTTGGGAGAGAACCAGGCCGCCAGGTGGCGGGGGCGTAACCTGGGCGTGATCTTTCAGTCGTTCCAACTCATGCCCACCCTCAACCTGCTCGATAACGTGATGATGGCGATGGATTTCGCCAGCCTGTACCGCCCACTGCGCAGCCCTGAGCGCGCGATGGCGCTCTTGCAGGCGGTCGAACTGGAAGAACACGCCTATAAATTGCCTGCCGACATTTCAGGCGGCCAGCAGCAGCGCGTGGCGATCGCGCGTGCCCTGGCCAACGATCCACCCATTCTGGTGGCCGATGAACCGACCGGGCGGCTCGATTCGGTGACCGCTGAGGTGATTTTTCGCATTTTCGAGGACCTCGTGCGCCAAGGAAAGACGATTTTGATGGTCTCACACGATCCGAGCTTTTTCGACCGTTATTCACGCGTGATCTGGATCGCCGATGGGCAAGTTACCGATCAGCCGCAGTTCGAGGCAATTTAAGCTCCCATGCAAACGACGCCGATCCCGCTCACCCCGCCCGAAGCGCCTTTGATCCAGCTGGAGAACGTCCACAAGATCTTCAAGACATCGGCGGGCGAATACCACGCCCTGAAGGGGATCAACCTGTCCTTTCAGCGCGGCGATTTTGCCGCCATCATGGGAAAGTCAGGCAGCGGCAAATCGACGCTGCTCAATATGCTCACCGGTATCGACCATCCGACGTCGGGGCTGGTACGTGTGGAAGACGCACAGCTTCACCAGATGAACGAGGGCCAGTTGGCCGTCTGGCGCGGCAGGGCCATGGGGATCGTTTTTCAGTTTTTCCAGCTCTTACCTACCTTGAGCATTCTCGAAAACATTTTGCTGGCAATGGATTACGCCAGCGTATATCCCCAGAGCGAGCGTGAAGAGCGGGCCTGTGCTTTGCTGCGCCTGCTCGCTCTCGAAGACATGGCCGACAAGCTGCCCGCAGCGCTTTCCGGTGGGCAACAGCAGATCGCCGCCATCGCGCGCGCCCTGGCCAACGATCCGCCGATCGTCGTCGCCGACGAACCGACCGGCAACCTGGACTCGCGGACGGCCGAAACTGTCTTGAAGATTTTTGCCGACCTGGCAGCGCGTGGCAAGACGATCCTGATCGTCACACACGACCCCACCCTGGCTCACCGAGCGGCCCGCCGCATCCTGATCTCCGACGGCGAACTGGTCAACGAATACGTGGTCCAGGCTTTGCCGGTGCTCACCCACCCGCAGATGTTGCAGATCGGTAAGTTGGCCGTGCCTCGCCGTTATGAGCATGGCGCAACGATTGCCCGCCAGGGCGCCATGGATGAAGGATTGTACGTTCTCTGCAGCGGCCAGGTAGAAATATTGCGCCAGGGTCGGCGCAGGGGTGAGGAGCCGATCGGCGTCTTAGTGCCGGGAACGTATTTTAGCCACCTGGAGATGCTCGAAACCGAGGATTGCGACATCGTCTGCCGCGCGCAAGGACCGGTCGAGATGCTGTGCGTGGCGCAAGGTCTGTTCAGCCAGTGGTTATCGCAAAACACCACCGCAGAAGCCGCCTTACGCCAGGCCGCACGACAGCGCAGCCAGCAACTCTGCCCGGCGAGTTCACCGCGCTCTCAGTTGCACAGCGAGGTGCCGCAGCTTGATGATCAGCCGCAGCAGCCGCCTGCCCGCAAGCCGCGTTCCCGTTTTTGGAGGTGGCGATGACACGTCACAGGCCGGTGGTCAAACCGGGTTTCCGCCCGCGCTGGAAGAAAGTGCTCACCGACCTGTGGGGCAATAAGGTGCGTTCGTTTCTTGTGATCGCCTCGATTGCCGTTGGCCTGTTTGCCGTTGGCCTGATCATGAATATGTTCATCATCAACCAGCAGGATATGGAAACGGGCTACCGCTCGGTCAACCCGGCAAACATCCAGGTCTATGCCAGCAAATTCGATCAGGATCTCGTCAACCGGGTGAAACGCCTCGAGGGCGTGGCCGATGCGGAGGGCGTGCGCACGTTTTCGCTGCGCGTGCGTGCCTCGGAAGGCGAGTGGAAAACGATCGATTTCCAGGCCTTTCCGCGCATCGACGAGCAGGAAATCAACCGCGTGCGTTTACTGGAGGGAACCTGGCCGCCGGACGACCAGCAGGTTGTGGTCGACAGCTACAAAGCAGGCAATCTGCCGGCCGGCTTGGGCGGCTTCATCGAGGTGGAACTGCCTTCCGGTAGAACGCGCCTGATCGAGATCGCCGGGATCACCAACGATCAAACGATTGGCTCGACCGGCAGTGGTGGTTTTTTCCTGGCGGCCATCCAGGGGTACATCACCCTCGATACGGCCGAGTGGCTCGGCCAGGCCGATGACCTGAATCTGCTATACGTGACGGTTGAAGGCAACCGCGACGATATCGAGCACATTCGCCGGGTTGCCAACCAGGTTGCCGATGCGGTGGAAGGCAGCGGCGCGGTCGTGATCAGCACGGCCACCCGGGCTTCGAACGACCATCCCAACCGTGTCTATGTCGACGCCATTTCGGCGGTGCTTTTTGTATTGGGCTTTTTGGTGATGTTCTTAAGTGCTTTTCTGATCACCAACACCCTGGCGGCTTTGCTCAACCAGCAGGTGCACCAGATCGGTGTCATGAAAACGGTTGGTGCACGGCGCGGCCAGATTATCGGCATTTACATGGTGCAGATTTTTGTATTTGGGGTGGTCGCTTTCTTCGTGGCGCTGCCGCTTTCCAGCCGCGCTTCTTACTGGCTGCTGGAGTTGTTTTCATCGGCCATCAACACGCAGTTGCAGGGTTTCCGGGTAATCCCCCTGGTCATCTGGGCGCAATTGGTGATCGCGTTGATCGTGCCGCAGGCGGCCGGGATCGTGCCGATCGTCCAGGGGACGCGCGTTTCCGCCGTCGAAGCCATGAGCGGTTACAGCCAGGCGCACCCGCCGAACCCGCGAGACTGGGTCAACCGCACGCTGCACCGCATCCGCCGTTTGCCGCGCCCGACGATGCTGTCGCTGCGCAATACGTTTCGCCGCAAGGGGCGCCTGTTCCTCACGCTTTTGACGCTGACGCTCGGTGGTGCGATCTTTATCGGCACCTTCAACGTGCAACGCTCGCTGACCAATTATGTCGCCAGCATCGGGCGCTATTTTGCCGCCGACGTCAACCTGACTCTCAAGATCCCCTACCGCATTACGGAGATCGATCAACTGCTGATGGAGGTGCCCGGCGTCAGCCGCGTGGAAGCCTGGTCGGCGGCCGCCGGCGAGCTGGTCATGCCCGATGGGTCATCTGGTGAGACCGTGCGCCTGCTGGCGCCCCCGGCAGGCAGCCCATTGGTAAAAGCCAACCTGCTTGAAGGACGCTGGCTGATCCCCGGCGACGAAGGGGCGATAGCCGTCAACGAACGCTTCCGCGAAATGTTTCCCGATCTGCGCGTGGGAGATACCCTGCGCTTGAAGATCCTGGGCAAGGAAGACGACTGGATCGTCGTGGGGTTCTTCCAGTTGACCGGAAAAAGCGGCGGTTACGTGGCTTACAGCACCTACGAATCCCTATCGGGTGTGATTCACCAGAAAAATCGTTCGAATATTTACCGCATCACGGCCGATCGCGCGGGCCTGACGTTGGAAGAACAGAAGGCACTTGGCCGGGCGATCCAGGATGCGCTGGAGGCAAACGGCTATCAGGTCGCCGAGGTCGAAGCGGGCGAGTCGCTCACCGAAACCACGTCCAGCGGCCTCAATATTCTGACGGCGTTCCTGATGATCATGGCCTTGTTGATTGCCCTGGTCGGCAGCATCGGGTTGGCGGGGACGATGAGCATGAACGTGCTCGAACGTACGCGCGAGATCGGCATCATCCGCGCCATTGGGGCTTCCGATCGGGCGGTCATCGATCTGGTCATGGTCGAAGGGGTCTTAATCGGCCTGATGAGCTGGGTATTCGGCACGCTGCTTTCGCTGCCGATCAGTTCATTGATGTCGAACGCCATCAACATGGCCCTGTTCGGTGTGCCTGCCGAGTTTACCTTTACCCCCCTCGGGGTGATCCTGTGGTTGATGATCGTGCTGGTGCTCTCGGCGCTGGCTAGCGTGGGGCCGGCCCGTAATGCCAGCCGGTTGACGATCCGCGAAGTGCTGGCCTATGAGTGACACCGTCTGGACGGTCGCTACCGGCCTTATCAAAACAAGTGACGGGTAATGCGTTCCACCCCGTTGAGAAGGAGCATATCATGAAGCGAAACGTTCATCTTTTGGCCGCAGGGGCGATCCTGGCCCTGGCCCTGTTCCTGGCAGGCTGCGATCAGCTTCCCGGCGGGGCAAAGCCGACGCAGACCCCGGCTCCGGTTAACCTTTCCGCGGGAGAGGTCATTGTCGAAGGCCGCATCGTACCTGCCGACGACGCCGATTTGTTTTTCACCGCTTCGGGCAAGGTGGCTGAAATTCTGGTGCAAGAAGGCGACGAGGTTACGCAGGGCCAGGTGCTCGCCCGGCTGGGTGACCGCGAAGCGTTCGTCGCCCAGGTGGCTGCAGCGCAGCTCGCGTTGGCCGATGCCCAACAGGCTTATGACGATCTGATCGAGAAAGCCGATCTGGCTTACGCCGATGCTGCCCTGGCAGCAACCACGGCCCAAGAGGCGCTGCTTCAGGCCGAGGAAGCTTACGACGATTTCGACACCGATGCTTACCAGCAAAAGATCGACGATGCCCAGCTCGACCAGGAAGAAGCACAGGATGATCTGGATGACGCCGAAGAGGCGTTTGCCAAATACGAGAACCTCGACCCCGACAACAGCGATCGAAAGCGCGCCAAGGACGACCTGGATGACGCCCAAGAGAAGTACGATCTCGCCGAGCGGGCGTACGAGCGCTTGCTCAACGATCGCTCGGCTTCCAAGGCGCAGCTTGACCTTGCCCAGGCCGATCTCGATGACGCCGTACGGACACGCAGCGCACGCGCGTCTGGTCCCGACCCCGACGATCTGGCGCTGGCACAGGCAAGCCTCGATAACGCCAAGGCGCAACTGGCTTCTGCAGAAGCGGCGCTTGCCCGTCTCGACCTGAAAGCGCCTTTCGCCGGGAAGGTAGTCAAAATCAATTATTCGGCCGGGCAGGACGTGCAGCCCAACCAGGTGGCAATGGTGCTGGCCGACTTTTCGCGCTGGTATGTAGAAACCAAGGACCTGACGGAAAATGAAGTCATCAGCATCGAAGCCGGGCAGCCGGCTCTGGTTGTTCCCGATGCTTTGCCGGATGTGGTGATTACGGCGCAGGTAGAACGCATTGCCGAGTGGTACGGTGAAAAGTCTGGCGACGTCACCTACGAAACACGCCTTCTCCTGAAAGATTCCGATCCACGTCTGCGCTGGGGCATGACGGTGGAAGTCAGCTTCGAAAAGTAACGGCGCCTGTGCCGTCACCGGAAGATGGTGAAGTTGTTTTACACGCCTTGAACGAGCACATTTCAGGCGCCATGGTAAAATCTGGTAAGAGAAGAGCCACGTCTGTGAAACCACGTCTAGTCCCTACCCGCCATCCCGCTTTCTACCAGGGCATCCCGAAGGTGGACCTGCACCGCCACCTGGAAGGATCGCTGCGCCTGGAGACTCTGATTGAAGTAGGACGTTCTCACGGCCTGGAGATTTCCAGTACGGGGCACCTTCGTTCGATGGTGCAGGTAAACGAAGAAGAGCCGTTCACTTTTCAGAATTTCCTGTCGAAGTTCGAGATTTTGCGTCTGTTCTATCGCTCTCCAGAAGTCATCAGCCGCATCACGCGTGAGGCCATCGAGGATGCCGACAAAGACAACGTGCGGTACATGGAACTGCGTTTTACGCCGGTGGCTTTGAGTAAGGCGCAGGGCTTCTCGCTGGCCGCCGTGATGGACTGGGTCTGCGAAGGGGTGCGCCAGGCAGAAGAAGACACCGGCATCCAGGCGCGTTTGATCGCCAGCGTCAACCGGCACGAAAGCCTCGAACTGGCAGAACAGGTGGCCTGGTTGGCCTCGGAGCGTCGCAGCAGCGGCATCATTGGCATCGACCTGGCAGGGAACGAAGCGCAGTTTCCTGCCTTGCCGTTTGCGCCAATCTTCCGCGAAGCGCGGCAGTCGGGCCTGCGGATCACCGTCCATGGCGGCGAGTGGGGAGGGGCGGAGAACGTGGCCGATGCCATTCTGGCGCTGGAGGCGGAGCGCATTGGCCACGGAGTACGTGTCCTGGAAGATGCAAACGTGGTGGCCCTGGCGCGTGAGCGGGGTACCATATTTGAAGTATGCATAACCAGCAACTACCAATCCGGTGTGGTGGCGCCGCAAGATGAACACCCAATCGCGCGGATGCTGGCCGAGGGGCTGAACGTCACCATCAACACGGACGATCCGAGTGTATCGCAAATCCGCCTGAGCGATGAATATAAGCGAGCCTGTGAAAAGGTAGGGTTTTCTTTCGATGTCTTGCAGGCGTGCGTCATGGCAGCCGCCCAGGCGAGTTTCCTGCCCGAGGATGAACATCACGCATTGCAGCGCTCGATGCAAATCGCCTGGCAGGCCTGGGAACAGGGCGGTTAATCTCCAGGCGTTGTGCGAGTGCGATCAAGGCCGCATGGGCAGCCAAATCGTGAAGGTACTGCCCTGACCGGGCGTGCTTTCGACGGTCAAATTTCCCCCCATTCGTTCGAGAATTTCCTTGGAAATCGAAAGCCCCAGGCCGGTGCCCGGTGCACTGGTTTGCCGGCTAGCCGCACCGCGGAAAAAGCGCTTGAAGATTTGTGAAAGCTCTTCCGGTAAAATGCCAACGCCGTTGTCGGCCACTTTCACCAGCAACCATCCGTCTGCGGCTTTTTCCTGGCTGCAGATCAAGCGTATGGTGCCGCCGGGGGGCGTGTAGTTGATGGCGTTGGTCAACAAGTTGGAGAGGCACTGGTTGAGCAGTTCCGGGTCGGTGTGAATGCTGGGAGGCTGACCACCAGGCTCGTAAAGCAGGGTCAGTCCCTGCCCGGAGGCCATCAGGCCGCGATCGTAAGCCAGTTCTGTCAACATACGGTGAAGTTCAACGCGCTTGATATTTACCCGCACGCGTTCGGCTTCCAGGCGTGAGATGGTCAGCAAATCTTCGATCAACCGTGTCAGGCGGCTGGTCTCGCGTTGCAATACCTGCATGTAGTTGTTTTGCCGCTCAGGGTCCTGGATATTCGCCAGCAGATCGAGGTACAAGGTGAGGTTTGCCAGGGGCGTACGCAGTTCATGCGACACGTCAGAGACAAACTGTGTCTTGAGTTGATCCAATTCCCGGAAGCGGGTCACGTTGCGGTAAACGGTTACCAGCCCTTCATTGCGATCGCCGAAATTCAAGGGTGAAGCCAGCGCCTGGTAAAAGCGCCCCCCGATCTGAATGACATCTTTTTCAGAGGGGGCCTGCTGCTCTTCGAGGCGTTGGAGCCAGGCCTTGTCGAACAGGTTGATTTGCTCGCCTGTGGCCTGTGCCAGCAGGTCGTGGCCGGCCTGATTGGCCATGGACAGGGTGTTATTCTCGATGACGAAAATTGCGTCGGGGATGGATGAAAGGATGGCTTCGATGCGTTCTTTGGCCCTTTGCAGTTCGGCAGTGCGTTTACGCACACGTTGGCTCATATCGATTGCGTAACGCTTCAACTCGCCGGCATAACGCGAGTTTTGCAATCCCATGCCGACGATCGATGCATAGGCCATGCCGAGTTGCAGTTCCTGTTCTTTGCCACGATGCGTCTTGTGGTAGTAGACGACCATTGCGCCGATGGCCTCGTCTTTTACCAGGATCGGGAAAGCGTAAAGCGCCGTCCAACCGCTTTCCTGGAGGAAGCGCAGGCGTTCGCCGTAATCCGGGTTTTTAGTTACATTCTCGATGCAAACAGCCTGCCGGGTAATGAGAACGGTCTCCCCGGGCAGCCCCCGGTAGTCGTCTGCAATTTTCTCGGCGTAGTCTGTTGACACGCCATGAAGGAGAGTCTGCTCGACTGTTTTGCCGTCTTCACCAAGCAGGTAAAGTGCGCTGGCATCGCCTTGCAGAGAGACCTGGATCGATTCGAGTACGGTATCGAGAATGGTTTCGATGCTGTTGGTGCGGCCCAATTCGGTGAGCAGGCGATTCAAGCGCAAGAGTTGTAGCTCTTTGGAGGGCCTGTTTTGCTGTTGAAACCAGCGGATAGAAAAGGATTTCATCATAGGTGGACTGTCCAACCCATATTTTACCCTGCCATTGGTTGCTAGACGATTCTCTTTGACTATGGTATACTGCCGGGCGCTGTTGCCTCAGAACAAGGGGATAATTGTCCTCCCCTCTTTGCCCAGGCTTACGGGCAGGAATTTATTTCTTTCTTGGCTGTTGGCGGCAGTAATTTTGCCCCGGTGAGAGGCACACATCTCACAAAAGTGTTGTAGGTGCCAGGCTCAAAACGGTGCATACAACACTGAAGTGTTACAAACCCCTGTAGCACTTCCATCTCTCACGCTTTCTGACCGGTTCAGGCGTGCTGGGGTTCGGACGACTCCAGTGCTGTGCCGGGGCGACGAAGGCGGTGGATGAACGCAGCGGCCTAGCCGCAAAGGAGAAACTATGTCCGTTATTTCAATGAAAGCGCTGCTCGAGAGTGGCGTCCACTTTGGTCACCGTCCCCACAAGTGGAATCCCCGGATGAAGCCCTATATCTTCACCGAACGCAATGGCATTCACATCATTGACTTGCAGAAAACTGCCAAGGCCGTCGATCAGGCCTATGCGTTGATCCGCGATGTGGTTGCCAACCGGGGTGTGGTTTTGTTCCTGGGCACCAAGCGCCAGGCGCAAGAAACCGTCCAGAACGAAGCCAGCCGCTGCGGCATGCCTTACATCACCAATCGTTGGCTGGGTGGTATGCTCACCAACTGGCGCACCATCCGCGCGCGCATCAACGAGCTGGAACGCCTCGAGCGCATGCGCGATACCGGTGACTTTGGCCGCATTACCAAGAAAGAGGGCCTGATCATCAGCCGTGAGATCGAGCGCCTGGAAATGCTCCTGGGCGGCATCCGCAGCATGGCAAAGGTGCCCGATGCCCTGTTTGTGGTAGACGTCCATCGAGAAGCCACCGCCATCCACGAAGCCAACCTGCTCGGCATCCCTGTGGTGGCCATGGTCGATACGAACTGCGATCCGCGCAATGTTGACTACGTCATCCCCTCCAACGATGACGCCATCCGCGCCATTCGCCTGATCGTTGCCAAGATTGCCGACGCCGTGATCGAGGGCAAGGCCATGCGTAAGGATGACGAAGTTGAAGACCTGGCTGCTGCTTCTCAGCCCATGAGCACTGAAGATGTCGAACTCTCTGACGAAGATTTGCTTGGCGCAGCTACCTT
Organism: Chloroflexota bacterium; assembly: GCA_049325275.1. Classification (GTDB taxonomy): domain Bacteria; phylum Chloroflexota; class Anaerolineae; order Anaerolineales; family UBA4823; genus CAIQJJ01. Next base: position 306,707 of record JBMOLU010000001.1, read on the forward strand.
GGCGAAGCTCGGCAGCAGTGACGTCGCCGAGGAAGAAACATCGGTCGCAGTCGCCGAAGATAGTGACGAGGCCGAAGCGGCCCAGCCTGCCGAAAGCACGAGCGGCGAGAGCGAAGCGTAGAGTCGGCGGCCTGTCAACACGATGGGTTGCAGATGCGTTTGAGAAAACTTCTTTAAGGAATAAAACCATGGCGATTACGACCGAACAAATCAAAGAATTACGCGAGGCCACCGGCGCCGGTATCCTCGATTGTCGCAAGGCGCTTGAAAATGCCGGCGGTGACTTCAACAAAGCCGTCGATTTTCTGCGCGAGAAGGGCCTGGCCAAGGCCGCCCAACGTTCTGACCGTGAAGCCTCGAACGGCATCGTGGAGCTGTATTCCCACGGCGCCGGCCGCGTGGGCGTGATGGTGGAAGTCAACTGCGAGACCGACTTTGTTGCGAAGTCTGAACCCTTCCGCAAATTTGCGCATGAACTGGCGTTACAGATCGCTGCCGCCGCCCCTAGCTACATCAAGAACGAGGATGTGCCCGAAGACGTGCTCGATCACGAGCGCCAGATCGCCCGCGCGCGTGCGCTTGAAGAAGGCAAGCCCGAAGCGGTTTTGCCGAAGATTGTCGAAGGGCGCGTCGAGGCCTTCAAGAAGGAAGTTTGCCTTCTCAGCCAGGCGTACATTCGTGACGAGTCGATCACCGTAGATAAAATGTTACAGGACATTCTGATGTCCACCGGTGAAAACGTCGTCATTCGCCGCTTTGCCCGTTGGGAATTGGGCGAAAGCCTTTCATAAAAAACGAACAAAAGGCCAACCATCGGGTTGGCCTTTTTCTTGTGGAGTAAAAAATGACCCAACAACGCAAGTATCATCGCATTCTACTCAAATTGAGCGGTGAGGCGCTCAACGGGCCGCAGGGTTTTGGCATTGACCCGCTGGAAGCAGAGGCCATTGCCGCACGCGTGCGCACCGTGCGCGAAATGGGTGTGGACGTGGCCATCGTCATCGGTGCGGGCAACCTGTGGCGCGGGCGTACGGGGATCGAACGCGGCATGGACCGTGCCACGGCAGATTATATGGGCATGCTGGCAACCGTGATGAACGCCATGGCGCTGATGGATGCCATGGAGCGGATCGGTATCGTAACCCGCGTGCAGTCGGCCATTGAAATGCGCGCCGTCGCCGAACCCTATATCCGCCGGCGCGCCATCCGGCACATGGAAAAAGGGCGCGTCGTCATCCTGGGCGGTGGCACCGGAAACCCGCATTTCTCGACCGATACGGCGGCTGCCCTGCGTGCCGTCGAACTGGGCGCTGATGTGCTGATCAAGGCCACGAAGGTCGATGGGGTTTACGACGCAGACCCCAAGAAAAACCCCGGGGCCACCCGCTTCGATCAACTGACCTACCTGGATGCACTCAACCGCCGCCTGGGCGTCATGGACAGCACGGCCCTGACCCTATGCATGGATAACCAGCTTCCCATTTTGGTGCTCAATTTATGGGATCCCGATGCCCTGTGCAAGGCGCTGAGTGGCGAGAAAGTTGGGACGCTGGTGACGGGATAGCCGCTGTGATGCCCGTCGCCGGGATGTCTTGGATGATTACTTCTGCCCATAATTCCAAAATTCAAGAAGTTCGCCGCCTCCTGAGCCAGCCGAAAGCTCGCCGGGAGGCGCGTGCTTTTGTGGTGGAAGGTGTACGCCTGGTAGCGGAAGCCTTTCAGTCGAACTGGGCACTTCGGGTGGCCTTATGGAGCGACGACTTGAGCCGTGCCGGGCACGATCTGCTGGCCAGAATTCAGGCCGCCGGCGTTGTTTGCGAACAGGTCGATCGGGCCGTCTTGCGCGCAACCAGCGATACACAAACCCCCCAGGGCATTTTGGCGGTGGCGGAGGTCCAGTCTTTGCCTTTGCCGGAACCATTGGACTTTTTGTTGCTTTTGGACAATTTGCGTGACCCGGGAAACCTGGGAACGATTTTGCGCACGGCCAGTGCAGCAGGGGTGCAAGCCGTGTTGCTTTCACCGGGTTCGGCAGACCCTTACAATCCCAAAGTGGTCCGTTCGGCGATGGGTGCTCACTTTCACCTGCCCGTTCGCCCGCTTGGCTGGCCTGCGATTTTCGAGAAACTGGCCGGCATTCCGGTATACGCCGCCGATGCGGCCGGAGAACGCCCTTACACACAGGCCGACTTCCGCAAACCGGTTGCTATCGTCATCGGCAGCGAAGCCGAAGGTGTGGGCGCTGAAGCGCAGCAGTTGGCCCAGCAGCGGTTATCTATTCCCATGCCCGGCTATGCCGAATCGCTCAATGCAGCGGTTGCCGCGGCGCTCTTGATGTTCGAGGTGGTCAAGCAACGAGGCCCTCTGCAAGAAGGAGAGCAGAAAACCGAGCGTCGAGAATAGCAGCAAAGGCAGGATCTTAACATGAAAATTCGTTCCATTACCTGCTTTGTCCCGCAAGTCGATGCACCTACCCTGGATGCGGCAGCCGGGTTGAACGCCCTTGCCCGCCAGGCGTTTGAGGCTGCGGGTTACGATGTACAATCTTCACGCCTGGCAACGGCCCCGTTTGCAGATCTGCTGCCGGCAGCTGACGAAAGAACGTACGTCGATTTCGCCTGCCGGCTCGAGCAAGATGCCGCAGCGTGTGGTTTTGACTACGTTTCACTAGGCCCCGCCTTGCCGGAAGCGCCGGCCAGCTATCGGGCCATTCCGGCCATTCTCGAAGCCACGCAGAACGTTTTTGTCTCAGGGGCAATGACGCACGGCGATCGCGTTTCGCTGCCTGCCGTGCGCGCCTGCGCCGAGATCGTTTTTCGTGTGGCATCTATCACACCCGATGGTTTTGCCAATTTACGCTTCTGCGCTTCGGCCAACGTGCCGCCGGGCGCCCCCTTCTTCCCGGCCGCCTATCATGCTCCGGGCGCGTCGTGCATTGCGCTGGCGCTCGCCATTCAGGCGGCCGATCTGGCCGTGCTTGCCTTTACGACAGGCGGCCCGGAGGGGGCGGCTTCCCTGCCATCTGCACGCCAATTTTTGATCGATGTACTCGAAGAGCACGCCCGCAGCTTGAGCGCGATTGCCGGCAAATTGGCCAGTGCGGCGGGCGCTTCTTGGGGCGGCATCGATTTCTCGCTGGCGCCTTTCCCGGTGGACATAGAATCGGCCGGTGCAGCCCTGGAAGCGCTTGGCGTGCCTGCGCTCGGGTTGTCAGGTTCGCTGGCGGCCGCCGCCACCCTGGCGGATACGCTAGATCGGGCCAGTTTCGCACGCGCCGGCTTTAGCGGCCTGATGTTGCCCGTGCTCGAAGATTCTCGCCTGGCGCAACGCGCTGCCGAGGGGGTGCTGACCCTCACGGACCTGTTGCTCTATTCTGCCGTGTGCGGTACCGGATTGGACACGATTCCCCTGCCGGGCGATACGACCGCCGACGAACTCTACGCCGTCCTGCTCGATGTGGCTGCTTTGGCGCAACGTCTTGACAAGCCGCTTACGGCCCGCTTGATGCCGATTCCGGGCAAGCAAGCCGGCGATCCAACCGGTTACGATTTCGCTTTTTTTGCCAACAGCCGGATCATGTCGCTGCGGGCTGCCCCATTGCGGGGGTTTTTTGCAGGAGAAGAAGACTTCAGCCTAATCCCGCATAAAACGGCACGGCTCGAAACCCATTCTTGATTTGCGCACTCGTGCGCCGTGCTTTTCGCATACGGGTCAGGTATGAAAGGCCAAGGGAGAGACGCGAAATAAACGTTGCACGCCAGGCGCCGAGTGAGTGCACGAAGAAGAAAAATAAGGCTATAATCATTTCATGGTCAGTTTCCTGGCTCACCAACCGGCCGATATACAAAAAGGCGACCTGGTCACCGTTCAGCAGATCGTGGATGCTTTTGCTAAGGAAAAGCAGGCCGGATTGATCGAGATCGCATGGGCTTCTGGCCAGCAGGCGGTCATCCTGCTCGCCGATGGCCAGGTGATGGGGGTTAATATGCTCGAAACAACGTTTTGCAAAAAAATATCTTTTGAAGAACTCCCCACGCATTGGCTCAAAAGCCATGCCACCCTGCGCAGCATTCGGGCCAGGCATGAAATGGTAGGAGCGGCTATGGCGGTGCTGGCGTGGCATCCACCGAACCAAACTTTTTCTCTTCAGGCCGGCGAGTTCCCCGCGTACCTTGAAATAAGCCAGAAACACCAACATAACGGCCTGTTTCGCATCCTTTGCGATGGCCTGGAAGGGTATGTCTTCTTGCTGGCCGGGCAGCCGCTGCATCACGAGTGCGTTTTAGATGCACCGCATGAAATGCTGGTAGGCGCCCAAGCCTACGAGCGGCTCCTGGCCTGCTCCCAACCGTCGTCACTGGAATTTTATGAGGCCGGTCCTGCCAGCCCCGTTTACCAACAGATTTGCTTCCGCTTTACTTTTGCGCAGTTGATCCAAGGGATGTCAAACCGCTATGCGCGCCTGGTGGGTGCCGATATGGTTGAATCCATGGTTGTAACGCTCAACCAGCAGTTGGCAGAGCGGCAATACCACATGGAGATTCGTGAAAACCAGCTATACGACACCCATGTTTTTCCCAGTTACGGCGTAGCCATGCAAGCTTACCGTTTCCTTTTCAAAAGCGTCATGCAGCAAATGAGCGAGATGATCGGGAACGGCCTGGCGCATTCTATCGCATTCGAAGTGTTCAGGAGCTTGCCGCCGGAGAAACAGCAGTTCCTGCGGGAAAGCCCCCTGATGATCCTGATCATTTCTTCGAGTTAGCTTTCTCTCGCCTATGAAGAAACGAAACCCATCCCCCCCGGTTCTGGCAACCGCAGTTGCTTTGATTGCAGCCATCTCGGCGATTTACGTCCTCTTGTACCAGGCCCAACCACTGCCACAACCCTGGAACGATGTAGGGACTTACCTGATTTTTGTCCTGGCTGCTGCTTTGGCTGCGCTTGCCGCCACGCTGGTGGCTTTCCGGTTCCACAAGACGGACAAGCCGCGCCTGGTGTGGGTCTGGTTTGCCACCGGTCTATGGAGCTGGGCGTTGGCAGAGCTGATTTGGATGATTTATGCGCTGACGATGGATGAAATACCAGCACTTACGCCGGCCGACATTTTATGGGTTGGCGCGTATGGCTTCTTTGCGTTATCGTTCGTTCACCAATACTACCTGATCTTTTCTCCCACCATCAGAAAGTCAATCTTGTGGCTGGTGGGAATTACAGGCGCGGTGCTGCTGTTGGCCGGCGCGCTCACCACTGCGCTGTACCGTTTCGGCGGCGAATCGGAACAAGCCTGGTTCGAGACTTTTGTGACCGTTTTCTATGCGGTTGGCGATCTGGCGGTTGGCCTGGTTGCGTTGCGGCTGTCACAGCTTTTTGGCCGCGGGTTATGGGGGCGCGTGTGGTGGGGGCTGATATTCTTTGCTTTATCCGATGCCCTGTATTCATGGTTGGAGTTCAGCGGCATCTACGCCGTCTCTGTCGAAACGGGCAACCCGCTGAGCCTGATCACGGATGTGGTTTACTTTGACGCTTACTTGGTGGTTGGGTTGGCGTGCCTGTCGCAGTGGCTTTTGATGCGTTATGGGCCTGTACGCCGCCAGCGGGTTGGTGTTACGGCCGGCGACACATGCGCTTAGGGCCGGCCAGCATGAGAATCCTGCCCGGACGTTCTTATCCGATTGGGGCAACGGTTTTGCCAGACGGCGTCAACTTTTGCCTTTTCTCGCGCAATGCAACGGGAGTGGAGCTGCTTCTTTTTGATCACGTCGATGCGGCCAGGCCCGAACGTACCCTTCCACTTGACCCAAAGCGCAACCGGACCTTCTACTACTGGCATGTTTTTGTAGAAGGCCTGCGTGCCGGCCAGCTTTATGGCTACCGCGTTCACGGCCCAAACCAGCCGACGCGCGGTTTGCGTTTCGATGGTTCGAAGGTGTTGATCGATCCTTATTCTCTCGCCGTGTTCTATGGAGACAACTACGACCGCCGAGCGGCCATGCGCCCAGGGGACAACTGTGCGCAGGCCCTCAAGAGCGTCGTTGCCGACCCCAGCCGCTACGACTGGGAAGGCGATCGTCCCTTGCAGCGCCCGCTGGCCGAAGCGGTGATCTACGAACTCCACGTAGGCGGCTTTACCCGCCATCCGAGTTCCGGTTTACCGGCGGCATTACGCGGCACTTATGCCGGTTTGGTCGAAAAGATACCCTACTTGCAGGCGTTGGGCATCAATACGGTGGAGCTGCTGCCGGTGCAGCAATTTGACGAGCAAGAAGCGCCCGCCTGTTTGGATAACTACTGGGGCTACAACCCGCTGGCGTTTTTTGCCCCGCATCGCGGCTACTGTGCGTGCCGCGATGCACTCGGGCCCTTGGATGAATTCCGCGATATGGTCAAAGCACTGCACCGCGCCGGCATCGAGGTGATTTTGGACGTCGTTTTCAACCACACGGCTGAAGGAAACCAAAACGGGCCGACATTGTCGTTTCGCGGGATCGAGAATCGGGCCTACTACATGCTCTCACATTCGAATCCGGCAGTTTATCACAACTACAGCGGCTGCGGCAACACGCTCAACGCCAACCAGTCTATCGTTCGCCGCCTGATCATGGACTGCCTGCGTTACTGGGTGCGGGTGATGCACGTGGATGGGTTCCGCTTCGACCTGGCGTCGGTGATGGCGCGCGACGAATCGGGCCAACCATTGCGCAACCCACCAATCTTGTGGGAGATCGAATCGGACCCAGTACTGGCCGGCGCCGAGATCATCGCCGAGGCCTGGGATGCAGGTGGGCTGTATCAAGTAGGTTCCTTTATCGGCCATCGCTGGGCCGAATGGAACGGGTACTATCGTGACGACGTGCGTCGCTTCGTCAAAGGAGACACACACACGGTTGGCCGGTTGGCAGCCCGCATTGCCGGCAGCCGAGACATTTACCCACAAGAAGGCCGCGAGCCAAATCGAAGCATCAATTTCATCACCTGCCACGACGGCTTTACCCTCAACGACCTGGTATCGTACAACGCCAAACACAACGACGCAAACGGGGAAGCAAACCGTGACGGACATAACGACAACGCCAGTTGGAACTGCGGCATCGAAGGGGAAACGGAAGACACCAGCATTCAAGCGCTACGTTTACGCCAGATCAAGAATTTCCTGGTCATCCTGTTTACCTCACAGGGCACGCCCATGCTGCTGATGGGTGATGAAGTGCGCCGCAGCCAACAAGGAAACAACAATGCCTACTGCCAAAACAATCCCCTCAGCTGGTTCGACTGGGACGATATAGCCCGCCATGACGGTCTATTACGTTTTACCCGCTGCTTGCTGCATTTTTACCACACCCATTCCATTTTTCATGCCGAGCGTTTTTGGAGCGACATCCACGAACCAGAAGTGATCTGGCACGGTACGCGCCTCGACCAACCCGACTGGTCACCCGAGTCGCACAGCCTGGCATACGAACTGGTTTATGGCTTACAACAGGAACGTCTGTTTGTCGTTTTAAACGCTTACTGGCAGCCCCTGCATTTTGAATTGCCTTCCCTTCCCCCCGGGCGGCACTGGATGCGCCTGGTGGATACCGCCTTGCCTTCCCCAGATGATTTCTGCGTGCCCGGCGTTCCCCTTGCCCCCGGCGAGAGCGCTTGTCTCGTACAACCACGCGCAGCCGTGATTTTGAAGCAAGTGTAGTATCTTCTCAAAAAGTAGGGGGAGCATGGTTTTTTTGTGCGTGTTTCAACCTGGTTGCATGGCACGCACAAAACACCCCACACCCTGCATTACCGAGAAATTACCAAGCTTAACTTAATCACGGTTGCCGAGGCCCCTGGACAGGCTCTAGAACGGACAGGCCATCCAGATCAGTGTTTGCTCGGCCGTAAAGCCGGCTTCAGGCAAGGCACTCACGTCAATCGAGGCGGGTAGGTTCAAGCTCAACGGGCGGTGATGCGGCGTTTCATAGCGTGCGCTGCGCAGCAGGGCCAGCAGAAACGCGTCTTGTTCGATGGGCGCCTCCGCCCTGGGCAGCGCCAACCATAACGTGTCGGTATGGCCTTCACCGGGTAAATAACTCAATATCCCGAGTACGTTTTGCCCCGATTGGGCTACCCAGTGGCGCGGATAAACCCAATTCATAAAACGGTACAGCGCGCCGGCAAAACCGGGCGTGAAGGCGTGGTAGTCCACGGGAAGGTGCCAGGCCAGATCGGCCGGGTACATGGCGTGCAACCAGGTTTGTTGTGTTTTCCAGTCTTGCATACGGCGGGTGCGGATGGATACCCCGGCAGCATTTTCGCCGGCACGTCCACTGCGCGGGTGCGGTGCGGCAGGTGAAACCCAACTGGTGCGCCTGGCGCGTTCGATGAAACCTTCCGTTTTGTAAATATGAACTGCAGCCAGGTTGTCCGCCCGCACTTGCAGCCAGGCTGCGTGAGCGTGATGCTGGCGGGCATAACTTAATGCCTGGCGGGTAAGCGCCCGCCCGATGCCACGCCCGCGCCATTCGGGGTGTACGGCAACATTGGCGATCAGGTAACAGGGTTGGTGCTGCTTTTGGAAGGGGATGATGCTCAGGTATCCGATCAGGCGGTTGGCTTCCTCCCACACCAGGCCGATGCGTGGCAGCGATGCCGGCTCAAACGGCGAAACCCAATCGATTAAAAAGCTGCGGTAAGCCGAGTCGTGCAGGCGGCGCAGGTAGCTACGCCCATCGGCGTCGACGTTTTCACGAAAACAAAGCTCTACCAGGTCGGTCGCGGCCCTGGAGTCCCGTACCGGATTGAAAGCGCGGATATGACACGGCGAACCGGTTATTGGCGCAGCAATAACAGCCATAAAAAGATTTTATCACCTGTTTTATGCCACGGATATAGTGCTTCCGTAACATTTACGTACATTGCCGAACCGGATACGCCGATTCAAACACAACGCTAACGTGCCGGCAGATGTGGATCGGGGCGCGGAATGTTATAATCGCATCACGGAATATGGATTTTTCTTGTAAAGGACAACATCTCCTATGATGCGTTTTGATCGTTTCACCGAACGTGCACAGGAAGCCGCCCAGCGTGCTGCTGAAATCATCCAGCGTTATGGACACAACCAGATCGACACGGAACACATCCTCCTGGCCCTGATCGAACAACCCCAGGGTGTGATCCCGCAAATCCTGGAACAACTCAAAGTGGATGTCAACGCCCTGGTCGAACGCCTAGACTACATCCTCCGCACCAGCCCGAAGGCCAATATTTTTGGCGGTGGCGCCGGGCAGGTTTTCATCACGCCGCGCGTCAAGCGCATCATCGACCTGGCAAACGAGGAAGCCAACCGGCTCAAGGATGAGTACATTTCCACGGAGCATATTTTTTTGGCGATCTTGAATGAACGTTCGACGCCTGCGGCCCGGTTGTTGGAGGGAGCAGGCGTCACGCGCGAGCGTATCCTAGACGCCATCCAACAGATGCGCGGCGGGCAGCGCGTCACCGATCCGCAGGCCGAGCAGCGTTATCGCACGCTCGAGAAGTTTTCGCGCGATCTGACCCTGGCCGCCCGCGAGGGCAAGCTGGACCCGGTGATCGGCCGGGATGCAGAAATCTTGCGCGTCATTCAAATCCTCTCGCGCCGCACCAAGAATAACCCTGTGCTGATCGGTGAAGCCGGTGTGGGCAAAACAGCCATCGTCGAAGGGTTGGCCCAGAAGATTGCGACCAACGACGTTCCGGAAATCCTTTCGGGTAAGCACGTGGTCGCCCTGGACCTGGGGGCTATGATCGCCGGTTCGCGTTTCCGCGGTGATTTCGAAGAGCGTTTGAAGGCCAGCATCGAAGAGATCAAGCGCGCGGAAGGCGAGTTCATCATGTTCATCGACGAATTGCACACTGTAGTAGGGGCCGGCGCCGCCCAAGGAGCGATGGACGCTTCCAACATGCTCAAACCCGCCCTGGCACGCGGCGAATTGCAGTGTGTGGGCGCGACAACTCTGGACGAATATCACAAGTACATCGAAAAGGATGCGGCGCTCGAACGGCGCTTTGCCCCCGTCTTTGTGGAAGAACCAAACGTCGAAGATACGATTGAAATGCTCAAGGGCCTGCGCGATCGTTACGAAGCCCACCACAAGGTACGCTTTGCCGACGAAGCGCTCGTTGCCGCCGCGCGCCTTTCCTCCCGTTACGTTACCGACCGCCGCCTGCCCGACAAGGCCATCGATCTGATGGATGAGTCGGCTGCCAAGCTGCGCGTGGCGCTCTATTCCCTGCCGCCCGAACTCAAAGAGCTGAAAAGCGAGTTGGACCGTTTGCAGGCGGAGGAGGACCTGGCTTCGACGGAACGGGATTACCAGCGTGCCGCCGAAATCAAGGTGGAACGGCTGCGCAGGGAAGGAGAATTCAAGGAGCAGCGCGACCTGTGGGAGGCCGAACAGCACCTCACCGATATTGTCAACGTGAAAGACATCGCCGATGTCGTCGCGCAGTGGACCGGCATTCCCGTTGCCCAAATGATGGAGACTGAATCGCAGAAGCTTCTGCACATGGAAGAACGCCTGCACGAGCACATCATCGGGCAGGAAGAAGCCATCCATGCGATTTCCGATGCCATCCGCCGGGCGCGTTCGGGCCTGAAAGATCCGCGGCGTCCAATCGGTTCCTTCATCTTCATTGGCCCGTCGGGGGTGGGCAAGACGGAGTTGGCAAAGGCCCTGGCCGAATTTATGTTCGATGACGAAGACGCCCTCGTGCGTATCGATATGAGCGAGTACCGCGAACAGCATACCGCATCTCGCCTTTTTGGGGCGCCCCCCGGATACGTCGGTTACGAGGAAGGCGGCCAGTTGACGGAAGCAGTGCGCCGCCGGCCTTACCGGGTGATCCTGTTCGATGAGATCGAGAAAGCCCACCCCGAAGTGTGGAACGCATTGCTGCAAATCCTCGATGACGGCCGCCTGACCGATGGGCAGGGGAATATCGTCGATTTTCGCAACACCGTTTTGATCATGACGAGCAACCTGGGCACGGAATTCGTGCGCTCTTCGGGTACCCTCGGTTTCTTGCCGGGCACTTCCAGCAGTGAAGAGCGTGCTGCACACGAGAAGATCGAAAAAGCACTCAAGAGCACTTTCCGTCCCGAATTCCTCAACCGTATCGACGAGATCATCACCTTCTCGCCGCTTTCTGTCCAACAGATGGTTGAGATTGTCGCCTTGCAGATGAAGGAAGTTTCTGAGCGTTTGAGCGAACATGGACTGACAGCCGTGCTTACCCCGGCAGCGCGTGAGTGGCTGGCGAAGATCGGTTACGATGCGGCTTTTGGTGCGCGGCCCCTCAAGCGAGCGTTGCAGAAGTACGTTGAAAGCCCACTTTCCATCAGCCTGTTGAGCGGCGAGTTTTCCGCAGGCGATACGATTACGGTCGATACCGATGGAGAGGAAGACAAGCTGGTTTTCCACCCAAGTGGCGAACCCGCCGCGAAGCTTCCTTCGGAAGAACAGCCTGTGGCCGGATAGTGTTGCACCTGCCTTATGCCTGCGGCGCAGCGCCGGGGTGACAACGGAAAAGCATCCGGCCGGGAAGGGATTTCCCGGCCGGATGCTTTTAACAGGCCAGACAAAAAGCACCGGCCCACCGCACCGCAAATTGCGTTCAAAATCCCCTACTCCGTTACATTAAGATAAACGTCCCTACCCGATGGGATATTTGTCCACAGATGAGTGACATTCGCCACTGGAAGATTTTGCTTGCTACAGATAAAGTGTATAACATGCAAGAACAGGGAACCATGCTGGTCGAACATTATGAAGCGCTTCCCTTTTTCCAGGGCTTGTCATCGGATGAACTGGATTTGTTGCGCGCCTTGTTTGCCGTTTGCGATGTCTGTGCCGGTGAGGCCTTATTTGCACAGGGAAAACCGGCAGAGTACCTTTATATTGTGCTCCACGGGAATGTCGATGTGAACTTCAAGCCCGATGATGGTCCTCCGCTGACGGTGGCGCATGTAGAGTCTGGTGGCATCGTCGGGTGGTCGTCTGCCTTGGGAAGCCTGACGTACACTTCGGGCGCTGCAGCCATTACAGATACGCGCCTGCTGCGCATACGCGGGGACGATTTACGCAATATCTGCGAACGTTACCCCGCAACCGGGGCGGTCCTGTTGGATCGCCTGGCCGCTGTGATCGCGGAACGCTTGCGAAATACGCATCCGCAGGTCAAAGCCATGTTAGAATCGGCTTTAGGGCCTAACCCATAGGGCCGAAGCCACCGGCTCTTTGCCAAAAAGTGCAGCAACAAGAGCAGGGGGAGGGCTGGTGAAGGCGAGTGAACCCTCGCAAACGAAGTTAGCCTTGAGGTTTCAAACAAAAGGAGCGCAACAATGACAATTCCTGTTCCCTCCCCCGATTTAAAAGCCGAACGCATTCAGGCGCTGATCGATAACTTGAGCGCCTATATCGAGCAATATCACGGTGGATCGGTTGAGTTGGTGGATTTCGATGGCCAGGTAGCCAAGGTTCGTCTGGGGGGGGCCTGCCTGGGCTGCCCGCTTTCACCGGCCACGCTGCAGGGGTGGGTGGCCGGCACGCTCAAGCAGTTTTTCCCCGAAATCATCGTAGAGGCGGTAGAAAAAGGCGAGTAGCCTTTGGTTATGAAGTGCCATGTTTCTCCCACCATTCGGTGGTCCAGGCAACGGATTTTTGGATGCCCTCGCGTAAGGGTGTTTTGGGGTCATAACCCAGCAGGGAACGCGCTTTTCCGATATTGGCGACGTAGTGCGTCACTTCGCCGACGCGCGCCGGTTCAAAATTGAACTTGGGAGCGATGCCTAGCGCATCACCGATATACGAGGCCATGGTCGCCAGCGTATTCCCTTCGCCGTAAGCGAGGTTGATGGTGTGATTGGCCTGCTTGCCGTTGACGAGGTGGTGAATGCCGCGCACGATCCCCTCCACACAGTCATCCACATAAGTGAAATCGAGCACTTTCTCTTTGCCGAAAATGGTGATCGGCTCGCCGTTTTTGACCTTGCGGATGAAGAGCGGGATCACGCGTTCCATGCGTTCGATGTCGTTATCGTAGCGCCCGTAGACATTGCTGAAGCGGAAGACGATGTAGCGCATATCGTAGCACTGGGCGTACGAATAGATCAGCGCCTCGCCAGAAATCTTGCTCGCCGAGTAGGGGCTTTCTGTAAAGGCAAAATCGGCATGCGATTCTTCGGTGATGTAGCGGTGGATATCGCCGTAGACTTCACGTGAGCTGCTGAAAACGATCGGCACGTTGTTCTGGCGGCAGAACTCGAGCACGTTGAACGTCAGGGTGATATTGTCAAGGGCGCGGCGTGGCTCTTCGACCAACTCATGTACCTTGGCGTTGGCTGCCAGGTGAACGACAGCGTCCAGCCTGGTAGGGTATTCGGCTGCGCCGATGCCGCGCTGGTAGTTTTGCTGGGGTGTGCTCAGGTCTTGCAGCAGCGTAGGAATTTCGTCCGTCCAGGGGTTGGGGCGCTTATCCACACCAAAGACAAAATGCCCTTGGCGTTGGAGAGTCAACGCCAGGTTGGTGCCGATTTGCCCGCTGGAGCCGGTGATCAAAATACGCATAAATTCCTTCCCACCTTTGCGCCCTTACGGGCAGTAGTAGGGCGATCCCAGACTCTGCAACACGCCGTTGGTAATGCTTTTGAAAAAGCCCCAGCACATAATCTCTTCAAGCAAGGCTGGGTTCAGGACGACCAACACGGCGACGGCGATCACGAGCAGGCAAAGCACCACGGCCAGGCAACCGCAACCGGCCACCAGCCACGTCCGGCACCCACCTTTCTTCACCGCCAGGGGAGTGGGATATTCTGGCACCGGGGCTACACCGGCCGAGGGCGGGGGGGCGTAAGCCTGCGGTGCGGCGGCCGGCGGGCCGTATGATTCGACCACCGGCGGCACGCTGAAGGCCGCATCACCCGCACGTGGCGAAACCTGGAAGGTGGCCGAAGCACCGCTGCCGCTCCCAACGACGGTGGCGTTGATATCGAAACCGATTGCCTCAAATGCCAGGCCGACGTTTTCACCGAGCATGATCAACTCGCCGGAAGTCAGGGCGTGGGGGCCCATCAGCCGCTGCCCATTGACAAATGTGCCGTTAGTAGACCCCATATCCTCGATGGTATATCCGCCACCTTGCGAGACCAGGCGAGAGTGTTTGCGCGAGATTTCGGCATCGCTGATTACGATGTCGTTGTTTATGTCTCGCCCGATGAAAATTTCGTTTTTCTCGAGGGGATAACTTTTGCCTGGGGTTGGTCCTGACTGCATTACCAATTGAAAGTTAGCGGGAGCCATGCTTGACCTCCTGATTTGATTTCGGTGTAAGGTACAGTTTGGTCTGTGTCAAAAGCTAGTGTAATCTCAATCGAGCCGAAAGTCAAACGGAATTTGATGCTTGTGTTCGTTCGGGCATTGGCTGAAGGCCTTTTCTGCGAAACCGGCCAGCCAGAACGGCCAATCATCGCTCACGTTTGAAGAGCGTTACCGCGAGCAGGCGCATCAGGGGCTGGGTGAGCGGACTGGTTGTCATGAAAACCAGCAACTGGTAGAGAAGCCCCGGAACGACGACCACATTTTTCCCTTTACGCAGTTCAGCAAGCGATGGGTTGACGATTTGCTCGGCGGTCAGCCACATAAAGTTGGGGACTGAAGAGCGCTGAAAGTTTTTATATTCCGGGCTGTCGTGAAATTCGGTGACCGTGAAACCCGGGCAAAGCGCCTGCACTTTTACGGGGGTTTTGCGTAGTTCCAGGGCAAGCCCGCGTGAGAAGGCGATCAAAGAGGCCTTGGTCGCGTGGTAAAGCGTGGCGCTGCCACGGGCGACAAAGGCAGCCACCGACGAGACGTTGATGATGCCCCCTTTCTGGTGCGCCAACATCACCGGCAGGGCGGCGCGGGTAAGCCGTACGGTTGCGGCAACGTGGACCTGAACCATGTCCAGTTGCCCCTGTTCTTCATCTTCCCAAAAGCAGCCTGCCTGCCCAAAGCCGGCGTTGTTGACGAGCAAATCTAGCTCCTCGCAGGCGCGGATACGTTCGACCACCCGCTCGACGTCCACAGGCTGTGCCAGGTCGGCAGGGAATGACTCTACCAGCACGGCGTGTTTAGCCCGGATTTCGGACGCGAGGGCATCCAGCCGCTGCTTGCGACGCGCCACCAGGATCAGGTTGTACCCATCTGCGGCCAACCGGCGGGCAAAAGCTGCCCCAATGCCCGATGAAGCGCCTGTGATCAGCGCAAACGGCAAGTGATTTGCAGTGTTCATAGAGATGCCTTTCTTTCGTGGTTTATTGGCTCAAGATTTGCACTAGAACTTGGGCCAGCAAGATCTTGAAGATCAGCGCAACGGGATAGACGCTAGCATAAGAGACTGCCGGCAGGTCCATTTCCGTTTGGGCGTTGGCAGCGTTCATCCCCGGTGGGTTGGTCATGCAGGCACACAGTGCGCCCATCGTCGCCAGAATATTCATGCGGTAAAAACGATCCATCATAACGATACCGGCGATCACCGACAGGGTCGTGATCAGAGCGCCACCGATCAGCAAGCCCGGCCCTTGCTGCTGCAAGATGCTCACAAAACGCGCCCCAGCATTAACGCCTGCCCCGGCAAGAAACAGCATCAGGCCCAGCTCGCGCGAAAGGTTGCGTGCGGCGACCGGGGCGTAGAAACGCAGTGGGCCGATGCGCCCGAAATGTGCGATCAGCAAGCTGACCATAAAAGCGCCCCCGGCCATGCCCAGTTTGACCGAGATGCCGTTACCCAGCGGGATGGGAACCAGGCCGGCGCAAATGCCCAACAGCAGGCCGGCCAGGAACGGCACCATATTCGTCTCATCGGCCTTGTGCGCGCCACCACGCGCCAGGTTGGCGAAGGTATCGACGGCATCCCGGTTGCCGACCACACGAATGGTGTCACCCATTTCGAGGGTGGCGGTGCCGATCGGGGTAATTTCCAATCCCTGGCGGCGAATACGGGTAATGACGACCATGTACCGTTCCCATATTTTTATCGAGCCGAGTGGTTTGCCGCAAATGGTTTCTTGGGTGATTTCCACGTCCAGGCTGATGACGCGGGTGTTGTCGTCCATATTTTCGTGAACTTCCTCCCCCAGCAAGAACTGCATTTTTTCCTGCTCGGCGGGCGTGCCCACGACCATCACCACATCACCCATTTGAAGGACGGCATCTCTTTCTGCCGCGAAGACGCGCTTGCCTCGTTTGATGCGCGAGATGTTCGCCAGGCTCATGCGGTGAGGGTTGATGTCCGAAACGGTTTTTCCGGCGCAATTGGGATTGGTGATGCGGTACTGGCGCGCTTGCAGGCCGGGCGTTTCCGCCTGTTTTTCTTGCAGCCATGCATTTTCGGCCTGACTCAGGTCACGCCGAAGCAGGCGCGGCATGAACTGGATGAGCAGCACCACGCCGATCATGCTGAAGGGATAGGCGATCCCATAACCAACCGAAGCGCTGCTGCCCATCCCCGGCGCGACGCGCTCGATAGCGTCGATGGCGGCAGCCAGGGCCGGTGTGCAGGTCATCGCCCCGGCATACAGGCCGGCGGCCAGGGCATAGTCCAGGCGCAGCGCGTACGCCACACCTAACGTCACCAGGGCGCCGGTCGCCACGCTGGCAAAGGCAATGACGACGAACTGGATGCCGCGCCGGCGAAACGTGCGAAAGAAGCGCGGCCCGGCCGAAAGCCCAACAGCATACACGAACAGAAGCAGGCCGAGTTCCATGACCGCGCGTGGAACTTCGAAACCAAAGTGCCCGAACACCAGGCCGACGAACAGCACCCCGGCTGCGCCGAGCGATACCCCCCTGAACGACCAGCGCCCGATCCACGAACCGAGCGCCAAAATTGCAAACAGGATAAACATGGGTTCAGAGAACAGGTTTTCCATAGGCCGAATTATATCAATGCAGGCCATCTGGAGCAGGTTTTCAGTATAATCAGCCTATGAAAACCCTCTTTATTCTCCGCCATGCGAAGTCATCGTCCAAGTATCCCGAACTTTCAGACCGCCAGCGTCCGCTCAATAAACGTGGGCAGTTACAGGCGCCGTTGGTCGGCCAGTACGTTCGCTCGTTCGATCTGACCCCCGATCTGATCCTCAGTTCCCCCGCCCGCCGGGCGCGTGAAACGGCGATTGCGGTTGCAAACGAGTGCGGGTACGATGGCGAGGTGGATTTCGTGGAAAGTTTCTACCCCGGCGATCCGGAGGATTATATCGACGTTTTGCGCGATCTGCCAGATGCGGCGGAGCGTGTGATGGTGGTCGGCCACAACCCGGGGTTGGAATGTTTGCTGGCCGGTTTCCTGCGTTACGCGGAGACGCTCCCTACGGCGATGCTGGCGCACGTCGAATTGAACGTCCATCACTGGTGGGAATTGTGTGACGATACGCGCGGCAAGCTCGTCCGGCTGTGGCGGCCCGAGGTTTAAGGAACGCAACAGCCATGCCCGATCTTGTCCACAGTCTGCAAGGACGCGATCTCGGCCATCTGCGCATCGTGGCGAACCTGTGGGGGCTTGATTTCGAGGCACCCGATGCACGCACGGGCCGGCAGCGCCTGGTGCCGCTTCTGCTGGCCGGGCGTGCCGCGCAAGACGTAACCGATGCCTTGCCGGGCGAAGCGCGCGCCGCCCTGGAAGATTTGATCCAGCACGAGGGCCGGCTGCCGTGGCCGCTTTTTACGCGGCGTTATGGGCAGGTGCGCGAAATGGGCCATGCCGCACGCGACCGCCAGCGGCCCTGGCGCAACGAAGCATCACCGGCCGAAGCTTTGTGGTATCGTGCACTGGTGGCGCGCTCGTTTTTCGATACGCCGGCAGGTCCCGAAGAGTTCGCCTACATCCCTGAAGATTTGCTGCCATTAATCCCCGTGCGGTATGGACGGCCGCAGCCGGCCGAACGGCCAGAGCCGGTCGATCGGCCGGAGCCGTTCGGCCGTCCGGCAACGCCCTCCGAACGGGCCAACCCTACGCTCGCAACCGACCATATTCTCGATCATGCCACTACGCTCCTGGCGGCGCTGCGCCTGGGCGTAACGCTCGAAGCCGCACTGCCGTTTGGCCTGGCAGACCTGCTGGAAGCGGCCGAACTGCTCGATGCAAACGCCGTTCCGCTGCCCGAACCCACGCGCGCGTTTCTCGAAGCGCCGCGTGGCGAAGCCCTGTCACAGCTTTTTTGTGCCTGGCAGCCCAGCAGCCGCTTCAATGAGTTGCGCCAGATCCCCGGCCTGCACTGCGAAGGGGAATGGCGCAATGATCCTTTGCGGGCACGCCAGGCCGTTCTCGGTTTCCTTTCCAGCATCGAAGCGGGAAAATGGTGGAGCCTGAACGCTTTCCTGGCCGATATTCGCCAACGTCAGCCTGACTTTCAGCGCACGGCGGGCGACTATGATTCCTGGTACATCCGTGAGGAAGAAAGCGGCGAATACCTGCGCGGCTTTCAAAACTGGGAGAAAGTGGACGGGGCATTGGTTCGCTACCTGATCGCCGGGCCGCTGCACTGGCTGGGTGTGCTGGATGTGGCTTCTTCGACGCCAGATGGCCCGGTGACGGCTTTTCGTTACTCACCATGGGCCGAAAAACTGCTGCGCGGTGAAGCGCCAACCGGCCTGCTCCTGGAAGACAAGTCGATCAAAGTCGATTCCAGCGCCCGCCTGATCGTTCCGCGCCTGGCGCCGCGCCCGGTGCGCTACCAACTCGCCCGTTTTGCCGAATGGGATGCCTACCAGGACGATCGATACCGCTATCACATTACCCCGGCCACGCTGGTGCGCGCCCGCCAACAGGGCTTGACGGTCAACCACCTGCTGGCTTTGCTGCGCCGCCACGCCGAAAGTGTTTCTCCAAACCTGACGAAGGCGCTTGCCCGCTGGGAAGAACACGGTGTAGAAGCCACGCTCGAATCGGTGACCATCCTACGCGTTTCGTCGCCGGAGCTGTTGCAGCGCTTGCGTACCTCACGAGCGGCGCGCTTCCTGGGCGATCCATTGGGGCCGACGACCGTTATCGTCAAGCGCGGGGCAGAGCAAAAGGTGCTGGACGCGCTGGCTGAGATGGGCTACCTGGGCATGGAACTTGCACGTTCTGCCGGGTAACAGCGCTTTTGCGGATATAATTCTCCTATGGCTACTGCTTTCGACCTAAATTTGCTCCCCCTGGCACGTCGCGCCGGGCAAGATCAATCCAGCCTACCCGGCCTGTATGTCGTCAATCCGCCGCGCCGCGCCGCACGCGGGCGTGCAGACGATCAACTGATCCTTTACCTGGCCTTGACCGGCTGCACATCTTGGAGCAGCGAACAACAGACGCAGTTGCTGGCCCGTACGGCGGAAATCTATTACGATACGACCGGCGCCGTAACGACGGCAGCAAGGGCAGCGATAGAGTTCTTGAACCAATACCTGCTGGAGCGTAACCTGCGCGCCGAAAGCGGGAAACGCCACGGCGCCGGTTGGTTTACGCTGGCCGTGGCTCGCGTCGAGCGTCTTTACCTGGTGCAAGCCGGGCGCATGCGCGTGTTTACGCTCGCAGCGGAAGGGACGCAGGAAATCTCCGATCCCGAATCGAGCGGTCCCGGGCTGGGATTGGCGCGCCCGCCGGTCTTCCGCTACTTCCAGGCCGAGTTGAAATCCGATGCCTACATTCTCATCGCGCCGGTGGTGCCGACTGGCTGGCAGGGACGCAGCTTACAGGGCATGTACAGCCAGGGGTTGGAGAGTATGCGCCGGCGTTTGCTCGGCCAGGCGGGCGCCGATCTGGCCGCCGTGTTGATCCAGACGGTGGCTGGCGAGGGGAAAATGCGCCTGCTGTGGCCTAAGGCAGCGCTTTCAGCGCCGTCTGTGATGGATGGAAAAAGCGCACCTCTCCAGCCTCATCAACCTGCCCTCGCCCAAGCGCAGGTTTTGCAAGA
Organism: Chloroflexota bacterium; assembly: GCA_049325275.1. Taxonomy (GTDB): domain Bacteria; phylum Chloroflexota; class Anaerolineae; order Anaerolineales; family UBA4823; genus CAIQJJ01. The sequence goes on from JBMOLU010000001.1 coordinate 326,658, forward strand.
AATCGTCGAGCCTGCTCCTATTCACGAACAGCTAACCGCAGCCGCCGGTGAAGCGCCTGGGGACTCCATCGCGCCAAAGTCCGAGCCGGCGCCCGCCACGCAAATGAACGCACCTGAACCGGCGGCGGCCGATGTCGCAGTTCCCGAAGCGGCGGCATCCAAAGCGGCTGTATCCGAACCGGTTGCACCGGATGGTGCTTCGCTGCCCGATGCCGAAACCGGCGAGGTACAGCCGGGCAGCAACGCTCACTCCCAGGCCGGGCCAGCAACCTCGCCGCCCCCGGTGGAGGCCGTGCCAGGGCGCAGGCTCAACGATCAGCCGACCGTCCGGCCTGCTCGGCGCCAGCCGCCGGGCAGCGCATCGCCCGCCACAGAAAAGCTGAAGACGGCCACCATCACAACAGTTGCCGCCTTTGGGCGTGCCTTGCGGGTTATTTTCCGCCTGTTGGGGCGGCTGATCAAACGGATTTTGCCAGACGAGAGCCTGCTGAACATCCCGCCTTCGGCCATGGCTTTCCTGGCAATTGCCGTGCCCCTGGTTGTGTCGGTACTTGGCGGCATGATTTTTATTAAACGCGGTCTCTCGGCGCAGGCCCAGGACCTGTATGCTCATGCGATTGGGCTTGCCCAACAAGCGCGCGCCCAAACCGATCCGATGCTCCAGCGTGCGGCCTGGGGGAAAACTCTCGAGACGGTGGAACAGGCGGCGGATTTCGATCGTGGAAACAGCGATATCCAGGCGCTTAAAGCCGAAGCCAGTACGGCGCTCGACCTGCTCGACCGGGTGAAGCGCCTGGCTTACCGGTTGGCGTTAACGGAACCGATCAATCAGTCATTGAACATCGTCCAGATGGTTGCTACCCAAGACGAACTGTACATGTTGACGGATGCCCAGGGCAGCGTCTTCCGCGCCTTGCAAACCAGTGCAGGTTATAAACCCGACGAGACCTTTAACTGCGGCCCGAACGTATACGGAACGCGAGCGGTGGGTAAACTGGTCGACATTGTGCCGCTGCAACCCGGCGGCGAATTCAACGCCACGCTCTTGGGCATCGACTCGAACGCCAACCTGCTCTACTGTATTCCACACGAGCGCCCCAAGGCGATCGGCCTGGCCACGCCGACCACCGCCGGGTGGGGGAAAACCGGCCAATTTGCCATCGATTTGGACACGCAGAGCCTTTACGTGCTGGATACGGTTAAAAACAACGTGTGGATTTACGAAAATTCGCGGATCACCGATCAGCCGATCGCCTTTTTCGACCCGACCATCGATGAAATCCCACCGCTCGGCAACATCGTCGATATGGCCGTTAACCGGGCAACGCTCTACCTGCTGCACGATGACGGTCAAACGACTTTGTGCGAGTTCGGCCGTATCGAAGGCACACCCAACCGCTGCCAGTCACCGGTCTACTACCAGGACGATCGCCCAGGGCAGCAGAGCGGGCCGGTGATCGATGGTGCGCTGTTCAGCGCGATCCAATACGTAGCCCCACCGGATCCTTCCATTTTCATGTTGAATCCGGCCACACGCTCTGCCTATCAGTTCGGTGTGCTGCAACTGAACTTCTACTACCAGTATCGCCCCCAGTTTAGCGACTCTCCGGTGCCCGAAGAACCTGCCACGGCCTTTGCTATCAGCCCGGGCCGAAGCGTTTTCCTGGCCTTTGGCAGCCAGGTTTACGAAGCAAAAATCGTTCCTTGATACATACGCTATCGAGAGACCAGCAGGCCGGCGATCAAAGCGAGTGGGGTGAAGTGCTGCACCGTCTGCTGCAAAGCGGAAACGCTCGAAGTTCGTGAGAAGTACCACCACAGCAAGAGGATGGCGAGGGTGGCCAGCGAAACCAACGCTGCGATAAGGATACAACCCACACCAACCTGAAGGGGGCCAAGGTTGAAACGTTCCACGCCGGCGGGTACACCGTTATACTCGCCGGTTGCGATATTTTCTGGGACCTCCGCCAAGGCAATGGTGATATTGTCATGTCCACCACGAGCGTTAGCCAGGTTGACCAAACCCTGCATGGCCTGCTCGCGTGGGTAAGCGATAACGGCGCGGTGGATCTCGGGTGCCGTTACCAAGTCGGTCAGCCCATCTGTGCAAAGAAGCAGGCGATCGCCTGCCTGAATGCGCATGCCCTGGTGCGATTCGGCGCCTTCTTCGTTGGGATGCGCCCGCAGGTGGAAATCAGGTTCATTGTGATTGAGTGAACCGAGGTGGCGGTGAATGACGTGTGCGTTTGGGTGCCCGGCCACTTGATCGGGGGTCAGGATGCCGTGCGTGAGCGCTTCCTGAATCCAGGTGTGATCGGTGGTTACCTGCCAGATTGAATCGCCGCGCACCAGGTAGAGGCGTGAGTCGCCAACCCAGGTGGCGTAGAGCCTGTCACCGATTACCCAGGCGCACACACAGGTAGCGCCCATCCCCTGGCGGCTTTGATCTTCCTGTGCCGATTCCACGATCGCCTGGCTGGCCCCGGCCATGGCGTAACGCAACGTTTCCACGGGGTGCTGCGCGTCGCTTGCTGCCACGGCCTGCACGATACTTTCCACGGCGATTTGTGAAGCAATCTCACCGGCGCGGTGCCCACCCACGCCATCTGCGACAACGATCAAAACCGATGCGGTTGCATTTTGCTCGCTCAGGCGATAGGCCGCAATGGCATAACGATCCTCGTTTTCTTTTCCTTTCATCCCCGGATGGGTAATTGCAGCGACATGTAAATGGGGATGTTCCGCAACAATCATGAACCGGCCTCCTCTTGCCGTACTACCGGCTTACGCACGTGAGCCGGTTTCTTGAGGGTAAAACGCAATTTCACCCGTCCAATATGGATCACATCACCATGTGTCAATAATACCCCTTTCGGCGAAACTGGCAAGTAGTTAACCCAGGTTCCAGCAATGGTACCTTCGTCCAGCACCCGATAGGTTTGCCCTTCACGCCGCAACCGAGTGTGCAAATCTTCCAGCGAGGGGTCATCAAGTACGATAGTCGCGTGTGCGGGGCTGTTTCCCAAAAGGAGTTCATCCGACAAGATGGAAATGGGTGCGCGATGTGCCGTTTTTTCATCATCGTCGGAGAGTGGAGAAAGGTAGGCCAGAGCCGTGGGCGCATTGTGACGTTGGGCGCGCTTGAGCCAGTTGGGCCAACGTGAAGGCGCTTCCGTAGATGGGCTGACCGGCTGCGTCAACGGATCGACCAGCGGCCGTGTGGTGATCTCTCTGCCTTTGCGCCGCTTCTTTTGCTCCAGCCTGGGGCGGCCGTATCGCTGGGGGCGTATTCGCCCACCCAATACCAGCACAAGCAAAAGTACGCCACCTGCCGAAACGACCACCAGGCCAACGAGCAGAGCGCCCTGGCGCGAGATCACCGTCAGCATACTCAACGGGGTACGCTCAACGGTCACCGACACGGGGAAATCTACCGTTTTGCCGGTCAGGCCCAAGTTGTCGATCACTTCGATGCGTAACAGATGGGTGCCGCTGGCCGTGTAGGGGCTTAGGTCCCACACGAACTGCTCGAACGGCGCGGCGGTGTTTTGGGCAGCGATGACCCCGTCGACGTACAGGGTGCTGGTGACGATCTCGCGGGGGTGCCCATCAGGGAACTCCACCAGAACTTCGATGTGCTGTTGGGAGGGGACGAACAGATCGAGGTCCGGCTGCGGGGTTACTTTCTTCCCTTCAGGCCCGGTTAATTCGGCTTCGGTGCGTTTGATCTCGGAAGGTGGTGAGACGAAGATTGGATTTGGCGGCTGCACGTCGATCTCGAAGGTGCGCGGAGCCGAGACGGTTTGGAGTGCGATGGTGTTGATCTCCGCGGCGGCTTCTTGTGCACCACTGGCGACCACCCGAGACGTGTACGTTAATTGGTAGACGCTGCGTAAAGGCGCCAGATACGTTTCAATGTCTGGAATGCCTTCCTGGTTCGAGAAGGCAAAGTACTCTCCCCCCGTCTGGGCAGCTAAATCTTGTAGTAAAACCGCAGAAGGAGAATCGAAAAAGTCGGGAGCGGCCACGAACCAGACGTAGATGCGTATCCCAGCCTGTGTCGCACGCGTGACCAGGTTCGGCAGCCCAACCTCGCTGCCTTCGAGCAGCGGCGAGGTGATCAACAGAATCACCCGGCTCATTCCTTCGCGATCGGTGGGATCGTCGGCGGTATCGAGAGCCGTGGCAAGCACCTGAAGGCTGGCATCTTCTTTGGTCGTGGGTTCGTAGCCTTGCAGGGCCGTCAGCCAAGGCGCGATGGTGCTGGTGTGAATGATTTGCGGCCCGCCACCGATCACGAGGCTGAGATCGTCGGGCAACGTGTTCGGGAGGCTTTCGGCCCAGTCGGTCAGGGCGGTGGTGATGTAACGATAACGGGAGTTGCCAAGGCTGTCACGAATGCCCATCGAATCGCCCGGGGAAACAGCGACGACAAATTGCGTACCAGGATTGAGTTGTGCCAGGTTGTCGATGGGCAACGAACGGTTATTCTCGAGCATGCGTACGTCGCCGGCTTGTAAACCGGGCACGAAGTTCCCCTGATCGTCACGCACATCAAGATAGGCAGAAAGGACCGGAAATTGAGACGTATCTACCGGGTAGAGTGTGGCCGTTGACGCGGATTGTGCCCCTGCCGAACGGGCGAAAAGCATTATTCCCAGTGCGAACAGCGTAATTGGAACGACGCGTTTCCACATGGATGAATTGTAGCACGAAGGGGGGCTGGTTAGAAGGCCAGAAGGCCGGCTTTACAACCCCCCATCCTTACTCCCACTCGATTGTCGCAGGGGGTTTACTGGTGATGTCGTAAACCACGCGGTTGACCCCTCCCACTTCGTTGACGATGCGGTTTGCCACGCGGCCCAACAGGTCTGCCGGCAGGCGCGCCCAATCGGCAGTCATGAAATCATCGGTGGTGACGGCGCGCAGTGCGACCGTCTCCTGGTAGGTGCGAAAATCGCCCATCACGCCGACGGAGTAAACTGGCAAGAGCACGGCAAAGGCCTGCGAAGTGCCCTGGACGCCAGCCCCATCTGCTCCTTGCGGTGATTGGAGGCGCAGCAAGCCTGCTGTGGCAAGCTCGCCGGTGAAAATGGCATCGGCGGCCCGTAAGCGTTCGATGCGTTCGGGGGTGACTTCTCCCAGGCAACGCACGCCCAACCCCGGCCCGGGGAAAGGCTGCCGCCAGACGAGTTCGGCGGGCAGGCCCAGGGCTTCACCGACAGCACGCACCTCATCCTTGAACAGGTAGCGCAGGGGTTCGACGAGTTCGAAATGCATATCTTCCGGCAGGCCGCCGACGTTGTGGTGCGTTTTGATGCGCGCTGCCTGGGCGCGGTCGGGAGCCGCCGACTCGACGACGTCGGGGTAAATCGTACCTTGCACCAGGAATTTGGGCATTCCCAGGGCGCGCGCCTGCTGTTCGAAAATGCGGATGAACTTTTCGCCGATGATGCGGCGCTTTTGTTCCGGTTCGGTCACGCCGGCCAGGGCGACGAAATATTCATCGGCCGCCTCGACGGCGATCAGCTCGGCGCCCAGGTTGTCGCGGAAGGCGTGGATTACACCGGCAGCTTCGTTCTGACGCAAGAGGCCCGTGTCGACAAAGACGGCCACGAGTTGATCGCCCACGGCCTTTTGCACCAGCGCCGTGGCAACGCTCGAATCCACCCCACCGGAGACGGCCGAAAGCACGCGCCCCTCTCCGACCTGCTTCTGGATACGTTCGACGCTTTGGGCGATGATCGATTCCGGCGTCCAGTTGGGCTTGATGCCGCAAACATCGATGGCGAAACGGCGCAGAACTTCCGGCCCGCGGGGCGTATGGCGTACTTCGGGGTGGAACTGCACGCCGAAGTAGCGGCGCTGCTCGTCGCCAATGGCTGCAATGGGCGAATTGTCACTCTGCGCCAGCACGCAGAAACCCGGCGGCACTTCCTCCATGCGGTCCCCGTGGGACATCCACACGTCGAGCTTGCCCTGCGGCAAAAGCGGGTTGGCCGTGTGCACGTCTACCTGGGCAAGGCCGTACTCGCGCTGCGTGGAAGGCGCCACGCGCCCGCCCAGTGCCTGGGTCAGGGCGCCCATCCCGTAGCAGATGCCTAAAACCGGCAGGCCGCTTGCGAGAATATACGGCAGGATGTAAGGCGCGTTGGTTTCATAGACGGACGCCGGCCCGCCCGAAAGGATAAACCCCTGTGGTTGCAGCGCCATCACCTGATCGGCAGGTGCATTCCAGGGAAACAGTTCACAATAAACTTGCAGCTCGCGTACGCGACGGGCGATCAATTGCGAATATTGGGAGCCGAAGTCAAGAATGGCAAGCGTGTTCAAATTTTCCTCTTATTCGGCAAAGGTGATGTGCCCCTCGTCCATGGACGTGATGCAGGCCAACGACTCGATCGGCACACCGAGATACGCCAGGGCGTCGCGTCCGCCCTCGAAACGCTTCTCGATCAGGGTGCCGATCCCGACGATTGAAGCACCGGCGGTTTGCGCCAGGCGCACCAGCCCTAGAATGGTTGCGCCGGTGGCCAGGAAATCGTCGATGATCAGCACACGTTCGCTGCCGGCCAGGTATTCGGGCGAGACGATCAACTCGACCGTGACGCCCTTGGTGTGCGACGGGCTGAGCGTGAGGAAGATCTGATCGGGCATCGTGATGGGTTTGTGCTTGCGGGCGTACACGACCGGCAGGCCGAGGTGGTGGGCGGTCATCAGCGCCGGGGCGATGCCAGAAATCTCCGCCGTCAGCACTTTGGTAGCGTTAACTTTACGAAAGCGGTTGGCAAATTCCTTGCCACAGGCGTTCATCAGGCTGGGGTCGACCTGATGATTGATGAAGCTGTCCACCTTGAGAATGCCGCCCCCGAGACTTTTGCCATCGCTCAAAATCCGATCTTGGAGAATCTGCATGGAAACCTCGATTTAATTGACAGGTAACGAAATAATGGAACGAAACGCATTATACAACATTGCCTGTCGCTTCTCTAGCGCCGTTTCCGGTTAAAATGACCAAAAATCGTCGAACGTTCTTTGGATGCCCTGGTTTTCTTGCCCTGCCGGTAAGTGTTCCTATGACCCTGTGTTCGCCGACCTGCCCCGGCTGCTGCGCTCCGCTGCGGCACCATATCTTGCCAAAACAATCTTTCCCCGGTATCTTTTTATAAGGAAGGGAAACATCGAACTATTGAGAAGTCACCTTTCCAGTACCAATAGAGTGGCGCTACCTGGTTGTGCGGCCTTCTCAACCAGGTAGCGCCACTCTCAATCAGCCGTTTGGCTGCCCGATGTGCCAGACGATGGGCAAACGCAACTTAACTGTTCGCAGGATTCAGGAAAACGCCATGGCAGCGCTTAGCCAAATACCGCCGGTGTAGAAACCCCGCTTATTGGTTGAGGATAAGCCGCCAGAGCCAGTTAAAAATGGGCGTGGCAAAGATCGGCATGATCAGGGCGGCCAAGGCCATCACGGCCGCAGTCAACTTTACCAGGGGCGCATCGTTGACTTCGGGCGCGCCTTCGCGCATGAACATGACCACCACGACCCGCAGGTAATAGACCGCCGAAACGAGGGACGCAACCAGGCCGACCAGCGCCAGCGCCGGCTGCCCGCTGCCGAGCACGCTGCCAAACAAATAGAATTTGCCGACGAAACCCAAAAGCGGCGGCATACCGATGAGGGAAAACATAAAGACGGCCATGCTTGCCGCCAGCAAGGGCGCGCGATGCCGCAGCCCGGCAAAATCATCGATAGCGACGCCGCTGCCATCTTCTTTCTCCACGGCGATGACGACGGCCCAGGCTCCCAGGCTGGAAATGGCGTAAACCAGCAGGTAAAACAAGATCGCTACGGTGGCGCTCGCCAACTGGCCGCGAACACCGATTGCCACCAGGGGCATGAGCAGATAGCCGGCATGGGCGATGCTGGAATACGCCAGCATGCGTTTGATGTTGCCCTGCGCCATGGCCGCCAGGTTGCCCAACAGCATAGTCAGAGCGGCAAGTACCCACATGGCAGGAGCCAGATCGCTGCCCAGGGCGCTCGAAAAAGCATAGACGAAAATGCGCAGCAACGCGGCGAAACCGGCAGCCTTGGCCCCAACCGACATAAACGCCGTCACCGCAGCCGGCGCACCCTGGTAAACATCGGGCGTCCACATATGGAAGGGAACTGCGGCCACTTTGAATCCGAAACCGACCAGGAGCAGGCCGGCCCCGATGGCGAGCAGCGGGAGATTGGCGGCGCCAGCCTGGTAGACGATCAAAATATCCGACAGGTTGGTCGTCCCTGTTGCGCCAAAGATCAGGGCCGTGCCGTAGAGCACGAAACCGCCGGCAAAAGCGCCCATCAAGAAATATTTCAGGGCAGCTTCTTCCGACTGTGTACGGCGGCAGGCCGAGGCAGCCATCGTATACAACGGCAGTGAGAGCAGTTCGAGCGCCAGGAAAAAGACGATCAGATCGACGGCGACGGCCATCAACATCATGCCGGCGACGCTGAGCAGCATCAGGATGTAATATTCGCTGCGGCATTCTCCGCTGCAGCGGAAGTAATCCACCGACAGGGCCACCGAAGCAAGGCCGTTCAGCAGGAACAAAGCGCCCAGGAAGATGCCAAAGCCATCCACGAAAACCATCGAACCGAAGGCCGACACAGGCCCGCGCGCAGGCCAAAAGAGCAGCACCAGGGCCACAAGCAACGTCAGGGCCGTCCAGAGCGGGGCGAGCCAACGCCGGTGCGGTGAAATCCAGGAACTTGCCAGCAACAACACAATCCCGCTCAGAATGGGAACGATAAGCGGCAGGATGGCTTTGAAATTCGAAAAAAATTCGGCGGCGTTCATATTTTTATCAAGAGATTTCGAGCATACGACTCTTCATTTGAGTGCGGCAAGCAGTAGATCGACGGCCGGGGCCATCAACTCGAAGAAAGGCTTGGGGTAGATGCCGATCCAGACGATCAAGATCAGGAGCGGCAGCAGGGTGGCGATTTCGCGGGCGTTCAGGTCCTGCAGGCCTTGATTCTCGGGCTTGTCGGCCGGGCCGAGGAAAACCTGCTGGAACATGTGCAGCAGGTACACGGCGGCCAAGATCACGCCGATGGCGGCCAGGCCGGCAAACCAGGGTGTGCCGAGGGCGCTCGAATGGAAGCTGCCCAGCAAAATGGCAAACTCGCCCACGAAGCCGTTGAGCAGGGGCAGGCCCATCGACGAGAGCGCCACAATCAGCGTCAGCGTACCGTAGAGCGGCATGACCTTCCACAGTCCGCCGAAGGCTTCCATCTGGCGGGTATGGCGGCGTTCGTAAAGCATACCGACCAGCAGGAAGAGCGCCCCGGTGCTCAGGCCGTGATTGACCATTTGCAGGATGGCACCCTGCACACCCAACGGGTTGAGCGCAAACAGGCCGAGCATGACAAAGCCGAGGTGGCTGACCGACGAATAAGCCACCAGCTTCTTTACATCCCGCTGGGCGAAGGAGACGATCGCGCCGTAAAGGATACCGATCACGGCCAGGACGGCAATCCAGGGGGCGGCCTGTCGGGCGGCATCGGGAAACAAGGACAGGTTGAAGCGCAGGAAACCGTACGTGCCCATCTTGAGCAGCACACCGGCCAGGATCACCGACCCGGCGGTGGGGGCTTCTACATGAGCGTCGGGCAGCCAGGTGTGCAGCGGCCACATGGGCACTTTGACGGCAAAGGCCGCCGCGAAGGCCAGGAACAACCACATCTGGTAAGCAGGCGGCAGCGTGGGCGTGACGGCGCTGAGGGCGGGCAGCGCAAACGAGCGCATGGTGACGCCCAGCCAGACGATGCCCAACAGCATGAAAATCGAGCCGGCCATGGTAAAAATGAAGAACTTGAGCGCTGCGTAGTGCCGCCGTTCGCCGCCCCAGATACCGATCAGGAAATACATGGGGATCAGCGTAAACTCCCAAAAGCCGAAGAAAAGCGCCAAATCCTGCGCCAGGAAGACGCCCAGCATCCCCACTTCGAGCAGCAGGAAGAAAACCAGGAAGGCCTTGAGACGTTCTTCGACCGCCCGCCAGGTGGAGAGTAGGGCGATCGGCGTCAAGAAGGCCGTCAGCAGCACCAGCAGGACGCTCAAGCCATCCACGCCGAGAAAGTACTCGACCTGCCAGGTTTCCGCCGCGATCCAGGGCAGGCGGACGATTTGTTGCAGGCCGGCCTCAGCCGGGTTGAAGCGCGCCAACATCCACAGCGAACAGCCGAAGGTCGCCAGCGAGGTGAGCAGGGCGATCCAGCGTGCACCGGCCTTATGCCTGTCCGGCCAGAGCAGGAGAAGCAGCACGCCGGCGAGGGGAGAGAAGACGACCAGGGTGAGAAGAAGTGAGTCCATGTTCTACATCATCAATCGCCAAATCAAAAAGCCGATCAGCACCACCGCGCCGATCAAGAAGGCCAGGGCATACGAGCGCACATAGCCGGTTTGTATCTCGGCCAGGAATGCGGCATACTCGCGGGTGTACGAGCCGATGAAGTTGACCAGGCCGTCGACGCCACGGGTATCGAAGGTTTCGGCCAACCAGCCGGAGAACCTGCGGTAGGGGCGCAGGATCAACCATTCGTAAATCTCGTCGACGTACCACTTATCGGCGATCCACTGGAACAGGTGGCCGGGGAGCTTTTGCAAGGGGTCTTCCCGAGCCGCACCCCGGTACAAGAAGACAGCCAGGGCGATGCCGGCAAGTGCGATGAGGCTGGAGAGCAATGCCACCTGGAGAAGGAAATCACCCTCGATCTGGTTGTGAATGCTGTGCTCCAGCCACGTGCCCAGGGCGTGCGTCCACGGCAAGTTGAGCGCCCCGCCGGCCAGCGAAAGCAGCGCCAGGACGATCAGCGGCAGCGTCATCACCGGCGGGCTTTCACTGGCGTGTTCGGCGGCCCGGCTGCGGGCTTTGCCGAAGAAGATCAGCCAGACCTGGCGCGTCATGTAGAAGGCGGTCAGGAAGGCGGCTACGCTCAGGAGCACGTACACCACCGGCTGGGCGTGCGAGGCAGCCGCAAGGATTTCATCCTTCGACCAAAAACCTGCCAGCGGGAAAACCCCGGCCAACGCCAGCGCACCGATCAGGTAGACGCCGAAGGTCACCTTCATGCGCCCGGCCAGGCCGCCCATGTTGCGCATGTCCTGCGGGTCCGTGTTTTCGTGCCCGGCTGCGCCGTGCTGGCCTGCGTGGTGTTCCCCGCGCTCGATCCCTTGGATGACCGAACCGGCGGCCAGGAAGAGCAGGCCCTTGAAGAAGGCGTGCGTGATCAGGTGGAATATGCCGGCCACGTAAGCGCCCATGCCGACGGCCGCCACCATGAAGCCCAACTGGCTGATGGTCGAATAGGCCAGCACTTTCTTGATGTCGAACTGCGCCAGGGCGATCGTGGCGGCAAAGAGCGCCGTGGCGGCGCCGACGACCACGACGATCATCTGCGCCGTTGGGGCTAGCGAATAGAGCGGGTAGGAGCGGGCGATCAGGTAGACGCCGGCCGTGACCATCGTGGCGGCATGGATCAAGGCCGACACGGGCGTCGGGCCGGCCATGGCATCGGGCAGCCAGACGTAAAGCGGCAGTTGGGCCGATTTGCCCGTCACACCGAGCAGCATGAAAAGGGTGATGGCAAGCAAGGTGGCCTGCGACGCATCGCCGGCGGCTTCGAAAACGGGATCGAAGGCAAACGAACCAAAGGCACCAAACATCAGGAAGGCAGCGATCAAAAAGCCGAAGTCACCGATGCGGTTGGTGAGAAAGGCCTTCTTGGCCGCAATCGCGTTGCCGGTACCGTTCAACCCTTTGTCGTACCAGAAGCCGATCAGCAAATACGAACAAAGCCCCACACCTTCCCAACCGATGAAGAGCACCAGGTAGTTGTCGGCGCTGACCAGGAGCATCATCATGGCAAGGAACAGATTGAAGAAGATGAAGAAACGGCGGTAGCGCGTCGGATCGCCGTTGTGGCGCACGTCGTCGTGCATGTAGCCGGCGGCGTAGACGTGGATCAACGTGCCTACCCCCGAAACGACCAGCATCATGGTTGCCGAAAGCGTGTCCACGCGAAAGGCCCACTCCAGTTGTAGGATTCCGATCGTGATCCAATCAGCGAGCGGAACGCGGTGCGCTTCCGGTTCACCGGCCAGCGCCAGGGCTAACAGGACGGCCACGGCAAACGAACTGGCAGCCGCCAGGCCGGCCACCGCACCGATGAAGCGCTCCCCCAGGCGTTTCCCCAGTGCCAGGTTGATCAGAATACCCAAAAGCGGCAGAAGAATCACCAGCAGAACAAGCCCAAAAACACCACTGTTCGATGCCATCACAAATCATCCCTTCATTTCGCTCAACTGATCGATGTCGATGCTTTGCTTCGTGCGGAAGATGGTTACAATCAGGGCCAGGCCAACAGCGACTTCCGCGGCGGCCACCGTCATGACAAAGAACACCAGCAGTTGGCCTTCCATCGCCTGGTGATAGCGGGCAAAGGCCACGAACGCCAGGTTGGCGGCATTGAGCATCAGTTCGACGGACATAAAGACCAGGATCGCATTGCGGCGGATCAATACGCCCGCTGCACCGATGCTGAACAAGATGGCCGAGAGCGCTACGTAGTATTCGACCGGTATCACGGCATGCCTCCCTGTTCTTTGGGCTGGCAGCGGGTCAGCACGATGGCGCCGACCATGGCCGTCAGAAGCAAAATTGAAGTGATCTCGAAGGGTAACACGTACTGGCTGAAGAGCAGTTTTCCGATGGCCTGCGGGCTGCCGAAGTCTTCCGTCAACGCCTGCGCGGCAACCAGCCAATCGCGCTGGGTCAGGAAGATGTAACCCGTTTCGAGCAGCAAGGCCAGCCCCAGCCCCATAGACACGGGGCGATGCCACTTTGCTACCCGGCTTTGGCCGGCAATGTGGCGCTCTGCACCCAACAGCATGATCACGAACAGGAAGAGCACCATAATCGCGCCGGCGTAGACCGTCACCTGTGCAATGGCCAGAAAAGGCGCGCTCAGTGTCAGGTACAGGATGGCGATGGTGCAGAAGTTGATCACCAGGTACAGCGCTGCGTAAACAGCATTGCGGCTGAACAACATGCCCAAGGCGGCGGCGATGGCAATGAGGGCGAGCACAAGAAAGAGGAATAAATGAATGGTCATGGCGAAGGGACTACCGTTCTTTCAATCGCTTGGATTCTCCATTTTGGGCACTGCTTTCGTGTACGCACCCGGCGGCGTCACCTGCGGGGTGGGCTGTCCACCGGGCGGGACGGGCCTGAGCAGCATCTCTTTGGTGTAGATAGCGTCACGCCGGTCGGTGAAGGAAAGTTCGTAGTTGTCGCCCAGGACGATGGCCTCGGTCGGGCAGGCGTCTTCACAGTAACCGCAAAAAATGCAGCGGATGAAGTTGATTTCGTACACGCTGGCGTAGCGTTCGCCGGGCGAATACCGTTCTTCGTCCGTGTTTTCTGCCGCTTCGACGAAGATAGCATCTGCCGGGCAGGCCGCCGAACACAACGAGCAGCCAATACACTTTTCCAGGCCGTTTTCGTAACGGTGTAGCTCATGGCGGCCCTTGAAACGCGTCCGCACGGGACGTTTTTCTTCCGGATATTGAATGGTGACCGGTTTTTCGAAGATCGAGCCGAAGGTGATCCTCAGCCCGTGCAGGACCTCTGCGACCGGTTCAACCAAACGTTGCAAAAAACCTCGTTTCGACATACTTTCCTCATACCACTTGCCCGGCCAGCACCATGGCGATGGCCGTGATTGCCACGTTGACGAGCGAGGCCGGTAGCAAAATCTTCCAGCCAAAAGCCATCAGGCGGTCGTAGCGAATACGCGGCGACGTTGCCCGCAGCCAGACGAAGCCAAACAAAAGGATCACAACCTTTAAGAACAAGTAGACAGGCCCCAAGACGGGCAACTCATCGACAAACGGCCCCCAATAGCCGCCAAAGAAGACCGTCGCCCCGATCATGCTGACGGCAATCATTTTGATGTACTCGGCCATGAAAAACAGGGCAAACTTCATGCCGGAATATTCCACGTGATAGCCAGCCGTCAATTCCTGCTCGGCCTCGGGCATGTCGAAAGGTGCGCGGTTGATTTCGGCGACGCTGGCAATGAAGAAGATGAACATCCCAAACGGTTGGAACAGCCACCAGGCGATCAACCCCAACTGCTGCTGCGTCTCGACGAATTTCACCAGGCTCATCGAACTGGAAAGCATGATCGCCGGCACGAGCGACAACCCCAAGGCCAATTCATAGCTGATCATTTGCGCCGAAGCACGCAGGCCGCCCAGCAGGGCATACTTGTTGTTCGATGCCCAACCCGCCAGGGTGATGCCGTACACGGAGATCGAAGCTACTGCCAGGATGTACAACATGCCGACGTTCAAATCGGCCATGTGTAAAGCGATTTCGCGCCCGAACAGCGTGACGTGCGTTCCCCAGGGGACAACTGCCGTAATCACCAACGCCGGGATGACCGTGATCACCGGCGCCAGCACGAAGATCAGGCGTTCGGCGTTGGCCGGGATTAACTCCTCTTTAAAGATCAACTTGATCCCGTCGGCCACCGGTTGAAGCAGGCCGAACGGCCCGGCACGGTTTGGCCCAACCCGCACCTGGATGCGCGCCAGCAGGCGGCGTTCGAACCAGGTGACGTAGGCGAAGCCCCCGGTGAAGACCAGCAGCATCAGCGCCGCTTTGATGATCCATTCGAGCAGTAAGTACCAATCCATGCCAACCTCGTGCTATGTAACTTTTTCCCGTGTGCAAAGCTCGACCTTCACCGGTTCGTGAAGCGGGATGCCCATGCTGCGGGGGATCAGGACCACACCCGGCGGAACGCCATCGTCCAGGCGAATAGGGATCTCGAAGGTCTGGTCGCGCAGGGCCATGACGATCTGCTCGCCGGCGGCCAGCCCGAGCGATGCCGCATCGGCCGGGTGAAGGGCAGCCCAGACGCTGCCGATGCGGTCGTGCAGCAGTGTGGAAGGCCATACCATCTGGCCGCAATCGTACAGGCGTGCGACCGGTACGGCCAGGAAGCCCTGGCGGTCGGCCTGCCCCCCCATTGGAAGCGGAAATAGCTCCCAGCCCTTCGACGGCGCTTCGTCGGCGGCCAGGGGAAGCTGGACGCCCAATCCCTGGCTGTTTTCGTAGGATGTGCCGCCGTAGTATAGATCGCCACGGCCCATCAAGGGCTGCTGTGGGCTGACGGCGGCCAACCGGCGGTAGCTCAAACCGGCATATATGGGGATTTGTGCGGCGATTTGGGCGAAGATGGCTGCCGCCGTGCGCCCTTCCAGGTGCAGGCCCAGGTGCGCACCCAACTGGGCGGTGATGGCGTAATCGGGACGGCATTCGTGACAGGTGCTTACAGCCGGGTAAAAGCGCTGCACGCGTCGTTCTCCCGACGTGAACGTGCCCTCACGTTCCGTGTAGGCCTGGGCAGGCAAGACCACGTCGGCGCGCTTGGCCGATTCGGTCAAAAACAGGTCTTGCACTACCATGAACGTCGGCAAAGGTTCGTGGAGTGTTGCCAACAGGGCGGGGATATCGCCAAAGGGATCAGCACCGGCGAGATAAATCCCTCGGGCCGTTTTGAGCGCCTCGTGCAGGTTGGCAGGCGGGCGCAGGCCCATATCCCAGGCGCCCTGCTCGTTGGCCCGGCTCCAGACGCCGATCAGGCCGTTGTTGACACGGCCCACATGCCCGGTGGCATCGAGCAGGTCGGCGCAGCTTTGCGCCAGGAGCATCGAATCGCCCAGGCTCTGGCCTTCGCTGCCGAACAGAATCACGGCGTTTTCACTTTGCGCCAGCGTGCCGCGCAGCGGTTGGAGATCGATCTTCTGCCGGTAATCCAGGCGTACCACCTGTTTGGCATAACGTTCGAGCTTTGTAGGGCGGGCGTTGGCAACGATCAGGTTGGCGCCACGCTCGGCGGCCTGCTTGATGCGCAGATACCAGATCGGCGCTTCTTCGTATAAATCGGAGGCCACGACCAGGATCGCCGTTTCGGGCCCCATACTGGCAAAATTCGTGCCTGGGACGACGCCGTAGCGGGCGGTCAGGTCGGCGCCGGCCATCTGCGTGTAGAGGGCCGATTTGCCTTTCAGGCCGTCGGCCAATTGGCGCAAGACGAACAGGTCTTCGTTCGAGAGACGCCCACTTCCCAGGGTCAGCAGGCCCTTGCCGGCCTGGCGCAGCCCTTCGGCGGCGAAAGCCAGGGCCACATCCCAACTGGCAGGGACGAGTTCGCCGCCCTGGCGCACGAGCGGGGTGGACAGCCGCTCGGGCGATTCGGTGTAGTGATAGGCAAAGCGGCCTTTGTCGCAAATCCAGATTTCGTTGATAGCCTCATTCTGGCGGGGCATGGCACGCTTGATCACCGTACGCCCGCCGCTCCTGGCCTCGCGCCGCACGTTGAAGGTCAGGTTGCAGCCCACCGGGCAATGCGGGCAGATCGAAGCTGTGGCTTTCAATTCCCACGGGCGTGCCTGGAAACGAAAGTCGGCCGTCGTCAGCGCCCCGACCGGGCAAATATCGGTCGTGTTGCCCGAAAAGTGCGAGTCGAACCCGGGGTCGGAGAAGGTGACGATCTCGAACGCACGGCCACGGTTGTAGAAGCCGATCACCGGGTCGCCGGCAAGCTCGTCCTGGAAACGTACGCAGCGCGAACACTGGATGCAGCGCTCCCGATCGAGATAGATCAGATCGCCCAGGGGCAGGTGTTTTGCCAGATGATACTTTTCGTCGAGCAGGAAACGGCTCTCTGCCGGGCCATGGGCCATCGTCAGGTTTTGCAGCGGGCATTCGCCGCCTTTGTCGCAAATCGGGCAGTCGAGCGGGTGCGAGGTGAGCAGGAATTCGACGACATCCTTGCGGGCGGCGACGACTTTTTCGGAGTTGGTGACTACCACCATCCCTTCGGAGATCGGCGTGGTGCACGAAGTTTCCAGCTTGGGGCCGAATTGAACCTGCGGCTTCCCGTCCGGGTCCAGCAGCGCCTGGTTGGTGGTGCGGTCGATCACCGGGCGGCCGATTTCTACCAGGCACATGCGGCACATGCCCACCGGGTGCAGCTTCGGGTGGTAGCAGAACACGGGAATATCGATACCGACCTGCCTGGCCGCATCGACGATGATGGTGCCGGCCGGCGCTGTGACGGTCTGGCCGTCAATTGTCAAAGTAATCAGTTTAGGCATAGAACTTCCCGAATCTCGAAACAAACTACACTTCTTTCACGCCAAAGTCGCTCGCAAAGCGCTCCAGCCCGGAGAGCACCGCTTCTACGGAGAATTCGCCCAGGGCGCAGAAGCATTTGCCGCGAATTTGCCCGGCGACGGACTTGAGCAGGGCCACATCGCCCGGGGCTGCCTGCCCGTTTGCCAGGCGCCTGGTGATCTGTGCCATCCAATACGTGCCTTCACGGCAGGGCGTGCATTTGCCGCACGACTCGTGTTTGAAGAAATGCACGGTCTTGTCGAGCAGCCAGGGAATGCTGACCGAATCGTCGATGACGATCACCGATGCCGACCCCAACTGCGCGCCCAACCTGGGAACCGATTCGTAATCCATGGGGGTATCGAGTGCTTCTTCGCTGGCGACAATCAGCGATGAAGCGTTACCGGCCGGCATGATCGCCTTAAGCTTGCGCCCGTAGGGAACACCGCCGCCTTTGCCGACGATCAGGTCGCGGAAGGTGGTGCCCAGCGGTAACTCGTAATTGCCGGGCCGGTTGATGCACCCGGAGAGAGAAAAGACCTTCACCCCCGGCGACTTGTCCGTGCCCAGCGAACGGAACCAGTCGGCCCCCTTGCGGATGATGGGGGGGACGTTGGCCAGCGTTTCGACGTTGTTGATCACTGTCGGTTTGCCAAACAGCCCGACGGCCGGCGGAAATGGCGGGCGCAGCCGCGGTTGCCCGATCTTGCCTTCGAGCGATTCGAGCAGCGCCGTCTCCTCGCCGCAGATATAAGCACCCGCGCCGAGGTGGGTGTAGATACGCAGGGAGTATTCGCCGCCGAAGAGTCTGTCACCCAGCAGGCCGGCTGTTTCCATTTCGGCGATGCAGGCGTCCAGTTGGGCGGCAATCGGCCAGAACTCGCCGCGCAGGTAGACGTAGGCGGTGTGCGCCTGAACGGCATACGCAGCCAGCGCCAGCCCTTCCAGGAACTGGAAGGGATTCCGGCTGAGAATCTCTCGGTCTTTGAAGGTGCCGGGTTCCGATTCGTCGGCGTTGGCCACCACGTAGTGGGGCCAGCTCTTTTTGTCGGTGAAGCCCCACTTGACGCCGGTGGGGAAGCCGGCGCCGCCGCGTCCACGCAGGCCCGACTGCTTGACCGCATCGATCACGCCATCGGGCGCCATGCCGGTGACGGCTTTCTGGAAGGCTTCGAACCCGTCGTGCTGGCGGTAGACATCCAGGCGGTGAACGTCGGGAATATCGCGGTGGCGCAGGAGGATGTGTTCAGGCATGGTTTTCCTCTTCCGGCGTTTCGGCGTGAGAACGTTTCAAGGCTTCGATCACCGCCAGGGCGCTTTCCACACTTTGATTCTCGTGATACGAAAGGCCATCCGGCGCCTGTACCTGAAACATGGGGGCTTTGTTGCACCCGGCCAGGCACTTCACCGCCTCGACCGTGATCAGGCCATCCGGCGTCGTACCGCCGACCTGGATGCCGATGTTTTCACACAGTTCTTCCAGGAATTTCTCGGCGCCGCGCAGCGCACACGGCAGGTCGGTACACACCTGGATGCGGTATCTGCCTGCCGGCTGGTCGTAATAGAGTGAGTAGAATCCGACGATCGAGGCAACTTCGGTTGTTTCGATCTCGCAGAGGACGGCAATTTCCTGCAAGTGCGCTTTGGTGACGTAGCCGGCCTCACGCTGCGCCAGGTACAACAGGGGCATCACCGCGGCGCGCTTTTGTTCGGCAGGGTACTTGGCCAGGATGGTTTGGATTTCGTTGGCGTGTTCTTCTATTAACATGGCATATCGTTTCCGTCAGCGATCGGCATCGCCCAAAACAATGTCGACGCTGCCGATGATGCCGACCAGATCGGCAACCAGGTGGCCTTTCGACAGAAGCGGCAGGGCCTGCAAGTGCATGAAGCTCGGCGTGCGGAAGTGAATGCGCTGCGCTTTCGGGCTGCCATTGCTTTCCAGGTAGCAGCCCAATTCGCCGCGCGGCGATTCGACCGGGAAATAGACCGCACCCTTGGGCAGCGAAAAGCCCTCCGTCCACAACTTGAAGTGGTGGATCAGCGCTTCCATGCTCACACCGAGTTCTGCACGCGGCGGGGGCACGAACTTGCGGTTGCTCGACCGCACCGGGCCATAAGGCAGTTTGTCCAGCGCCTGCTGGACGATGCGCAGCGACTGGCGCATCTCTTCCATGCGCACGCTGTAACGGGCGTAAACGTCGCCTTCGGTGGCCGTCGGCACATCGAATTCGTACTGCTCGTAGCCCGAATAGGGATAGGCTTTGCGGACGTCGTAAGCGGGGCCGGAGCCGCGCAGGCTGGGACCGGTCAAACCCCAACGCAGGGCATCTTCCGCTGCGATCACGCCGATCTTTTTCGTACGGTCGAGGAAGAGCGGGTTGCGCGTCAGCAGGCCTTCGTACTGCTCGATGCGTTTGGGGAAGGTGCGCACGAAACGCCGTACGGCGATTTCGAACTCCGCTGGAACGTCCCGCCACAAGCCGCCGGGGCGGAAATAGGTGGTCATCATGCGTTGCCCGGAGCACATTTCAAGGATGTCCAGGATCTGCTCGCGTTCGCGGAAGCAGTAGAGGAACACCGACATGGCCGCCAGGTCGAGGGCATGCGTGCCGAGCCAAACGAGATGCGAGGCGATGCGCTGTAACTCCGTTAGCACGACCCGGATACCCTGGGCACGCGGCGGCACATCCAGATCGGCCAGTTTCTCGATCGCCAGGCAGTAGGCCAGGTTATTGCCGACCGTGTTGAGGTAGTCCATACGGTCGGTCATCACTTCGGCCTGCTCATAGCGTTTGGCCTCCATGTTTTTCTCGATCCCGGTGTGCAGAAAGCCGATGTCGGGGATGCAGTTGACGACGATCTCGCCGTCCAGTTCGAGCAGCAAACGCAGCACGCCGTGGGTGGAAGGATGCTGTGGTCCCATGTTGAGCAGCACCGTTTCCCCTGTGAGGGCGCGCTCGGAAACCAGATGGCGAAATTCATCCAGGGTAAACTCGGATTGTTGCAGCATCTTCAGGCTTCCTCCTGCCCGGCACGGTGTTTGCGCACGGCAATATCATCGAAGTTGAAGGTGAACTGCGGTTCCTCGTAGCCGAGCGGGTAATCTTTGCGCAAGGGATGGCCTTCCCAGTCGTAGGGCATCAAGATGCGTCGCGGGTCCGAATGGCCTTCGAAACGGATGCCGAACATGTCCCACACTTCACGTTCGTACCAATTGGCGTTGGGATACAAGCCTTCCAGCGTTGGCAGGCTGGGGGTTTCGCCGCCCACGGCTACGCGCAAGCTCAGACGCATGAGCTTTTGTGTGGCGTTGAAGTGGTAGACGACGTGAAAGCGCGGTTCATCGGGCCAGTAATCGACGGCCGTTTCGTCGGCCAGGATATCGAAACCCAGTTCATCGCGCAGCAGCCGCACGGCCTCGATCAGCCGATCTACCGGCAAAACGGCGCTCGCGTCGCCGCAGAAATCGCAAACCTGCGCGCCGAAGCGCTTCTCCAGGATGCCAAGGATGTGGTGTGCAGAGTCGCTCATTTTCGTTCTTTCAGGCCCATTTGGCCAGCTTTTCGCCCTTGACCTTTTCGTGCAGCGTGATGATGCCGTGGATCAGCGCCTCGGGGCGCGGCGGGCAGCCGGCGACATACACATCGACCGGCACGATTTCGTCCACGCCGGGTACGATGGCATAGTTATTGAAAACACCGCCACACGAAGCGCAATCGCCCATCGAAATGACCCATTTCGGATCGGGCATCTGATCGTACAGGCGGCGCAGCACAGGGGCCATCTTGCGGCTGACGCGCCCGGCGACGATCATCAGGTCGCTCTGGCGCGGGCTGGCGCGCATCAATTCCATGCCAAAGCGGCTCATGTCGTAATGGGCCGCCTGCGCCGACATCATTTCAATCGCACAGCAAGCCAGGCCAAAGAGCATCGGCCACATGGCGCCCGTACGCGACCAGTTGACAATATCTTCCAGGCGGGTAGTGATCACGCCCAGGTTTCCCAGTTTTTGTTCTACTCCCATTCCAGCGCTCCCTTTTTCCACGCATAAACGAAACCTACCAGTAAAACGATGAGAAAGAGTCCCATTTCGATCAAGCCGATGACACCCAACTGGCGAAAAACCACCGCCCAAGGCAGAAAGAAGATCACTTCGATGTCGAACAGAATGAACAGCACCGCCACCAGGTAAAAACGCACCGGCGTGCGGCGCAGGCCAGGGCCAATCGGCCGCATGCCCGACTCGTAGGGTTGGCTCTTGCGCAGGCTGGGGTGGCGCGGGCCGAACAGGTGACCCAAGGCGATGACGAAAAACGCCAGGGCAGTAGCCAGGATCAACAGGATGGCGATAGGAAAGTATTCTGCGGGGATCATTTCTGGCCTTTCGAAAAGGCGACCAAGTATTTCTTGCTCGATGGCTGTTACATTCTGCGCAAGGATGGGAATTCAAGAAACAGGTCGGCATGCCCTGCGCTGGAGTGCATCAGCGATCAATTTTGGACACGGCCAAGGCGCGTGAAGTGTATCACAACGGTTAAGTTGTGTCAATTTTCACAATGCTGATATTTTTAGTCTAATTACCTGAGCTGCAAAAAAAACAGGCGGACGCTTTGGGGATTGGGTAATGAACGTCCACCTCTTGTGGGTTACAAATAGTCCCGCAGTTGGCGGCTGCGGGTGGGGTGGCGCAGCTTGCGCAGCGCCTTGGCCTCGATCTGACGAATGCGTTCACGCGTGACGTTGAAGTACTGTCCCACTTCTTCCAACGTGTGTTCCTTACCGCCGGCCAGCCCGAAACGCAGTTCGAGCACCTCACGCTCGCGGTCCGAGAGCACGGCCAGGGCGCTCTTGACCTGTTCGCGCAACATTTCGCGTGCAGCGGCGTCCATCGGCTCGATGGCTTCTTCATCCTCGATGAAATCACCGAGCTGGCTGCTGTCTTCGCTGCCCACGGGGCTGTCGAGCGACATGGGTTCCTCGGATGCCTGCAAGACGCGCCCAACCTTGACGGCTGCCCGCGACCAACGCCGGCGCACGTCCGCGGGGATAGGCATGCCTTCGGCGTTGGCCCGCAGAATCACTTTCTCATCTTCCGGGGTCAGGAACCCGGCCTCGAGGGCCAGGTCTTCGCTGCTGGGGTCACGGCCCATTTGCTGCGTGAGTTTGCGTTGGATGCGCAGCAGGCGGTTGATCGATTCGAAGATGTGCACCGGGATGCGAATGGTACGCGCCTGATCGGCAATCGAACGGCTGATCGACTGCCGAATCCACCAGGTGGCGTAGGTACTGAACTTGAACCCGCGGGTGGGGTCGAACTTGGAAACAGCGCGCAGCAGTCCCAGGTTGCCTTCCTGAATCAGGTCGAGGAAGGAACTGCCACGCCCGATGTAGCGCTTGGCGACACTGACGACCAGGCGCAAGTTCGAGCGGATCAGTACCTGCCGGGCGTCGTGAGCGCGCAGACGGATATCCTGCAACTCCAGATCCAGTTCAGTTTCACCAGGCAGGTAGTTGTCGAAAGTCTCTTTGGGCGGTAGGTCCTGGTTTTTCTGCACGTAGGCCAGCAAATGCTCGCCGGTCGCTTCGGGCAGCATGTAAAGGTAGGTAAAAACGGCAAAGGCTTTCCGGGCCACGCCGTCCCATAGGCGATCGACACCCCAGCGGCCGTTATCGAGGTAAGAGCGCAGGTAAGATGGGCCATCGGCCGTCCAGGCCAGGCGCAGTTCCTGCGATTCACCCACCACCAGGGCCAGATCGGGGCGTGGGTAATCGAGCCGGAGCGTATCTTCGATGGTGCGTTTCCAGATAGTTTGCAGTTCATCGTACAGCGCATCGTAGATGCCGTCCGACGAAACGGCCCCGTCACGTGCCAGGGGATGCCCGCGGTTGAGCGAATCCAGCCAGCGGCTGGCGGCGATGCGCGTGGAGAGCCAGAACTCCTGGTCGGTACCTAGAAGCTGGATGCTGCCGATCTCTTTCAAGTAAAGGCGCACCGGGTCTTCACTCAATTCGGAAGCCAGACGCGGTTCTTTGATCAAAGCCAGCGGATCTTCGCGCTCGCTGCCTTCCAAGTCTTGAACGTCCTGCGTCAGGGCGCGCTCGTCCGGCTCGTAGACTTCAACGTCGTCATCCATTTCGGAGACGAGATCGTCGATGTCGTCGTCGAGGGGCAACGCCGGATGCTCGGGATTGGGACGGGCAGCTTTGTTTTCTACTGCATCGTTTGCGTGCGGAGAGGAGTTTTTCTTCTTGGAAGCCATCGTTAGTTTCCTGTGCGGTTGGTGTAACGGCCGATCGTGCGGTCCAGGCTGTCGAGGGTCTTGAGATTGCGCAACATAATTTGACCATATTCGGTAGCTCGTAAATCACCTTGCTGCTGTGATTCTTCCATAAGGTAGCGCAAATAGTCAATACTTTGGCGCAAGTTGCGCCGGCGCAGTTCGAGCAGGGCGCGCAGCAGATCTTCGAGCACGCGCTCGTCTTTGGGATCGAGTTTCTCGGTGCGTGCCAGGATCTTATCGGCCGCATCGGCCAGTTCGGCGGGCAGGCGGTTGAGGACGAACTCGAGCGGTTCGGCGTCGATCTGGGTCAGCGACTCGCGCACCAGGTGAAAAATGGCCTGGCGGTCGGCACGTGAGAAATCGTCGCTTCCCAGGCGGGGCAGGCCGGCCTCCTGCATGGCGCGGTCGGCGTTGTAGATCAGGTCGGGTCGGCGCAGCAGGACGCCCAGGCAATGGGTTTCGATCAAGTTGATGCCGCCGGCCGGGGAGGGGGCTTCTGCCTGGGGTGGGTGGGCGCCTGTCGGCAGCCTTGTCGCCGTGGCCGTTCCGGGGGAGCGCGGCCGCAAGCGAGACGGGCGGGCCGGTGTGGCGGCCAAAAGGGTACGCTCGTCCACTTTGAGCAGGCGCGCCAGCCGCTGGCGGTAGGTGTCGCGTTCGATCGGGCTGGGAACATCTTCGATCAACGGCAGCACCTGGGCGGCGATCTCGTTCTTCGTCTTTGGGTCGTCGAGGTTTTGCCCGGCAGCCAGCATTTCCATGACGTGAACGACGATCGGCTTGGCCTCGTCGAGGATGCGCCGCCACTCGGCCGGGTCACGGTTGGCAACTTCATCGGGGTCGAGCCCTTCGGGCAGCGTCGTGACGCGGATATCGGCTTGCAGGCGGGCCTCGAAGCCCAGCAGGCCGCGTGCGTCGAAAACCGGGTCGCTGCCGCGTTCGAGGGTCTGGCGGGCAATTTGCAGGCCGCGCAGGGTGGCCTTGTCGCCGGCTGCATCGGGATCGAGCGCCAGCACGATGCGCTTGCTCAGGCGGTTGAGCAACTGAAACTGGTGCTCGTTGAGCGCCGTGCCCATCGGCGAAACGGCGTTTTCGAAGCCGGCCTGGTGGAGGGCGATCACATCGAAGTAGCCTTCGACGATTACCGCCTGCTCGGCCGCACGAATCGCCTTACGGGCGCAGTCCAGCCCGTAGAGCAGGCGGCCTTTGTCGAAAAGCTCGGTCTGCGGCGAATTGAGAAATTTCGGCACGTCGTCGGGGTTGACGATGCGCGCCCCGAAGCCGGACATGCGCCCGCGTTCATCCCGAATGGGGATCATGATGCGGTGGCGGAAGCGGTCGTACGTAGAACGGGAAACATGCTGAGCGTTTGCCGGGTCGGGTTGGCGTTCGGTGAGCAGGCCGGTGTCGAGCAAATCCTGCTCGGTATAGCCTTTGGCCGTAAAGTGCTTGAGGGCGTTATCCCATCCGGGGGGGGCATACCCCAGCCCGAAAGCCTCGATGGTAGCGTCGTTCAGGCCGCGTTTCTGATGCAAGTAGTCGAGGATCGGTTTGCCGGCCGGGGTATTGCGCAGGTGGTGGTGGTAGAAGGTGACCGCTTCTTCGAGCAAGCCGCGCAGGCGGTCGTTTTCTTCGACGGCTTCTTGCTGCTGCGGCGTAACGGGTTTGAGTTCGATACCGGCTTTTTCGGCCAGGTACTTGAGCGTCTCGACAAAATCCCAGCCTTCACGCTTCATCACATACGAGAAGATATCGCCGCCCTCATTGCACTGCCCGAAGCAACGCCAGGTACCCGAATCCTGAAAGACCACGAATGCCGGGGTACGCGTGTTGCTGTGGAAGGGACAAAAGCCGGTATAGTTTCTGCCCGACTTGCGCAACTGTACGTCCTCGGAAACGAGGTCTACGATATCGATACGGGCTTTGATCTCGTCAATCGAAGACATGCGGAATGGGTAAGCGGTTTGAAAACGGATAAAGTGCGTGCCTGATGCATAAGCTTCTGCAGGAAGACGCCGATACGACCTAATCCACATTAAGCGGCACGGCCCTAACAAGAGCCGATGGGGTAGGCCCTTAGAGGTGGCCGGTTTCTTCCCGTAGCCGAGGCTTTCATCTGTGTGATGGCCGGAGCCTGGCAGCCATGCCAGCGTCTTTCCGGTGGCCTTTAAAAGGATTATAGCATAGCGGCAAGGGCGGTTTGCGATGGCGCTGACGAACCACG
Organism: Chloroflexota bacterium; assembly: GCA_049325275.1. GTDB lineage: Bacteria > Chloroflexota > Anaerolineae > Anaerolineales > UBA4823 > CAIQJJ01. The sequence continues at coordinate 352,404 of JBMOLU010000001.1, forward strand.
GCAGGGGGCTTGACAAGCGTTGTTAAATCCGTATAATTAATTCGACTTATATCGAATTAATTTCACAAGAGAGTGCAACCATGATACGCGAACACCCACCCTCCAACGACGAACAACTGCTTGATTTTTTCAAGGCCATGGCCGATGCCAACCGGCTGAAGATGATCGGCCTGCTGGCGCAAAAAGCGCTCAGCGTGGAAGAACTGGCCGCCTTGCTAGATTTGCGCGCTTCCACGGTTTCCCATCACTTGCAGATGTTAGGCAGTGTTGGGCTGGTCGAGGCGCGTTCGCAAAGCTACTACAATGTCTACGAACTCAGGCCGGGCGTGCTGGAAAAAATCGCCCAGCGCCTGCTGGCGCAGGAAACCTTGCCGGCGATGGCCGCCGATGTCGACCTGGATGCGTATGATCGCAAGGTGCTGCACGGTTTCTTACTGCCGAACGGCCGCCTCAAGGTGATCCCGGCGCAGCGCAAGAAGCGCGAAGCCGTCATGCGCCACGTGGTCAAATCCTTCGAATTGGGCCGGCGCTACACGGAGGTCGAAGTCAATGAAATCTTGAGCCGCTTCCACAGCGATGTGGCCACCATGCGGCGTGAGTTGATCGTCTCGAAATTATTGGGACGCGAAAACGGTGAATACTGGGTCGTTCAGTGATTCCGGCTGGAATCCTGCGGTAAAGGTGAACGAAATGAACACACAAGAAGTAACACAACAACAAAATGATGGCGAATTACTGGATTTTTTCAAAGCCCTGGGGGATGCCAACCGTTTGAAAATCCTGGGTATGCTCGCCAACGAGACCCTGGCGGCGAGCGACGTGGCGGAACGGCTCGGGTTGCGTCCGGCAGATGCCTACAAGCACCTGTCCCACCTCGAAAAGCTTGGCCTGGTCGAAAAGGCCACTGGCGGTTACCGGGCTTCAGCGGCGGCTGTCGAACGGAAAGCGCGCGCCGTGCTGGTACAGTCACGCCCGAAGGCCGACCCCAACCGCTTCGAGGGCGATGCTGAGGAACGCAAAATCCTGAATTCGTACTGCAACCCGGACGGCACGCTGCGGGATATTCCCACCAAGGATAAAAAGCTGCGAGTTGTGCTGAATTACCTGCTGCCCCAGTTTTCGGCCGGCCAACGCTACACGGAAAAGCAGGTCAACGAAACCTTGAAGCGCTATCACGAAGACTACGCTTCCTTGCGGCGTTACCTGGTCGACTACGGTCTTATGGCGCGGGAAAACGGGGAGTACTGGGTCGTCGAGATCCTGTGAACGCATAACGGCGCCGTGCTGCGGAATGTTATGCGGGCCATCCAGGGGGGAGGGTGGCCCTTTTTTATACCGGCAGCACGGCCGGTGAAGCACTGGCCGTCGAAGCGCGGACCACCAGCCGGGCCGGTAGAATCACCTGCCTTCGGGCCGGTCCCTGCCCTTTGAGCAGGGCGATCAACAAGCGCACGGCGTGTTCGGTCAGCTCATCGGCTGGTTGATGAACGGTAGTCAGGCCGGGCCAGATGGCCTTAGAGTAGATCAGGTCTTCGTGACCGCAAACGGAAAGCTGCGCCGGAATGTGCAGGCCCAATTCCTGGGCGGCAAAGAGCACACCATAGGCAGATTCATCGTTGGCGGCGTAGATGGCCGTCGGTGGGAACGGCTGCTGCATCAGCAGACGTGTGGCCGTATAGCCACCGTCGTAGGTGAACTCGGTATCTTGTACGAGGGCGGTGTCAAAAGGGATACCGGCTGCTTCAAGCGCATTTCGATAACCGGTGAAGCGATCGAAACTGGCGCGCATATTGCGCGGGCCCATCAGGAAGGCAATGCGCCGATGGCCAAGACCGAGCAGGTGCTGCATGGCAAGCTGCGCGCCACGCAAGTCGTCGGGAGCGATAAAAGGAACAGTCTGTGTGCGCTCCAGCGGATTGATCTGCACCAGCGGCATTTTGTAAGTCGTCATCAACTCGGCCACGAATGCATCCTGATCGCAGGGGGGCGTGGTTACGAAACCGTCGAAACGCCGTCCGTTAACGAGTTCGGCCAGGCGATCTTTCGATGTTTTTCGGCTGGGGTAATAAGGCTCGAACAGGATGTCGTAACCTTCCTGGTAGCCGATGTCCATGATCTTCGGCAAAGCCCCCGATGCGGCCTGGTAGTACCCGGGGTACGTGAGAATGCCGATCATGTCGGCGCGCTGCCGTACCAGCCGGCGCGCCAACAGGTTGGGGGCATAGCCGGCCGTGCGAATGGCTGCCTGCACACGTGCCCGCGTGGCCTCGGTGACATGCGGCTCGTTGTTGATCACGCGTGAGACAGTCTTGATCGAAACCCCGGCCAGGCGGGCAATGTCTTTAATCGTAGTGGCCATGGGGGTATTATACTGCGCCTGCCGGTGCGCTGCATTCTGGTGGAAGACGTGGAAGCGTCGCCGGGGCAGTTTGCTGTTTGCTTGCACAAGAAGCCCCGGCCTTTCTTCTGGATGTATGCGCTCTTTCCGGGAAGGCTGTTGACAACGTTGTCATTTCTGGTAGACTCCCTATTAAGCATATCTTCGCCAATACAGGCGCTTCTCTTTTCTCGACAGTACAAGCCTCACCCCGATGTTTTCTCACGATCTTCACCCCACTCTCTCTGGCAAGGAATTGGTCGTGGCCGCCTTGCGCCACGAACCCCTACCGGCAACGCCCTGGGTACCCTTTGCAGGCATCCATGCCGGCAGGCTCAAAGGCTATTCGGCTTTGGAGGTGCTCACCGATGGCGGCAAGCTGATCGAAGCTCTGCTGGCCGTGAACCAGGTGTACGATCCCGACGGGCAGCCGGTGCTCTTCGATCTGCAAATCGAAGCCGAAATCCTGGGCTGTCCACTCGCCTGGGCGCAGTCCGCGCCACCTGCGGTGGCTTCGCACCCGCTCGAAACACGCCTCGAGCTGCCCCACAAGCTGCCTGAGCCGGGTGACGGCCGTTTGCCGCTGGCGCTCGCAACCATGCGCGCCATGAAGCGCCAGGTCGGTGACCGCACCGCCCTCTACGGCCTGATCTGTGGCCCAATGACGCTGGCTTCGCACCTGCGCGGCACCGAAATTTTTATGGATACGTTCGACAACCCCGATTTTCTACACGCGCTGATCGCCTACTGCTGCGAGGTCAACTTGCGCATGGCCGAACTCTATACCGAGGCCGGGATGGACGTGATCGCCGTAGTCGATCCGGTGGTCTCGCAAATTTCGCCGCGGCACTTCAAGGGGTTCTTACTCGAACCTTTGCGGCGCATCTTCGCCGCTATTCGCCAGGCGGGAGCTTTTTCATCGTTCTTCGTCTGCGGCGACGCCACGAAAAATATGGAAGCGATGTGCCAGACCGGCCCGGATTCGATTTCGATCGATGAGAACATCGACCTGCCCACGGCCAAGGAAATCACCGATCGTTACAACCTGGCCATCGGCGGCAACATCCCCCTGACCACGCGTATGCTGCTCGGCACGCAGCAAGACAACATGAAGTTCGTGGTCGATTTGCTCGATCGGCTGGGGGGCGGCGTGCCACGGAACTTCATCCTTGCCCCTGGATGCGACATGCCTTATGAGACGCCGGCCGAAAACACGGTGGGTGTACTCCAGGCCGTGCGTCATCCCGAAAACACGCGCCAAATGCTGGCGAACTACGAAAGCCGCACCTTCGACATCGAAATCGAATTGCCCGACTACGCCCGCTTGCCGAAACCCCTGGTAGAAGTTTTCACCCTCGATTCCGACTCCTGTGCGGCCTGCGCTTATATGCTCGACGCGGCCCGGCGCGCTGTCGCCGAAGCAGGGGATGCCGAACTGGTCGAATACAAGTTCACCAAACCCGAAAACGTGGCGCGTGTGATCAAGCTGGGCGTTAAAAACTTGCCCAGCCTGTATGTGAACGGCGAACTGAAATATTCATCCATCATCCCCGGCAACAAAGAACTGGTCGAAGCGATTCGCAAGGTACAGTAGGGCAGCGTCCGTTTCCTGCGGACCGAATCCCGCATTACGGCCGATGGCGTTGAAACTTGAGAAGCTGTCTGAAAAGCCAGGTGCAACGCACTTTGTCGGCTAGAAACAGCGTCATCTACCCTTATGGAAGTGCGCTGCACCTGCCCCCGGCACTTTTCAGACAGCCTGCGAGGCGTTTACAGGCTTCTATGCCTGGCCGAAGAGCGCTTTGAAGAAACGTTTGACGTTGAAGGATTGCCCGGAAAGCAGGGTTTGGGCGCGGAACATGCCGGCCACCGCTCGTACGATAACGGCGGCCGTGGCGAGCAACAGCGCTAACGCCAGCAGCGGCTGCCAGATCGGTACGTTCCCGGCCGCCAGGCGCGTCATCATGGCGACGGGTGCCGTGAGGGGGAAAATACTCAGGGTGGTGGCCAGGATACCATTGGAATCCTCGATCATGATGCTGATCAACATCATCGGCACGATCAGCGGCATGATCACGACGAAGGTGGCTTGGCTGGCTTCACGCAGGTTGGGCACCAGGGCGCCGACCCCGGCCATCAACGACGCATAGACGGCATAGCCGAGCAAGAAGAAAAGAAGACCCCATACCAGGAACGACGTGGGCAGTTGGAAGGCTTCCGGCAGATTGAAGGCACGTCCGCTCAAGCGCAGCAGGACGAAGCTGGTGCCGACCCAAAAAAGCATCTGGCTCAAGCCGATCAGCCCCAGACCGACGATCTTGCCGGCGAGCAGCTGTGTGGGGGTAACCGATGACATCAACACCTCAATGACGCGATTCTCTTTTTCCTTGGTCACGCTGCTCAAGAGCAGGCTGGCAGCGGCCAGGATGATGATGTAGTACAGAATCGTGACGGCATAAGGCAAGAAGAACGTCATCGGGTTGCTTTCCTCGCGCTGCGGTTCCGCCGCCAGGCTTTTGGTGCGCAAGTTAAGCGGGCGTTCGATGCGATAGGACAGGTCGACGTCTCCGTCGAGCAGGTTGATGCGCAGCAGGCGGCGCAGCAAAGTGCCTTGTCCGCTTTCCGAAAACGGGTTGAAATCCGGGCGTACGTAAGTCACCTTGCCGCTTTCGACATAGTCCGCCGGGATGATAAAGAAAGCGGCGATTTCGCCGGCTGCCAGCGCCTGGCGGGCGGCGGCTTCATCGGGATAGGAGCGCAGCTTGTCTGCGGGGATGTCTTTAGGCTGCGTGGCAATGATCCCGCCGAGGTCGACGTAACCTTCACCCACTGCCGTCGACGGGGATGAGAGCAGGTTGCTGACGGCGTCGCTTGCCTGGGTGTTTTGGTTGATGGCGCCGGCAACGGCAAAGACGAGCGCGCCGATCAACGGAATGCCTACAGCGCCAAACCAGAAAGATTTGCTGCCCAGGATGGTAAGAATTTCGTGACGGAGGACAAGAAGGACTTGTCTCATGCTGCACCTCGCTCCTGGCGTGCCCGGCGCTCCAACCCAAGCACGCGTTTCCAGGGCAGTTTCTGCCCATACATCAACATGCCCATGCGAAAAGCGCGTCCGGCCAGCCACAGAGAACCGACCGCGGAAAGCGTCAAAAGGGCGATACTGACCACCAACTGCCAGGTGGGGATCACGGTGAAACCCAGGCGCAAGATGATCGTCATCGGCGCCGTCAGCGGAAAGAGGGTCAGGATGACGGCGACGGGGCTGTTAGGGTTGTTGATGAACATGCCAAAGAGGAAGTAAGGAATCCAGATCGGCATGGTGAACAGCCCGGCCACTTGTTGCCCTTCCCGCGCTTCCGTGACGGTCGCTCCGGCAGCAGCCATCAAGCCGCTGAGCATGACAAAACAGGGTAACAGGACGAGCACCAGAATGACGAACGTATCCAGCGGCAGGCCCACCTGGCGCAAGAAAGGCAGCCAAATGCTGCCAACCAGGACGCCGGCTGCCAGAAAACCAAACCAGGCAAGCAGTTGCGTCAGGCCAACCCCGATGATGCCGATCACTTTCCCGGCCATCAACTGGTTGGGCGAAATGGATGTGACCATAACTTCCATGGTGCGGTTTTCTTTCTCGTCGACCACGGCCTGCATCAGGTACCCGGCACTGCTGGTAATGGCGATGAAGAAAGCCAGGGCGACGAAGATCGGCAGCAGGGCATTGAACCAGTTCTCTTCGGACATCTGGCGCTTGCCGTCCAGGCTGCGGATGATCATTGTCGTGCCATCGGAGATGCGGCCGGCGACCTCTTGCGATTGGCCGGCCAGCAAATTGGCGACGATAAACTCGCGGAACTGGCTTTTTGCCCCGCTCTTTGGCTCTTCGAAGTAAATTAATTCGGAGCGGCCCGAGGCGGGGAAATCTTCGGCCAGTACGTAATAAGCGGCGATTTCGCCCGCGTCGAGGGCGTCTTTGGCGCTTTCTTCTTCTGCATAAGCGATCATCGGGACGGGCTTTTCCGGGGGCTGGGGCGTGGGCGGCGGGACGGGATTTGCCAGGAAGCCGGAACGATCCACATAACCGATTGGGGTCGTATCGCTTTGCAGTGCGATGACCACAAAAACCGTAACGACCATGACCACCACCACCAGGGGCAGGCTGAGCAATCCGAACAGGAAGCGTTTCTGCAACGCGTGGCGGCCGTATTCGTGGGCGATCACGCGCAAAAATTTGTTCATGACTGCACCCCTTGTACGACCTGGATGAAAATCTCGTCCAGGGTGGGCATGGCAACTTCGAACTGCTCGATGAACACATTCTGCGCCACCAGCGCCTTGAGCACCTCCTGGGCCGAGCCGGTTGCATCGAGTGTCAGACGTACGGTGCTGTTGTGCTGCTCGACGTTGGCTATACCCGGCAGGCTGTCGTAAGCGGGATGTCCGCCGGCCGTACGCACTTCGATGGCGTTGCCGGCATACTGGCGTCGGATTTCATTCAACTGGCCGTACAGCATCACCTGTCCATGGCTAATCAACACCAGGCGATCGCAAAGCGCCTCCACCTGGTGCATTTGGTGCGAGCAGAGCAGAATGGTTGCGCCCCGGTCGCATTCCTCACGCAGCAGGTCCTTGACCATCTGTGTGTTCACCGGGTCCAGGCCGCTGAAAGGCTCGTCTACGATGATTAACTCAGGACGGTGCAGCAAGGTGACAATGATCTGCGCTTTCTGCTGCATGCCTTTGCTGAGTTCCTTGACCTTTTTGTGCTTGTGTGCCGCGAGATCGAAGCGTTCCATGTAGTCTTCTGCACGCTGACGCGCTTCGGCGGTTGACAACCCCTTGAGCGTCCCGAGATAGGTGAGACAGCGGTCCAGGCGAATATCCTGGTACAGGCCGCGTTCTTCGGGCATGTAACCGATGCGATTCTTCTTGGCATCAGACATTGGCCCGCCGAGCACGGCGGCCGTGCCCGAATCGGGACGGAAGATATCGAGCATGATTCGAATCGTGGTGGTTTTGCCGGCGCCGTTTGGTCCGAGCAGCCCGAACAAGGTGCCTTTTTCGACGCTGAACGAAACATCGTTGACAGCCTTCACATCCCCGAAAGACTTGACGAGATGGTTAATTTCTACAGAATTCATGGTAGTGCGACCTCCTGTGTCGGCATAATGATACCATTACCCCTACGTAAAGCGTTCGATTCGGTTGTGCGTTTGATGCCGTACGGTTTGAAAAATCGTCCTTGCCTTTTTGCTCCCCTCTGGGTATAATGCCCTTCGCTATCGGGTGGATAGCTCAGTTGGTTAGAGCACTGCGTTGACATCGCAGAGGTCGTAGGTTCGAGCCCTATTCCACCCACAGATGATATACACAATCTCGTCCAGCACAGTTGGAAGAGATTGTTTTTTTTGTTTTTGCACAAAACCACCGAAAACGGCCCCTGGAAAAACAAGCCTTCATCAGATTCGACCAGCTATAGCCCTAAACCAATCAAACATGACACCTCCCGAATGTAATGTTCGGGAGGTGTTGACTTAGGGGGTTCAAAGAGAGAAGACCTTCTGGTATGTTAATTCTGTCAAGAAAAACAAAACAGGAGGTCTTCATGTCAGAGCATACATGTAAATTCCAAACAGATCAAGAGAAACGCCAACAGTCGGAAGTGGTGGCCGATTTGTGCTACCGGTTTGTCAGGCCTTTACTGGAAAACCTGTATCGTAAGCTGGACCGGCGCCTAGTACAAACCTTGTTGGATCTTTTGATGGTGATCGTGATCCATCGGCACCGGAATCACGGGTTATTGTTGAGCGAGTTGGGGGGGGGGCATTTATTGGGTGGTGAGCATGCCCCGGCCGGAACGAAGCGGATCAGCAATCTGCTGCGCCACCCAGGCTGGGAAGCGCAGGCCATCACGGATTATCTCTGGCAACAAGCCGATCAAGCGCTTGAACGGTTGCTGAGCCCCCAGGATGATGTGTATGTGATTTGGGACGAGAGTGTGATCGAGAAACCCGAAAGCCTGCGGCCGGAACGCTTGTGTGCGGTGCGTTCGAGTAAGGTGCGCCGCTTGAAGCGGATCAAACCGGGCTACTACAATCCGCCGGGGGGGGCGCCTGCCCTGGCTCACCTGCGGTATTGGACCACGCGGGGCGAAGCACAAACCACTAAACGCCAAGAAGAACAGCAGGTGCTGCAACAGGTGGCCAAACGCTGGGGGCGAATGGTGATCCACATCTTTGATCGGGGCTTTGCGGGTGCACCCTGGCTAGGGCTGGTTCTGCTCAACCAAGTCCGGTTCATTGTCCGCTGGCAAAAAGGGTACAACCTGATCGCAGCCGATGGCCGCTTACTCAAAGCCTGGCAATGCACGTGCGGCAAGCGCTCGCTGGATCATCGCATGATCCATGACGCCATTCGACGATGTGAACGAAAGACGGGCATCGTCTTTGTACCAGTTCGCGTACCCGATTTCCCGGACGTGCCCCTGACCCTGGTCGTCTCTCGGCCGGGCAAGGGGCGCAAACCCTGGTATCTGATTACCAACGAACCCATTCACACGGTCGAAGATGCCTGGCGCATTGTCTTCGCTTACAACCGCCGTTGGCAGGTCGAAGTCTCTATCCGCTACAGCAAATCCGAATTGGCCTTCGAAAGCCCGCGTCTGCTCAAATGGAACCGCCGGGAGAAGCTCCTGGCCATTGCCGCCTTGGTTCAAGCCTTCCTGTTTTCTCTCTTTGACCCAGTTTTTGATGGCTTGCGCACTCGCATCCTCAGGCTTTGGTGTCACCGAACCGGAAAGCGGAACCGCAACAAGGCGATCCCGCTTTCCCGTTTACGCTTGGCCCTCTGCTCGCTGTGGCTCGCCTTCAGGCCTTTTGTGCTCCCTGGATTAAATTAGGGAGGTGTCATGTTTCTTGTGCGCCCAGCATGGGCGCTGACTAGCGGGTGAAAGACCCGTGCGGAGGTTGGTCGCACCAACTGCTAGCCAAAGGCAAGGGTGCCGCCGTGAGGCCGGTGCTATCGTCTGGAGCAGGGTATATCGGTCAGGGGAAGCGCATCTAACAGGCCGTGGTCACCAAGAGTTTAGGGCGCGATGTTTTTGCAAAATGACGCCCCCCTTGTTTCCTGAGCATAGGCGACCGCCTGTTCGATGTCCATGGTCTGCCCGGCCGCCCATTCGCCTTCCAGCGTAGGCAGTTGCACAGCCTGGTACACTTCCTCCACCATCCGCCGGATTGCCAGTGAGTGGCTTTCCTCCCAAAAAGCGGTGAGCGCCCCCTGCTCTCCGCCAACACTCCTTCCACCAGCGACGAGAGAACTTTCCACCGCCCCTAACAACCGGGCAGCCCGCTCCACCTCCCCATGCCGGTAAGCGTGCGTCGCTTGCAAGGCAAGAGTTTTGCAAATCATCTCCCGGTCGCCTAACTGCAACCACAACGGCAGCGCACGCTCATTCGCCTGCTCCGCCGTCTGCCATTCTTCGCTCAACCAAGCGATGCGCTCAACCACACTCAAGCTGTATGCCACATCCCACGTATTCCCACGCCGCTCGGCATTTGCCAGGCAGGCAGCGCCGATTGCCAGCGCCTCCGCATAGTTGCCGCGGCGCACATGCACCTCCGCCAGCCCGGCGCGCGGCCCAAAACTACCGCCCTCGTCTCCCTGTTGCAGGTAGAGTTCTTCGGCGGTGCGGAAAAGACTTTCCGCTTCCTCCAGTTTTTCCAGACCCAGGGTCGCTCCCGCCAGGCAGTTCAAGGTAAATGCCAGCCGGGCCGTGTCGCCCAACTTGCGGAAAATGGCCGCAGCCTGGGTTTGCAGTTCGCAGGCGGCGACGAAGTCTTTCTGCCCCCATTCGACAGCAATGCCCATCTCGTTTAGCGCTGTGGCAATGCCTGGCTGGTCGTCGATGCGGCGATAACTCTCCAGAGCCTGGGTGGCATATTGATAGCCTTGGGCGTGATCCGATTGCTCCCATGCCAGCCGAGCTGCCTGGATGCAGGCATTGCCATGCATTGGTTCGGGCAACGACGAGCCGCCGGCAGCGAGCAAATTCTTGAGCCAGATGCGGCCCTCGCCGACATAACGCCCGGAGCGGTAGATCGGGCGGCGCAGGGCGGCGCAAATGCGCAAGCCTGTCGCCGGGTCGCTTTGCTGCGCCCACTCGATCGCCGCACACAGATTTTCCATTTCCGGCTGGATGATGGCGACGTAGGCGGCCCGACGTTGTTCCAGGCTGGCCAAAGGGGCCGGCTTGCTTTCTTGGTTCCGGACGTTCTCCGCCCAGTCAACGTAATAGGCCAGGTGCAGGCGGCGGGTGGTTTTGGCCTCCGGGGACGCGAAGAGCTTCTCGCGCCCATATTGGCGGATGGTTTCTAGCATGGTGTAGCGCGCCTCGGGGCCGGTGTGCTGATCCACGATCAGGAGAGATTTGTTGGCGAGACTTGCCAGCAAATCGAGCACTTGCCAGGTTTCGACCTGAAGTGCAGCGGGTGGAAAATTGCCGCCAACGACTGCTTCAGCGGCAGCCAGCGACCAGTCGCCGTTGAAGACAGATAACCGGCGCAGGGCAGCCTGTTCGTCATCGGAGAGCAGATTCCAACTCCAATCAATCAGCGCTCGCAGGGTTTGCTGGCGCGGCAGGGCGGTGCGACTGCCGCCGGTCAGGAGGCGAAAGCGATCGTACAGGCGGGCGGCAATTTGCTCGACGCTGAGTGCACCTACACGGGCGGCGGCCAGCTCGAGTGCCAGGGGGATGCCGTCGAGACGTTGGCAGATTTGTGCTACGGCCGGGACATTGGCGGGTGTAAGCTGAAAATCAGGCCAGGCAATCTGTGCCCGTTCGGCAAATAGCTGCACGGCATCGTAGTGGTGAATGTTTTCAAGATCGGGAAGATGTTGTGGATCGGGCGCGGCCAGAGGGGGAACGCGAAAGTGGGCTTCGCCGGGGACGCCCAACAATTCCCGGCTGGAGGCCAGGACAGTCAAGTGTGGGCAGGTCCCCAAAAGCCCATCCACCAGGTGAGCGACTGGCTCTGTCATGTGTTCGCAGTTGTCCAGGAGCAACAGGATGTGGCGGGGACACAGGTATTCCTGGATGGTATCGAGCAAAGGGCGTTGGTGGGTCTCTTGCAGGCTGAAGACTGCCGTCAGGGCATGCGGGAGCAAAGTAGGATCGGAGAGCGCAGCCAGGGCGACCATCCAGACGCCATCAGGGAAGGCGTCGATGAGCTCGGCGGCAGCCTGGATGGACAGGCGGGTTTTGCCGACCCCACCGGGGCCGGTGAGGGTCACCAGCCGTTGGGTGGTTAGCAAGTGTTTGATCTTGGCCAGTTCTTTCTCTCGCCCGATGAAGCTGGTCGCTTGAAGGGGTATGTTGTGGCGGGAAGCGTGCAACCCGCGCAATGAAGGGGGTTCTTCGGGGGCGGCTTGCATTTCCCGTTGGTGAAGGAAGTCTACTAATAGCCCTAAGGCCCGATTCTGCTCGCTGAAATAAACCGACCTGGAAACGCACATCTCGGTGGCCACAGATTCCGGCGTGCGGCCGCGGAGATATTGCTCTTTTAAAATCGTGTAAGGGCGCCATTTCCTTTCTCTTGGATCAAATGCAATATCTGCCGGTTTCAGCGATTCGATCGCCTCACCAAAAACTTCTCGCAGGGCCAGGCCACTGCCCAACGATGTGCCAGGGTATCTGGCAGCCCGTAACCGGCTTCTGATGATGCCCAGATCGGCTAAGGGGCTCGATCCTAACGATTTCACTGCATTCCAATCCTTGAGAGCCTGGCGCACCGATTTGATGGTCAGGATTTTGTATGAATTCATATCGTACTGCCCTTTATCGTTCGCTGGTTTGATGCGGCGGTGATTGAGGGTGCAGATTCGGACTTTTTCCGTACTTTTTCGAGACTATCACAGGAAGAGAATGACTATCATGCATAGGGATGCCCACTAAATCTATTTACGGATGCCGTGCTGCTTGTCTTGGCGAAGGTGTGGTCTTTTTTGAACGCCCGTTTTAAGGGTGATCGAGCTTTATCCGCTGTGGATTGTATCGCAAATCATCGCATAGACGTTGCCCGATCCGATCCGCTTCACCTTTCGAGATTTTTTACTGAGCGCTTGAAAAGGGCCAAGTAAAGAAATCGTAAGTAGGGCATTCGATATACCCTTGTGACTTTTTTGTGACGGAAGCTTACGATAATGATAAGGACTCGATGCTTCTTCGCAGAATGCCTCTGTCCAACGCAGGCTTTTGGCCACCTTTTTAGATTAACCACCGTGTGGTCATCATTATTTACAGAATCAAAATGCAAGCAACAGGAGAATCCATGAAACCAAGAACCGTTTGTTTGTTCGAGCGTCTTGCGCGCCTGGTTGTTCTTGCCAGCCTGTTATTAAGCCAAACAGGCTGGTCGATGGGCACACAAGCGGCTGCGCTGCCCGCATCGCAAGACAACGCTGCTTTGCCAGGGTTAACCTTGCCGGCAGGCACAGAACCCCCGGCGGACGAGACAATTCCTGTCACGGATTTGGAACCGCCTCTGGAAGCTTTTGCGACAACCGATCCCAAGGAACTGCTTCCTGACGGATTACAACTCATAACCCCGGGCTTCGATGCAAAAAGCCAGGAGCAAAGCGGTCTCGTGACAGAATCGGGTGCGGCGCTCTCCTTTCTCGATGGTCAGGTAATCGTCATCGCCGAAGCCGGAACCTTCGCAGAAGATGTGCAGGTCTCGCTGAAGCCCATTTCGACCACGATCCAGGTCGATACGGCGATCACCTCTACCGTAACATCGAAAACGACCTGGAAATTCGAGTTAACGGTGACCAACGCCAAGGAAAACAGGCCTTTAACGCATCTGGATCATTCCTTGCAAATCGTGATGGATTTACGCAACGCTGAGGGCGCCATTCCCAATGGAATCTGGTCGATCACTTACCCTGACGCCGAGGACCCCAGCCTATGGCACGGCCTGCCGATTGCCGTACACGACCCCGCCGGGCTGTTCAGCGCGCGCACGCGGCAAGTTGGCGTGCTGGCAGTTACCACGGAGCCGACTCAATGGCGCTACCGCTGGAACCCGCCGGTCGTCTCGACCTTCAGCGGGGCGGCCACCTTCAGCTACCCCATCGAAGTGCCGCCGGGGCGCAACGGGCTGACCCCCAACGTCGATATTTCCTATTCCAGCCGAGGGGTGGATGGGCATGCTCTCTCGAATTTCGACCAGGGGCCTCTTGGCTTGGGTTGGTCGTTCAGCCAGATCGAGATTTCGCGTGGGGATTTTTATGTAACATCTAATGGAGCCAAATACTTTCAGCATCCTGACCGGTACTCGCTGGTGCTCAATGGGGAAAGCCACGAGTTGAAAGCGGCCCCCGGTTCCGATCCTAAACTGGATACAGTGGTCCGTTATTACGCCCGCAATGCCCCCCAGTTGTTCGTCCAGCGCATTTATGATCCCGCCATGCCCAACGAAGGCACAAACGGTGACAAAATCTACTGGATCGCGAAGACGCCGGATGGCACGACGTATCGGCTGGGTTACACATGGGAAGCGGAGACTGCCCAATGGGTTACCGGGCCATCACATCTCCATGCCCTTTTGACCACCCAGGATCACGGCGGCGGGCGAACCGGATATTCAGGGATACGCTGGCGCGTCGACACGACCACGGATGTATTTGGCAACCAGATACAATATGACTATGCTCGAAGCGACGAATCGCCATCCTGCGAAAAATATCCGGGGTCGGTAATAACCACGACCATATGCACCGGTCGTTCGCGGTTGACAGAAATTCGCTACAACTATCTTGACCGCGCCCCCAACCCCAACACCCGTTTGGCGGGTAATTACGCCGACCGAGTTGAGTTGCTCAGCAGCGATAGCCGAAGGGTCGACACCATCAACCTGTATCATATCAATCTGGCGACCCCCTATCGAGCCTATGAAATTGGGCTGGCACAAATGGGACATAATGGTTGTCTCGGCAGTTCGACGAATACCATCACCTATATCCGCCAACGCACTGGCGCTAGTTATCTGCCGGCGACAACGATGACTTATGCATTGCTGGAGCACCATCCCAGCTGTTATAAATACGCCTACGTCGAAGGCGTTGACAATGGTTATGGTGGTCGAACACGTTTCAGCTACCAGCATGACATGCGTAAGAAACGCGATGTGTATGGCTATAGTTACGTGGTGACCCGGGCCGAATCGTGGGACGGCATCAACCCGCAGCCATCCGTAACCGATTACCAATACGAACTGGTTTGCTACGATCAGCTTGATGGCCTAGATAGTCTTGGGGGAAATTTTCCGGGCGGCTCGTTCAACTGCCCGCAGCGAGAGTGGATAGATGACTATTCTCACGGCTCGATCGTCGGTTTCAATAAAGTAACCGCCGTCAACTACAGCTACACCGGCCAGGTGGTCAGCAAGAATTTCACCCAGTTCCATCAGGACCGTGACCGCAGCGGGCGGCCCGAGATCGTGCAGGCGCTGGACGCCGGCGGGAACGTGCTGAACCAGACCCAAACCACCTATACCGTCGAAGATTACCAGGGCACGAAGTTTACCTACACCAGCGCGGTCGTCGGAACTGTCTATGCCAACGGTGGGCTAGACCCGCAGGGCCAGCAGCACCGCGTCGAGTATATCTACGATAAGCAAAACGGCGTCCAGTACGGCAACCTGACCCGCACCGTCGAATATAACGACGCCGGGCAGATCTACCGCTGCACCTTGCAGGGCTTTTACCCCAACATCGGCGGCTGGATCGTCAACAAGCCCGGTTACCAGAACGTGTACGAGGGGGTCTGCGACCCGAATACAGGCGTACGCATCAGCTCGACCTGGTACAGCTACGACGGCCATCCCGCTTTCGACACCCCGGTGGGGGCGCATGGAAATCTCACCGCTGTCCGTCTGTACACCGGCCACCCCGATCAATTCATTGACACCGTTTACTCCTACGACGACTACGGCAACCGCCAGAGCGAGACGACCTTCGACGGCTATGGTCAGCGGACAGCCTACGCCAGCCTGAACCCCAAGACGATCACTACCACCTACGATCCCACTTACCACCTGTACCCCGTAACGGTGACTACGCATAGCGAGCCATACGTCACCAGCTACCAGTATTACGGCGTCAACGATGGGGCTCACACAATCGGCCAGCCGGTGGGGTTACTGAAGAGCGTCACCGACGCCAACAACGCCGAAACGCGTTATCTCTACGATATTTTTGGGCGCCTTAGCAAGGTCATTCGCCCGGGGGATAGCGATAACTCGCCTGCGCTTCGCTACGATTATCGCGACGTGCCGACCTATCCCAACCCCTGGTTGAACGTCCCGAACAGCGGTTTCGAGGCGGACACGGATTGGTGGGGGTGGGAGCAATCCGGGAACAACGTCCAGACTTACCAGTACGATACCAGCCAGGCCCGTAGCGGCAGCCGCAGCCTCAAAATTACAACGACAGGCGCTGCCAATATGCTCAACCATTGGATAAGCAGCGCAAATGTAAATGGCTGGCAGACCGGGCAAAGCTATTGGATCAGCGCTTATGTCAAAACGACAAGTTCCGGGCAGTTATGTTTAAGCGCTTCGTACAATGTTACCGGTGGAGAGAGTGAGCGTTTTTGCCTTACAGCAAGTAACAACTGGCAACTCGTACGTGGCAAGGTAACGCTTACCGATGCAACCCAATTTACCATCATCCTGAGAACCCCCCAGGCCGGGACGGTCTACGTGGACGACGTGGACGTGCAGGTGGTAACTTCCCCGCTGGAGATCGGCGTGTACACCAAAGACGCCGCCGGCAGCACACTTTGGAGCCGTGAAGTCTACGACGGCTTCGGGCGCGTGATCCAGGGACAATCCGAGAAGAACGACGCCCAGGCCATCGTGGTCAACTCCCAGTACGACGCCCAGGGCCAGCTCATCCAGCAGACCGTACCGGTCGAGATGACCAGCGCCGCCGAGGGGCGCAGCTACCTGCCGCCCGACTGGAACGCCCTGCGGACGCGCACCCAATACGACGCCCTGGGGCGCCCGGTGCGCGTGGTGGCCCCGGATGGCACGGCCGGTATGACCATGTACAACGCCCGCCGCACCAGCCAGGTGGACGCCAACGGGAATTACCGCTTCAGCGTCACCGATGAATTTGGGCGCCTGAAACGGGTGGACGAGACGCTGGTCAGGACGAAAGACGATTTCGACAGCTTGGACACCGGCCGGTGGACGTTGAGCTGCCCGGGCGCGACGCCCGGCTGCCAGAGCTTGGACAACGGAACCCTCAAGAGTACAGGCACCAACGTTCCCAATAATTACGACGCCAATTTCCGCCGCTCCACCGACCATATTTTCACCAGCGGGTTCCAGGAACAGGGCGTCAAACTCGAATTCAAGGTGGATGGCCCGAATACCCTGGCGCACTTTGCTCTGGAAGCCACCGGTAGCCCGTATCGGCGTTTCGGCGTGGTGGCAAACGGCAACAAAATTTACGTGCAGTACAACGCGGATGGCAGCAATTGGCAAACCCCGGCCGATCTGATCAACCCGGTGGAGCCCGGCGTCTGGTATGTGTTGACCCTGAAAACATCCCCCTCGGGCTGGTCGTATATCGAGGTCTGGCGCAAGGCCGACCCGAGCAAACGCGGCGCCTATCTGTTCCAGATGCCGCAAGGCCTAGATTATCACTTCCGCAGTTGGATCAATAACGGCAACCTGTGGATGGATAACTACCAGGAACTCGCCTATCAGAACACAGCTTATACGTATGACGTGCGCAATAATCTGCGCACCGTGACCGACCCGCTGGGCAACGTCACCGAGATGTTCTACAACACCCTGGGGCAGAAGAGGGCCATGCATGACCCCGATATGGGCAACTGGCAATACCAATACGACTTGGCCGGTAACCTGATCGCCCAGATAGACGCCAGGCAGAGAGCGATCAATTTCTACTACGACGCCTTCAACCGGCTGGTGGGCAAAACCTATGCCTCGGGGGTGGACCCCAATACCTACCAACGCCCCGGTATCCCTGTGTACACCGCCGAAACTCCGCGTTACTATTACGACGAACCCGGCCACGGAGCCAGTCTTGGGAAACGCACGCGCATGGAAGACGCTACCGGCAGCACATCCTGGCATTACGATGATGTGCGCGGCCGCATGACCCAGGAAGTGAAGACCATCACCGGCGTTGGCTCCTTCACCACCGGTTACACCTACGATTTCATGGATCGGGTGACGAGCATCACCTACCCCACCGGGGAAACCGTAGCGCAGGCCTACAACGCCGCTTCCCAGTTGGCGCAACTGCACAGCGTCCAATCCGGCCTGAGTTACGTTAGCGGGCTGCAATACAACGCCCTGGGGCAGATGCGCCAGATGACCTACGGAAACGGGGCCGTCACCCAATACGCTTACTACGGGGATGGCTCTCCCGCGGGAAAGCCTGCCTCCTTCCGGTTGTGGAACATCAAAACGTCTGTCAACGGGAGCGATCTCTTCAACCTGTTGTACGAGTACGACGCCGTGGGGAACGTTGAAGTCATCAGCGACGAGGTAACGAACGAATACAAGTCCTACCACTACGATTCGCTCAACCGGTTGACGGCTGGCACTTCGACGGCGCAACGCTACGACGCTACCGGCAATATCACCAGCAAAAACTTGCAGGCTTATGGATACAACGACCCCGCTCACCGCCACGCCGTTACCCACGTGGGGGTCAACCCGCTGCTGCTCACTATCCGCGCCAAAGGCAGCCTGGCGATCGGCGCCTGGCCGCGCATGCAGGTGTGGCTTAACCGCAACCTGTTGGCAGAGTTCGATGTGACCAGCGAGGTGTACTCCAATTACACGACGCCGGTAATTTTGGGGACCAAAGATGAGCTCGTGATCGCCTTCGTCAACGATGGCGGCGCGCCGGGCGAGGATCGCAACATGTGGGTGGACCGCGTGACCATTGGCGATGACATCATCGAGGCAGAAGATGCGACCAGGGTGACCTACGATCATGGCAATCCCTTCGATGGGGTAGACGCCTTTCCCGGCAGCGAAACGCTCGCCTGGGCAGGCGGCTTGCGCTTCACCTACGGCGAGGCCGCGCCCCAATTCGAATATGACGCCAACGGCAACATGATGAAGCGCACCGAGAACGGCCTGACCTACACCCAAGCCTGGGACGCGGAAAACCGGCTGGTATCCGTGGATGCCGGCGACCAGATCACCGAGTTCACTTACGATGGTGACGGTGCCCGCGTGCTGGAAGAAAAGCCGGATGGCAGCCTGACCGTTTATGTGGGCAGCCTGATGGAATTATCCTATCCGGGTGCTGCCTCCACTTCTCTCCCGCCTACCCCTACTCCCACAACCCCACCGCTCTCGCCAACCCCCACCTCTTGCGGCTTCGATGGTTGCCTTGGGAGCGCCGTTGAAAAATCATCGATAGAGACACCCACGACAACCCTTCAGTCATCTGAAACGGCGTCTCCTACGCCATCTGCCACACCGACTTTGACGCCAACAGCAACCCCCACGGCCTGCGGTGAACAATGTGCACCCATGTTGAAGCAAATGCTTCCGATCGAGACAGTGATAATCGAGACGGTAGCAGATGAAACGACGGCCATTCCAGTCACGCCAACACTCATGCCAATGGCCACAAACGCGCCGATTCTCGACGATTTCAACCGCCCCGATGGAGAGATTGGAACAGACTGGTCGGGGGGAACGAAATATTACGCGCTCTCAGAGAAAAGCTTGATGGCGATCGATAGCGGCGAAGAGAATGGAATCTTGTGGAATCGTTCCCTTTTTGGCGTCGAACAGGAAGCTTTCGTCACCTTGAGTCGGGTCTCCGTTGAAGGTGGGGAACATAGCCTGTTGCTCAAATCGCAATCCAGCCAGACCTGGCAGGAGGGGGTCATCAAGGTTGCGTATCTTTCCAGCCAACAATGCGTCCAGGTGTGGACCTATGGGGGCAAAGAAGCGAAACGGGGCTGGGTGCAGCAAGGGATTGCCATCCCGGTCGTGATCAAGGATGGCAGTCAGTTTGGCGCACGTATTCTGGAAAATGGCCAGGTCGAAGTCTATGTCAACAGCGAGTTGATCGGCAGCGTGGATGTGACCTCCTGGCCCTATTACAGGGACACAGGGTATATTGGCCTGTGGTCTGTTTTCGCCAAAGGTACCCTTATCGACGATTTCGGTGGCGGCGAACTTGAGCGCGAGCCGACCCCGCTGCCTACTACCCCCGTTCCTACCACGCCAGCGCCTACTACGCCGGTGCCCACCACCCCGCTGCCCGAGAGTTTAATCTTGCGTGGAGCCGTTGCCCGGCAGGCAGATGGCCAGGGCGTCAGTGGGGCCGAGTTATCCCTGTACAAACACGAAGACTGTAACGCCAATGGGACGTTGAACGTTACGATCTCGAACGGTGGCATACAACAACCAGATGCATCGTCGAATAGCGTGTCCGCCCCTCCGGGCACGGTATCGGCAGGGTTATCCATCTATCACACCGATGGGACTTACGTGCAGTATGTTTCGGTGCTGCTCTCCTACAACCAGTGGTTGGAGCAATATGTTGGTTCGCAGAGCATCTCCTTGCCGCCCGGCAGCTACCAGGCCTACGCCAAAGCCAGCCCCAGCACGGGGACACGCTACTCGTCGGTTTCATCCTTTGCGATCAACACGCAGCAAACCACTTCCGCTGCGTATGCCGCCAATGGGTTGGACGAGCCGGCGATCAGCCCGGTGGCGCCCCTGCCCTACAACGGCGGCGTGACCGATACGCTGCTGGGCAGCGCCACGAGCGGCGCAAACGGCGTCTACGCCGTGCAAGTCCCGGACGTCTCTTACAACGCCGCCTGCGTAAACACCCTGCGCCTGGTGGAAAACGTGCCGGATGGCGCTTCCGCCGTTTCGGCCAGCGCCCCGGCCCCCGCCACGGTGCTGGACGCTGCCACCATCCAGTATCCACCGGTGGCCTCGGGCGATTACGCCGACAACAACTTCGTCGTCGCCTTCGAACCCTTGATCTTGCGTGGAACCGTTGTCAGCCAGCAACCAGGCGGCCAGGGCGTTGGCGGGGTGGAGCTATCCCTATACAAACACGAAGAGTGCGGCCCCGATGTGACCACCACCCTGCTGGGCAGCGCCACGAGCGGCGCAAACGGCGCATACGCCGTGCAAGTCCCGGCCATTTCTTACGACACCGCCTGCGTGAACACCCTGCGCCTGGTGGAAAACGTACCGGATGGCGTCTCCGCTGTCTCGGCCAGCGCCCCTGCGCCCGCCACGGTGTTGAACGCTGCCACCATCCAGTATCCGCCGGTTGCCACGGGCGATTACGCCGACAACAACTTCGTCGTTGCCTCCGAACCCTTGACCCTGCGTGGCACGGTCGCCCGCCAGCAACCAGGCGGCCAGGGCGTCGGTGGGGCAGAGCTATCCCTGTACAAACACGAAGAATGTGGCCCCGATGTGACTACCACCCTGCTGGGCAGCGCCACGAGCGGCGCAAACGGCGCCTACGCCGTGCAAGTCCCGGCCGTTTCTTACGACACCGCCTGCGTGAACACCCTGCGCCTGGTAGAAAGCGTGCCGGATGGCGTCTCCGCCGTCTCGGCCAGCGCCCCATCGCCCGCCACGGTGCTGAACGCCACGACGATTCAATATCCGCCGGTGGCCTCGGGCGATTACGCCGACAACAACTTCGTCGTCACTTTACCACCCGACCGCAAGGTGTACTACTTCGCTGGCGGCAAGCCGGTCGCCATGCGGGTGCTCCCCGCCAACGGCTCGGCCGAGACGGTGTACTACCTGGTGGGCGACCACCTCGGCAGCGTTAGCCTGTCGCTGTGCGGCAGCCTGGCCGGCTGCGCCACGGCAGATGGAACGGTGGGCTACCAGGGCGTGGTCTCGCGCGCGAGATACAAGCCATTTGGCACACTCCAGACCAACTCGACGGGCAGCTCGCCGACATCCATCGGCTTCACCGGCCAGCGCCTGGATGACACCGGCCTGATGTACTACGGGGCGCGCTACTACTCACCGACGCTGGGAAGGTTCATCAGCGCGGATAGCATTGTGCCCGGCGCGGCGGATGGCAGCGGCGGCGCAGCAGCCAGCCTGGGTTACGACAAGAGCGCCCGCCTCACCCCGTTGACCACAGATTTCCACGGATTTACCGGGCAGGCGACGCAAGAGAACCAGGCCGTAATGCGCTATGGGTCGTTCTTCCTGTGGAGCAGTGAAGTCCGTAAAGAGAACCCCGTGCCGAGCGGCCCGCTCAACCCCCAGGCGTTGAATCGTTATAGCTATGTGTTGAACAACCCGCTCAGGTACACCGATCCGACGGGGCATGATCCTGAAACAATGACAGTAGAAATTTCAAAGGATTTCTTGGATAGAATGATCAATATATTAGACTGGGAGATATTCTTTCGCAATGCAGACCTTCTGATTCATACTGCAGGCGGGGTATTAATCTCAGCACATCTTCTTACAATCCCACCGATAGGAATATTAGTTGGTACAATTTTTGCTGCAGATGCATTACAAAGATCAAATAGCATAACAGCTATCCAAAATCTGAGGACAGCGCTCAATACCGCGCG
The DNA here is from genome assembly GCA_049325275.1 of Chloroflexota bacterium. GTDB lineage: Bacteria > Chloroflexota > Anaerolineae > Anaerolineales > UBA4823 > CAIQJJ01. The sequence goes on from JBMOLU010000001.1 coordinate 374,426, forward strand.
TGAGTATCTTGACAAACACGGGGGAACTCTTACGGTGAAGTTATCCAAAGAGGTGTGGGGGTTGCAAACAAAGGTAACACTCAGTCTTGTACAATCGGAATTATGGGGCGAACAAGTTCTGATTGACGATATATGGAGTGACCAAATGGCTAAGTACGTATGGTACTCTTTCAAGCCAATGCCTCCAATGGGAGCTTATCTGCCCTGTTCTGGCACGAGTAGTTCAATCATCTCGGCATCAGGAGTGGTTGGCATTACAACGTTGAGTTCTTGCCGCTAAAGCATCTGGTTTGCTCTCCTGACACCGCTCCGCGGTGTCGGTCTTCCAGGCCGCTCTGCGTCGAAGGGGAGACGCAGAGTGCCCTGCTGGCATTGGCGCTGTAGAACGGGGTCAACCGAGACGAGTCCCCTCCCCCTCCCCAAAATCTATTTTGGGGAGGGGGAGCCTGAATGGGCATGATGCTTCTGTTTTGGAAGCCCATCGCGCAAATGGGGGAGCATTCCCAAACCTCCCGGAAATTCACCGGCCCAACCGGAAGCGCTATGGGGCACGATACAATCCTCCCATGCCGCCAAAGCCCCAAAAACTCGAATTGTCAGATAAAAACCGCGACTTGCAGGCGCTGGGGAACTTCCCCACAAAAAATAGGATGGCTACCCCTGAACGGCCGCCCACTCTGCCAGCAACTCGCGGTGGGAAGGGATGTTTTGCAGGTAAGAGCTCCTTAATGGCTCGCTGATTACATTTTTCACACGCTTCTGCAAATAATGGTAGCCGGTCGCCAGAATTTCATCAGCGCGCCGATCCTGGTCGACCTTCAAGACGCGATAACACACCAGGCAAACTCGGACGGGGTCCCGAATGCCATCCGGCGTGACCGTCGCCAGGCCGCTTAAGACATCTTCCACATAACGTTGTGCGTCGGGCAGATTCCCTTTCACAAAAGCAATATCTGCTAATCCGGCAAGTGGCTCAATTGTATTTTGACTCCTGCCTGACTTAGGATAAATATCAAGTACGTATTGATAGGATTCGGCTGCCTCACGCCAGCGTCGCAATTTTCCCAGCGTATCTCCTGACAATACTAGAACGTTAGCCTGTATATTCCTGGCCCCTATTTCAATCGCCAGACGAAGCGCTTGTTGCTCGTATTCTCGGGCCTTCTCATGCGCTTCCAAGTAGTAAAACAATTGTCCCAAACCGGCAAATGCCCGCGCCATCCCTGATTTGTAGCCTATCTCCGTACAATCCGTTAAAGATTGTCTAAGATATTCTTCTGCGGTTGAGAAATCACCTGATCTCAAGATGATCCAACCTGTCTCTACGAACCCATCGGCATAGGCTACTTTATCACCAATGGTTTTGAATATATTCAGGGCCTTCTTGATGTCAACCCAAAAGTTTTTGCCGTTTCCTAGGGTGAAGGCCAATATGCCCAGCGCCATGAAAATTTCGCCTTCAGTACGTTGGTCCCCGGTCTTCTGTACAATCTCAAGAGCATCAAGATAACGCGATTGAGCCAACTCGTAATCATTTAGACGCCACGCGAGATGCCCCGACTTCACAAGCGCCAAGGCCTCGCCGGGGCGATCACCAATCTGTCGCTTAATGGGTAGGGCCTGATCAAGATAATAACCAGCATCAGTGAGTTGATCCTGAATTAAAGAACACAAGGCCAGATCGACAAATGTGTCGCTTAATCCCAGGAGAGCGTTGATCTCACGATAACAGTCCAATGATTGTTTGTAGTAACCGCGGGCCTCGTTTACCCTGCTCAAGTGAATGCATGTATCCCCCAAGCTATGCAGACTCTCAGCTTCACGTTGGCGCAATTGATAAGAACGTGCTAAAGCCAAGCTTGTTTGGCAGTATCGCAATGCGCTAGAAGTATCTCCTAATCTGTAGCTCACATGACCAAGATAATTGAGCACTGTGGCCATACGATCGGGATCGCCAAGTTCCTGAAAATAGGAAAGACTCATGGTGAATAATCCCTGCGCTTGATTTGCGAGACCCAGATTCATTAAGATTACGGCTTGATGACAAAGTGAAAGCGCCAATTCATAATGTGCGTCTGTGGTCTGTAAAACAATAATACTTTGATCGAGCAGTTCTCTTGCTAATTGAACATGTCCCAACTTCGAATCGAAATGTCCTTGGCATGCCAACCCAAGACCTGTCATAACCCTTTCGCCCACTTCTCCGTTGAGATCAAAGGCTAGCGCTAACTGCTTGCAGGCATCGGCCCCTACCTGGTACCAGCCTTGCAAATCACAAAATAGAAAAAGGCTTTCCCAGGCCATCTCAAGGTCAGAGACAAGTCTGCGGTTGACTGCCCAGTTCCAGGCCGCACGGATATTCTCTATATCAATAGCGATTTCTTCCAAGGCAGTTTTCTGCTTGCTCCCTTTAAGTATGGGTAAATATTGACGCAACCTAGTGGCATAGTAATGACTGTGCCGATCGTGTACCAGCATCTCAAGGTCGGGCTGTTTTGCGAGTTGTTCGGCAGTATAACGTTGCACCAAATCATGTAGTCCATAACGCAGGCTTTGCTCCACACTGTGCTTTTCCTGGCGCAACCACGATTTGTCGGTCAAAGCAGCCAGTTGGCGGGCGTGTGCGCCGGCAATGTCCGTCGCAGCTGCCCGTCCGAAACCACCCCGAAACACGGACAACCGGCACAAGACATCGCGTTCATCCGATGTTAGCATTGCCCAGGATGAAGAAAATACGGCATCCAAACTGCGATGGTGTTCGGGCATATCGCGCATCTCAGCATATAAAAAGCCCAAGTCCTGTTCGATCTCCTGAACGATTTCGGCACACGATAACACTCGCCTCCAGGATGCTGCCATTTCAATAGCCAGAGGCATACCATCCAATAGCTGGCAGATTTGCTTGATAGTGGGGAGGTCGCCGTTGAATTGAGGCTGGACGCGTTGTGCCACCTGGGTAAACAATTGCACGGCACTGTCGTCTATAACTTCTGTATTCCCGTTCTGGGGAATGCCCAGGCCGCCAATGTCATACACCCATTCCCCCTGGACATGGAGACGTTCGCGTGATGTGACCAACACCTGGACATTTGGTGCCTGTTTTAATAAATCACTGATTTGCCTGGCCGCATCAAGCACGTGCTCAAAGCTATCCAAGATAATGAGGAGCTCTTTCTGTTTCAGGTAATTGCGTAACTGTACAGATAAGTCTTGCTGGGGGGAGATAGCGAACCGCAAAGCCTGTGCCAGGGCCGTCAGCACCTGATTGGCCGAATGGAGCGCAGACAAGGGAACAAAAACCACACCATCTCGGTATCCCGCAGCTTCCTGCATCGCCACCTGAATTGCCAGGCGTGTCTTGCCCATTCCCCCCAACCCAACGAGCGTCAACAAACGGCAGTCGCGCTGTTGCAGGTATTCCGTGATCTGCCGTAATTCGCGCTCGCGTCCGACGAAAGCGCTCAAATAAACCGGCAAGTTGGTCAGCAATGTTTTTGGGGTAACTATCTTGTCGGTTCGGATTTGTTCGTAGAGTGCCGCTGTTTCGGCGGCTGGCTCGATGCCAAACTCTTTGGTGAGGATGCCCTGGCAATTTCTGTATTGGGTGAGGGCCGTACTACGTTGCCCGTTGGCTGCCATGAGGCGCATCAACTGCCGGTGAGCTTCCTCGCGCCAGGGTTCCAGTTCGAGTTGACGCCACGCAAAAAAGCGAGCAAGTTCTTCATCTCCATATTGTTCGTAATAGTTTGCCAGGTGGGTGAAGGTCTCGATTGCCTGGATTCGTAGCCGTTCCCGGTTGATGGTAAGCCATTCCTGAAAGGGCGAGCTGTTTACATTCAGGGTGTCTAGGAAATCGCTGCGCCACAGATGGTTGGCCTGTAGCAGTTGTTGATTACAACTCCGGCATGTTTCCAGGCGGCGATGAGCGTGCTGGCGAGTGGATGCCAAAAGATCATTGAAGGCCGTGACATCCAGCCAAAAGTCGCTTTGTGAGTTGAATGCGAGCGTGCGACGTGACACCAACAGATAGTCATTTTCCGCATCGTGGTCGCCGATGGCTGCCCGCAAGCGGTTCAGTGTCTGGCGCAGGGCGTGCAAGGCTTCATCGGCTGGGCTATCGGGCCAGAATAAGGCCGCCAGTGTCTCGCGGGAAAAGCTGGTGCCTGCGTGCATGGATAGATAAGACAGCAGGGCACGGGCAAGGTCGGTTTCAAAACTTGTGATGGCTTGACCATCTTGGGTTACTTGAAATGAACCGAGCAAGGAAATCGATAGTTGTGGCATGGAAAATAACCTTTTTTCGTCAATACCTGAGCACACTGCCTATTTTAATCATATAAAACGGATAAGGTTATGAGAGTTACTGGATGCTGAGCGAACATATTCCATCGCATAATATCGCAGACGCATAGTATCGCAGATTCGTGCCCTATTCCACTGGGCTTCACACAACAACCCCGTGGGGCGAACCCACGGGGTTATGTGTTTACAGGTTTTGCCATGCCTATCGATACTCCGATTACAATCCCCGAAGCGATCAAAAAATACGGCCTGACCGAGGCCGGTTTGCGCACCATGGCCAAAGACGGTAAAATTCGCGCAGGTTTGTTATCCAGCGGAAAAATGGTCGTGAACGAGCAAGTTTGCAGCTGGGGCCGAGGAGGGGAATGACTTGCTGGTGAACAGGGCGTAGGTTCAACAGTTTTCGGGTAATCAGCCGTCCGGGTTTTTCAGGAATATGCTGTTGGCGAAGAACAACAGGTCTTTGAGGAAACGGAAGCATCGTTCCACTGACACGCTTTGAGCGGTGTAATTCTCCAACATGGTAGCAGCAGGTAGGTTCTGTGCATCCAGTTCGTTGGTGTTTCCTAAACTGTGTTTGGCTTCTTCCACACCGGCTGCATAGGGTTCAAGCACTCCAGTCAAGGAATATCGGGGCTTCCGGGTTTAGCGTGAAGAATTCCCGCATTGGGGGTTGTGCGTGTGCCAGGCAACCAGGTTGCAGCACACAATAAACCATTTTGTTCGTATGCCACACTAGAAAATGAACATCCCTTTAGCGGTTACTATGTTTCCTTGGTAACACCCCAAGAATTGAACGCTTTTGCCACGCAGTATGATATTGGCATAACTCTGGATACCAACCACTACGCGTATATGGGCGTCGATATTGTCGCCGCCGCCAGAATTTCGCGAGAAAACGTCAGAACGATTCACCTGAGCGATTATCTCGCTAACCAGACAAATGTTTTTATCGGGGAAGGCGAATTAGATTTTGTGAGCTTTTTTGCTGCACTTGATCTAACGCGCATCCGTGCTACTACAGCAGAATGCTCATTTTTTTCTCCATTTCAACCCAATCTGGAAATGGATCATGATAAGATGATCGCCAGAATGATCGAGTTGCGAGAAACTTGTGAAGAACTAATTCACAGGGTAACTGGCGCCTAACCCCGCGCGGTGCTGACCGTGCTGGCGCACGCCGCCCGGCAGCACACGCCCACGTTGGGCAGCACAATCTTCGGCAACCCAAGACCTGTTTTTCTTTAGGAGATGACATGGAAAATCACGATGACATCTCTCCCCTAGGAATATTCTGTGCTTTCGTTATGCTCTTCGCTGCTATTGGCGCTGCCATCATCGAAGGGCAAGGAGGAAAAGGAAGCCTATCATGGGTCATCGCTTCGAGTAGCGCTCTTCTTGCTGGGGTTGTCATTGGGATCGAGATGATTGTTACGCAGCGCGCATTCTACCAGAGTGCCCGGGCAACAGGCATGAGTGCAGTTATCTTTGGAATACTCCTGATCATCCTGTTCGGATTGGTGTTCATAGGGATTGTTCTAGACCCCTTGCAAGCACTTTGGTAACGATCATGGTCGGTTTTCGAACCCTTGAGCCATTCCATAGACCTATATGCCACTTTGACGATCCCTGTCTCAATAATTATCGATTGCCCTACAGAGACACTTGCCAGATTGTCCAGGCAAAATGATCTTCAAGAGAACCACGCGACCTAACACAGCGCGCATCCGACGGGTGGGAGTCGCCGCGTTTTTAGGCAATTTACGCGGCTTGAAGTTGGTTCTGTTAAAATGGCGTTGCCTCTGTCACTCCTCGTCCTGCCCATCTGCGGGTAACGCGGTGTCACTCCTCGGACAACTGGCATAGGGTAAGGCCGTGTTCCCTTATGTGGGCAAGGCGGGCTGGGGGTCGCCCGGTGCGGGAAATCCGCACGCCGGTAAAATGTGAGCAATTAACCCCATTGCGACTATAGGGAGGGAGAGGCACCCCTCTCCCTTACCCTCTTTTGTTAGAATACGTCAAAGACAGGATGAAACTTATGCCCTACAACCAGATGATTGCACTCTTGACAAGTAATAGCCCAGCATCTTTAGATGAACTGGCGGATGGCATCCGAAATTGGTTTGCAAAAGACTCGGAGATGTTGATGTCGTTCGAAACAGCTCCCTTTGGTATTGGAGAGCATATCGTGCTAAACTGGGATAAGTGGTATTTGCGCTTTTACTTCGAGATACACGAAGATGTTGCTATCCAAGCGCGAGATATCGCCGCCCGACTTGCATCTGGAAGGCCTGACTATCAGGCTATCGCTAACTGCACACGCCGAGTGCGAATCGTTGCCACAGATGAGCCAGAACCAGATCACATTACCCAACACATCATTGCCACAGAGTTCCTTCAACAATTATCGGGAAGTGTAATGTATGATCCCACACGAGATGAGCTATTCTAAAAACAGCATCCTGGGAAAAGGAATTCGGTAAGCGCCATAAGAACAAGTTGTTTTGACGCAGCGAAGAGTGTGCCCGGATGGGTAGGCGATTTCCCCGCAGGATAAGGTTGCTTGAAAGCCGCTGACAAGGGATGACGAAACCTAAGCCCGCATGAATGCCGACCGCTGCTATGCAGCGTGGAGGATTCTGGCCGCCGTAGAAAAGCCATGGGTTAGGAGAGCCAAAGGCCAACGGGAGTTGGATCAACTCATAGTACCTGAAATATGTAAGGTAAACCGCTATCCCCTAAATAAGGAACAATTTGACAGGGCACAAAGGCTCTGCGATGAAATGTTTCGTAGTAATGGGTAGCTTGGTAACCAATTCTGTTTATGAAAAGGTTGGGTCTTCCGGGTTTAGCGTGAAGAATTCTCCCATTTTTTGGGGGTGTACGTGTGCCAGGCAACCAGGTTGCAGCACACACAGGCCCCCTTTCCCGGCGAAGCCGGGAGAGCCAGAATAGTGTATGAAGTTCCTGATTATTGAAGAAACACTAGGATTTTTGAAAAAGCACTGTTGGTGTTCCGATATCTGATGCCTTCTGCTATGTTTTTCGCGCTCACAGGCTGCAAAATCGCTTGACAGTTTCTGCCTTCCGGTGATAAACTCGGACCCGGTCTTCGTTGGAAGACCCATCTTTTCGTGAAAGGAGTGCGTTGTATGCAAAAGCAATCGGGTGTTGTTCCCCAAATGGATGTGCATGCGCGCACCTGTGTCGATGCTTGCTAGCAGTTGCTAGCACGGTTCCTTCGTTGTAGCCACGTCGGCCACGGGTGCGTCCATGCTCCCGTGGTTTTTTGTTTCATCAGACATATTTCCAGGTATTCGACCTGTTTGTGCCACGGGATTTCTTTCCCGTGGCTTTTTTGTTTGGGGCCAGACCGTTCCTGGTTTTTGCGCCGGCGACGGGCCTGCCCACGGAACCGCAACCATGCATTCTGAAATTACCAACGACCGACAGCTTCATTCTGAAACCACTCCTTATACCTACCATACCGGTATTGTTTACAAGAAAACACTCGGCCACTACACCGTCCATCACCCCGATGGACAGATCGTTATATGTGCGCTCTCCAACCGCCTGCGCAAGCAACTGATCTACCCAACTGCCGACCCGAACTCGTTGCGCCACGTCGTGCGCGACGTGCAAAAACTGGACGTCATCGACCCGGTAGCCATCGGCGACGAGGTACAGTTTCTAGTCGCCTCCGACGGCAGCGGGTTGATCTTCGAAGTGCAGCCACGACGCAACCGCCTGGCGCGTCAGTCGGCCAAACCGATGCCTGGCGCGCACGCCTTCGAACAGGTAATCGTCGCCAATGTCGACCAGGTGATCCCCGTCCTCGCCGCAGCGCAACCGCTTCCGAAATGGAACCTGCTCGACCGCTATCTGGCATCGGCAGAATCGCTGGGTTTGCCCAGCCTGGTGGTGATCACCAAGCTCGATCTACTGCGCCGCCGCGACCTGGACGCACTGATCGAAGCTATCGAGACCTACCGCCAGATCGGCTACCGCGTCTTGCTGACCAGCACGGCCAGCGGCGAAGGGTTGGACGAACTGCGCACTGCACTGGCCGGGCGCCTGTCGGTGCTGATCGGCAAATCGGGCGTAGGAAAATCATCCCTGCTCAATGCCGTTGAACCGGGTTTGGGCCTGCGCGTCAACCAGGTCAGCCAGGCGACAGGCAAGGGAAAGCACACCACAACGCACCTGGAGATGTTCCCGCTCGAACAGGGCGGGGCCATCGTAGACACACCCGGCATGCGTGAGTTCGGCCTGTGGAACACACAGGCCGACGAAGTGGCGCAGCTTTTCCCCGAGATGCGGCCTTTCATCGGACGGTGCCGCTTTGGGCTGGACTGCCGCCACGACGAAGAGCCGGGCTGCGCCATCCGCAAAGCCGTCACCGGCGGGCAAATCAGCCCGATGCGTTACGCCAGCTATACGAAACTGAGAGACGAAGCGTGAAGGACAAAGCCATCGCCCCCACCCGCTGGTTCGATGTTTCATCTGCCGGCGTTTACAATCCGCGCAACACCGACTTCCGCTGTACGCACTGCCGGCAGCACGTCTCTGCCGATGTGCTGCTGGCAGGGGTTTACAACCGCAACCACTGTCCCTACTGCCTGTGGTCCCGCCACATGGACTGGCGCAAGCCCGGCGACCGGCTGGCTGCCTGCAAAGCGCAAATGCGCCCCATCGGGTTGACGCTCAAGCAAACGCGCAACAAGTACGCGGACGGAAAGTCTGGCGAACTGATGTTGATCCACCTGTGTAGGGATTGCGGCAAAATCTCCATCAACCGCATCGCTGCCGACGATGATAACGAGCGCGTGATGGATGTATTCGAGGATTCGTTCACACTAGAACGCCATGTGTGGATGAGCCTGCAAGAGCAGGGGGTTCACTTGCTCGCCCCACATGACGGTGAGATCGTACGGGAACGTTTATTCGGCTGTACACCACAGTTCGGATAGCCCCAAAGGGTGAAGATTTCGCACAGCCCGTCTAAAAACTCCTAAAAGGACAATCTCACTTTCGAGCGGTATACACGCCTACGAATCTGCGGATTTATCCGTTACGAGTCCGAAGCTTTCAGGCCGATAATCTCTCTCAGGAGAGATTATCGGCAACCAGCAATTGATTACGCTTACGCCAGAAAACCAACCCGGTGATCAGGGTGGTCACCATCAGCAGCAATCCAAATTCATCGACGAAATAGGCTGTATAGCCTGTATTGGCTGTTAATGGCGTAAAAAAACCTTGAACGAAGGCATTGTGGGCGGCGTGTAAAGTCACACCTGTCCACAGACTCCCCGATTTCAAACGCAGCCAGGCAAAGACAAAACTGATCGCCATCACCATCACGCTAAAGCAAATCAGGCCAAACCACACCGGCGCGCCTTCGTTGTTGTAATCGGCGAACAATAGCACGGGCATATGATAGACGGCCCAAATGGCCCCGCTGATCAGCGACACCCTGGTGTACGAGGTCACTTTAGCCAACTCCGGCACGAGCAAACTACGCCAACCGATCTCCTCACCTGCTGCCGTCATCAGTGAACTTGCGACAACCAACGTGGCAACCAGCAGAAAATAGCCCAATACAAACACAGGAACCGGGAGCGGTTCAGTCAAACCTAGCTGGCTGGCAATCAGTTGCTGGTACTGTAAGGATTTTCTTTACGGGTTTCGACATAAAAGCTATCCCTTATCTCAGCATGTACAGGCTCATGCCATCGTCATATTGGATGAGCGTGTGAGGAACCTCGACAGCATACCAGGCCGTTTCATCGCCCAGGGTAACCTTCCAGGCGTCGAAACTGCCGGCGGGCACTTCGACCGTCTCCTTGCCGGTTACACGCAAGACGAGCGATTCGGACTGCGGTAACGAACGCCCCGCTTCTTCGGACCACTTCAACGGGTAAGCCAGGGTGGCTTTGTATGCCACGCCTTCTTCGAAGGCCAGCCCAGACAGCCGCCAGGGCCATTCGCCCGGCAGGAAGGCATCTGCGGGCAAATCCAGGGGCGCTTCGGGCGTCCGGTCTGCCAGGACATTGAGGGAAAGCTGCTCTTCCGTACGATCGAGTTGGGAAAAGGTCTGGAAATCTTGCATCTGGGAATCGCTCTGCCATTCCAGCAGATGCAGGGTTTCCTTATCCCAGCGAGCGAGGATGCGGACCTGGTAAACGCCAGCGGCAAAGTAGCTGTTTGCCAGCTGGATTTCGTAAGCCTTTTGGTGATCGAACAGGCAATCGAGCTGGTAGACATCGCTGTTGAGGGCACGCTGGCAGGTGGCCTCGCCGACCGGCTCGCCGCCGCGATTGTGGATTTCATAAGCCCAGGAAGCGGGCTGCGCCCAATCTGGGCCGGTCAGTTCAACAGGGGCAGTCACCAGCAAATCGGGGTGGTAGGCGACGTACATTTCAATCCCGGCCATCACCAGGATAATCAACGCTGCCGGGAGCAACGGCCAGGCCTGTTTCAGGCCAAACGGCGCACGCTCCGGCAACGCGGCCGGAGCTGTTGTCATGCGACGAAAAACGACCAGCAACGCCAGCCCGACCAGCAGACCGGGGAGCGCCACAGGCAGCGAACCGACCCAATCGAGGGGGGCATCGGGCCAGACGACGGAAACGAGCATGATGATCGGCGCCAACAAGTTATAGGAAAAGTGCAGCAGCACACCGGTCACCAGTGAATCGCTGCGCCAGGACATCCAGCAGATCAGCAAAGCAAAAGGTAGAATGCCGATAAAGCGCAAGAAGCTCAGGTGAAAAAAGGCAAACAGCACCGCCACCAGGCCGATGGCGAAGGCCACGCCGCGGCGCTCGTAGCTGCGCTGAAGCACACCCCGGAACAGGAATTCTTCACACAAAGGTGCCAGGATGGCCATCCCGATGAACATAACCAGCGCATCGGCAAAGTTTCCCGGAACCATCCCGGCAAAGACCTGCTCGGAGTAATTCATCATTTTCATCAACACGGTCGAAAACCAGGCAACGAACTGAAACAGGCTCAGGCCGATCACCACCGCCAGGGCAGCCACTTTGCCACCCGGCCAGCGCCAACGCACCGTTTCGGCGACCGGCAGCTTGTGCAGACGTAGAAAAAGGTAGGCAGGCAGAAAGATCAGGAAAATTTCGGTGACGATCAGCCCCCACGGTACCGAGACCACCTGGATCAGCGAACCGCCGATGGCTACCAAAAGCAGCGTCAAAAGATAGAGCAGGCTGGCAGCAGCGAGGCTGGGACGCCTTTCGGATGCGGGGTTGGACAGGACAGAAGTTTCCGTATTCATCGATATTCTCTCAAGGGGCCGGCAAGGTTTCAAGCCCTTACCGGCATGATCGGGTTACATTTGGCTCTTCCGCCTTTGGCGGCAAATGTCCCAGATTGGGGGGCGTTTGCATGCTTCGCACCCAAGCGCACATCCTGTTGAAAGCGGGAAAGCTCTATTTTCTTTCACGGCGCAAGGCCCAGGTCACGCCGGCGAACGCCGCAACAACACACACGGCCAGGATCGCCAGATAGGAAGCGGTGTTGGCAAACGTGGCGTTCCCGGCAATGGCGAGCGTGGCGATTTTCGCGATATAGTAAGTAGGCACAAAATTTACCAACACCGCCAGCGGTTCCGGCAGAGCGAACATCCCCATCCATGATGGGAAAATCAAAAGCAGCATCACGAAGCTGGAGAATGCGTTGACCTGATTCATCACCTTGAAGGCGGTGCCCATCAGCAGCCCAACGTTGACGATAAACAGTGCACCCAGGATAACCGCCAACACGGTAAAAGGCCAGTTGCCGGCGAAACCGTCGCTCATTGCCAGCAGAATGCCGGCCACCAGCAGGCTGTAGATCATGCCAACGATGGCCTTTCCGGCGGTTACTTCCAGCGGGCCGCCGGGAGACACCAGAAGCGCGTCCAGGGTGTGTTTTTCTTTCTCCTCTACCATCAGGCTCGGTACGACAAATGTGCCGATCATCGCCAGGCCCATCAGCAACATAACCATCAACAAATAGGTATCGATATCGAGGCCGCTTTGGGGGCCATGCTGCTTCCCTTCGATCGTCTGCTCGCTATCCCACAGCAACTCGATCGGGAAATCCTGGCGTACCAACAGCCAGGCCTGGTCGGTCACCATGCCGCGAAAGACGCTTTGCTGAATGGGACTGGCTCGCGGACTGAGATAGGCCTTTACCACCGGCTTCTCCCCGGCGCTCAAGGTGGCGTCGAAACCGGGTGGCAGCACCAGGCCGCCGGTGATGGTTTTGTCGTTTTCGACGCGTTCGACCACTTCGTCCGCAGCAGGAACCGCCACAACCTCGACGCCTGCGTAACCCTGCACCAACAAGGCCAGGCGTGAGGTCTCGGGAGCGTAGAGAGCCACCTTGAGGTGGGCCATCTCCTCTTCGTTGGGCATCACCAACTGAAACAACAACGCCATACCGATCGGCAAAACGATGCAGAAGAGCAGGTAATAATTTTTGACAGCATCGACCATGTCTTTACGAACGATCGAGAAGACAACACGCCAGTTCATTCCAACCTCCGTCCGGTTAGCTGAATAAAGACATCTTCGAGCGTTGCCTCTGCCGAATGCAGGGTCAACACCTGGCCCGAGGCGACCAGATCGCCCAGCCGGCGTCCGGAATCTGCGCCGTCCAGTGCGAGCGATAACGAACTTCCATCGGCCAGTTCGGCCTTGACGACCCGTTCCCCGTAGGCCACCTTCAGGCGGGCAGGCGTATCCAGGGCAATGATTTGGCCCTCGTCTAAGAAGGCCACCCGGCGGCAAAGCTGGTCGGCTTCTTCCATGTAGTGGGTGGTCAGGAAGATGGTGATGCCTTCATCCGCAAGGCTGCGCACCAGCCGGCGAATGTCCTGCGCCACGGCTGGGTCGAGGCCGCGCGTCGGCTCGTCCATGAAGACAACTTTCGGACGGTGCAGCAAGGCCCGGGCGATGAGCAGGCGCTGCTTCATCCCGTTGGAAAATTTCGCCACTTTATCGTTGGCGCGCCCGTTCAGGCCGACCAGTTCGAGCAGCTGCTCGACGCGCTTGCCGCCGACGCCGTATAGCTGTGCGCTGAAGTGCAGGTTTTCACGCCCCGTCTGGCGCTCGTACAAATTTTGGTGCTCGAAAACGACGCCGATGTTTGGCTTGACGCGGGCATACTGCGTTGCCACATTGTACCCGGCAACACGTGCCCAACCGGCAGTCGGCTCGAGTTGGCCGGTGAGCATTTTGATGGTGGTGGTTTTACCGGCCCCGTTTGGGCCTAAGAAGCCGAAGATTTCGCCTTGCGCCACCGCAAAACACAACCCATCGACCACCCGTTTGCCGTTGAAGGCACGCACCAGATTCTCGGCTTCGATGGCGTTCGTTGCGGTATCGCGTTTCTCAATGACGTTCACTGCGGCCTCCCTTTTCTTAACGGCGCGGTAGCCAGATAGAGAAAAGCGCCCAGGCACACGGGCGACAGGATCATCAGGCATCCACCGACAGCTTCAAATGCAGCCCGGCCAGAACGCAGCAGGACAATTCCCACCAGTTGTGCGCTCACCCCGGCCAGGAAAAGCCAGCGATGATGCATAGGGGATTTCGAATTTTTGTTCATAGCACATTCCTTTCCATGTTTCGGGCAACATTCTACAAAACAAAAACGCCGTCTGCAACAAAAATACGGCAAACGGCGGAAAAACGCGGCGAACGGCGGAAAACAGGGGGCGAACAGCCACGAAAAACGCCCACATTCTGCGCCAGTTTGGTTGAGACCGGCATCCGATCAGTACCCTAACAGATCGCGCAACTCCTTGGCGGCGTTTTTACTGAGCGGAATTTCCGTGCGGGCGGCATCATCAAGGATCAGCGTGTAGCTGTCGCGGGTATAAGGGATGATGGAATAGACACGCTGCAAGTTGACCAGGTAACTGCGATGAGCGCGAAAAAAGCCGTTCCGGCCCAGGCGGGCCTCCAACTCGCTCATATTCAAGTGGCTTGGAATTTCCAGGCCCTGCAAGGTGTGCAGGCGCGTCTGGTCTTCATCGGCAACCGCATAGAGCAAATCGGCGGGGTTGACCAGCACCACCTGGCCTTCCTGGCGGGCAGGAATGCGAAACGGCAGGCTGGTACGGTTGCCGTCCTGCGGCATCTCGACCCGGTTCAAGCATCCCCGATCGAGCGCCCAGACTTCACCGCACAGGTTTGCCAGCCCACCCCCTTCACGCGTCAGGATCAACGCTGCATGGCCATGAGCCACCTGCCGGCGGATCGATGCGGAAAGCAGTTCGCACGAGACAGTATCGCAACCGGCAAAAGGCTCCATCAGGAACAGCACCCGCGGGTTGTGCAGCAAAGCGCGTCCGTAGGCCAGGCGGCGTGCCAGGTTGGGCGGCAGTTTTCCGGCCGGCGTTTTGGATTGGTCCGCCAGCCCTACCTCCGCCAATACCTCGTCGGCGCGCCGGGCAGGCAGGCCACGCAAGCCACACTGAAAGACCAGGTTCTCACGCGCCGACTGGCGTTCGTAAAGCCCGGCTTCACGAAACACGACGCCGATCGACTGGCTGATACGTTGGCGCTCTCGGTAGGGGTCTAGCCCGCAGACGCGCACTTCGCCTGTTGTGGGCAGGGCCAGCCCCACCAGAAGAGACAGCAGTTCCCCCTTCCCGCTGCCGACCGGCCCAACGATAGCAACGGCCTGGCCTGCCTGCACGGTCCAATGCTCGATATCGAGCACGTTGCGCGTATCAGAAAGCTTTTGCAACCGGGAAATTTCAACAACAAGAGGTGTCGGCATTGCGCCTATGATACCGTAAAATCGGAAAACTTTTCATCTCCGATCAAGTGCAGTTTGGCGGCATCACAGTGCACCACCACGGCGGCCCCTTCGCGGAGCATCATCTGCTGCGCCTGGGGACGCATCATCCAAGCCACCAACGGAAAGCCACAGTCGACCCAAACCCGTACCAATGGCCCCTGCGGTGCCATGCTGCGAACAACACCCCGCAACAGGTTACCGGGGCCACCGGCCTGCTCTGCCGTCCCCACGACGATGTCTTCAGGGCGCAGGCAACACCAAACCATTTCCCCAACCGAAAAGCGGCCCCGCGCCCGCAGGCGCCACCCACCCACAGCCACCGTTACCCATCCGGCAGCCACCTGTATCACCACACCCTTGATAACGTTCTCAACCCCCACGAATTGAGCCACACCGGGATCGCACGGCGCAGTAAAAACAGCCTGCGGCGTGCCAACCTGGCGTACGCGGCCGTCCAACAACACGGCCACCCGGCTGCCGAGCAACGACGCCTCATCGAGGTTGTGAGTAACAAAAACCGTGGTCGTGTGCGTTTGCCGGAGAAGGCCATGCAACTCGCCGAGCAGGCGGGCACGCGTGGGTGTATCCAGGGCGCCAAAAGGCTCGTCGAGCAAGAGAATATCCGGTTGCAGTGCGAAGGCACGTGCCAGGCTGACGCGCTGCGCCTCGCCGCCCGAGAGCCGCCGGGCGGGGCGATCACGCAGGTGGGCAATTCCCAGGTTTGCCAGCCACTCATCTACCCGCCGGTCGACTTCGCTCTGCCGCAGGCGGCGAAAACGCAGGCCTGCGGCGACGTTCTCCTTGACGGAAGCGTCGAGCAGCAGCGGTGCCTGCAAAACCAGCCCGATCTGGCGGCGGTAGGCCAAATCATCCCTTGGGTCGATCGGGCGTTGGCGAAAGCAGATTTCACCTTCCCGGTGCGGCAGCAGCCCGGCCAGGGCCAACAACAGCGTGGACTTTCCGGCGCCGTTCGGGCCGATCACGGCCAGCGTTTCGCCCTCTTCCAGGGCAAGCTCGTCGACCAACAACACCGTACGCTTGGCCCGCTGCACATGGAGACGCCGACAGGTGAGAACTTCCATCAGGAAGCCTGCCGCTGCTGAATCCAGGTCAATACTGCGTTGACCAAAAAGGCCAGCACCAACAGCAGAACCGAGAGGGCAAGGGCCGTATCGAACTCTCCCTTGCCCGTCTCGAGCACGATGGTGGTCGTCAGCACACGCGTCTGGCCGCGGATATTGCCGCCGACCATCATGGAAGCGCCCACTTCGGAAATGACACTGCCGAACGCAGCCATCAAGGCAGCCAGCAAGGGCAGGCGGGCCTCATGCCACAGTGCAAACACCACCTGCCAGCGGGAAGCGCCCAGGCCCAGCAGTTGCAGGCGCAAGCGCGGATCGACCTGCTGCAAAGCGGCCACCGTCAGGCCGGTCATCACCGGCGCAGCGATTACCACCTGGGCAACGACGATGGCCGCCGGGGTATAGATCAGGTGTAGATCGCCCAAGGGGCCTGAACGCCACAGCAAAATCGACACACCCAACCCGACCACAACCGGCGGGAGCGCCATGCCCGTGTTCATGGCGCTGATGGCGATCTTGCGCCCGGCAAAGCGCCCCAGGGCCAGCCAGGTCCCCAGGGGCAGACCGAGCAGCAGGCTGATCAGTGTCGCCAGGCCGGAGACCTGGAGGGAAAGCCAGGTAACCTGCCAGATTTCAGCATCGGAGTGGAACATAATGCCCGTACGGCGGATGTATTCAGGCAAGAAGCCTGCGTTACGGCAAGCCGAGCTGGGATTCGTCCTTCCCGGCATCGGCTGTAAACAAAGGCTGGCCGAACTTCCCGGCGCCGAATTCGGCGATCATCTTCTGGCATTTTTCCGAAACCAGAAAATCGGCAAAGGCCTTGGCGCCTTCCTGGTTCACCTCCGGCCACTTCTCGGGGTTGACGGTGATCACGTGATAGACATTAAGCAACTGTGCGTCCCCTTCTACCAAGATTTGCAGGTCGATAACTCCGAGATTCGCCAGATAAGTGGCCCGGTCGGCAAGTGTGTAGGCGCCTTTCTCAGAAGCGATCTTCAGTGTGGCGCCCATACCCTGGCCCGATTCCTGGTACCAATCCCCTTCAGGCGTAAGGCCGGCGGCCTGCCACAGGGCGAGTTCTTTCTTGTGTGTTCCCGAGTCGTCTCCTCGTGAGATGAATAGGGCTTGCGAAGCGGCGATCCTCTGCAAAGCATCTGCCGCCGAGGAAGCTCCCTGAAGCCCGGCGAGATCGGCAGCCGGACCGACAACGATGAAATCGTTGTGCATTACCAGCATACGCTGCGCTCCGAAGCCTTTTTCCATGAAAGCCACCTCCGCGGCCGGTGCATGCACCAGCAGCACATCAGCATTGCCTTCTTCTCCCATTTGTATGGCCTGACCGGAGCCAACCGCCACAGTTTTGACCTCGTAACCGCTATCCTGCTCGAAGACCGGCAGAAGCACGTCCAGCAGGCCTGAATCCTGCGTGCTGGTGGTCGTTGCCAGGATCAAATCGGAGCTTGCAGGCTCCGACCGGCACGCCACCAGGAAAAGGGCCAACAAGGCAAAGAAGCCAAACTGCCAAAAGCGTTTCATAGATTCTCTCCTAGAAAAGATAAACCGCTCACACATACAAAACACACTCCTCTCTGTGGAGAGGAGTGTGCAGGCATAGAAGAGAGAGAAAGATTACCCTTTAAGCTTTTCTTTGAGATCGTCCAGCGATGCAAACGGCCCCTGGCTCGAAGCCAGCTGCTTCATCGCCACATTCAAGCGATTGCCCAAATCGGTGCGGCCGCGATCTTTCAGCGGATAGAAATAGTCCATCGATTGCTCGAGACGGGAGCCGATGCGCTCACGTAAATCGGGTAAGATGGAGGGTGTGGAGAAAATAACGAACTGGTCGGGCCCATACTGACCGACGAAATCGTTGGGGCTACCTACCTCGCGAATGGCGTTGTGGATCATCAGGCTCAAAGCTCGCAAGACATCATCCGATGCCACAAAACCGTAAGCATCACGGAAATCATCCAGATTTTCGACCATGACCAACAACAATGCCCAGCCATCGGTTGTCAGGCATTCTTTCAGGCGTTCTTCGACCAGCACCCCTTCCGGCAAATTGGTCACGGGATTGGTGAGGGTACCCTGGCTCAAGCGGCGCAGGGCATTGCGTACACGCAGGCGTAGCTCCTGGACATCGAAAGGTTTGGTGATGTAATCGTCAGCGCCCAATTCCAGGCCGTGCAAACGATCCGAGCGGCCACGGCGATCGGTCAGGAAGATGATGGGGACTTCCTTCGTACGCCGGTCGCTGCGCAAGCGGCGGGCGACTTCGTAGCCGTCGATATCGGGCAAGCGAATATCCAGGACGATCAAGTCGGGCGCGTTCTCCAGACTCGTCCGTACGGCATCTTCACCCCAGTTGGCCACGCGTACATCGTAGCCCTGTACCCGGAAATAGGCGTTGAGCATATCCGCCACATCCAGGTCATCTTCGACAATAAGGATTTGCGGTTTCACTTCCGTTGCCACAGTCACATCCTAGCTGATTGGTTCTTTCTGGATGATGTACTCGCAAACTTCATCACCCATCGCCATGCACTTTGATTCGTTGACGCGGAATTCGCTACCACCTGAAACCCACTTCAGACCTTCTTGCAACAGGCCGGCGCCCATGAAGCAGACAGGCTTATCCATCCCATGACGCTGCCAGCACTGCGGGCACTTATGAATGGTGTAAACAAACTCGGTTTCCTGTTCGACAACGGTGCTGTACTGGTCGCTGATCTGGCTGAAGATACGCGCCATCGCCGGGATACCAATGCGCAGTTTTGTCGAAAGGGGCAACACTTTAAAAGCCAAGTCACCGGCGCCCGCCAGCGCACCGAAATTGCGCAACACGTCAGCAAAAGTTGCTCTGCCCACGCGCAGCGCCAGGCCGCGCCCACCACGGGGCCCATACATCTCTTCCAAGGCAATACTGACCGCAGTAAAATCGGCGAAATCGAATTCACGCTCCAGGTTATTGGGAGGGTAATTATCAATCAGATGGGGCAAATGCGCCAAGTTGAGAATCGCATTCAAACCATTCTTACCCATCACGTTTTCCAGCGATTGAAGAGCAATGCGCGCTGCTTTGTTGGGGTAGAATAAACCGCTCTTTGGAATGGGGTCCATATTTCTGCCGCTCAAACGAGTTTGGCAAGCGCTTCAGCAGCCCTGCGCATGTCCAGGAAAATCAGGCCCAGTTTGGCTTGTTCACGGGCCAGGGCCGTCAACACGGCTTCCTCGCCCACCGACATTAAGATCACGTACCCCGATTCCCCCTTGATGTATACCTGATCCAACGAACCGCGGCCCAACTCTGTGGCAATACGCTCACCTAGCGATAACATGGCCGCCGACATGGCTGAAACTCGATCTTCTTCGACGCCTTGTGGTAAGGCTGATGCAATCGTTAAACCGTCTACACTGACGACTGCCGAGGCCTCAATATCGGGCGAGGAGGCCTGAAGATCACGCAAGCGTTCTACCATTTGTTGAGAGCGTGACTTGGTCAAGGCTAAACTCCTGATGTGATAAGCTGTCGTTAACATCGTGCTGCCAGTACTTCCCTCGCAACACGATACAAATGTAGCATAGGGCTGTGAAAGTGTCAAGCTAAACGTGCTATAATCTTGCCGATTTGTAAATGACCGGAGGAGATTTTTATGGGACTTTTCGCAAAACTTGCAGCACGTGCGCGGCAGGTAGATTCCTTGCTGTGCGTGGGCCTGGACCCACACCCGGCCGATCTGCCGGAAGCGACGGCGGCTGCCGCACGAGATTTCTGCCTTCGCCTGATTGAGGCCACACAGGACGTCGCCGTGGCCTATAAGCCTAATGCAGCCTTTTTCGAAGCGCTCGGACCTGAAGGGATAGTCGTCTTGCGGTCGGTGATCGCGGCTGTGCCGGAAGGCATTCCCGTCATTCTCGATGCCAAACGCGGCGACATCGCCTCCACAGCGGAGGCCTACGCACGTGCCGCATTTAGTGCGCTGGGCGCTGACATCGTCACGGTCAGCCCCTACCTGGGTCACGACTCGATCAGCCCTTTTCTGGACGACCCGGAGAAGGGCATCTTTTTGCTGTGCAAGACATCCAACCCCGGCTCGGCAGATTTACAGGACCTGAACATCGCCGGAACTCAGCCATGCGTTACCCTGCACGAGCACGTTGCACACCTGGCACAGCATTGGAACGCCAATGACAATATCGGCCTGGTCGTCGGTGCCACCCATCCTGGTGCGCTGGCGCGTGTACGCGCGGCAGCCCCAGACTTGTGGTTCCTGGCTCCGGGCGTTGGCGCCCAAGGCGGCGATCTCGAGGCCGCACTACAAGCGGGTTTACGCCCGGATGGATTGGGAATGCTGATCCCTATTTCGCGCGGCATTTCGCGCGCAGAAAACCCACAAGCCGCAGCGCAGAAAATTTCGGCGGAAATCAACGCGGTGCGTCGCAAGTTACAGAACGAAAGCTCCCCCTCCGACAGGCGCACCTTCAGCCATCCCGACCTGGCATCCCTCGCCGATCAACTGCTCGACGCCGGCTGCGTCAAGTTTGGCGAGTTCACCCTCAAATCGGGGTTGGTTTCCCCGATCTACCTGGACCTGCGCCAGTTGGTTACATTTCCCCAACTGCTGGCCCGGGTGGCGGCTGCTTATGTGCCGGTTCTATGCAGCCTGCAGTTCGACCGTATCGCAGCACTGCCGTATGCAGCCCTGCCGATCGGCACTGCCGTCAGCCTGCAAGGCAACTGGCCGTTGATCTACCCGCGCAAAGAGACCAAGGCCTACGGCACCAAAGCGGACATCGAAGGGTCGTACCACGCCGGCGAAACGGTTGCTGTCGTCGACGACTTGGCAACGACAGGCGGCAGCAAATTCGAAGCCATCGAAAAGCTTACCGGCGCCGGACTGCGGGTTAAAGACATTGTTGTTTTGATCGATCGCGAATCGGGGGCCGGCGAGTCGCTGGCACAGGCCGGGTACCAACTGCACACCGTCTTCAAATTTACCCAACTGCTCGATCACTGGGAACGCACGCAGCGCGTTGCGACGGAGCAAATCGCCGCCGCACGTGCGTTCATCCGCGCTTCCCGTTGACGGCGCCAGGGTGACAGGCCCGCGCGCCAACAGGTATCTTGGCTGCCCGAAGGCGGTGCTCTTTTCGGCTGCGTAGCCGCCTTGCAAGAGCCTGTCACACGCCTCATTTAAGGATACAGCAACGATGTATACGCTCTTTCGCCCCTTACTTTTTCGCCTCGACCCCGAGGTTGCCCACTGGATGACCTTGCAGGCGATCGGCCTGGCAGGAAGGCTGCCCCCCGTGCGCAGCATGTTGACGGCTTTTTTCCGCGGGCCGCAGCACCCCGTACAAGCCTTCGGTTTGACATTCCCCAACCCGGTCGGTCTGGCCGCCGGCTACGACAAAGACGCCACCGGCTGGCGTGGGCTGACATCGCTTGGCTTTGGGCACATCGAAATCGGCACCATCACGCCGCGCCCGCAGCCGGGCAACCCCAAACCACGCCTGTTCCGCCTGGTGCCCGAGCGTGCGGTGATCAACCGCATGGGTTTTCCCGGCAAGGGAGCCGATTTCGCCGCCCGCCAACTGCCGGGCACGGCTGCGATGCGTAAAGTTTCACCCTGCATCATCGGGATCAATATCGGGAAGAACAAAGATACCCCGCTCGAAGAAGCCACCCGCGATTACACCAGCCTGATGCGCACCCTGGGCGCGCTGGGCGATTACCTGGCTATCAACATCAGTTCTCCCAATACGGTGGGGCTGCGCCGCCTGCAAGGGCGCGAGCTTCTGGAAGGGCTGCTGACCGCACTGGCCCACGAGCGCCAGGCGCAAGCAGAAGCGATCGGGCGGCACGTGCCGCTGCTCGTCAAACTGGCCCCCGATCTCAGCGATGCCGAACTGGACGACGCCTTGGACGCCATTCAACGTACCGGCATGGATGGGGTCATCGCCACCAACACGACCATCAGCCGCGAAGGCATTCGATCGCCGCTGGCCGCCGAAAGCGGCGGCCTGAGCGGCGCCCCTTTGCGCGCCAGAAGCACGGAGATGATCCGCAAAATTGCCGCACGCACCCACGGGAAGCTCCCCATTATCGGGGTCGGCGGTGTCTCATCTGCCGACGACGTGCGCGAAAAGCTCGATGCGGGTGTGGTCCTGATTCAGATTTATACGGGGTTGATTTACGAGGGGCCGACGCTGGTGAAGAAAATTTTGCAAGACCTGTAGTGCGAAAAAGCCTTCTGCTACGGCTTTTCGATACCGAGGGCTTGCGGAGAAACCGCAAGCCCTTCGAAATTGGCAAAACTCAAGTCGCGAAACGTGAAACCCATCGCTTGGCGAGCATTTTGGAAGAGCACCATATAACTGTCGTTGATACGCTTCTCCCAATCCAGCGCCAACTGCCTGGCAGCGGCCCGGATATCGGCCGGCGTCGGGCCTTCGATTTCGGCAAAGCAGCCGTAAGGCATCTCGTCCAGGGTGACGTGCACAGTTCCCAAATCGTACACGGCGCGGTATTTTTCGTACATGACAACCACGACATAACCCAGCGCCTCCAGCAGGGCCTGAGCGGTGGCAAAATCGCTCACCGTGAACTCCAGTTCCTGGCGCAAGCGGACGCCATCTTGCAGCACACCCGGGCCTTTGTAGGTAACCCGGGCTTGCGTGTCCTGGCGTAAGCGCAACACCTGACAGGCGTTGGTCAGTCCGTTTTCGGGCGTATCGAAGCGCAGGTTGATTTCGTGGACGCGAGGCTGCACGAGACGCGCCCCAAGGGAAACCAAACGGGCTTCCAGGGCCTTGAGGCCCGGCAAGAAAAACTTCACTTCGAGTTCTTGGTTTGCAACCGGCTTCGCCATCAGACGACACTCAACATAGTTTGCTTCTTTTCCACGCGATCGCCCGCGGCAACTTTGAGGCGGGCAACCACCCCGGCGCGTGGAGACTTCAGTTCGTTCTGCATCTTCATCGATTCGAGCACCAGCAGCACGTCGCCCTTTTCGACAGACTGGCCTTCGCCGACCGGGATGCTGACGACGAGACCCGGCATCGGCGCCCGCAGGGAAAATTCCACGCCTTCGGCGGTCACAATAGATGCCTGGCCCCGCAGGCGTTTTTCGCGTTCATCCTCGACCAACGTAGCGTACAAAACGCCGTGCATGGTGACCTGCCAGTTGCCTTCGTCCTGATAGACCATGCCCTCATAGGAACGGCCATCCAGCAGCAGCGAGTAAACCGGCTGATCGCCGACCTGTGTAAATTTCATTTTATAGACGACACCATCCAAAGAAACATGCTGGTCGTCCAGCAAATCGACGGTATAGGTGCGATCGTTGATGGTAGCAAGATACTTCATGGTCTCCTCACAAGGCGCTATCGGCGCACACGTTCCCAACGGCTGACCCACTTCCAGTTGCTCGTGTCGCGTTCGTCACGCCGGATGACGTGTGCGGCGCGTTCGGTTTGTTGGTGTGCGACCAGCGTGGCCAGGACAGCCGCGATTTCGGGCCGGTAGAGCTTTTCATCTTCCGGGGTCATCATCGAGAAGCGGCCTTCGACGAAACCGGTGTCGAACTGGCCGCCCATGAAGCGGTGCGAATCGAGCAAGTGTTGGTGGAACGGGATGTTGGTGTTGACGCCAATGATGCGGTACTCTTCCAGGGCGCGGCGCATACGTAAAATGGCTTCACCGCGTGTTTCTCCCCACACGATCAGTTTGGAGATCAGCGAATCGTAGTAGGGCGTGATTTCAAAACCTACGTAGACGCCGGTATCGACGCGGATACCAGGCCCGGTGGGCAGTGCAGTGTGGGTGATGCGCCCGGTGGAGGGCAGAAAATCGTTGTAAGCGTCTTCGGCATTGATACGGCACTCGATCGCCCAACCGCGCTGGCGGATATCCTCCTGGGCATAGCGCAGCGGGCGGCCGCGGGCGATGCGCAACTGTTCCTTGACGATGTCGATGCCGGTTACCCACTCGGTCACGGGATGCTCCACCTGAAGGCGGGTGTTCATCTCGAGGAAGTAGAAATTCTTATCCTTGTCTACCAGGCACTCGATCGTCCCGGCGTTAACGTAACCCACTGCCTGTGCGGCTTTGACAGCCATGGCACCCATCCGCTGGCGGAATGCTTCATCACGGTCGATGAAAATCGACGGTGATTCTTCCAGCAGCTTTTGGTGACGGCGCTGGATCGAGCACTCACGTTCGCCGAGGTGAATGGTGCTGCCCTGCTGGTCGGCCAGAATTTGAAACTCGATGTGGCGTGCCCCTTCGATCAGTTTTTCCAAGTAAACGCTGCCATCGCCAAAAGAAGCATCGGCTTCACGGCGTGCAGCGGCCAGCATGGCGGGCATCTCTTCCAGAGTGCGCACTTCGCGCATTCCCTTTCCGCCGCCGCCGGCGGAAGCTTTAATCAATAGTGGAAAACCGATCTGCGGCGCGGCGGCCAGCAGTTCGTCGTCGCACTGTGAGCCTTCACAGACGGTGCCCGGCACAACGGGCACACCGGCTTTGAGGACCGTGGCGCGTGCCCGGGTTTTGTTGCCCATGGCAGAAATCGAAGATGGGTTAGGGCCGATAAAGGTCAGGCCCGCATCCTGCACGTCTTGGGCAAAATCGGCGCGCTCGGCGAGGAAGCCGTAGCCGGGGTGGATGCCTTCCGCGCCGCAGCGCCTGGCGATGTCGATGATTTTGTCACCGCGCAAATACGAGTCACGGGCCGGCGCGGGGCCAAGCAAGTAGGCTTCGTCGGCATAGCGGACGTGCAGCGCCTGGCTGTCTGCTTCGGAGAAAACGGCCACGGTCTGCAAGCCCAGCTCCCGGCAGGCACGGATGATACGAACGGCGATCTCGCCGCGATTAGCTACTAAGACTTTGGTAAACATGAGCAAATCCTGAGTGTGTCAAGCGCCAGGAGATTGGGACGAGCACCAACCACGCCCGGCACCGGATAGGCGGCATCGGCTAGAGCGGAATGACGCCATGTTTCTTGGGCGGGTTGCTGTCGCGCTTGTTGGTAAGCATTTCGAGGGCATTGATCAGGCGCGGGCGCGTTTCGCTGGGTTCGATTACATCGTCGATATAGCCGCGCGAAGCGGCGACATAAGGATTGGCGAATTTGTCGATGTACTCATCGACCAGTTCTTTTTTGCGTTGTTCGGGGTCTTCGGCGGCTTTCAATTCCTTGCTGAAAACCTTCCCCACGGCGCCATCTGGGCCCATGACGGCAATTTCGGCCGTCGGCCAGGCAAGGTTGAGGTCGCCGCGAATGTGTTTGCTGCTCATGACGATATAAGCCCCCCCGTAGGCTTTGCGGGTGATCACGGTGAGTTTTGGAACGGTGGCCTCACAGTATGCGTAAAGCAGCTTGGCCCCGCAGCGGATGACACCGTTGTGCTCTTGATCGGTGCCGGGCAAATAACCGGGCGTGTCGACGAACGTCACGACGGGGATATTGAACGCGTCACAAAAACGGATGAAACGCCCGGCCTTTTCGGACGACTTGATATCCAGCACACCCGCCAGCACGTCAGGCTGGTTGGCGACGATACCCACCGGGTGCCCACCCAGGCGAGCGAAGCCGATGACGATGTTTTGGGCGTAACCTTCCTGGATTTCGAGAAAGTCGGCGTTATCCACCACCATGCAGATCACATCTTTCATATCGTAGGGTTTGTTGGGATCGCCGGGTACGATTTCATCGAGTCTGGCTTCCATACGCAGCGGATCGTCTTCGGTGGGCCGGAAAGGGGCATCGTCCATGTTATTGGCCGGCAAGAAGGAAAGCAGCTTGCGCGCCATGTAGAGCGCATCCGATTCGTTGTCGACGACGAAATGGCAAACGCCCGACTTCTCCGCATGAATGGAAGCGCCACCCAGGCCCTCGAAATCCACATCTTCGTAAGTAGCCGCCTTGACGATTTCGGGGCCGGTGATGAACATGTAAGACGAGTTACGTACCATGATCACGAAATCGGTCAGGGCGGGCGAATAAACGGCGCCCCCGGCGCACGGCCCCATCATCACGCTGATTTGCGGGATCACCCCGGAGGCAAGCGTGTTGCGCAAGAAGATGTTGCCGTAACCGGACAGTGAAACTACGCCTTCCTGAATGCGCGCCCCGCCTGAGTCGTCCAGGCCGATGATCGGGGCGCCATTGCGCATGGCCATGTCCATAATCTTCGAGATTTTTTCGGCATGCACTTCGCCCAGGCTGCCGCCGATGACGGTAAAGTCTTGCGCGAAGACATACACCAACTGGCCGTCGATGGTGCCCCAACCGGTCACGACGCTATCACCGAGGTATTTCTGCTGGTCGAGGCCGAAATCTGTGGTGCGGTGCGTGACAAAAGCATCGACTTCGCGAAAAGAGCCTTTATCCAGCAGCAGCTCGATACGCTCTCGGGCAGTCAGGCGGCCGCGTTTGTGTTGCGCTTCGATGCGTGCTTCGCCGCCACCAAGGCGGCTTTTCTCGCGCAGCTCGCGCAATTGTTGAATTTTCGGATGAATGGACATGCGAACTCCAAAAAGGATTTTGGTCTTTCACCCGTAGTGAAAGGGCCAGATTTTATCGTTGTCTACAAGGGCTTGCGTGTGGCAAAGAAAGTGAACGCCAACCAGAACAGTGACAACACCAGCGGGATCAACCAGCCACCTTGGAGGAAGGAATGCTGCAAGAAGATGCGGTCGATCCAGAGATACAAAACGTAAGCGAGATTAAAAAAGCGGGCCGACAGAGACGCCCAGGCTTTACAGCGCCACAAGCCCCAACCGACCAGCAAACCGGCCACAGACCAAAACAATCCACTCAAGGCCAGGTAAAGCGGTGAAAGCTCCGTGTATGCAACCAGGAAAGGCCACTGGCTGAGCGTCTCCACAAGGCGCCGCAGGTTCCAACCTGCAATAATTAACACTCCAACCGCCAGTGTGGTTACGAGAGGCGACCGGTGGATTTGGTGCGGGAGATGGGAAGCATCCGATGGCATATTCATTGAGATAACCTCCAAAACAAAGTGGGTCTTCCGGGTTTAGCGTGAAGAATTCCGCATTTGGGGGTTGTGTGCCCTGGCTGTCTTACTTGTGTGGCTGCTTCGCAGCACACAGGAAAAACCCGAAATCGGCAGGTGGTGTACAGTGCACAACACCAGTTAGACAGCCAGGGGATTGTGTGTGTGCGAGCACACACACAACCCCCAAATGCGGTTCCCTTTCCCGGCGAAGCCGGGAGAGCCACAAAGACAAAAACAGCGCATCGTGGTGGATGGAACAGCCACGGCACGCTGTTTTCAAACGTTCATATTCTTTTACAAGCCCTGGCCCACATAAAGCGGAACGGCCTTCGCCACTGCGTGCGGTTCTGGCAGCCTGACAGAACGTTAGAGGGTAGGCCTTTACGGCAAGAGCTTGATTTCCCTGACGTGAATGTGGACTTCTTCACCGCCATAGAGGGAGTAAAACTCGAGGTGCATTTTGGTAACGGCGTACGTCTCACCGAAGAGCAAAGTCAATTCCTGCGGATCGCCGACACCGAGATAGGTTTGCGTAAAGGTGAGCGGCGCGGCGCTACCATCCAACGTCAACGTGGCGGTAATCGTGGTATCCTGTGCGCCAAAATCGACAGAAATGCCCCCTACGCCGGTCGGCTGTTGAAAGTCGAGTTCGACGACCATGGGGTTGGCTTCCAGGCTGCGCATGAGGGTGTAGCGGTCGCCATCGAACATGTCCGGCGGGGAGCCCATGTCGTTCCAAGAGTAACGCACGGTAGCCGGTTGGCCGTTGACTTGCACCGCATCCTCCTTCAGTTGCATCCGTGCGGCCTTCTCCGCTGCAAAAATGGCATCTGCCTCAGGCGAGTAGCGCCAGCGGACAAAATAGAAACCAGGGCTGCCGTCCGGATAGTTGATGATTTTCTCAACCATCGGCAGGGCAAGCTTGGGGTTCGTTTGCGCCTGCACAAATTCTTCCGGCGTCATGATCAGCAGGAGCGAGGCGAGACGATCCTGTTTACGGAACAAGTAACCGTCGATATTTCCCATAAAAATGTGCGCCTGTTGTGCGGGGGTAAGCAGAAACTCAGCAAAGCGGTCGGTGCCGTTGGCCCATGTGGGTGAAAGCAAGATATCCACATTGGGGTTTTCATTGAGGAAACGGGGGATTTCCTGTTCGAAAAGCTGTACGGCGCCGTACTGCATTCCGTACAGGCCGTAGTTGCGGGACCACAGCGGCCCGCTTTTCAACGCATCCACCAACATCCACAAGCTGCCGAAGGCCAGTGCGTAAAACACGAGCCACTGAAGCGACCGGGCCACGTTGGGCTTCTGCGCTTGCGGCCATCTGCGCTGAACAAACTGCCACAGCCACTCCCAACCGAGGGCGATCAACAGGCAGGCCGGAATAACGAACGTCAAGACACGCAGGACGCCGATATCCAATTGCGCAGCCCCCACCGGCGCGGCCAGGATGGTAAGCAGTACGATGCGATGGGGCGCCGAACGAATCTTGCGCAGGCAAACGACCAGGCCGGCCAGGAAGAAGGGCAGGAAAACGGTCAAGATGTGCGGGTAAGCGCCCATGCGATGGCGTTCCAGGTCCTTGCCATTGCTGAGGAACCAGTATAACGGGCTGATGCCGTACAGGTACTTTTGTACCAAAAGCTTCAGTTTTTCGGTAAGCGAGATGTCGTAGAACCAATAAGAATCGACCGTGCGCAGGTGAAGGCCAATGGCGCCCGGGTTGCGCCATTCGAAACCCAGCAAGGGCAGCGCCAGAATCAGGCCGAGCGGGATCAGCCAGAGCAGCCAACGCCG
This sequence comes from Chloroflexota bacterium, assembly GCA_049325275.1. Classification (GTDB taxonomy): domain Bacteria; phylum Chloroflexota; class Anaerolineae; order Anaerolineales; family UBA4823; genus CAIQJJ01. The sequence goes on from JBMOLU010000001.1 coordinate 403,447, forward strand.
CTGCTGCCAGTGATAGGGAAGGTCGGTCAAGAAAAGCAAAATTGCCGTCACGCCGAGAATGGCCTGCGCGTTGGAATAGGAGTAAAAGGCTGCCGCAGCGCAGACCGCCGCCGGAAAGATGGCACGTGGGCTTCCGGTGCGGTAGCGCAAGTACAGCCACAAGAAAGCCGCATACAGGCTGGTGGCGATCACCGTCTCGAACGCCGTGCGGGAATGGAGGAACCATGTCGGCATCACCGCCAACAGCAGCACGCCGATCCACCAAAAACGGGCCTGAAAAATTTGTTTCAGGATCATGCTCACAGAAATCGCAGCCAGAATCGAGAAGATCGCCGACGTGGCACGCGTAACCAGTGCGGTTTTACCAAACAGGTTCATCGTGATGACGTGCAAGTACATGGGCAAGAGCGGCGCCCAGCGGTTACCGTCCACTTCCACGTAGACGGGAAACCAAATATTGTTCACGCGATCGACAAAATGGTTGCGGGCCAGCCTTTCGGCAAACAAAGGCTGCATGGCTTCGTCAGAGAAAAAGTAAATGGGGTACTCCAGCAGCCCGACCGAATGCGTTATCAGGTAGACGATCAACGCCAGGGCAAAGAGCATCACGGCCAGATTCCAACGGTGGAAGAGCGGCAAAAGCCCGGTTTTTTCGAGCAGGGGGCGCGTCGCATTTTGTAAGCGCACAAAAAAAGGGTTTTGCGCCAGGGCGCTTCGCCACGGCGAAAATCCGGCGGCTCTGCCCGCCGCATACGGCAACGTATCGATGGCGTGTGCGTTGACGATCACGGGATCTTCGGCCGATCCGTTTTCTGCGGCCAGGTCGATGTGCAAAATGGTGCCCGGTGGCAAGGTAACCGAAAACTCGACATGCATGGCGGCGCCCCCTTCGGCGGGCACACGCTCGACGTGGTACGAAACAACGGGTTTCTCCGGTTCGCCGGACGGCGTTAACGCATTGCTTCCACTCGAAAGCGCCTCGGCGCCACGCAGCGGGAAGCCATCAACCGGCGCACCGTCTATGCCATCGTCTATCGCTTCCGGTTGGTGCAGCCAGTCCGCAACGAACTTGGGGCCGCGCCGGATGGCCAGGACCAGAAACTCCCATACGGTGGGTTCAGTCGGTTCAGTTGGATCAGGATCGAGGGAATGCTTATCGGTCATTTTGTATCGTTACTCCCGGTTTTGTGTAAGATGGCTTCTTATTGTTATGGAGCTTCGTACCACAAAAATAATACCTCTGAGCGATAGGATTCGATAGAGACTTTGCCGCCGGGATAAAGTTTCCGGATGGTTTCCATCACGCCGATCAGCAACACAATCACCAGTGCCAGCACTACCCCAAATCGCCTGAACCTGTTACCTAACTTGGCCGCCTCGAAACACCTTACCGCTTCCGACAAGCCATGCCCGAACAGAATTGCGGCAGCGGGAATGACGGCAACCATGCGTTGACCCGCCGGCGATCCCTCGCTGAGACCGCCGATTAGACCAAACGCGCTCAACCATAGTATCAAGAGAAGCGTGCGTGTGTCGCGCAAACGTGCTACCAGGGCACTCACCCCCAGACAAAAGAAAATACTGGCGGGAAACCGCAAGAGCGGTTGGTGCAGTGTATAAATGCTGCCAAGGGGCAAATGAACATAGCCGAGAAAGCTGCGGCGAATTTGTCCTGCCAGGAGTTTCCATCCAGGCCCAGCCAAAACGTTCTTTTGCAGCATAACCCAACAAGCCATACCCCAACAGAAAAGTACTGGCTGCCAAAACTAACAAGCGGATATCCCAAAACTGTTTTCCGAATGCTGCGCTTGCAACAAGCCACCGGTACAATCGCTTGACACACGGAGAAGAAGTAAATCGTTCCCAAAGGTAACGTAAGCGATCGGACAGCCTTGGCCCCACATTGCGCTTTCGAAAATAGCGATCGGCAATGGCCAGGAGCACAACATCCAAGATCGCTGCCAAAGCAATGGTCACGAGGAACTGCCCTAACGACAATGATGGTGGTGTGGTCATTTTTTAAACCTGTATGCGAATCCGCACATGCCTGCATGCGGCTAACGGCATAAAACTTCCAGGTTACCCGCATGCCAGAGCTTCATGCGAGGCAGGCCGGCAAACGTTTTCAACTCACAAAACTGCTTCCCGCGCTGGGCCAGGTCGACTTGCAGCCCGTCGATCCAGGCATCTTCCAAACCAAGCCCAAAGAGCACAACGGTGTTGGGAGACTCGAGCGCCGGCAGCGCCTCAGGAGGAAGCGTTGCGCCTGTGGCGACATAGCGTTGAAGCTGGCCGGTCGAATCGGGCAGGTTGTAAACGTCGTGATAAATGCGCAGGCCATCGATGCCCCAGCTTTCGCCGGTGATCACCACGGTGGTCACGGGGTCGGAAAAGCGATCGGCCTGCTGCGCAATTTTCAAATAAAGCTGTTCGATAACCTGGTAACGGTCCGAATACCGGGGACCAAGGCGGTAGGCCATATAGAAATTCGTCACCAACATGCCGGCCACAACCAACCAGAGGCCGGCGCCGGCCCACTTCGGCGGCCAATGCACGGCCCGAAGTTGATCATAAAGCCATTCCAGGCCAAACGCTGCGAAGATGGCCAACCAGGGCAGGAGCAAAAACATGCGCGTGGTTGGCGGAAACTCGCGATCGTGCGTGGCGCCTACGCTGAACGCCATCCACAAGTAGCCGAGCAGTAAAAACCAGGCAAAGCGGCTGCGCATGTGCTTGAGCAGCACGGGAAAGCCGATCAACATGAGAAATGCGGCGAACGGATCGACGTAAGAGACGACCACGTAGTGAGATTCCGTCCCCAAGTACAGAAAGGAAATCAGAGCATAGATCAAATTCCTGGTGAAATGCTTGATCAAAACTTCCGTGGCGTTCAACTGCTCGTTGTACAAAAACGTACCGGCGACCTTCGTTTGCCAGTACTCCTGCTGAACGATTAGAGGAAACAACAAAAGCAAAAAGCTAAACCCAACCACCGCCCAACGCCACCCAGACGCCTTCGAGCGGGGCGGCACGTATAGGAACAAAAACAACAACGAAAGCGGGATGACATACAAGGCCGCCGGGTAAACGTAAAAGCAAAAGCCCAAACCAAGCCCTACGGCGGCGAAATCGCCCAGGCGTTGTTCCCTGATGGCGCGTCCTGTGAGCCACAGCACCAGCGCCAGGGCGAACAGCGCCTGCAAATTGTTGTAACCGATTTTGCCAAAACTCATCAGATAGTGAGAACCGGCCAGAAACAAAGACGCCCAAAGCGCAACGCGTTGCGTGGTAAATCTCTTCAAAAACAGGTACAGGAAGCCGATGGCCAGCGCGCAAAGATAGTGATTGCTAAAACACCAGGCAAAGTTACGCGGCTCGAAAAGGCGCATGAATACAGCCTGAATGAGCGATGAAAAATAAGGGTGGCTGCCATAAACCGCCTGGCCATCGAACAAGTGCTCGCCGATAAAGCCCACCTTATGGACATAGGCGATCTCGCGTGCGTACGTATAGAAACTGTAGTCATCCCCAATCACCGAAAACCACCACGCATTGACATCCCAGGCAAACAAGACCAAAGCCAGTGAAACGATCCAAAAGATGATGGGGACTTTCCGCCCGTAACGTACCAGATTGGCAAGAGACCCTACCGCCAGGGCGACAAACACCCATCGCTGCGCCAGGTAACCGGTATGCTGCGCATACAGGAATAAAACGATGCCGAGGTGGGCAAAAAGCATGGCAAAAACAAGCGAGGCATGTTCCCGGAAGCTGCGCCAAACCTGCATCGCGCGTGCAACGGGAATATCCCAGCACAGCCAGGCGGCCGCGTACAGGCCCATGGCGAACAACATATCCCATCCCGGTGTGTGATCTGCGAACAGGCTCAACCAAAGGATTCGTGCGAACAGGATCATCGCAAACCCGAACAGGAACAAGGCCAGGTACCGCTGTGCGACAGCAACTGCCGCATGGGCAGAAACCACCAGGCGGGTGGCATCTGCCAAAAGGGAATCTGTATCGACTACGGGCAGCCTTGTCTTCCGCTTGAGCACAAGGAGAAGCGTGGCCAGGGCACACAGAATGCTGAGAAAGAAATAATTAGGTAAGTGGATGAGAGGATTGCTGCCAAGCCAGTCGGCATAGGGAACCTGGACGGGTTCCGCTTGCCAGCGGTCTTTAATCACCAACAACGGCGGGATGGCCGCCAGCACAACGATCAAAACCAGCGAACTGAACCCCGAAAACAAACGCGGTCTTTCCACAAAGGCAGCTTGAAACGCCGGGTGTCTGAGGGTCTCCGTGAGTCGCTCTTTCAGGCCTTTCTGCGGGCGCAGGCGAGAAAAAAGGCTTTTTTGTAAAGTGGATTGGATACTTTCCCACGAGGGTACGTCACCAGAGCCGGTTGAGAGTGCACAGTTGAACGCCCCCCACTGGAGCACGATCCAGGCCTTTAGCTCCTTAAGGACATTTCGCTGCCTGAAGCGCCTTTCCAAAGAAAAAATCAACCAGGCATCCACCACAATTGCCAGAAAGATGACACAGTACAACAGGCTGGTTGGGAACGATGGTTGCATGGCGAATTCAAAATCAGCTCTTCCGCTTTGGCGGGAAATGTCGCAGGTTTTGGAGGTGATTGGCTGCTTCGCGCCCAATCGCCCCCAAAGCCTGGGTATCACCTCAGAATCAAGAGCGGGGTCAGGGATGTTCCGTATTTATGTGGGTTCGAGAAGGCGTTTTGCATTATAGCACGACATTTTGATCGCGGATTTCACGTAAATTTCTTCGTTGCGAAAAGAGAAATTGAGTACAATAAGGCTCTAATAAGGACACTGATTGTATGAACGATACTTACCCATCTGGCCGCCAGATACGCCTCACCAGCCTATCGAACTGCGCGGGCTGAGCGTCCAAACTGAATGCGGAAACGCTGGCGCACGTGCTGCGCCCCCTTCAAGGCCTGTTCCAGCCGGCCGATCACCCCGATCTGCTGGTTGGGCTTGGCGAACCCGATGACGCCGCAGTCTGGAAGCTCGACGAAAGCCGCGCCCTGATCGTTACGGCCGATTTCTTCACCCCCGTGGTCGACGATGCTTACGATTACGGCGCGATTGCGGCTGCCAACGCGCTATCCGACGTCTACGCCATGGGTGGGAAACCTTTCCTGGCGCTCAATATCGCTGCTTTGCCGCCCGATCTACCTGCCGAGGTAAGTGCGGCCATTCTGCGCGGCGCCGCCGAGAAATGCCAGCAAGCAGGAGTCGTGATCGCCGGTGGGCATACCGTACAGGATAAAGAACCGAAGTTTGGCCTCGTAGCCTTGGGAATGGCAGCGCCCGATCGGCTCCTGACCAAAGGCGGCGTCCGGCCGGGCGATCGGCTGGTCCTGAGCAAACCGCTCGGTTTTGGGACCACGACGACGGCGCTCAAACGCCAGCAAGCTGCCCCAGAAGACATCGCCGAAGCGGTTGGCTGGATGGCCCGTCTGAACCAGACGGCTTCGCAACTGGCCGTCGAATTTGGCTTGCGAGCAGCCACCGACATCACCGGGTACAGCTTACTGGGCCACAGCTATGAGATGGCCCTGGCATCCAACGTGCAACTGCGTTTCTATTACTCCCAAATTCCGTTCATTGCCTGCACCCGCAAGTACGCTGAAGATTTCGTTTTTCCGGGCGGGGCAGCCGATAACCGGCTACACTTCGGCCAATACGCCCGCTTCGCACCAGGTTTAGAGGAAGCCTCGCAGATGTTACTTTTCGACCCACAAACCAGCGGCGGCCTGTTGTTGGCCGTGCCACCGCAAAAGCTCGACGGACTGTTAGGGCGCGCCGCAGAACTGGAACAGCCCTTGTGGGTTATCGGCGAGGCAGAAGAGGCCACAGAGGACGGCAGGCTAAAGGTTGAAACTTAACGATGAACACCAACCGCCCTGTTCTACAAGTGCTTGCTATCATTTTGGGCACGTTGCTGTTTGCGCTTATTGGGGTCACGCTGCTCGTTGGTGAGGTGCGCCAGGAGTTCTTGCAGATTGTGAGAAACGCCCTCGCCATCCCACGCCAGTTGCCCTTTTCCGCCACAGCGTGGCGTATCCTTTTCGTTCTGGGGCTTTGCGTTTGCGGATACCTGGTTTTGCGCAAAACAGTTCTGGCGGCCGTTCCAAGCCTGCACAAAGCACACGAATGCCCTCATTGTGGCAACCGGCTACAGCGCATTCCCCGCAAGCCGAGTGAGCGCTTCCTGGCGGTAGTTTTGTGCTGCAGCATCCTGCGCTACGGATGTATCGGCTGCGAATGGTCGGGCCTGCGGCGGCACCGCCATCAACGTCACACATCGTAACAACGCGGCAGGCAGCAAGCTGCCTGCCGCCCCGGATTGTATCCTTAGCCCGGCAGATCGGGCCTGGAGCGGCGTTTGATCACCACACCGGCCGCAACCAGGATCACGCCTGTGCCCAACAGGAAAACGACAACCGACAAAAGCACATTTCCGACCGGATCTGTCCCAAGCTGCGGGACCGGCGTGGCCGTGGGCGTTATGCTGGGCAACGGCGACGGAGTCGCCGTGGGTGGCAGGGCCGTGGAGGTGCGCGTCGGGCGGCGGGTCGCCGTGGGTGGGCGTGCGGTGGACGTGTCGGTGACATCAGGGGTGGGGGTAACGGTGTTGGCAAGCCGGACGATGAGCTTATCGCCAACGTAAAGTTTGTCGTTCAACTGGCGGCGGTTGAGATCGAGCAATGTCTGCACGGTGATGCTGTACGCCTCTGCGATCGTGTACAGCGTCTGGCCAGACTGAACGATATGGATGACTGACCCATCCTCATAAGGAGTCACCGTAGCTACGATGAAAGAATCAACGGGCGTGGGGCCGCGCGGCGCCACGGTCGTGGGTGCGCTGGTGGCGTCCTGCCGGTTTTCCGAGGCGTCGATGTCCCGGGCTATCATCAAGCGGTCTTGCGCCCGCACGGGAGTGCCGCTCAGCGACCACAAAGCCAGCAAAGAGAAGCTCAACAAAGCAAGGAAGAGTAGTTTTCGCATAAGCGGGGATTCTACCAGCTAATTGGCACGTACAGAAGCGAAATTATGCGATGGCATGTAACGCAAAACTGCAAGCATCCATCGAGGGCCGTACGGGTTCGTCCCGGCAACACACTTATGCGATACCCCACCGGCGATCGAACTAGCAGCCTGTCGGAGAAGGCTTCGAAAGTCTCCGTGATCGCTTAAAAGCCGTGACTTTCGAGCAATTTCGCCTTATTTTGTGCTCAAACTGCCCGGGTAGAGACTTCCGAAGTCTTAACGTGAGGTCTCTCCGACACCCGGCTAGGCGAAGTGATCGATAACGATCTGTAAGGCGGCTTCGGCAGATTGCTCCTTGTTCGCCAGGCGGTCGCCCTGCCAGACAAACATCCAGGCGTCATCGGTATCGTCCCCGCTCACGCTTAAACCGATCCATACCGTGCCGACCGGTTTCTCGGGTGTGCCACCTTCTGGCCCGGCAATGCCGGTCACCGACACACCGATGTCTGCCCCCAGAGCGGCGCGCACGCCGCGGGCCATTTCCAGGGCGGTTTCACGGCTGACGGCGCCATAACGGTTGAGCGTGTCCCACGACACGCCCAACAGGCGTACTTTGGCTTCGTAAGCGTACGCCGTAATGCTGCCGACATAGTAGGCCGAGGAGCCAGGCACGTTGGTAATGCGATGGCCGATCAGGCCGCCGGTGCAGGATTCCGCGGCGGCCAGTTTCAGGTCAAGTGCGGTGAGAAGCTTTGCGAGCGCAACTTCGAGGGGAATTCTTTGCATCTTGACACAAACGCAGGCGCGCCTCACACCTTACGAGCGTTCCGCCACCAGTTCGACGTAGTCTTGCGTCACCATTGAATCGGTTGCTGCGCCCAGGTAAGCCAATAGACCGGCGGCCAGTTCAGCCTTACGTTCGGCATCGCGGCGGCTCCAGGTGCGGCTCTTGACTTCGAGGAAGTAACCCAACGCGGGTTGTTCGAGATGGTCGAGATTGACGTAGAATTCTGTACCCTGGTAGAGCACCCGCCAGCGCAAACGGTCTTTGACAATGACCTGCTCGGCGCTCGGTTTGAAGTACTCGCGATAAAAGCGCAGGCTATGGGTTGCCGGGGCCAGGAAACGGCTCCGCGAGAGCAGCACATCGCCACTGAAACGCCGCTCGCGTGCCGGGCCAAGCAGGGTCAGGCGGTAACGCGCATTGGCGATCTGACCGTTTTCATCGATGAACTGGTCTTCGCGGTAGCGCAGGTGGCCCTGTTTTGGGTCGGCGAAAGAGAAGTAAGTGTCGTATTCGTGATAGTGACGGTGACGCAAAATCTCAATATCGGGACTTTGCAGCGCCGCGAGGACGGGGGCAGCACCGGCAAGGCGTACTTTTACCTGTACTTCGAAGCTTTCGGCTTCCTGTGCGCCGCCAATAGCAACCAGCTTGGAGAGCAACGAATTTTCGCGTTCCGCCAGGAAAATATCGATCCTGTGGGCGCATTCTTGCGCCAGACGCAAGAGTGCGGCTTCGTCCAGGGTCAGCAGTTCCTGGTGGCGCATCAGCCAGCGGCCGTTGACCATCACATCGGTGACGTCGCTGGCATGGGCCGCATAAACGAGTTGGGCGTAGACGCTTTGCGGGTCACGGCGGAAGCGCGGGCTGTTGTGCAGCCGGTTGAGGTCTACCAGGATCAGGTCGGCGCGTTTGCCGGGTTCGAGCGAGCCTGTCAGATGGCCGATGTGCATGGCGTTGGCGCCCATCCGCGTGGCCATCGTCAGCGCCTGGGCGGCAGGCAGGGCGGTCGGCTCGTTCGAAACACATTTGGCAACGAACGAAGCCAGCCGCATCTCTTCGAACATGTCGAGATCGTTGTTGGATGCGGGGCCGTCGGTGCCGATACCGACGTTCAAACCGGCATCGAGCATACGTTGGATGGGCGCAAAGCCGGATGCCAGTTTGAGGTTGGAAGACGGGTTGTGCGCCACCCCCACATGATGATGAAGCAACGTTTTGATTTCGCCCTTGTCGATGTGAACACAGTGTGCGGCCAGCACCTTGGCGTCGAACAGGTTTTGTTTCTTGACGTAAGGGACCACCGGCATGCCCCACTCGCTGCGGGCGCTTTCCACTTCTTGCGCCGTTTCGGAAATGTGGATCAACAGCGGCACATCGAATTCGAGCGCCAGATTTGCACTGGCCTGAAGGATTTCTTGCGTGCAGGTAAAGGGTGCATGCGGGGCCACGGTGGGCACGATCAAGGGGTGGTCCTTCCAGGCCTGAATGAATTCGCGTGCGTAGTTCAAGGATTCTTCGTACGAAGCGGCATCGGGCGCGGGGAACTTGAGCACGGTTTCGCCGCAAACAGCGCGCAACCCGGCATCAGCCGTGGCCCGGGCAACATCGCTCTCGAAATAGTACATATCGGCGAAGCAGGTGACGCCCGTGCGCAGCATCTCGGCGCAGGCCAGTTGTGTGCCCAGGCGAACGAATTCGGGTGAGACGAATTCGCGTTCGACCGGCATCATATACCCCATCAGCCAGACGTCCAGGCGCAGGTCGTCGGCCAGGCCGCGCAGCAGCGTCATGGGAGCGTGGGTGTGAGTGTTGATCAGCCCGGGCATCAGCACTTTGCCGCCGCAGTCGACGATTTCGGCAGCCGGGAAGCGGGTGCGTAAGTCGGCATCCGGCCCGACGGCAAGGATGTTCTCGCCCTGCACAGCCACGGCGCCGGGTTCGTACTGCATTAGTTTTTCATCCATGGTGAGGACGATCGCATTCGTTAGAAGCATAACGGTCGTTTCCATGCTAAATAACACCCATTTCTCTTAACACATTCACCGGATTTGCCATTTTTCCGTCTTGCCCTGGCCAGAGCCAGGCAATCTTAAACTTCAGGCCTGGAATGGCTACCGAATAAATGACACCATCTAGCGGGGCGACCTGAATCAAATCGCTTTGCTGGCGTTGAAAGAACTGCGTTCCTGCCGCGCCATAGGGATCGATCAACCAGACTTCTTTGGTGCCCGCCCTGGCATAGTTTCCGAGTTTGACACCGCGATCGTAGCGGGCGGTGGCTGCGGAGAGAATTTCGATGATCAGGTCGGGCGCTTCGACGAGTTTCTGGTGGGTGATAATATGCGCACGTTCACGGCGCACGAAGAGCAGATCGGGTTCGTAGGTTTGTGTGTCGGAAATGTAAACGGCCGTGCGAGAACCACGCACTTCACCCAAATCGTAACGGCTGACATACATTTGTAAAACCGTCATTAAAAAGCTTTGCAAACGCTCGTGTTCTTCAAAAGCAGGTGGGGCCATAAACATCTCTCCATCGATCAGCTCTGCTTTTTGATCGGCCGGAGCAAGCAACATGAAGTCATCGTGTGTCCAACGTTCGTTTTCGAGCGACTCAACCGCCTGCACGGGGGGGTTAAGGATTCCGGTCATTTCTACCTCCAAAAGGCAAGGCGTGTGCTTTCCTTTCTGCCATTGTACAACAATCCGTTACAACGAACGGATTAAATTCAGTGCGTGGTTGACGGCCCAGCGCGGCGCATAACTGGGCGGGCCGCCGTAGGGACGGGCGAACTGCTGCGCTCCATCGGGGGTGATCAAGACGATGAAAGTTTCTTGCTTCTCTGCGCCGGGCTTCAAGAGCACGCCCAGACCCACCGCAGCATCGCGTTGGCGGCGATAGGCTTCGACCATGGCGCAAAAATCGTCCGTTTTCGGGCGAGTAGACAGCGTTTCACCGCCGCAGAAGACATCGGCCGGCGCCACAGCCAGCTTTTGCAGCAGTTCGCCGCTCAAGCCGGCCTCGACCACGGCCAGGCGCCAACCGCGTTTCGCCAGCACGTTCAGGGCAACGCTTTCTAACGTATCGTCATCGGCGCCGTAAATCCAGGCGCCCAACCTTTTATGCAGGTCGGCTTCGACCTGCGCGATCAGCGCATCAGCGCCGGCCGGCGAGTCAGCCTTGGCCGTGATGCGCACATCTACCTGGCCAGAGTGTGCGGCCAGGCCCACGGTCGGGTTGGCGAGGGCCTCGAGGTCGCCGATCAGATCGTCGATTTGCGATTCGCCGATCCCGGCGGTGTGCAGCACACGCGCTTTGATGACACCGGTCAAGCAAAAACGCTGACGTAAATACGGCAGGACGGCGTTTTGCATCAGGTATTCCATCTCGCTGGGCACGCCGGGAAGCGAGATCACCGCCTGGGTAGGCGTCTCCATGATGAAAGAGGGGGCCGTACCGACCGGGTTTTCGACGGAAAGGGCCCCCTGGGGTACGTATGCCTGGCGCTTGTTGTTTTCGGTAGGCAGGCGGCCGAAGCGGGCAAAACGCCGGCGGATTTGCTTCCATAACTCCGGGCGGTACTCCGTGGGCACGCCAAAGGCAAGGGCAACCGCTTCGCGGGTGGGGTCGTCCACGGTGGGGCCGAGGCCGCCGGTGGTGATCAGCATGTCGGCGCGGCCGAGGGCTTCGCGAATCATGCCGGCGATGCGCTGGGCGTTGTCGCCGACGGTGGACGTGCGAAACAGATCGACACCCAGGTCGCGCAGGTTGCGGGCGATGTAGTGGGAGTTCGTATCCACGATCTCGCCCAGGAGGAGTTCGGTTCCAATCGTAATGATTTCGGCAGAAGGCATATCGGTAAAAGAAAAAGTTGAAAGTGACCAGGGTAAAGGTTTAGCCGATTGTATCAGATAGCACAAGACCCCGCCATACAGGCGGGGCCTTTGTCGGACAATTGTGCTGGCAAGCCATGCGATTCGCCGCTTCCGCCATCCAGCATTCAGTTAGTGGCCCCCGAGATAAGCTTCAATCACCTGAGGGTTGTGAAGCAGTTCGCTGCCTTTGCCTTCCAAAACGATTCTACCGGTTTCAATGACGTACCCGCGGCCGGCAATCGAAAGCGCCAGCAGGGCGTTTTGTTCGACCAGCAAAATGCTGGTTCCCTGGGCATTGATTTCCTGGATAATTTTGAAAATCTCGTCAACCAGAATGGGCGCAAGCCCCATCGACGGCTCATCCAACAGCAGCAGCGTGGGACGCGCCATCAAAGCGCGCGCCATGGCCAGCATTTGCTGCTCGCCACCCGACAAAGTGCCTGCAACCTGTTTACGGCGTTCCTTGAGGCGCGGAAAGATCGTAAACATATGCGCCATGTCTTCCTGGATTTCTTGCTTGTCTTTGCGGCAGTAAGCGCCAAGATCGAGGTTTTCATACACTGTCAGGCGGGCAAAGACGCCACGGCCCTCGGGCACCATGGCAACACCCTGATAAACCAGTTCGTGTGGCTTGGCGCTGATCAAATCCGTCCCATTCAGGAGCACGGCGCCCTGCTTAGGCTTGAGCAAACCGGTAACCGTGCGCAGGGTGGTTGTTTTACCAGCCCCGTTGCCGCCGATCAGCGTAATAATTTCTCCCTTCTCGACAGAAAGCGAGATGCCTTTAAGAGCATGGATATTTCCATAGTACGTGTGAACGTCTCTAAGTTCCAACATCATCCACCACCGTCCTGCGAGGCCACCGCCGGCAAATTCAGGCCCGAAGCAGCGCCTTCACCCAGGTACGCTTCGATGACCTTTGGATTGCGCTGGATTTGCTCTGGGGTGCCTTCTGCGATCTTTGTGCCATAGTCCAGCACGACAATCTGGTCACTGATACCCATTACCACGCGCATATCGTGTTCAATCAACAAAACGCTGATACCCAAATCGTCGCGCAATTGTCGAATAAAAACGGTCATTTCGGCGGTTTCAGAAGCGTTCATCCCGGCTGTTGGTTCGTCGAGCATCAGCAACTTCGGCTGGCTGGCGAGCGCACGCGCAATCTCCAGTCTACGCTGGGCTCCATAGGGCAGACTGCGCGCCAGGTGATCTCCCATGCCGCCCAGGCCGACAAAGCGCAACAAGCGCAAGGCATCGCTCAATGCAGCCTGCTCTTCAGATTTCTGGCGGGCGCTATGCAAAACAGCATCCACCCACGTCGATTTCAGACGAGCATGCTGCCCGACCAGGATATTTTCCACGGCAGTCATGTTGGCAAACAAACGAATATTCTGGTACGTGCGCGCAATGCCTGTTTTCGTAATTTGGTCAGGCGCCAGGCCAACCAGCGATCGACCATCGAAAAGAATATCGCCGCCATCCGGCTGGTAAAAACCGGTAATGCAGTTGAAAAAGGTGGTTTTCCCGGCCCCATTGGGGCCAATCACGCTGGCAATGGCGCGCGACGGGATGGCCATATCGACCGCGTTGACGGCCGTCAGCCCGCCAAAGACCTTCGTCAGCCGGCGAGTCTCCAAAATGGGCGTTGACTTGAGAAAATCTTTCGCATCTGGCGTCATGGCTTTTCCTCGTTGGGCACAGGCGGGTTGGTGGCCTGATCTTCGTGCATTTCCAGGCGGCGGCGGCGTGAGGGAATTAAGCCTTCGGGCCGGATCAGCATCATCACAACCAGCAAAGCGCCAAAAGTCAAGATACGATAGCTTTCCAACTGGCGCAGCATTTCGGGCAAGCCTTTGAGCACAAAAGCGCCGGCAATAACCCCCGGGATACTGCCCATTCCACCCACGATGATCAGCGCAACGACGTTAATGGAAACCATCAGGCTGTGATCTTCCGGACCGGTGAACTGGTTGCGTGAAGCGAATAACGCCCCTCCCAGGCCGGCAAAAGCTGCGCCGATAGCAAAAGCCAACAATTTGTAACGTACCACATCAATTCCCATGGCACGTGCCACCGTCTCGTCCTCACGCATGGCAACCCAGGCGCGGCCGACGTTCGAATGTTGCAGGCGATTGGTGACGAAGATCACCAGCAAAATGGCCAGCAAAATCAGATAAACGAAACCGATATCGTTATTGAGTGAAAACCCAAAGATTTCCGGACCGCCGACACTACGGACGCCTTTCGGCCCACCCGAAAAACCGGTCAGCAAGTCGCTTTTGCTCAAGACGCGAATAATCTCACCAAAGCCGAGCGTAACAATTGCCAGGTAATCCCCACGCATCCGCAAGACCGGAATACCCAGGGTAATGCCGGCCAAGGCGGCCAACACCACGGCAAACGGTAACGCCGCCCAAAAGCTCCATTCCAAGTGATGAGGTTCAGGCGCCGTCATCAAGGCGACGGTATAAGCGCCAATTGCGAAGAAGGCCACATAACCAAGGTCAAGCAGCCCAGCCAGGCCGACGACGATATTCAACCCCAGGCCAAGCAGCACGTAAATGCCCACGGTGCCCAGGGTGTAATTCCAGTACTGGCCCAACCCTAACGGGAGCAACAGGAAGCCCCCACAAAGCAAAGCCAAAAGCACCAAGCGCATTTTTGCGTTCAAAGCGGTTTTTTGGATCCACGGTTGTGTGCGCAAGCGCAGTGCCTGCCGCTGCCAGATAGCTGAGAGATGCTGCCGCCAACCCTCCTGGCGCAAGAAATAAGATCCTGCGCCACCCAAGGCACCCGTCAAGCTTAACAATACCCCATAAGTCAACGCAGCCTGGGAGGCGCTTCCGCCAAGCAGGAATGCGTTAATGGTGGAGGGTACCAACTGTGACAAATAGGTTCCGAGCTGCACACCGGCTTCGTATAGAGAACCGATCACAAAAGCAAGCGCCGCTACCAGCAGCCCCGTGATCGCACCACTCACCGTGCCATGGATGCCGCCGCGGCGCCAGTCATGTTCGTGTTTGGCAGCCGCAGCACCCGTCCACAGCCCGATCAGCGTAAAAAACAGCAGAGAATTGAAGACGACATTGTTCGATGTCCCCAAGAAACCACCCAACAGGTTCGCTGCCGTGAGCGTAAAACCGATCAATACCAGGAAGATCAGCACGATGCCAAAGATCACACCCACGCGCAAATCGTTTCGAAGCGTGTTTTTGGTCATACTTTCTCCTCCGAAAGGACTTCACCCAAAATGCCTGATGGACGGAAAATAAGTACGAATACCAGAATTCCAAAGGCGATCACATCTTTGAGCTGAAAATCGATCCCCAGAATTGGCGGACCAAAGGCCTCCACCGCGCCGAGGAATAAGCCGCCCAACATAGCACCCGGGATATTTCCGATGCCGCCCAGCACAGCCGCTGTAAAAGCCTTAATGCCGGGGATAAAACCGACATACGAGAAAACCAAGCCAAGATGGATGCCCCACATCACCCCGGCAGCGCCGGCCAATCCTCCACTAATGAGAAACGTGCGGCTGATGACACCATCGACATCGATACCCATCAACGACGCCACCGGTTTATTCTCCGCCACGGCGCGCATGGCCCGTCCTAACCGGGTACGTTTAACCAACAAATACAATCCTACCATGATCAAACAGGACAAAACGACTGTAAAAACCCCCGTATAAGGCAAGATCACATTCCCGTCACCAATGGCAATGCTCCAACCGGTACCTCGCTCCAAGATATCTGGATTGGCATAGTCTCGCCGTTGTGTGCCAAACAACAACTGGCCGGCATTTTGCAAAAAGATTGAAGCGCCGATAGCACTGATTAAAGGCACCAGGCGAGGCGCCTTACGCAGCGGCCGGTAAGCAATCCGCTCCAGGTAGTAACCACTCAGTGCGGCGACGAAAATACCCACTACAAAAGCCAGTAAGACCGACAAAAATGGATGAGCGTTGAGGAAGTTTAGGTCGGGATGGGTTGGCGTCGGTGCAGGCAACGCTTTAAGCGCTTCAAAAACGAAGTAGCCCCCAAAAGCGCCGATCATCATGACTTCACCATGGGCAAAGTTAATCATGAACAAAATACCATAAACCAATGTGTAACCGATAGCAACCAGCGCATATACACTACCTAAAGTCAAACCGGCGAGAGCAAAACGTACCCAGGTATCGGGGCCGTAGGTCGGGTTGGCAATCAACTGATAAAAGCGCCATATCAGGTAAACAACGAACAAGACCCCAATCGTAAGCTGGATGATTTGATAGGTGCTAAAGGGACGGCGCCCTTGACGGAGAGAAAATTTATTCATAACCTTCCCGCACGCCTTTTTTACGACAAAGGCTGAAAGCTAGAGCGGGGCAGCCAGATGACTGCCCCGCCAAAACTCGTAGAACAAACCGATAAAAATTATGGAGCGGCCTCCACCCACTTGCCGCCTTTGACCACATAGAAGGTTGGCCCAGATGCAGAGCACTCGCCCACGGCATCGCAGGTCACCATACCGGAAAGGCCTTTGTAGTCCTTGATCGCGCGCACGGCATCGACCAATGCGCTGCGTGGGATATAGAGGCTGCCATCGCTGCCTTTGATCGCCACCGATTTAATCGTGCTGATCAATACGGCGGCAGAATCATAAGCCGTCCAGCTATAAGGAGACAACTTGCCGGGTGGGGTAGCGTACGCAGCTTCGTAAGCGGCATCGAACTTGTCTTTTTCGGGTGAAGAAGCCGGCAGCGGCGTAGATGCATAGGCGCCTTCACCATTCGCACCGGTGCGGTCCACAAAGTCCTGGCCGAAGGTGCCATCATCGCCGAAGAAAATTACGTTCTCCAGGCCCGATGACTTCATCTGATTGACAATCACCACGCCTTCTGCTGTATAACCGCCATAGAAAATCGCGTCGGGGCTTTTGGAGGCAATATCAGCCAGGGGTGCACTGTAGTCGGACTCACCAGGCGTGATAGCAACAAAAGCGACCACCTCGCCGCCCAGGGCAGCAAACTCGGTCTGCACAACTTCTGCCAGCCCCTGGCCATAAGCCTGACCGTCATGCATGATGGCCAGCTTCTTAACGCCGAGCTTATTGAACAGGTAAGCAGCGGCGAACTTGCCTTGCGCAGCATCGGTAAAAACCAGGCGATTGAAGACTTTGGAACCCTGGTTGGTCAAATCGGGATTGGTCGCTGAAGGCGACATCATCGGAATACCGGCCTCTTCATAGATCGGCATGGCAGAAGCGGTTGCACCGGAAAAGATATGGCCGGCGATGGCAACCACGTTCTGATCAGAAACCAGCTTGTTAGCAACGGCGGCCCCACCTTCGGGGGTACCACCATCGTCTTCAGCCACCAGTTCGAATTTGAACCCTTCGAACTCACCGGCATCGGTGACAGCGATTTTGGCAGCCTGTGAAATGTCGGTGCCGAAGGCTGCATTGTCACCGGTCATGGGAGCGCCCATACCGATTTTAATCGTCTGGCCCGAGGCAATCACCGCACAGCCAAACGGATCTGCCTCACAAGCCTCCGGCTTGGCACTCTTACCGCCGCATGCCGTTAGCACCATGCTGGCGACGATCACCAGCGACAACCATGCAAAAATACGCTTAGACATCTTCTTCCTCCTGAAATTGGTTAACAGATTGGGATTTGCGGACATCAGGAATGGTCAGGGATCTTCTCTGCTGCGCCCTTCCTTTCGGCAAAGCATCTTCTTTGCCCTCGATCGACTTGGGTGATTTATAGGCTTAAGCGAGGCATTCTAACCACAAGAGAAAGATGCGTCAAGACGAAGGACTATACCTTCGCATCACCCATCCGGGGCATTTTCTGGCACTTCACCCGCAGGGTTTGCCATCAAACCCGCAGGGTTTGCCATCAAACCCGCAGGGTTTGCCATCAAACCCGCAGGGTTTGCCATCAAACCCGCAGGGTTTGCCATCAAACCCGCAGGGTTTGCCATCAAACCCACGGGGTTTGCCTCTACGCAGCGGGGCGTTTGCGGTAGAGCCAGCCCTCGCGCGTGCGCAGATCGATCAGGCGCAGTTTGAGCGCCAGGTCGATGGCCATATTGTGCATCAAACGATAACCCAGTTGGGGATGCTGTTCGCATAGATCGATCACGGCGCTGCGGGGCAAGGCCAGGACATGTGTGTTATCCTGAGCCGCACGGGCTGTAGCAGAGCGCAAACCGCGATCGACGAGCGCCACCTCGCCGAAGGACTGCCCGCGCCAGAATTTTGCCACCACCACCGGGCTGGCAGGCGTGGGTTGGTCACTGACCAGACCCGGGTCGATCAAGATCTCCACTTCCCCCTCGCAAATCACGTACAGTTCATCGCTGCTACCCCCCTCGGTCAGGATGTCTTCGCCCAGGGCATAGACCTTTTCCTGGCAAATTTCTGCCACCAACTCGAGCTGCGCCAGGGTCAACCCATAGAAGATATCGGCTAATTTTAGGATGTGGACGTGCTTGTTCATGTCTTCTCCAACGCGATGGAACCTACCAAGTCTGTGCAGAACCACCAAAGTCTAACACATTTTGACAAAAGCTGTGCACCGTGCTACAATGTTTTGGTTTTATCTGGTGGCAATTCCACCTGGCCGGTTTCCGGCCCGGCAAGTTCAACTGAACAGTCTTGTGTTTACAGGTTTTTCGTTGCAGCATGTGTTGGGCCTTTACCAGACCTGTTTCCCCCGGCCAGGAGTCGCCTGCCGGGGCTTTTTTATTATCTATTAGCCTGACCTTTACACCCAAACCGGGTGATATTTTACAAGAAAGGGGCCTTCTGGTAACTCCACACAGGAACTCCGGGGGGCCTGGAAAGAATTAATTTCAATGACCAATCAAAAACTTCGCATCATTCCCCTGGGGGGGCTGGGGGAAGTCGGGAAGAACATGATGGCAGTGGAGTATGGGGATAGTATCCTCGTCATCGACACCGGCCTGATGTTCCCCGAGAACGACATGCTGGGGATCGACTACATCATCCCCGATTTTCAATACCTGATCGAACGGCGGGAGAAGATCCGCGGTGTGGTGATCACCCATGGGCACGAGGATCATACCGGCGCCATCCATCACGTCATGGAGCAGATCAAGGCGCCCATCTATGCCACCCCGCTGACGCGCGGCCTGGTGGAAAGTAAACTGTCGCGCGGTGGGCTGCTCGACGGGCTGACCCTGCACACCTTTCGCGCCGGCGACACGCTGGGCATCGGGCCTTTTCAGGTAGAGACTTTTCACGTCTGCCATTCGATCCCGGATGGCGTGGGGCTGGGCATCGGCACGCCGGAGGGGCTGATCATTCACTCGGGTGACTTCAAGTTCGATCACACCCCCGTGGATAACTGGCCGACCGATTTTGCCCGCCTGGGCGAGCTTTCCAAGCGCGGTGTGCTGGCGCTGCTGTCCGATTCCACCAACTCGGATCGCGCCGGCTGGACGCCCTCGGAACGCGTTATCGATCCTGCCTTCGACCAGGTCTTCCGCACGGCAAGCGGGCGCATCCTCGTTGCCACGTTTGCGTCAGTGATCTCGCGCATGCAGCAGGTTGCGAACGCCGCCATGCGTCACGGGCGCAAGATGGCCTTCGTCGGCACGAGCATGACGGAAAACGCGCGCATCGCACGAAAACTGAATTATCTCGAACTCCCCGACGACCTGCTCGTCAGCGTGGACCAGGCGAAGGGGATGCCCGACAGGCAGGTGGTGCTGATGTGCACCGGTTCGCAAGGAGAACCATCCTCGATCCTGGGGCGGCTTTCAACCGGCACCAACCGCCAGTTCGACCTGAAACCCGGGGATACGGTGGTGCTCTCTTCGCATCCCATCCCGGGCAACGAGGAAAACGTTCACAAAACGATCAACCGCCTGTTCCGCCGCGGCGCCGATGTGATCTACGATGCGATCGCCCCGGTGCACGTTTCCGGGCACGCCAGCCAGGAGGAGCAGAAACTGCTGATCAACCTGGTGCGGCCGAAATACTTCATCCCGATCCACGGCGAACTGCGCCACCTGCACCGCCACGCCCGCACGGCACGCGAACTGGGCCTGCCGGCCGATCACGTACACGTGATCGAAAACGGGCAGGTGGTCGAATTCCAGGGCGGCAAGATGTCCCTAGGCGAGCGCATTCCCGGTGGCTACGTCTTCGTAGATGGATCGCGGGTCGGCGATATCGGACCCCAGGTTGTGCGTGAACGTGAAGCCCTGGCGCGAGACGGCATCGTGGTGGTCAGCCTGGCGCTGCACGACTATAACAACCGCCTGGTCGAAACCCCGGAGATCGTCACGCGCGGCTTCATGCAGCGGGAAGACGAGGATTTGCTGGCAGCCATGCAGCAGCACATCGTCGAGACCGTGCGGTTGAGCAACGGCAACGTACAAGAAAGCGTCCAACAGGCGCTCAGGGCGTTCATTTACGGCGAAATCAAGCGCCGGCCGATGATTTTCGTGACGGTGAGCCGGGTGTGATGCGATCCCGTTTGTCCCACGCAGAAGCTGTCTAAAAAGCCAGTGCGACGCACTTCGATGGAAGTGCGTCGCACTTGTTTGCAGATCTAGTTTTCAGATGATCCCCAGACGACCGGCTCACGCATCAAATCCCAGCTTTCCGATCAAGGGAACGAAAGCGACCGGCAAAACGGCGCGGTGTTGAAAGTTCTCACCGTGCCGCTGCCAGCATTCAAGAATCTGGTTACCGGTATGCCCGGCCGGCAAAACCAGTGTGCCGCCGTCGGCCAACTGATCGAGCAAAGGCTGCGGCACCTGCGGTGCCGCAGCGGCCACCAGGATCGCCCGGAACGGGGCGAAGGCGGGCAAACCGAGCGATCCGTCTCCGACATGCACCTGCACATTGAGATACCCCAGCCGTTCGAGCACCTGGCGGGCGTTCTCGGCAAGCGCCGCATGCCGCTCGATGGTGTGGACCTGCTTCACCAGGAGGCTGAGTATGGCAGCCTGATAGCCAGAACCGGTGCCGACCTCCAGCACGGTCTCGTCGCCCTGCAGGCGCAGCAAGTCGGTCATGTAAGCGACCACGTAGGGCTGCGAAATGGTTTGTTCGCTACCGATGGGCAGCGGGTGATCGGCGTAGGCGTCGGGCCAGTACTGCGGAGCGATGAACGCATGACGCGGCACGCGGCGCATGGCATCCAGCAGGCGCACATCGTGGATGCCGCGTGCTTCGATCTGCCGGGAAACCATGCTCAGGCGTTGGTTTTCGAAGTCGTCCATTGTTCCGCCGTCACAACCGTTCGTGCGGCCACCAGCAGACCGGCTGCCACCCAGAGATACGGCAGGGCAAACGAGTCGATGCTGAAACCTTCGATCAAAAAGGCCGTCAGGGAAAACAAGCCCATCGAGGCGACCATACGCGCCAGGGGTTGCCGGCTGCGCCAGGTAAACCAGGCAGATTGCAGCAAACTTACCAACCAGCCCACAAACACGGCAAACCCAACCAGGCCGGTTTCGGCCAGCAGGCGCACCCAGAAATTTTTTGTATTCGGAAGAAAAGAGAAGCGGTGCATCAGGTCGGTGATCTCGGTCAACCACCAGCCAAAGCGGGGCATATCTTGAGGGAAGTAAAAACCGAAGTTTCCGGGGCCGACCCCGATCAGCCAGTGATGGCTGAAGGTACGCATGCCGGCGGCCCAGTAGATCACCCGCTCGGCAAACTCAAGATTGTTGAAGAACTCATAAACATTTTGCGCCTGGAAAACATCCCGGCTCAGGATGCGCTCCAGACGGCGTTCGTAACGGGCAGCAAACTGGACCACTTTCCAGGTTCCCCAGGCATACCCGGCCAGCAAAAGCAGCAAAAGCAGCGATGAAAGCAGGGCCTGAAAGGCCTTGCTGCTTGCACGCGGGAACAAGCGCTGGATCAAGAATTGCGACAGTTTCCAACTCAGCGCAACGGCCAGTAGAACCAGGACGGCCAGGAACGACAGCCAACCGACGCGTGAATGGGAAGCGAACAATGAAAATACACCCATCGCCAGCAAGACGTTCTCCAGCGAAATGCGCCACAGGCGCGGGAAAACGGAATGCCCCCCCAGCGTCGCAGCCAACCACAGCGGCAGGTACACCAGGTTAAGCTGGTGCGCCAACCAGGAAGGCTCGTACGCAAACCCCGTCACCCGTTCAGCGATCAGGGGGTTTCCCTGCCGGGTCGAAAACAGCCACTGAAACTCATACATGCGCAGCGTGAATTCGCTGTCCAAGAAGTAAACGTACCAGGCCTGTACCAGGCACCAGATGACGATGGCCACCCCACCGAGGCTGATCGCCCGCAGCGCCGTGCGCAAACGCCGCTCGCTGCCCATGAGCCAGGCAGCCGGCACATAGAAAGAGACCATTCCCAGGGCTAACGTGGCAAAGACCTGCAAACCTTCTTTCAGCGGGCTAAAGCGGCGAAAAGAAGGTATATCCGTAAACTGCGCCAGCGCCCACGAGACCACGGCAACGGCCAGAAAAGCCAGCAGCGCCCCGCTCTCGCGCGGGAGTTTTCCGCCGCGCACCAGGTAGGGGAACAGCCAGATTGCGGCCAGCAGCAAAAGCAAAAACGCCGAAAGCGGAGCGACCACCACGCCGCCCAGGCGCTGCGACAGGGGCGGAAAGCTGGTGATGGGCAGCAAGAAGAGCGCCGCCAGCCACAATAACCCGCAAGAACCCGTATAAAACCGTCCCGCAAAGGTCCTGAAAGCCATCATCGCTTGCCGTTCTTTGCGCCGGGCCAGGGCAGCACTGCCAATACAATCCCGCTTACGCAGCCGATCAGCGCACCGGCAAGCAGCAGGGCGGCAGCCGGATAAGCCACCGGGGCCTGCGGCGGCTCGGCGCGTTGGGAGAACTCGAAAACCAGCGTCGGCAGCAGCGCCTGAGAGGCCAGCAGTTCGGCCTGCCGCTCCGCCTCCACTTGTTGGAGGCGGGCTTCCAATGCGTCCAGCGATTCGAGGGCGCACAGGCTGCCCGGGGCGGGGCTTTCTGCCTGGATGCACTGCACAAGGCTTTGCTGGTACTGGCCCAGCGTATACGCCTGAAGTGCATGGCCGTAGGCTTCCACCATGACCGCATAGGCCTGATCGGCCCACAGGTTGGCGATCGCTGCGGCGGTCTGGGGGTCCTCGTGACGGACGATGAGATCGATCTGCGACTGGCGGCGTTCAGCGAAGACGCGCCGGTTGAGCGCCAGCGCTTCGAGCGGGATGCCCCGGGCCTGGGCTGCGGTGCGTACGTTTTCGACGACCGGTGTAGCGATAAGCAGGGCTTTGAAGACGCCAATGGCCTGGTCCTGTTCGCGCTCATCGAGCGCCGGGATGTTTTCCGGCAGGTCGATCACCACCGAGAACGTAGCTACGGCTTCGTAAACGGGCGGCTGCAGCGCGTGAAAGGTCCAGGCGAGCACGCCCCCCACCACCGTCAGCAGGGCAACCAGCCACCAACGGCGCAGGGAACGGAAAAACGCATCGGCAACGGAGATTTCGTGGTGCATCATGAGGGGATATCCAATGACAGCAAAGCATTTAACGTGAACGAGGGTTCGTACGAACGTTACAGAGATCGCTTCGGACCGGCGTATTTGTCACGCCGCAGGGCGTTGGTCAGCAGCGCCAGGCCGAGTTTGATGAGAATGACAAAATCGTAGAGCCAGTTGAACAGGAAGAAATAATCGCGGGCGAAATTTTTGTGGTAATAGAGCCAGTAAGACTGGTGCCAGGCATAAATCGAGCGATAGGGCTGCACGCGCGTGCCGCCGCGCCCGCCAAAGTGGGTGATCTTTGCGGCAGGCACGTAGTACACCCGGTATCCCGCCTGCCGTACCCGGTAGCAGTAATCGGCGTCTTCCTGGTAGGCAAAAAAGCGCTCGTCGAGGAAATCGAGCCGCTCGGCCACGTCTCGCCGCATGAGCATGCACGAACCGGCCACGCCATCCACGGGGTTTGTTTCGTCTTCGTCGAGATGGTTGAGATGGTACCCGCCGAAAAACTTACTGCGTGGGAAGAGGCGTGACAGCCCGAGGAAGTACGTAAACACGGCCCAGGGACGAGAGTCGCCGCGCCGGCAGGACTTTTGCAGCGTGCCGTCAGCGTTGAGCACCTTGGGGCCGCAGACGCCCACATCGGGATGGGCTTCGGCAAATTCGAGCAGCGCGTCGAGCGCGCCTGGGTGCACCAGCGTATCGGGGTTGAGTTGCATGAGGTAACGCCCGGCTCCGCGGCGCAGCGCCTGGTTCATCGGGGCCGTATAGCCCGTATCGGCCGGGTTGGCAATCACCTGTACGGCAGGGAACTCGTCCCGCAGCATTTCAAGCGTGCCATCGGTCGAAGCGTTATCGACGACGATAATCTCGTAGCTCGCCAGCGGAGGGTTCTCGGCAATCGACAGCAGGCAATCATGCAGGTACTGGCGCGCCTGGCGGGTGACGATGCAGATTGAAAGAAGCAGATCAGTCATGGCGGCGGTAAGGAACGATTGGAGCGAGCAGGCGGCGAAAGAATACCCATCCTTGCAAGAGCAGCGTTCGTGGCCCACGAGCGCACAGGTTATGCCAGCCAAGGCGCAGCAACGATGGCGAACGTTCGTGTTGTGCAGGAGTTTGATAATGCGCGAGCGCAGATTCTTCCGGCGCCCCGGGCAGCTCCGGCCACAGCCGCTTTTCTCGCACAGCCTGCGAAATCGCCTGCAGGGTCGCCGCTAGTTCTTCGGCGCGCACCCGGGGGTGATAATACCGCATCACATGCTGATAGGCAAGCCGGCCGATTTTCTGGCGTAGTTCTGCATTCACAACCAGCGCTTCCAGGGGCGCGTACCAGTCTTCGTCGGCAGCCAGGAAGCCGTTTTCTCCGCTCCGTATGGCCGACTGAAAGGCTGCCGTTGGGCTGGCAACCGTTGGCAGGCGCAACAAGGCGGCCTCCACATATTTGATCTCGCTCTTCGATTGCCCAAAAGGATTGTCACCGCGCAGCGGGGCAAGGTTGATGTCAAACGAAGCCATCAGGCCGGGCAACTGCCGCCAGGGGACCCGCGCGTGGCAAACGATGTGGGAGGCGAGTTCACCCCAGCCATCGCCGGGGTCGAGCGAGCCGAGAAGGTGCAGCTCGGTTTGCGGGTAACGCTGCATGATGGCCTGTAAAGCGGGCCTGGCAAGGGCGAAATCGCGGTTGTGGGTGGGTGTCCCACTGGCATAGCCGATAACAATGCTATCGCCCGGATGGCGCTGCCGGTAAGCCGTTTCGGAGAGGGCAAGCATCTCAATGCTGAAGGCGTTGCGATGCACCCAGGCGGGCTTTCCTAAGGTACGCACATGCCCGGCGAGGAATTCCGTCGAAGCGGTGACCGCATGGCAGGCATCCAGCGTACGGCGATTGCGGCGCAAGTCTTCCTGATACAAGGCGGCGCGTACGGGATCGGCAAAATCGGGGCTATCGATGTAACGAAAAATCGCCGGATCGAAGATCAGATCGTCAGTGTCCTGGATCAGCAGGCCCTGGCGGCGGCCGATTTCGCTCACCAGCCAGGCCACTTGGCGATCCCAGGGGGAACGGTGGATGATGACGACCCCGGCCCGGTGAGCTTTGCGGCGCAAGTGAGGGTCCGAGATGTGTGAGAGTTCGGCGTCTACGCCCAACAAGCGCAGTTGTTCGTAGGGATGAACAGTGCGATAACGGCGGGTATCGCCGCGCACGCCCGAAAGAACCAGAATTGAAGGAGATGGGTTCATACACGCTTATTCTACCGCAACGGTTTTCTTGCGCCGCAGGTGCGTCACGGCCAGCGCGCCGGTTACTCCAGCAAGGGTGGCCAGCGTGATCGACAATCCCAGCGGCAAAACATCGGGCCGGTAGATAAATTCGACCTGGTGTTTGCCAGGCGCCAAGAAAACGCCGCGCATGAACAAATTGGTATAGTAAATGGGAGTCTCTTTGCCATCTACAAACGCCTTCCAGCCTGGATACATCGCATCGGAAATCACGAGCAAGCCTTCTTGCGACAGGGTCGCCTCGACGATCACCTTTTCGGGCGAGTAAAGGGTGACGGCAGCCGAAGTGGTGGCTTCGGCTTCATGGCCGAGATCCAGCAGCCGATCGCTTTCAACCACCGCTGCGGAAGCGGGAGAAAAATCTGGCTTCAAGAGCTGCGCCTTGGCCGCTTCGAGATCACCCGGTGCTACAAGAATTGTGCGGTGAACGATCCAGGCACGTGGCAGCGCGGCAGCATTCTCATAAATCTTAACCGGGCCATCGTAGATCAGGTCAAGCGTTTGGGAGTCCTGAAGTGCGATGCCCGCCGGGGTATAAACATAGCGCGCATTCAAGGCATTTAGAAGCGGCGAACAGCAGTTGCTCAAATAGATATGGTTGATGGTGATTTCGGGTTGCGTCAGGTGAACGTACATTACATATCGTTTCAAGGCCCACGAGCTGTAGCCGGAAATCGATTCCAGCCCGAAAGCTTCGGGAGCCATACCAAACAAGATGCCACCGGATGGCACTGTCGCCAGCCGGCCCTGCCCGAACGCATCGGCCTGCAACGCTTGAAGGATCTCCAGGCTGGGCGTCTTCGGGTACAACAGCGCCTCATCGAAAGCAGGATTGAAGTTGATTCCGGCCACAAACAAATCGACGGTCAAAACCAGCAGGATCGCCGTTTGCAAGAACTTCACCGGTAGCGTAGAAACGGCCCACAGCCAGAATAGCGCCGCCGCAAGCGTCAACAGTACGATTGCCGCCAACAAGCTTTGCCGGGAGACGAACTGCAACTGGTAAAACAACGGCACGTACGACACGAGCGCCGGGCCAGACTGTATCCGAAGAGCAATCACCCACAAGATGAGAATGACGACGGCCAGCACGAGTGCCACGCTGGCGAGCGCTTGAAGCATACGCCTGGGCCGGTGCCTGAGCAACCAGTCTGCACCCAATCCGGCAACAACCGACCAGGAGAAAGCCACCAGATAGAAAATGCGCCCCGGGAAAGTGTTCAGGAAAACCGGAAAAACCGTTGCAACCAGTTGGCGGAATGGGGGAACTTGATAAACCGCCAGCATGGCAACGGCGCCGATCGCAAACAAGGTCCAGGCAACCGCGCGCCTGGCAGAAAACAAGCCCGCCAGAATAAAGAAACTTGCAAAGATGCCGAAGTACAAATTGGTTTCTGCATAGTTATATTTTGTATAGAAGCCCCCACCATGCAAAGAATTTCCGTACACATCCGGTGCAAAGAGACGCAGAACATGCGACACGAAGCTGATTGAGGCCGAGGCCCCGATTTGCCCTGTACGGTTGGTGTGTAAATACAATTGCAGGGTAAGGAGCAGCTGCACGGCGACCAAACCGGCGCCGATGCTTAAGGCAGTCCCCGTATAAAGCAGCGGGCGGATGGCGGCCACCAGATTCCTTTTACGGACGAACAACGCGATCACGCGACCGATTGAAAACAGTACGGCAAGGACTCCGGTATAAAAGGGCCACAAAACAGCGCCCGAAAGGACTTGAAGGGCAAACCCGAGCGCTCCTACAAGACTCCAGCGCCAGTCCGCGCGCCGAACCGCGCGTTCGATGCCAAAGAAGACGAGTGGAAGCCAGATCATCGAACCGGTAATCGTCGGGAGGGTCAGCCAGACGATCAAATAACCATTCAACATAAAAACCAGCGCCCCAATTGCGGCACTCCAGGCGCGGCAGCCCCACTCGCGCAAGAGAAGATAAGCAAAAATACCGCCCAGCGCCAGGGAAAGCACGGCACTCCAACTCATCGCCCGGGCATTCGACATGAACCGGCTCAAGATGAAAAATAACGGGTGTGAAAACATATCCCCTCTTGCCATGGCAGGCAAGCCGGCCATGGCATAGGGGTCCCAAAAGTGGCTGCCTTTCTGGCGCAGCCGGTTGGCAACCGTAGCGAGTGGATAAGCCTGCCAGATGGAATCCGTAATCACCGGATTCCAGACTGGACCGGTGACTGAACCGGGAAGCTCACTGCGCCAGGGTTCGTTCACCAGCACTTCGTCCAAGGGCAGTAAGATCATTCCCTGGAAGACGACACGCCACAAGAAAAACACGGCCAGGATGGAGATGAAGGTTACTGCCAGGAAGTCCAAGTTCAACGCGGCCAAGGCGCGAGCATACCTTCGAAATATTCGAACAATTTTTTGCATACGTTCGTTCCACCTAAGATTTCCACGAAACGGCGTGGGGAAGAACCGGGGATTGTCTAAAAAGTGCCACCAACAGGCGAGACGCACTTCCATCCCGTGGATGACGCCTGTTTCTGGCCGGCAAAGTGCGTCGCGCCTTACTCTTCAGACAGCTTTTGACAGAGAGACAGCAAAAAGCAGGGCAGGAAAGGGTGACATCCCTTTCCTGCCCTGCTAAACAGCGCATCAAGCCACTTTACCGGTTCACCAATGGCGTAAACACCTGTTTCAGTTCATCTACCACGATAACATTGACCTGCACCGTCTGGCGGCCGGCTGCGCCGGCATCTACTTCCACGAAACCGGTATAAGTACCTGCCTTGCTGACGCGCAAGGCCAACACAACCGTACCGAAGGCCTGTGTCTGGCCGGCGGGCGTCTCTACGGTGAACAAGTCGGGCGTTTGTCCAACCACAGTCCAGTCCATCGTGCCGCTGCCAACGTTTTGGATGGGGATATAGGCCTTGTGCGTTGGCAAGTTTAGGCCGGCTAAAACGGTAACCGCCGCCGGGGCAGACAGTGTCGGGGAGCCCGTGGTCACGGTCTTGAGCAGGCCGCCTTCTTGCGTAAGGATCAGCAAGCGGTAAGTTGTTTCCGTGGGATCAGAGACATCGACCGAACCGGCAGCAGCAGAGAGATAGGGTGCAGCCCGATCGATTACCGCATCTACAAACGTTCCCGCCGTTAACTGCCAGGACAACGTCGTAGCGGCAGGGCTTCCCACGGCCGTAAAGGTGGCAGCCAAAAGGGTAGGCTGGGCGATGCTGGCATTGAAACTGGCATTGCCAACGGCAAGGGTATGCGTTCCCACCGGCGAAACGACGACGCCGGCACGGTTGGTAAGGCTGCTGCCGTCCAGGGTGGCGGCATCTCCGCTCCACGCATAGCCCAGGTAAGCTGCCGTCGGGACTGTGTCACCGGGAGCTGCACTGGTATACGGCGATGGTGGAACCGCAAGCAGTTTACCAACGGAGGGTATGCTTTCTACAGCCGTATTGCCCGAGCCTTTGTCGGTCGTCGCGCTCCCGTGTTTGAGGTTTAAACTATTCAGTTCAGTTACCGTACAACCATTGGGGTAGCAAGCCGCAGGGTATGAGGTTTTATACACATCTGCACCGACGCCGCTCGATTGGTAAAACTGGTTGTTCTTATAAACGACAAGATTGAACGGCCCACCTGTTCGATCATCATCGAAAATATGGAATCCCCCGGCGTTATTGCTAAAGGTGTTGTTTTGTACCGTGCCGCTAGCTGCAAGCTTGCGAACGTCATCCGGCGCAGCAAAAATATCAGCGCCATACAAGGTGGAAATGGCGTTTTCAACCAGCCTGGAATCTGACAAATTGAGCGTAGAGCCTTGTACAAAAACAGCACCGCCATACTGGCCCGAACTGTTTTTAGCGAACATCGTATTGGTAATATTGCCGACCGAGTGATAGAGGAGCACGAGCGCACCACCTGATGCACCACTTCCGAAAGCATCAGAGTTCATGACGATCGAATTCTCCATGGTCACGTTGGCCAGCGCGGCGCTGATGCCCCCGCCAGCGCCAGAACTGGATTCGGTAGCGTGGGCGTCACAATCGTTCAGAACCACGCGGCGCAAGGTGAGGTTGGCGCGGTTCTCGGCCACACTACCCACATCCGGTATCGCCGGGTCGCCATCAATGCGGCGGCTATCACCGCCGACCGAAAGGCAGCCTCCGGTTGGTGCGACCTTGGTTATATTGGCATAACGGCCTTGAAACAGTGTATCTTCTACGGTAACCTGGCCAGTCGGACGATTACTGCTGCCATCGCCGGCGCCATCCAACGAACTCACCGACAGCGACCCACCAAAAGCGCCAATCGAAGGTACGCCATTCGCCTGGTTGCCTTGAAAAACGCTATCGTAGATTTCTACTTTTGCCCGATAGCTATTGACACCGCCACCAATATTGGCACGGTTGGTGACAAAACGTGAGCTATAAACCTTAAGAATGGTTTGATCTTCTATATTAATCGCCCCACCTTCCGTGGGTGAGCTTAAGCTTACCGAAGCGTCGGGGGTTGCTTGGTTATCCACAAAGGTGGCGTTGGTCACGATGACGTCTGAACGGGGAGTCGTCAGCGGATCGGTCCAGTTGCCGAGCGCATACAAAGCCCCGCCAAACGCGCCGGCCTGATTGCCCTCGAAGCGCGTGTTGGAAACGCGCAAAGTGGCATTCAAAACGTGAATGCCGCCGCCACTGGCAACAGTAGAATGACCGGGCAGATTGACGCGATTCCGATAAAAAGAGGCATTGTGAACATACACCCGCGCCCCATCTGAAATCGCCATACCTCCGCCATAGTGAGCGGATGTATTATCTTGCCAGGTGGAATCGAAAAAGAAAGCGTTGGATTGATGGACCAGCACCCCGCCCCCCACCCCTGTCTGTTCAGCCTTATTGTTCTTGAAAGTGCAGTTTACGAAGGTGGCCTCTGCTCTAATCAAAGACACGCCGCCCGCCAGGGCAAACGACGCCATATAGCCATTGGCAAAGGTAATCCCTTCGAACGTCACAGGCCCTCCCTGGGCCTTGGACGAATTTTCAAAGCGCACAATATTATGCGAGCCGCCGCCATCAAAAACAACCGTGCCTCCGGCGCGTGCACGGATGGTGAACCCCCGCTGCAAATCACTAAGCCAAAAGCCACCATTGGGGGTCGCATAGGTGCCGGCAGCAATATCGATGATGCCTCCGTCCGGTATATCCTCAACAGCATCCATCAACGTTGTTCGATCTTCCGGCACTCTTAAAACGGTTGCTTCATATAAAGTCTGTTCCCTGGCGGAAGCTGCATTCGAAAAGATCAAAACTAGCAACAGCGATAAAGTTAACAAACTCTTTTTCAAGCCATACCTCCATACAAATTTTCTAGTTTCGGCTTCCCTGCCTTTGCCGGCTCCATAGGAGACAAACGAACTTCGATCCTTAAGTCGACCAAAGGCAAAAAAGCTTCCGCTACAAAGATTGTAATCGAGGCTTTGTGACGCTTTCCTTAGAGAAAAGATAGATTCTGCAATTGCCCTCGCAGTTTTGTAATCTTTACTCCCGAATCAAATTCCAGCCCAGCGTCGCCGAACAGAGATCACTCACAGGCCCATTTTCTAGAACATCAACAAAAAAGGCCAGGTAAGAGGAACCGTTCCCTTGAAAAGGCAGCTCAAACGTCGTTTGTGGTGGGAACCGTTTCACGGTTTCCGAATCGAGCATCCTTCCGAAGCCGTCTATCATTCTTACTTCGAGGGATACACCGGCGCAAGCGTCTTCTTTGAAATCTATTGAACCGGCAAGCAGGCCATCATCGGGCGCCACATCGCTGTAGAGGAAAGCAACCGGGGAAACACCCTGATAGGCACCGGGGTTGAAGTCAAAACTGTAGATGCCACCCTGGTAGGATACTCTCGCTCTTCTTGGATCAAGGCTGATCCAATTCAATTGACTTCCAGGATGAATGCCAACCTGTTTTCTCATGGCATCAAAGGTACGTATAGCCGTTTGCCAGCCAGTGGTTCTTATCCGATGATAGATATGCAGGACCGCACCAGCTTCTAAAGGGAACTGCTCTGGAAGCGCAACGAAATCTTCGGCGAATTCCCATCGTTCTTCGAAGGCATCGACAACGACCTGGACCACTTGCTGTTCTTCGGGGCGCATGTGAAACTGATAAGGCGTTGTTACAATCACATAGTCCGCTTGTAACAGGAGTTCCAGGGGATAAAAATCGCGCGAATCTGCCTGAGGCGTTTCCAAAACATTGAGGAGAGGCTGCTCCCAACCATACAGCGCCCGTTCAGCTTTCTGCAAGAGATTAAAGTTCATCAAGTAAGAAGAATCTGCAACATAAATCGGCGACTGTGGTGAGACGGTAGTGCGTAAAACATCGACCAGATGAACGACGGTGTCATAATTGGGCCGCGTCAAAGGCGGATAGCTGCGCGGCAATGCAGACCGCAAGGCGGGAAGTATTTCCACATAAGAAAACCCGACATAAGCATTGACGGCCAAGAGAGTGACATAAAGCGCCGAAGCGAGCAACAGCAGCAGTCTATGCGCATGGAAGCATCTAAAGATTACAAAAGCCAGCGCAGACAGCCCGGTCAAAACGAAGAACGTCGTATGCAACGTATAGTGAACACCAAACTGGCGAGCAGCGAACGCCCACGTGATAAGAGAAAGACTTCCGACCATTCCCACAAAAAAGATCACCCGTGTTTGCGTCACTTGCAATGCAATACTAGCAAAGATTCCCGTTGCAACAAGGAGCCAGATGATCCATCCATACTGAACGAAAAAGTAGTACAAAACATTGCGTGGCGATTCGACGTACGATGCATATAAATCTAAATAGTCAACCGTAAAAGCGCGCTTCAGGAGCGGACGTGCGATCAGCCATAAGGTAACAAATGAAACCGCGCTCGCAGCGAGAACGCGACCGCACACCATCAGCAAGGCGGACCATGGCTTAATCAGCTTCTGGCGTACTTTTTGGGTAGAGAGCCATCCAAGCTGAAAAGTCAGCGCCAGATAGAAAGCAGCCACACCATAAGCAAAGTGGCGTCGGAAGAGGATCGCCAAAGCGGTTAATATACCGATCGAAACGATTTGCCACCAAGCTTTCAACTCCAAATCGTAGAGAGCGATCCACAAAGCGGATAAAATTATCAAAGCGGCCCCGACATCCGGATATCCGCGCAAAGTAGGCGCCCAGGCCAGTGGGTTGACGAGAGCAAGCAGGGCGGCAAACCAAAAAGTCAGGCGTTTGTGTGTTGCAACCAAGCGGGTGATCAGCGTTGCACAAGCCAGGATATAAGGGAACTGGTATACAATCCCCAAGCTTAGAACGTACCCCAAGCGGCTGCTTCCAAAAATTTTCACCAAAGGAATCAAGGGTAGTGCGAAAAAGTAGTTATATTCAAGCTCGACAGAATCCCTGATCAGGACGAGCGTGCTGCGAGGCGCAGCAAAAAAGCGATGCACGAGATCGATCACCACATCCTGATAGCCCCCCCAGTCAAAGTAATAAAAGAAACGCTCCTGTTTTACATATATCACCACCCAGGCAACAACGGCAGCAAAAAGAACGGCCAAGAAAAATATGTCGTAAAGCCAGTGTTTACGGATAGTGTTTCGCATCGATTTTTATCCTGGGTTGCGCTTGCAGGTTCACAACGTGCGTAAAAACGTCGCAAGCGGCGGCTAAAACATCCCCAGATGGAACCCCTCTGGCAAGTGAACTTTCATCCGGCCAGCGTCCTTCATAAATTCCTTTAGCGCAGGCAGCAGATAGGCGTTAAGGTGTTGGCTGCGCACAGACAGTTTATGTGCAGGGTCAGTAAAAACCGCATCCATCAAGCCATCATAAACAAAGTAGTCCAAAACCTGAAGATACAGCCTATCCAACAAAGGTTGTTCATACCACTCGTAAAAACTGACCAGATGGCAGGCTAACAACTCAACACGCGCCAGGTTGTCTGGGGAAGGCAACGAGGAACTTCTCGACGTGCGCCGGGCGATACTTTCCACCCGTTGATAGACGACACGAAAAGCCGGCAAACGCCGAATACCGGGGTGTGCATGCACCAACCTTTCAATCATTTGCCCCGCGCTGCGCTGTCGGCGAGAGAAACTCCAAATGTTATGGTAGTGGTAATGGTAGGCTTGTGGCGTCTGATCGTAAATAATTTTCAGGCCACGTTGCGACAGGCGGTAGCTTAACTCCACATCTTCGAATGCGGCATAGGGGAAACCGGTATCGAACCATTTCGCTTCAGCTTTCAAAAAATCCGTTTTAAGCGAGATATTGGATGTATAGAAGTGGCGAAAATCGTATACTCGACCGTGTTTCAGAAAGTGATAGCTGAACTGCTGCGCACCCACCCCATCAATATGTTCCATTAGCGTGTTCACCGGTGCATCGGACGGCCAGAGCGATAGCCCTAAAATCGCGGCGTCCCTGGCTGAATGGATCTGATGGGCCAACAAATGCCGGTGAAGGAAGTCCTCTCCAGGCAGAATATCATCACCCACAAACACAGTCAGGGGGGCGCTCACCCGTTCAATTCCCCGGTTGCGCGCCGCAGCCGGACCCTGGTTGCGCTCCTGCCTTAGAGTGCTCAAGCGATAATTCTGGGGGCGATAACCTGCCAACAGTTGAAACGTACCATCGTTGGATGCATCATCAATGGCAATCACCTCAAAGGGGATTTTCCCTTGCTGACGATCGTAGGCATCCAACACACGACAGAGATCATACGCCCGGTTATAACACGGCATGACGACGCTGATAGCAGTCATAAGCGTAAACAGTTCTTCAACTGGTGTAAACGGTGCCTGAGCCTGTCACCCCACGGTAGCTTTTCGTCCCCCCGTACCGTGAGCTGCGAGGCGATAAAGTCAATGAACTGCTGGCGTACATTGTCCTGTGGGTCCAACAGTTGGAGCGCCAGGAGAATGTTCTCATGCAAACGGTACGCCAGTAGGACGCTCAAAGCACGCTCGCATCCCGCCACATGGATAGAATACAGCAACTGATCGGTACGCCAGGCAGGATTCTCATTCGTAAAACCCAAAGCTGCAGCTTGCTCGGGCAAGTGAATCGCCAAAGTCCAACAAATCTCAAAAACCATTGCTGCCTGGTTCTCGCGGATGGTGTTTTTGCCATGCAAACGGTAACGCATGAGCGGTTCCGGCAGGAGCAGCAACTTGCCGCGGTTGGCCAGCCGCAGGGCAAAATCCCAATCGTGAACGTAACGCAGCGGGCGGAAATCGCCGACCTGCTCGAAAAGGCGGCGCGGAAAGATGAAGTTACTGGTGGTCGCGTAATAGTTTTCGGTCAGCAGGGCGGCATGCAAGTCATCTCCGGAACGAAAGCTGCGCCCTTCATCTTCCAGCGGCCAGGGAGGACAGTCGTGGTAGCCGTGCTTGACCCCCAGGGTTCTGCCCTGATCGTCGATGATTTCGATGTGCGAACCCGCCAGCGCGCCGGCCGGTTCGGCCTTCATGGCAGCCAAGAGTTTTTCCAGGCGGCCAGGAAGGTAAACGTCATCGGAATTGAGCACGGCCAAGTATTCACCCGTCGCCGTATGCAGGCCCCGGTTGATGGCAACATGCGCCCCCTGGTTTGACTGTGAGATCACCTTCAGACGCGGGTCAGCGAACTTCTGCAAAATCTCCAGGCTGTTATCGCCCGAACCATCGTCGACGACGATCAACTCCAGATCCTGGTGCGTTTGTGACAGCACGCTTCGGACGGCTTCGCCGAGATAAGCGGCATGATTGTACGAGGGAATGACGACAGAAACTTCCGGCATGTCACTTTCCTAACAAAACCCGGCGATACTTTTCGGCGATCACATCCATGCCATAGTGCACCAGGAACTTCCGGCGAATATCCTGTGGAAGCGGCGGGAGTTGCAGCATCTGAAGCACACCCTTCATCATACCGGCGACGTCGCCCAACTGCGAGACGAGCACCCCACCACCGGTGTTGGCCAACACATCGCGGTTGTTGCCGACATCGGTTACCACGACCGGTTTGCCCATGATCTGCGCTTCGGAAACAATCAGCGGCATGCCTTCGAATTCCGACGGCAAGATCAACACGTCCGTAACGGCCAGTACATCGCTAATCGGCCGGTAAAAACCGCGCCGCAAAATATTGGTCGAGTTACACCGGGCAATCTGTTCGTCCACGGCCGCTGCCAGGGGGCCGTCGCCGGCGATCAGGAAGAAAACGGATGCATCGCCCTGCATACGGCGCGCCAGTTCGACCACATCCATGGGGCGTTTTTGCGGATGCAGGCGGGATGCAAACGTGACCACCTTGGGGCCTGCCGGCAGGCCGAGCTTCTCTTTGATGGCAAAAACACGTTCCGGCGAATACGATTCGGGATCGAGCGGCCGGGCATCGATTCCGTGCGCCACCTGGTGCACCTTCTCTGCCGCCATGCCACGCGCCTGGTAAGCCTGGCAGATTTTGGCATTGGCCCCGATACAGGCGTCCAGGTTTGCCACCACCTGGTCGTCGTAACGATTGATCCAACCGACTTGCGAGTCGTACACCTGATCAGTGGTACGGATTTCGGGGTGACGGGCTTTGATCGTCCCCAAAACATCATAAGCCCAGGGCGTGCCGCTAGCAAGGTAAAAGCCAGCCGGACGAAAGCGCGTCACCAGATATTCGAAGAACGAAAGGCGCAAATCGGAAGCCAAAAAATCTTCCGTCTGGTAAACGTAAGGGGTCAGCGCCCGAAATGATTCTGCCAGTGTGCCCAACGACGGATCGATCGCATCCACACTGAGAACGACAAAACGTATTTGCCCCTGCAAGTACTCGATCAGGTTCAAGTGGAGTTGTTCGGCCCCACCAACGGCCAAAAACGGAAATACTACGATCACCGTCGGGCGCTCGTCCTGTTCAAAATGAACCGGCAAGGCCGTATTCACCGACTGCACCCTATGGGTGAGCGGCTCCCAGGGGAATGCGCTCCCTGCTGGGCGTCCGAGAACGTAACGGCCGTCGGCGGCAACGTCAACATTTCCCAGTGCAGTTTCCATGGGATAGGCCATGTGGACTTCCGGGTCGGCCGTGGTGTGGGTAAGCAGCTTCCCGACCACATCAGGCTGAGAGAGACCTGCCAGCCGATCGGCAAGGTCAAGCGAAAAATCGCTGCGTACATATTTCTTACAAACCACCTGGCGGAAGAAAGGCGTCAGGCGGCAGCCCGGCAAAAGGGAACGGTGCAAGTGACGCAGCGGCCAATCGAGCGGGCCGCGGGCGTTTACGGTAAAAGCCAGTTTTTCACTCGCCAGCGCAAGTTGGTTGGCTTCGAGATAGGTCTCGCTTTGCAGCAACAGATCGTTGCAGGCGAAGCAGAGATACGGCCCGCTCAGGCCACAGCACAGCGCTTCCAGGTCGGGGGCATCCCAACGGCCAGGCTCACCCGTCAAAGACTCGGCGATCCCCTTAACGCTGTCCCACGCCACCACCTGCACGTCCCGGCAAGTCTGGCGTGCCGCCCAGGCCAGCACGGCTGCTTCATCCAACGGCAGCAGGAAAGGGTTGCGTTCGACAAGCACGTGAACGGTCGCATTTTCCAACGCTGCGCCGTCTTCCACGACCAGCTTCAAGGGCGAGCGTTCGACAGGAATATCGGCAAAGCGCTCCGGCACCAGGCGGCGGAGAACGGGATCGAGCAAACGATGCTTGAGGCGGAAAGCCAGTCCGGCCATGCCGCCCAAAGCCTGCGCGCGGCGGCTGCCGGAGGGAGCCAGCTTCAAACGAAAGGCATCGGCCAGCTTGAAAAAGCGCCAGCCGGGGCTGAGCAAATCTTCCTGCGCCTGTTCCCACCGGGTACGCAATGCGGTGTGCTCTTGCTGCAGGATTGACAGCCGTTTCTCCAGTTGCGTGAGATTTTCTTGCTGCTGCTGTAACTGCTGCCGATCGGCTTGATTCCAGGCCAGGAATTTCTCCGCCAGGAAATAATGATGGGAAGGCGGCGCGACTGGCCGGCAGGAGTCAACCAAACGGCGCATTTCGGCTTCCCACACGGTTCCCTGCGAAGAAAGCAGCCACTTGTGGCGTACGGTTTCCTGAGCAGCCCGGCCCATCTGCCGGCGCAGTTCGTCGTTCTCGATCAGGGCAACCAGGTGGGCCAACCACGGATCGAGACCGTCCGCCAGCAGGCCATCCTGCCCCGGGGTGATGACATCGGCATACGGGGGCAGGTTGCTGTACACACCCGGCACGCCCAGGGCACTGTACTCCAAGAACTTAATCGCACTCTTACAGCGGTTGAAAGCGCTATCCTGCAAGGGTGCGATAAAAAGATCACACTGTTGCCGCGCGAAATAAGCGGCAAACTGCGCATATTCCACCAGGCCGACGTCGAACGTTTGCACGTTGGAGCGCCCGGCCAGTTCTGGAGGCGCAGCAATGCCCCATAAACGCAACAGCAGGCGCTCGCCGTAGCGATCGAGCAGCCCGGCCAACAACGGGGCAAGCATAGCCAGGTCGGGAACGTGGCTGGCAGAACCGAGATAGCCGATCACCAGCGGGCGGCTATCTTTCATCGCATCCTGCGTAAGATGGGGACGCAGCGGCCAAAGAGCATCCAAAAGATAGTTCGGTAAGACGGATACCCGTGGATTAAAGGCGCGCAGGTAGGCAGCCAGCGGCTGCGTGGTACAGGTCACAGCATCGGCCTGGGCAATCGCCGCCAGGATGGCCGCACGGCGCGGAAGAAAATGAGCAACGCCGGGATGTTCTTCAGGAAGTTCGGTGAGCAGGTCGTCGATTTCGTAGATGACCGGCTTGTGGTGAAGGCGAGCGGCGGCCAACACCTGATGGTACACGTCCACGTGGGCAGGAAAATCGCGCTGGATGAGCACGGCATCTGCGCATTCTACGGTCTCAAGCAACACCTTCATCCGG
Source organism: Chloroflexota bacterium (assembly GCA_049325275.1). Lineage (GTDB taxonomy): Bacteria > Chloroflexota > Anaerolineae > Anaerolineales > UBA4823 > CAIQJJ01. The sequence goes on from JBMOLU010000001.1 coordinate 441,799, forward strand.
TGTTCTTCCCAGGCAACGCCCGCGAGCACCTGCCACCCGGCCGCCTGCGCCGGGGCCTTCACCCGCAGGACGGGGCACACGTGCTCGGGAACGTCGCTGGCAAAGTGGGCCAACACCAGGGGCCTTTCAGGAAATGAAGAGGTCATTTTTACCATCCGTTCTGCTACGGCTGCCCTGCATGGAGGCGATCGTTTGCAAGCGTTTCTGGCGATCTTCTTCGCCGGCGCGCCGCAGCGTTGGCCGGCGTACGGCATAAGAAAGCTGCGGATTGTAGTATGGATCGCCGCGCGCGACAATATCTTTCAGGTGTTGGTACCCCAGGCGAATATCTGCGGGGGGAATGTAGTGACCGCGGCTTTTGCCTTCGTAGTGAAACAGGCGCACGAACGGGTTGTACACCAGCCGGTAACCGTGCGCACGCGTGCGTACACAGATTTCGATATCGTTGAAGACCAGCAGGTAGGCTTCATCGAAACCACCGATTTGTTCGAAAACCTGGCGGCGCATCATCAAGCAAGCTCCCGTCAGAGCCGAAACGTTCCGGTACCAGCCCGGCGATCCCCACGGCCCTGTAGAATTCTCATCCATCCCGCCAAAGACGTGACTGCCATGCCCTTCCATGCCAACAACGATGCCCGCATGTTGAATCGCCCCGTCTGGATAGAGCAGCTTCGCCCCCACCGCCCCCACTTCGGGCCGCATGGCCCAACGGGCCAGCTCGTCCAACCAGTGGGGTTCAAGGACTTCGATGTCATTGTTCAAGAAAAGCAGCAGATCGCCTCGGGCTGCGCTGACTCCGCGATTGTTGTAGACCGAGTAATTGAACGGATCGTGATTTTCGAGCAGCCGCACCCCGGTCGGCAGATGGGTGTAATAATCCAGCGTGGCCGGATCGCGGCTGTCGTTATCGACGACAAGAATTTCATAATGGGGATACTCGGTGATACGTTGCAGCGACTCGATGCAGCGCTGCAAGTATGCGACCTTGTTTTTCGAAGGGATGATGATGGACACCAGGGGGAGATCACTTTCCCAGACGAAACGCTCCCCACCGGGGTTGATGTCACAACGCGGCTCACGCAGGCCGCTGCGCCGCAAGTGCGCCACCCGCTCCGTCACCGAAAAAGGCCGGCCACAAAACCCTGCCAGCGCTCCGGGGAGACCCTGGCCTGCCTCGCCACAGTGCAGCAGGATGTGGGGCAAATGGACGACCTGCCGCGCCGTTTCCACGCAGCGCAGTAGAGCTTCGCCATCCGACGCGGACGAACGGATGGCCGGCAGCAGGTGCTCCCGCCGTAAAAACGCCCCACGCAGGTAGTTGACGGAGAGCAGCAGTTCGGGTGAGAAATCGGGTTTGCAGAACGGGCTGTGGTACGTCAGGCCATCGGCGGACAGGCGATCTTCGTCGGGGTAGAGGAGGTCGGCCTGCGGATGGGCCTGCAACGCGGCAATGGCGGTGTAAAAAGCGTGCGGCGAAAGCGTGTCGCCGGCGGCGAGAAAGACGATCCACTCGCCGGTAGATTTTTCAAGCAAGTCTGCGAGCGAGGATGGAGCGAAGCCCATGGCAGCCTCGGCTGCGGCGCGCTGCGCCTGCTCGGCCATGGGCGACTCGTATGCCTGCAACGCGGTGTCGCCAGGCTGATAGACGAGCGGCTTAACGTCCCAATAGGGATAGCTTTGTGCTTTTAGGCCGGCCAGCGTGCGCGCCGACAATGCTTCGTTGTTGGCTGGCGAGGGAGAAAGAACCACCGTAATGATGGGGAGCTGCGCAAGGCGGGGCAGGCCGGCCCGTTGCTGTGCAAGCGTCTCGGGGCCTGGTTCATGTTGCCTGACCCAGCGCGCATAGTCGAACAGACCATAACGTTCCTCAAATGCAATCCAGGACTTAAGGCGGTGGGTTTTGAACAACCACAAAAGGTTTTTCAAGCGCAGCTTGTTGGCGATCATACCTTTTGCCAGGTCCCGTTCAACGTCAACAAACCGTACTTTTCGCGCACCTCGCCGCCCCGGTTGAGCACGCGGAAGTGGTAGCCGCGATCGTGATAGTCGAACATTTCGGTATCGTCTGCGTTGGTTGCGGCCACAGAGACATGGTAGAGGCTCTCCAGCAGCGGCAGCGCCTGGACGGTGTAAACGACTTCACCCTTCCCCTGCACCAGGCCCAAGTCCAACCCGGCAAAGGCCGTGTTGGGGCCGGTCAGGTGGGTGCCGTCCTGGCGATGGATGGCCATGCCAAAAATGGGCGATTGAATTGCTTCGTGCGCCACATACTCGACACGGATCGCCAGCGGCTGCCCGGTATAGAACACGCCAATTTCGTTGTCGTGCTGGTCGGTAATGCGCACGTTGGTGATTTCGATCTTGCGATTGCCCCAGCGCTGCTCTTCGGCCACGCTGGAATGAATCAAACGCCCGGCTTCATCCTGGCGCACGCGGCCCAGGTAGCGATCGACCACACTCTTCGCCGGGCCGACCGTTTTCACCTTTCCGCCGTCGAGCCAGGCAGCGCGCTGGCACATGCTTTCGACGAGCGGCATACTGTGAGAGACGAACAAGATCGTCGCCCCCTGTTCACGGAACGACTGGATGCGTTCGAAACTCTTGCGCTGAAAAGCCTCGTCGCCGACCGAAAGGATTTCGTCGACGATTAAGATTTCGGGGCGCGTGTCGGTGGCCACGGCAAAGCCCAGACGCGCCCACATGCCGGAAGAATAGGTACGGATGGGCGCATCGATAAAATCGCCTAGCTCAGCAAAATCGACGATGCGCGGGTACTTTTCGTCCATTTCCCGGCGGGTAAAGCCGAGCATGGCCCCGTTCAGATAAATATTCTCCCGGCCGGTTAATTCGGGGTGAAAGCCGGCGCCCATCTCCAGCAAAGGTGCCACACGCCCGCACACGCGTACGCGTCCCGTGGATGGTCGCAAAACGCGGGCGATCAACTTGAGCAGCGTGCTCTTGCCAGCGCCATTTTTGCCGATCAGGCCGAAGACTTCCCCGCGGCGCACATCCAGGGAGACATCATCCAGGGCCAGGAAAGTTTGCTGCTTGACTTTTCCCTGCATCCAACGGATGGCGTACTCCTTGAAGGTGCCGATGCGCTCCTGGGGGGCGCGGTAGCGCACGGAAACGGCATCCAGGCGAATAATTTCGTCGGCACTCATAGGCGGTAAGCAAATTCGTCCGATTTGCTGGTAAAAGCGAACCAGCCAACCAGGAGCATCACGACAGACAAACCGACAGGGATCAGGAGTTCCGCTGCGTTGGGCAGGCGGCCGCCGTAGAGCGGGATACGAAACAGCTTGACCAGATGGTACATCGGGTTGAGATTGGTAAGCCAGAAGCGCCAGGCTTCGGGCAGAATCTCCTCCGAATACATGATCGGAGTCAGAAACATCCACGCCTGCAACACAATCTGATACATCTCTGCCACATCCGGAAAAAAAACCGCCAGCGTGGAAAGCAACAGCCCCAGCCCGAGGGCAAAGCAGGCCAGCAAAAAGATCGCCAGCGGAACGAACCAGATCGCTTCGAGGCGAACGGGCAGGCCGACGAACAGCATCACCAGCAGAAGCGGGATCAGGGAAAGCAGGATATTGACGATCCCCGTACCAACCGCCGAAAGGGCGAACGACGAACGCGGGATGTAGATGCGGTTGAGCAAGTTGCCGCCCCAGACGAAATTGACCATCGCCGCCGTGGTCGTCTGCGAGAAGAAAGTCCACGCCAGCAGGCCGTTGAGGACGTAAGCCGGATAACCGACCATGCCGCCCATCTTTCCGAACACCTGGGAGAAGGCCAGGGTCCAGATCAACATCATCCCAAGTGGGTTAAGCATCGTCCAGGCAATTCCCAGAGCCGAGCGTTTGTACCGGGTGGTGATATCGCGCCGCACCAATTGGCCGATCAGGTTGCGGTAGCGATAGAGTTCGCGCAGTTCGTCGAGCGCAGGCGGACCGCGGCGAGCGCTGTCGTAAAGAAGGATAACGGAAGATGCTTTCATGGTTTCACATCAAGCGGGCACTCCGAAATGGCCTGCACAATACGTGCTGCCGCCGCGCCATCCCCGTAAGGATTAACGGCGTGCGCCATGGCGGCGTGCGCTTCGGGATCATCGAGCAGGTGGCGCGCTTCGGCCACAACGCGTTGCATGTCCGTCCCCACCAGTTTTACGGTGCCGGCCTGAACGCCTTCGGGGCGCTCGGTCACCTCGCGCAGCACCAACACCGGCACACCCAGGCCGGGGGCTTCTTCCTGCAGGCCGCCCGAATCGGTCAACACCAGCCTGGCCTGCTTCATCACATGGACCATGGGCAAATAATCCAGGGGTGGGATCAGGGCAATATTGGGCAGGTCGCGCAACAGGCGATACACCGGTTCCTGGATGTTGGGATTGAGATGAACCGGATAGACGATGCGAATGCGGTCACCGTACAGTTCGGCCAACCGGCGTAAGGCGGCACAAATCTCTTCGATCGGCCGGCCGAAGTTTTCGCGGCGGTGAGCGGTGACCAAAACCAGGTCGCAGCGTTCAGGTTGAAAGCCGATTTGGGCAAAAAGCTGGCGAACTTCAGCGGGGACAGGCTGCTGGGCGACCATGCGCAGGGCGTCGATCACCGGGTTGCCGGTGACGACGATATGCGCATCGGGAACGCCTTCACGCAGCAGGTTTTGGCGTGACCATTCGGTCGGGGCAAAGTGCAGGTCGGCCACGACGCCGGCCACCTTGCGGTTGACTTCTTCGGGGAAGGGCTGCCATTTATCCCCGGTGCGCAGGCCGGCTTCCACGTGGCCGAAACGGACGCGGTTGTAGTAAGCGATCAAAGCGGTCGCCATGACTGTGGTCGTATCGCCCTGGGCCAGAATCCAATCGGGTTGCGTGTCCTTGACCACCGGATCGAGCGAGGAAAAGATCGCCGCGGTCAGGTCCGACAGGGACTGGTTGGGCCGCATCAGGTTCAAATCGACGTCCGGGGCAATATCGAACAGGTCGAGCACCTGGTCGAGCATCTGGCGGTGCTGGGCCGTGACGCACACCCGGGACTCGATGCCCGTTGTGTGGGCCAGGGCATACACCACCGGCGCCATTTTGACGGCTTCCGGGCGGGTGCCGAAGATGGAGAGAACGCGCATGGCTTCAGCTTTCCATTGCCAGCCGTAAGGCGCTCTGCCAGGCGGGAAGCTTCAGGCAAAAAGTTTGCGTAAACTTCGCGCAATCCAGCGCCGAGAACAGCGGGCGTGCGGCGGGGGTGGGAAAGTCGTTGGTGAGGGCGGGCAAAATCTCGCGCACGGTTTGTTCCTGTTTTTTCGGGTCGAGATGGAGGACTTCCTGCGCCCACTCGAGGCGCGAACAGTAACCGTCGCCGGCCAGGTGATACAGGCCGCGGCGCTCCCCAATCCATCCCGCCGGATCGCTGCCTGCTTTGGCGAGCAGCTGCGCCGTGATCTCGGCCAACATGCGCGCCGACGTCGGCCCGCTGATCTGGTCGGCCACGACTTTGAGCGTGGTCTGCTGGCGCGCCCACTCGAGCACTTTGGTGACGAAGCTCGAACGGCGCGTACTGTACACCCAGGTGGTCCGCAAGGTGAGATAGGCGCCACCGGCTGCGGCGACGGCCTGCTCGCCGGCCAGTTTACTGTGCCCATAGACGTTGAGCGGGTTGGTCGCATCCGTTTCGACGTAAGGGCTGCCTTTGGCGCCATCGAAGACATAATCGGTCGAATAATGGATCAGCGCCGCGCCCAGGGCGCGCGCTTCTTCGGCCAAGAGTCCCGGGCCGGATGCGTTGATGGCCCACGACAGGCTCTTATCCGGCTCATTCTCAGCCTTATCGACCAGCGTGTGGGCGGTGGCGTTGACGATCACGTCCACACGGCCTGCGCCGCGCACCAAGGCCCGCGTACCATCCGCTTCGGCCAGGTTAAGAGCCGGGTAATCGGTGGCGATCACTTCGCCCAGGGGGGCCAGCGTCCGTTCGAGTTCCCAGCCGAGTTGGCCGGTATTGCCAAGAAGGAGAATGCGCATGTTTTTCAACCTTTCCTTGCTGTTTTTAATCTTTACACCGCAAGATGCTCCATCCACTTCTGGCTTAATGCATCTAGCTCGGCCAGCATTTTCGTAATGTACTTGCGATGCCGCTCCAGGTCTTCGGCAATCTCGGCGGGTGTGGCAGGCCGAATATGCTCGGGTTTGAACTCAAGCCACTCTGCCGGATGGTTACGCCAGATGCCTTTGGGAGAAGAAACCAATACCATGATATGCATCTTCCCGACTGTAAGGGTGGTACCCCAAGCGATAGTGCTCACCAGAAGCAGAAAAGGACTCGGCAGGATCGGGCGTGTTCAGAAATTGAATTTCCAACGTCATGCGCTCTTCTTCAGTAAGCAGACGTAAACGGTGCTTTGTCATGGCTTATGGATTTAAAAAGTCACACAATCTTACCATCCGCCAGCCGTTGCAGGTACTCGCCGTACTGGTTGGGGATGGCCTTCGCCAATGCTGCCAGCTGGGTGCGGTCGATGTATTTCATGCGGTAGGCGATTTCTTCCGGGCAAGACATCATCATCCCCTGGCGTTCCTGCACCGCCTGGACAAAACTGCTCGCCTGGAGCAGCGATTCATGTGTTCCGGCGTCCAGCCACGCCACGCCGCGCCCGATCACTTCGACGCGCAACTGGCCACGTGACAGGTAAATGTTGTTGATATCGGTGATTTCGTACTCTCCACGCGCCGATGGCTTCAGATCGGCAGCAATCTGCGTCACCTGCCCATCATAGAAGTACACCCCCGGCACGGCGTAGTTCGATTTGGGCTGCTTGGGTTTCTCTTCGATGCTCAACGCCCGCCCGCTCTCGTCGAACGCCACGACGCCGTAGCGCTCAGGATCGCGCACGGCGTAGGCAAAAACGAGCGCGCCTTCGGCGAGTTGGGCGGCGTTGCGCAATTGCTTCGGCAGGTCGTGGCCGAAGAAGATATTATCACCCAGGATCAACGCCACAGGCTGCCCGGCAACGAAGGCTCGCCCGACGCGGAAAGCATCGGCCAGGCCGCGTGGTTCCGACTGCTCGACGAAGCTGAATTGCAGGCCCCACTGGCTGCCATCGCCCAGCAAAGCCTGAAACTGGGGCAGCGCCTCGGGCGTGCTGATCACCAGAATCTCGCGGATGCCGGCCAGCATCAGCATCGAGAGCGGGTAATAGATCATCGGCTTATCGTACACCGGCAAGATTTGCTTGCTGATGCTGCGGGTGATCGGGTAAAGGCGGGTGCCCTTGCCGCCGGCGAGGATGATGCCTTTCATGAAGATACTCCTTTTGGTGGATGGATAATGGGCGATGCGTGATGCGTGATGCGTATCTTAATCACGCATCACGTTTACCATAATTCTTCTCCACCCAAGCCGCGTGATCGCTCTGCTCACGAATGGCGGCGATCCATTCCGGGTGGTCGAGGTACCATGCGACGGTCTTTTGCAGGCCGCTGCCGAGGTTCTGGCGGGGCTGCCAGCCGAGCTCGGTGTGAATTTTGCCCAGATCGATGGCGTAACGCCGGTCGTGACCGGGGCGATCGGTGACGTATTGGATCAGCGAGGCGTGCGGCGCAGCGTCGGGCCGGGCCTCATCGAGCAGGCCGCAGATTTGTTGCACGATTTCGATGTTAAAGGGCTGGGCGTTGCCACCGACATTGTAGGTTTCACCGCTGCGTCCCCTGGTTAGCACCAGGTGGATGGCTTCACAGTGGTCTTCCACGTAGAGCCAGTCACGAATCTGTTTGCCATCGCCATAGACCGGCAACGGTTTACCTTCGAGGGCATTGAGGATGATCAGCGGAATCAGCTTTTCGGGGAACTGCTGCGGGCCGTAATTGTTGGAGCAGTTGGTGATGGTGCAGTTCAGGCCGTAAGTGTGGTGGTAAGCGCGCACCAGGTGATCGCTGGATGCTTTTGAGGCGGCATACGGCGAGTTGGGGGCGTAGGGGCGGTCTTCGGCCCAGGCGGGTTCGTCGGGAGCCAGCGTGCCGAAAACTTCATCGGTGGAAATGTGGTGGAAATGCGCACGCGCATCCCCGAGCGCCCTCTCGACGAGCCAGAACTGGCGGGCAGCCTCCAGCAGGGTGAAGGTGCCGACCACGTTCGTCTGGATGAACTGTCCCGGACCGTGAATAGAGCGATCGACGTGCGTTTCGGCGGCGAAGTGCACGATAGTATCGATCTGGTGCTGGCGCAGCAGGCCGTCCACCAGCGCCCGGTCGCAAATATCACCGTGGACGAAGGTGTGCCGGGCAGGGTCGGGCAGGTCTTTCAGGTTCTCAGGGCTGCCGGCGTACGTCAGGGCGTCTAGGTTGACGATGTGCACGGCAGGTTCTACTTGCAGCAAATAGCGAACGAAATTGGAGCCGATAAAGCCGGCCCCGCCGGTAACGAGTACTTTTTGCATCATGCCTCCTAATCCGCATCAACTGGAACTTTATGAACGACTAATCGAACAAGTCCGCTTCGCGTAAGGGCTTGCCTTGCAGGTCCTTGGGAGAAAGCAAAGGCGCCTGACCGGCCGGGATGGGCCACTCGACGCCCAAGACCGGGTCATTCCACAGAATCGTACGCTCCCATTCGGGGGCATAGAAATCGGTCGTTTTGTAGGTCACTTCGGCAAAGTCACTGAGCACGTAAAAACCGTGCGCAAAACCGGCCGGCACCCAGAGCTGCTGCTTATTCTCGGCCGACAGGATCAGGCCGACCCATTGGCCGAACGTCGGCGAACTGCGGCGGATATCGACGGCGACGTCGTAGATTTCGCCGGCGATGGCCCGTACGAGTTTGCCTTGCGCCTGCCGAATCTGGTAATGGAGGCCCCGCAGCGTACCCTGGCGTGAGCGGGAGTGGTTATCTTGCACGAAATGAGTCGGCAGGCCGGCGTCCATGAAGCGTTGGGCGTGGTAGGTTTCCATGAAGAAACCGCGTGCATCGCCCCGGACTTCCGGCTGTATGGCAATGACATCTGGGAGGGTGGTGGGAATAAGGTCCATAATCAGGCAGTCCTGTTGAGAAGTTTCCGGTATTTTACCGCGGGCGCTATCTTTCTGTTGACAATGCCCTACGGAGTATCGAACGGGCACGCGCCGGCAACCAACACCGTGTGAGGGCCGTGACCAACCACGACATGAATCCCTTCCGGCGTGACGAGAAGATTCTGATCGACCGGTGCCCCGTCGCGCCAGACGACCTTCCCATCCAGCGCGATCGTTTCGATCGCACGCTGTGGGAGAATGATCTGCCCTAACGTCCCCACCTCGCCAGCCACGTCCACCTGGTACTGCCCACACGCCAGCGCCTTCCAGGAAACCTGCAAAACACCGCGCTGAAGCGGGAGCGTGCCAGATACATCCGTTACCCCGGCAAAAGCTGGCCGGACTTCCCAACGGTCCGGGCCGGTTTGGCGTGCGCCCAATACATAGGTCGTCAAGAACCAGGTCGGAGAACCGCCCCAAGCATGAGAGAGGCTCTGTGTCCACACCTGGTCGGCATCCAGGCGTTCCCACCAGGTGGTCGCCCCGCGCCCGAGCATATAGCCATAGTAGGTACGGATAAGCGCCAGGGCTTCTTCAATACGGCCGGTTTTTCCCAAGGCATCGAAGACCCAATACAGGCCATAAATGCCCATATTGGGTTGCTGCGGATCGTTCGACAGCAGCGCCAACAGCGCATCGGCCACCACGGCCTCGTTTTCGGCAACCGGCACGCCATACGCCAGGGGCCAGGCTTGGGCATGAACGGTCGGGCCCTGGGAGTAGCCCTGATAATCGGTCGAGAGATAGCGCTGCTGTACGGGAGAAAACAGCAAACGGTTTGTCGCCGAACGAATGCGTTCAGCCTTCTCGCGCCACTGGTTCGCAGCGCCGAGATCGCCGGTTTGTTCGGCCAGATAGGCGGCATCCAGCAAGGTACCATAGTAAATCGAGTTGACTGCCGTGGCCTGCCCGTAACGGTTGAACCAACCGTACATGTCCACGTACACGAACAGCCACCAGTGCTTTTGAGGAAAATCGATCAAGCCCGTGCGGGCGCTCTCGTAACCGGCCATTTGCAGCATGAATTTTTGCAACACCGGGTAAGACTCGTTCAAAATAGCCTTGTCTCCGGTCAACTGCACGTATCCGGCCAAACTCTGCACCCAGAGCATCATGTAGTCGGTCATATTACTGGTGCTGCTGTTGGGCGCCAGGCCCGGGGCATGATCCACCTGGTACGAATCGGCCATATAACGCAGGCCGCGTCGCAGCAGCGCAGTATCGCCAAAGGAGACACGGTTGACATGTTCCGATACGTAGGCATCGCCCCACCACTGGCCGCGTTCCCGCCATGACGTATCGATATAGGCGTCGTTCATGTTAGCGTACAGCGTCTCGACGCCCACCTGCCAGATGCGATCGAGCAGCGGGTCAGAAGATTCGAAACTGCCGCGCAGCTCGAGCGGGTACCGTTCTTCATACACGCGAATGTCACGCAGCGACAGCGGTTCATCGCCCCACTTTGCGATCATAATGTAACGCCCCGAACGTACGTCCAGCGTGGAAACTGTACGTGAGCGGCCATCTAGAATCCACGAATCCACCTGATTCCACTCCTTATGTGCAGAGCCGGGAAAAGGCAGCGGGCGTTTCGTTCCTGGCACGAGGCGTTCGTCCCAACCCATATCGAGTACGGTACCGGATGCACCGGCGGCCTCGACGACGATACGCCCGTGGACGGTACGGCCGAGATCGAGCACAAGGTAGGAGGGTGCAGCTGGAAAGTCAACGCCAAGCTGATCTTCCCAGACGATATCGAATGCATCGAATGCACTCAAAGTAGCTCCCAAGAGCATACGCCGCCCGGCATGCTGGCCTTGCGAGAACGGGAACTCCTTGAAGCTGACATTCTCGGTCGAAACGCTGAAGGTCGTTCCGGTGGCCGAAAGGCGCGTGAACGTGAGCGTGTGTGCGCCGCGAAAGAGGCGAACCCTGGCCTGGTAGACATCCGGGCGTGCGCCATCGGCCCTTTTCCAGCCGACCGTTTCGCCATCGATCAGAATCGACACGACGGGGCCGACCACACCCGGCGCTTCGAGGGTAAAGTAGGTGTCTTCGTGAACGGTAAAAGGCAGTTGATAGGGCGTCTGCACCGATGGGGGTAGTTCACCCATGCGGAAACCGGGCGAGAGCAACCCGGCATCGAGAATGGTGACCGGGATAGGGGCATTGACCAGGGGAGGAATGCTGCGCGGGCGATAAACGACGCCACTTGTGGCACTCAGCGGGTCCAAGACGGCGTCTTCTCCGGTCTCTTCGGTCTCCGGCAAGGGATTGTTGGCCATATCGTCACGCAAGTACAGCACCTGATAGGGCTGGTAGTTGACCGCCGAAGGGTTGATGATCGCAGCAGCCGGCCAATTGCCATCATCGAAACCGGGTTGATTCCAATCCGCAGCAAAACGGGTGAGGTCAAGCAGCTCCGTTGGCCCGATCAGCCCCCAGGAATGCACCAGGGCGCTGCCGGCCTGCCAGGCCTGCGAAAGCGACGCCTTCCAGGCAGCGTTCGTGCGAACGATGACCGTTTCGCCGCCTGCATCTTGCCCACGCAAATGCCCCTGCAAAAAGGGTGCAATCGACTCGGAGCGGCGCGTGTTGGGCGCCCACTGCACCAGCACAGCCAGCGTATGTTCACCGGCCGCCAGTTGATCGAACCGATAGACATCATATTCGCGCAGGCGGTACGAAAAGCGCGCCGGCCCCCGGCCAAGCCACTGCCCGTCCAGCCAGGCTTCGTAGCGCGTGTCGGCGAACAAGTCGATTTCTCCCTGGGTAAGGGGCTGATCGAGGCGAAAGGTACGCCGGAACAACACGACTTCATGCGAACGTGGTTCGCCGCTGTGCGCCCAAATAGGAATATCCTGCAGGAAGGGAGAAGGCGTCTCGATGACCGGATGCAATAAACCATCCACCGGTTTCCACACCAAAGGAAACAGCGTGACCGAGTAATCGGTCAAGAAAGACGTAAACCAGCGGCCATCCTCCTGCCAGATTTCGTGCGCCCAGCCCGGCGCCAGATCGAACGGCTCGGACCACGGCCCCAGGGGGCCGTTTGCGATGCGGTACTGCGTGCCCTGGCCCGTAAGGTGGTAGAACAGGTAGTATTGCCCGTTGGCTACAACCACGAAGGGGCTTTCGTAGTCCGTTTCGGCAGTGGCCGGCAGGATCGCTCCCCAATCTTCCCACGGACCGGTTGGCGCCGAGGCAACGCCTGCGCCTACGATGCCCCCACCGGTATCGCGGCCGGTGTAGTAGAGGTAGTAAATATCGCCGTCTTTGACAACCATGGCCGAACGGCAGATGGCTTCATCGCCGGGCTGCCATGTTTCGGCCGGGTGATTCGGCCGAAAGGCTTCTCCCTGGACCTGCCAAGATGCTGCGTCCGCCGGATTCGTGGATGCAGCCAGCAAGATACGCTCGGTACCTGGCCAGGTGACTCCCGTATAGAACAAATAGTACACCCCACCTTGTTCGAAAACGAAGGGCGAACGCACTTCCCTTCCGTCCCAGGCGTCGAGGTGCACTTTCGTGAGAATGGGCGCCAGTTCCTCCCAGTGACACAGGTCCGTAGACCGAGCCACCAGGAAGGCATGCTGTCCGGGCCGCTGCGCTGCCAGGACGTAGGTATGATCCTGGTAACGGAAAACCGTATGCTCCCGAATGCCGGTATGCTGTGGGAACCAGCCGGGACGATCGCACGAAAACCCGATCGGGCGCGCCGTGAGGGTCGGCTGAGGGAAGGCAACCGAAGGAGACGGGCTGGGTGGCGGCAGGGAGGTGCTTGTGGCAACCGAAAACGGCGTCTGCGTAAAAGATGGTGCTGTCTTTTCTTGAATGGCCTGTGGTGAAACCGTCGCATCTTCCCTCGTAAGGGCCGGCGTGGGCAGAAGGGAGGGTATGGCAGCCGGCGTAACAGTGCCAGGCGCGAAAAAACCTCCCACACGAGGCAGCAGAACAATCGCCGTCAACACCAGCACGAAAATACCGATACCGGCAAAAACGGCGATCAAAAACCATTCAATCAAGTGCTCAAGGTCTACCCCATGCCGGCGTTTCAAACGTTCACACCCTTCGCCGCAGCCACAAACGCAGCTTCAGCGGCATCCACGAATAAAGGAACGGGCGCAACCTCGCTTTCAACACCAGGCGAGAGAATACGCTTCCCCCTTCACGATAGTGCACGCGCAGCATCTCCGGGTAACAGCGATCGTCGCTGGCAATACTCTTACCCTGCCCGTGCAGGCGAAAATTGGCCCACAGGCGGGGATAATACCGCAAGGGGGCGATTTTTGCCAGGCGTACCCACAAGTCGTAGTCCATGGCAAAATAAAAACTGGCATCCAGCGGCCCCACCTGCCGCCACAAGGCCGCACGAAAGAAGCTGGCCTGCTGCGGGATGTGCACGGAACCGCGGCGCAGCCGCCGGTAATCCGTCTGGCGAGCCGGGAACCTGCTCAGAAACCGCCCTTGCTCGTCCACCAGGTTGGCATCGCCGTAGACCATGCCGATCTCAGGGTTGTCTTGCAGAAAACGGACGGCTTCTCGAAAGGCACCAGGCAGGTAGGTATCGTCGGAGTTGATCCAGGCCAGGATTTCGCCGCCGGCCCGCGTGAAACCTTTGTTGATGGCGTCCGTCTGGCCGCCATCTTTCTCCGAAATCCAGAAAAAGCGGCAGTTCGCCTGGGCGAACTGCGCTTCGTAGCTGCGAATAACGTCTAGCGTCTCATCGGTCGAACCGCCATCTATGATGATGTATTCGACGTTGGGATAATCCTGCGCCAACACCGAACGGATGGTTTCCTCGATAAAACGGCCCTGGTTATAGGAAGGCGTAACGATAGAAAGGAGAGGATTGGTAGGTAACAAGGCGAAAAGGCTGATCGTAAGGGCGAGCCGTAGGCCGCCCGAAAACGTGTCTGCGAAAACGATTAAGGCAAAGGGTTGCGCAAGTCGAAAAGAACGTATCCTTCGCCTTCGACGTACGGATAGTGCTTGTAAAGTCTGTCGTGCAGGGCCGGCTGTGCGTCGAGATCGGCGGGTAATGTTACCAGAAAATAGGCTGCGCCGGTTGTTTTTTCGGCGAAGAAACGTTCGAAATCTTCGACGGCGGCCGAATTGGCCCCACGTTCTGTATACACCTGCAAGTCAATGCTGGCCGGCCAGTACGTTGTAATCGTCCGGCCATAGTACAGGAGACGAAAACCGTAGTCGTGCGTCAGCCCTACGATGGCACCCTGGCGGGGCATTTCACGCCCCATCTTTTGCCAGCCGAGCACCTCGGGGCGATAGTCACGCCCTTTCAGGCCGGTAAAGGTAATCCACGATGGATAAGCCAGGATCACGAAAATGGCTGCGGCCACCAGTAAACGCCAGCCCTTCGGTTGGAGGCCGGTTTGCTTTGCCACCTGGTTGGCCAGTGGGGCCAGGCACAAGGCCAGGGCAGGTACGAGCATCAGGCTGTAATACTCGTGGGTATAAATTTGGTAGGGGAAGGTGAGGCCGAAACAAAAATATCCCAACCACCAACCCAGCAGCAGCCAACGCTGTGAAGGCTTCGAGAACGAGGCAATTCCCACCAACCCAAGGCACAAAAGTGCCAGGCCAACCAGGTTGCCGAGCATTTTTAGCCACAGAACATAGAAACGCGGGCTGATCCAGAACTCCGTAAACGCGCCCAGCCAGTAACCGACGTGCGTGGAGGCGCTGCTGCCGGTCAGAATCCCATAGTAAACCAGCGGCCCAGCCAGCGCCATGGCCGCAATGACCCATACTTGGGGATTGCGGAAAGCGCGCCGGCCCAGCACAGCCAACGTGGCAAACGCCAGGGCGGGCGCCAGCGGATAAAGCGCCGTGCCTTTGATAAAAACGGTAGCGCCGACCAGCAGCCCGACACAGACAGCCCAACGCCACGAAAGCCTTTCGATCCAGTGAGAAAAGGCCCACACGCTCAGGATGACCCCCATCACCATCAAGGCATCCGGCTGAAAACTACGGCTGACCGCGATAGCAAACGGCAAGACCAAGTAGTATGCCAGCGAGACCAGCGCGCCGGGCAGCGAGACCATGCGGCGCGCCAGATCGAAGAGCGCCAGGCCGCCGATCAGCCAGAAAACAATCGAGAGCAGGCGACCGATCCACAAATTTTCGCCGCCGGTGAGCAGGTACCCCAGGGCGGTCAGCGTCTCCTGGATGGGCGGTTCGAAAGTTTCCAGCGTATGATGGGCATCGATGGCCGTCTGGCGCAAGGTCAGATCTACGTTGGGCAGCAAGCGGTAATATTGGGCGCGCGCGATGATCGCCGAGCGTAGCTGGCGCACCGGGTGAAATTCGAACGGCGCATCGGTAATGTCGTAGATACGAAGCGCCGCGCCCAGGCAGAACAAAGCAATGCCGGCGATCCACCATCGCCGGCGCTCGAGGCCATGCCAGATTCGGGTGAACATATGTAGCGAGTTCCTGTTCTTCATCAACACAAAAAGCGGCTCTCCCGGCTTCGCCGGGACAATCCTTCACACTAAACTCGGAAGACCCAAAAAAGCTTAAGCCCTGTTTTGGCTGCCGATCGGAAGTCACGTAGCCATCCCAAACCTGCAGAAAGCGAAACGGCCCTGACCCTGCTCATGGTTGCACACTTGTGCGCCGTACTTTTTCAGCACAGGACGTACAGGTTAGGCCCCTACGAAAGATCGGACCAGGCTGGGCCGGCATCGGTTACCACCAGGCGTTTTTGCTGGTGCTGCACCTGGCGGCGGTAACGACGATAAGTGAGAAAGAGATGTGCCAGGCCCAGGGCACTGCCCAGGGCTTGTGCGACCTTGTACCACAGCCGCAGTACCGTCGGTGGGTGCAGGCGGAAGGCTTTCCAGAAGAAGGCCAGGGCGGCGCGGGGCTGCCCGGCATCGATGTAACGTTTGCCGCCAAAGGCGTTCAGCCCGGCGTAAATCCGGCGGCCATGGCGGGCAAAGGTTTCGGCAAATGCAGGTATCGTTTCGATGGAGGGGATAAAACGAAAGGCTTCATCGACAAAAACTGTGGCTTGGGCAATCGTCTTGGCGGCTTCGTGCGAACGTTCGACCGCCCAGTATTGCGGGACGTGCAGGATCGGCCGGCGTGCAGCAATCCGAATCCACAGGCTGTGGTCGAGGATCATGTGAAAATCGGCGATTAAAAAACCCGCTTCTTCAAGCGCCTGGCGGCGCATGAAAACCGCCGGTTGCAATAGCACGTCGAAGGCCAGCAAGTCTTCCAGGCGATATTGGCGGTAGGGGTGCCAGTCGAGCAGGCACAGGTCACCATCGACCATCACGCCGTCGCCGTATACCATGCCGACCGCCGGGTGCTCCTGAAAGGCGCGCACCGCCTGGCTGACCACCGTGCGCTGGTAGTAGAGGTCATCCGAATTGATCCAGGCGACGATATCACCCTGCGCCCGGCAAAAGCCCTTGTTGATGGCGTCTGCCTGGCCACGATCTTTTTCCGAAACCCACCAGGCGAGCCGGCCGGCGTAGCGACGGATGACGTCGACGCTTTCATCGGTCGAACCGCCATCGACGACGAGATATTCGATATGGGGATAATCCTGACACAGCACCGAACGGATCGTGTCTTCGAGGTAGCGGCCCTGGTTGTAAGAAGGGGTAACAATGGAAACGAGGGGTTGAGTCATGGTCCTATCCAAGGGATCGAGATGCCGTTATCGATTCGGAATATACCCGTCACTTCAACAACAGAATCTGTATATCGCCGTCATCGGCCGAAAAAACGCGTTCCAGGCGAACGCCGATTTGGTCTTTGAGCAAAGCCCACACGGCTGGGTTGTCTTGGTAAACGGCCGGGTCGATGAAAATCGCCCGCACACCCTGGGCATACAGCCAGTTCACAAGCCCATCGAAGCCCTGATCTTTGGGCACGCCCAAATCGCCCAGGCCGATGTACGTCATTTTGGCAGCCCAGACGACACCCGGCGCACCGCCGGCTACTGGTGTATCCGGCGGAAAATTCTCCATCAGATAGATGATGGCTTGCTCCTTGGGATCTGTCCCCAGCCGGTAAGCACTGGGACCCGGGAAACCGCTGCGCAAGCTCACGCCGACGCACAACAGCACCAAAAAGGCGAACGTAAGCTCGTGCGAGAAGAATTTGCGCACAGCCAAGATCACGAGCAAGCCAGCCAAGAGCAGCGCCGCGCCATAGTAAACTGCCAACTTATTGACTGCCAGCGTTCCCAGAACGATGGCAAGCAGCAGCGAGAGCCAGGCAAACTGCCCACGGCGAAAAGCCAGATCGTTCAACATCTGCACCACACCGATCGCTGCCAATGCCAGCAGGATATAAAACGAGAACAAGGCGTGCCCCTCACGCATGAGCGTGATCAGGAACGAAGAAGCCAGGAAGGCCGGCCATAGCAAGAACAGCACCAACAGGCGAAACTCGCCGCGCTGCGCCAAAAACAAAACGCCGCGCCCGGCCAACAAAAAGATCAGTGCAGCCAGACGGATGCCGTAGGCATGCAGCACGTGCTCAGGTACGGCCGCGGCAAAGGCTTGCAGACGCTGGAAGTAGACCTGCGGGTTACGCCGGATAGCGGCAAAAACAGAAAAGTGATTTTCTTCGGGTGTGCCAAAGTGGCGGCGGGCTTCCTCGTGGGCTTCGTAAGACTGATTGATTTGTCCCGTCCCGGCATAGATGGCCAACTGACCCGACTCGAAATTGTCGTACGTGCGCCGCATCGTTCCCAAACTGAAATCGCCGGTAAAGGCTCCATACACCAGCACGTAGCCCCCCACCAGGAAGGCAAAGGGAAGCAGGCTTGCCAGGGCCAGGCGCGCCCAACGGCGCCAGTTTCCGCGCGGTGCCCGATCGGTCAGAACCAGGAACGAAACCAGGGCGACAAAAATGGCGAATAAAAGCAGCCCATCGTTCCGGGCGTGCGCCGCCAGGCCCAAGAACGCCGAAGCAGCCGCAAGATTGCGGCACTTACCGCGACGATAGAACGCCAGCAGTTGCCAGAAGCCCAGGGCGGCCAGCCCGGCAAACAAAGGATCGCTCGGAAAGTGCAGGATCGACGTAGTAAACGGCGAAACCAGGAACAATCCCGCCATCACCCACCAACGCGTGTACGGCTTCAGTTCGCGAGCGATCAACACCGTAGCCACCCACAACAACACGAACATCAAGAGGCGCCCGGCGATGGAGGCCTGGATCAACCAATAGGGCGAGTTGCGCAGCGGCAGGTAAATCAGGGCATAGAACATGCTGACGAGCGGATTCTCGGCATACGGCAGCCAGGTTCCTTTATCCAAAAGGATTTGCCCCTTGTGTATGTAGGCCGACTCATCCCACGAACCGATGGTACTCATATTGGAAAGAAACATCGGGGAGACGAGGAAAACGGTCAACGCCAGCGCCAGGAGCGCCAACCCAAAATCTGGGTGACGCCTGGCCCAGGCTGCGATATTGTCAAAAGAGGACTTCATATTCTTGACTTACAAGTGGCGCAAACGCTCACGAATCGAACAAGGTGGTGAAACTCACCTTGGGAAAGATATCCAGCTTTCCGCCGACGGTTGCATCCAGCACCCGCCGCCCGGCTTGCTGATAGGCCGCAAGGGCACGCCGGAAGCCACGTTCGGAGCCTTCCAGGTCAGGGTTTTGCCACTTGAACCCTTTGCCAAAATAACCGGCATTGAAGTGATTGGGATCGTCGCCCTGCGACACCACCATCTGGTTGGCGGCGCCCTGGGTGATGTAGCTGTGATCGACACCGATCAAGATGGCTTCCTGGCAGCCCATGAAAAAAGCTAACTGCAAGGCCACGTTGGTCACGGTGAAGCCCTCGAAAAGGCGGCCGGTCGCTTCACCGGAAAAGTTTTCTTCTCCGGTGAAATCGGTGTCGAGGAAGAGCGTCTGCCGGTCGCCGGATAGCCAACGGCGGGCGCGCCAGGTGATGAATTTTGGTAGCGCCAGGGCCTTCATGTCCTGCGCGCACTGTTCCAACACCAGGTCGTTGACGGAGACCAGGTAGGAGGTGCCGAAACCCCACTCGGGAAAGGCCAGGTAAATGCGGTTCATCCCAAAGGTGATCTCGTCTTTCAACGGGTGCAGGTCCATCTGGCGTAAAGAAGGGCCGTTGCCGATGATGAAACAGCGTTTGCCGGCATGGATATTGCGATAGGCTTCGACGCGGCGCAGGTTCTCTACCCAACGTGCGTCGATCTTCTGGGCAAACACATGACGGCCGCGGTTGCGCCAATCCCAATACGTACTAGAGGCAAAGCTCCACAACGGGCGCGGGGTGAGGCGTTTCAAGGTGGATTTCATGAACTCTCAAGGATACGGGGTGCGTAGAAACTTAGGTTTTATTCGGTGCTCAGGCGGCAGGTGGCCCCGCCGTCGACGACCAGCGCCTGGCCGGTCATGAAGGACGACTGGTTGCCGTCGGCCAGGAAGTAGATGGCGTGGGCGATCTCGGTCGGCTGGCCGATCTTGCCGCTGACGGTTTTACGGGCCAGGTTATCGAGCCGGTCCTGAAGCGTATCGCCGCCCAAGTGGCCGCGGTCCAGGCCGGCGCGCAGCATGGGCGTGTCGACGGCGCCGGGCAAGACGGCGTTGACACGAATGTTATCAGGGGCGAACTCAATCGCCATCGCCCGGGTCAGCGCCAGCAGCCCGCCCTTGCTGGCCGCATAGGCGGCGATATTGGCCGATGTGGCGACGGCATGCACCGACGAGACGTTGATCACGGCCCCACCGCCGCAGCCCTTGAGCAATGGGTAGCTCAACTTCGACAGTAAAAAAGCCGGGCGCAGGTTGTTGGCCATCACGCGATCCCACTCTTCGACGCTGGTCTCGACCAGTGGCTTGGCCACCTGCACGGCGGCGTTATTCACCAGGGCGGTCAGGTCGGCGGTGAACCGGCCGACCTGCTGCCACACGGCTGCGATCGAGTCCGGGGTGGCGATGTCAGCCTGGATGAAGAGGCCGTTTTGTGGAAAGCCGGCGCCGAACGCACTCCGGTCGACGCCGATCACGCGCCAGCCGTTTTCAGCAAACAAGGCCACGGCGGCACGGCCGATGCCGCCGCCGGCTCCGGTGATCAGGACGGTTCGAGGGTCTTGGTTGTGCATAGGTTGCTATCCTTCTTCATACCGAATGGGCGCCACCTGGCGGGGCGGCGTTTCGTTTGCGACTTGCATCCCGTGCGGGTAGTAGAACGTCTGGCGCAGCTGCCAGGTGAGCGGGCCTGACTGGCGGTAGCCCCGGTAGGTGCCCCAGAACTGCATCCAGCGGAACCAGAGAATGCTCGCCAGGCTCTGCGACAGCTTTTTCTGCCGGGCGGCGTGAAAGCAATCGCTGGCAGCGTTCGACAGGAACAGGCCCGCGAAATTCCACAGGTGAAAGCGTTCCTGCGGGAAGATGCGTTTGAAGGCCATGGCTTCGCGGCGGTAGCGGTTGTAGACCCCACGTGGCGTTTCGTCGTGCACGTGGACGATTTCCGCTTCGGCGACGTACGACAGGGCATGGCCCTGCGCCATCATCCAGTTGGCCCAGGCCAGGTCTTCCAGGCCGGGCAGGGTTTCATCGTAAGGGTGTTGCTGCCACAAGGCCCGGCGAATGGCTGCGTTGGCATTGTTGCAGAAGGGATGGTACTGCCGGGACTGCGACTGCGCCGGAAACCAGCGCTGGAAGATCTGCGCTTCGGAGAACCGGGTGACACCGTTTCCGCGCTGGCGCCCGTAAGTCAACCCCACGTGGGGATCGTCCAAAGGCGCCAGCAGGCGTTCCAGCCAGTCGGGGTACACGGGGTAGACGTGTGCGCTGGCGATAACGACCGCTTCCGCAGTCGCCGCCGCAATTCCCTGGTTGAGCGAATAGCCGAAGGTGAAATCCTGCGGGCGGATGTGCACGACGCGCACCGGGTAACGCCCGGCGATTGCCAGTGTTTCATCGGTCGATCCGGAATCGACCAGGACAATCTCGACATCCTGCATCGTTTGCCGTTGGATGCCTTCCAGCAGACGCCCGATGTGCCGCCCTTCGTTGTACGCCCGAATCACGATGGAACACGCGGTCATATGAGCAAAAGCATCTGCTAGGCCGCGATGCCTAAGCCGTCCAGTAGGTTTTTGATCGTGTTCAGGTGCACCCGCTCCCACGCCGCCGGGCTGGAGTTGGTGTTGTGCGGAGCCAGCATGACGTTGTCCATCTGCAACAACGGGCTGTCGAGCGGCAGCGGCTCGAACTCGAACACGTCCAGCGCCGCGCCCCCGATTTGCCCGCTCTGCAAGGCAGCGACCAGGGCCAGCTCGTCGACCAGCGGCCCGCGGGCGGTGTTGATCAGGACGGCGGTGGGCTTCATCTGGGCCAGCGCCGCCGCGTTGACGATGTGGTGGCTGGTGGGGTTTAGGTCGCAGTTGACGCTGACGAAGTCGGAAGCCGCCAACAGCGCGGGGAGGTCGATCACTTGCAGGCCGGTTTCGGCCAGAAAGACGTGGTCGACGGCGGCGATGTCGTTGCCCAACACGTTCATACCGAACGCACGCGCCCGGCGGATGACGGCCTTGCCGATGTTGCCGACCCCGATCACGCCGAGGGTGCACTCGTGCAGAGCGCGGCCGGGGATCTTTTCCCACTCGCCTGCTTTCATTTGGCGGTCCATCCACGGCTGACGACGGGCAAAGGCCAGCACGTAGCCCAAAACGCTGTCGGCCACAGGCAGCGTGAAGGCATTCGGCGTACGGCGCACCTGAACCCCCAGGCGGGCGGCAGCGGCGCTGTCGATCGAGTCGATGCCGGTGCCCCACTTGGAGATCACCTTCAGGCGCGGCAGGCAGGTGCGGATCACGTCTTCGGTGTAACGGTCGTCGCCGCAGATGGCGCCGTCGAACTGGCCGGCGTACGCCAACAAGTCATCGGCTTCCATGCGTTCGCGCACGTCAGGGGCGATCACGTGCAGGCCGTAGCCTTCGAGCAGCGGGATGAAACGATCGCGAAAAGGCAGCATGTAGGGAGCGGTCAGGAGAATGGTGAGCATAGGCGGTAAAGCGAGTAGGAGATGGTTGGAAAGCGGCGAGCGAACGACGCTAACCTTACACAGCCGTTCGTTGCATCAAAAAATCGACCACGGCAAAATCAAGTTCTTCGTCGATGTCCCATGCTTCGGCGGCGTCGATTTCGAACATCATCGGGCGCTCGCCGAGGCGGTTACGGCGGGCCAACAGGTTTTGGCGGGTGAAAAGATACAGGCAGGAGTTTTCTTCGTACACCGGGGGCAAATCCTGCGTTTGCAGCAAGACGGCGGGGTTGTGGTTGATCGCCCGGCCCAGTTGATCCCACAGGCGAGTTTGCAGGCGGGTCACAGAGAAAAGCGAATCGTAGGCCGGGTAGTTCGCCACGAAGGCTTGCAGGCCGCGCGAGATCGTCTCTGGGCGCAGTAGCGGGTTGGTGGTGTGCGTTTGCAGGTAGAAATCGGCCGGCGCCTGCTCGGTGTCGTAGGCCAGGATCTCGTTCATGGCGATGGCGTCGGCGCGCAGGTGTTCGGGGCGCTCAAGCACGTGCACGGCCGGGAAATGCCGGCGCAAGCCATCCATAACGGGCGGGCTGTCGGTATCGACCACGACTTCACCGATCTCCGGGCACTGCAAGAGGGCCTGGATGATGTGGTGGTAAAGCGGTTTGCCTGCCAGCGGGCGGTAGTTTTTGCCGGGCACGCGCTGCGAGTGGTGGCGCATGGGCACGAGGGCGACGATCTTAGTCATAGGCCTTACTTTGAAATCTCCAACGAATAGATTTGCCAACCGTAGGCGAACAACCGCGTGTCCACCAGGGGGGCGTCCACGGCGCAGAAGGCGCGCGTGGGTATGAACGGGCAAAACAGGCGGGCGAAGTCGACCACGCTCAAGCGAACGTTACGCTGCACCGTCGTCACCGGCTGCCAGCCCTGCCCGGCCATGTACCCTTCAAGGACTGAGTTCCAGATTTGCTGCGTCTCCTCGACCACGCCCATACGCACGGTTTGCAGCGGCTGGTTTTCGACCTGCGGCACCAGCAGGTAGTAATGCCCCACCTCGCCGAGCGCTGGCATGGTATCCCCGGCCACCGGGCGCAGGTTCAGGTCCGGGCGCTCCCAGATGTACCACAGGTGGTCTTCCGAGGCAAAAAAGTACTCGTTGGGCACCTGGATATTGACGAGCACGGCGCTGCCCTGCGGCGCTATCTCGGCCAGGTGGCGCAGGGCCTGGGCGTTGGCGGCATCGACGGCCAACTGCACGCGCGCCGTGGTGAGGTTGTTGAACAGGCCGGCAACGAACAACAGCGCCGCCAAGGCGAACGCCACGGCCGCGCCGCGGCGTGCCCACGCACCGGCCCGCCACAAGAAAATCCCTTCCTCGATCCACCCGCCTGCCGCGACCGCCAGGCCCAGGGCAAAAGGCAGCATGTAATACTCGGCCATCAAGCCCCAGGGCATAAAAACCACAATCCAGGCCGCCATCCAGAGCAGGGCAGCCAGTTGGACGGGCAAACGAGCACGGTCGCGCAACACGAAAAAGGCGGCCAGGGCCAGGATGGCCAGGGGGACGGCGTAGGCAAAGTCACGCGCCAGCCAGCCGGCCCAACGGATCAGCGAGGCAGAAATTTGGGCCGGGTCGAAAGCATAACGTCCAGTGTAGGACCCACCGGTCAAGCTCATACCAACCGTCGCCGCCCGGAGCGCCAGAAAAGCCGCCGCCGCCAGGCCGTTGGCAAGCACGTATGCACCCAGCGTTGGCAGGCGCCAGGCGGCCCGCCAGGCACGGCGGCGCGACCCAAGCCAGGCCGCCCCCCACCAGACCAGGCTGATCGGCAGCACGACGAGGGAAGTCTCCTTGCTGGCATGGGCACTCCAGAGCAACAACGCCGCCAGGAGCAGCCAGAACAGCCTGTACGCCCGCACCGCAGCCTTTTCGAAGGCGAACATCGCCAGCAGCGAAAGGACCAGCCACGCAACTTGGGGCGTTTCGCCTTTCGTCAGGGTATAAAAATTTTCGATCACCGGCCCGGCCAGGGCAAACAGCAACCCGGCCAGCCAGGCGTGCAGGCGGCTGCATCCCAACCCGCGTACCAACGACATCAGGGCCAGGGTCGCAACCAGCAGCACGAGTGTATTGCCCAGGAAGAACCAGAACGGTTGTTTGCCAAAAAGGGCGTAAAACAAGCTGAAATACAACCAGTA
The DNA here is from genome assembly GCA_049325275.1 of Chloroflexota bacterium. GTDB lineage: Bacteria > Chloroflexota > Anaerolineae > Anaerolineales > UBA4823 > CAIQJJ01. The sequence continues at coordinate 466,077 of JBMOLU010000001.1, forward strand.
CAACGGGCGCGAACGCCCTTCCTGCACGTCCACGCGCATATCCCAGACACCATCAGAGAGTTTCTGCGCGGTGATCAGCGAACGGCCATCATCCATCAGGCCAAACTGCGGCGAGAGCAGGCGCGGCAGCATCACCAGCAGGCAAGCCAGCAAAGGCAGGGCATACACCCAACGGGAAGCCAGAATTCTTTTCAACATACCACCATTCGAACACGCAAACACCCACGGACGGTAGAGACAGACCCACGTGTCTGCCCTGTTCGGAGGGCGAACCAACGGGTCCGAGGATAGACACATAGGCCCGCCCTTACGGGCTGAAAAAATAAGCGTACCAGATGCCCGGCCGGCGCTCCCATAATCGTTCTCCGTGATCGTAGGCATACAACGGGTAGGACTGGCCGTCGAAAACCAGCGGGCCGGCCCGGCGTTGCAGCACGCCGCCCTGCGTGTCGATCCAGATTACGTGATCGCTGGGAACGGTGAAATTCTCCGTCCAGGCGGTGATGGCGGTGGCCCCATTGACACGCAGCAACCCATCGGGCGCGGCAAGCTGCGCCGGCCAACCCGGCATCAGGCGGTAAACACGCGGCGGGTGATTCCACTCCGGCGGAAATGGATACATACGCTCCAACAGACGCGGCAAAATCCAGGTGTTGGCGCCGATCTGGGCCGTGTCTTCGAGGCCGCCCGGTTCGATCAGCACGACCATGTTTTCCTTCACCTGCATATCGGCGATCAGGGGCAGCAGTTCGGCCCAAAAATTACGCTGTAACTGTGCGGCGCGCACGTAGTCGGCCTGGATGACGAAACCGTAGGCGACCAGCAAGGCGAACGTGGCGCTCAACCCTGTCGAAGCCAGTATTCTCCCACGCGGCCGGCGCACGGCCGCAAACAGCGCCTGCCCGACACATCCCCAAAGCAGCCCGGCGCCGACTACCGCCGCCGCATGGACGCGCGTGTCGCGCCCGCTGATGGCGTACGCCCGCACGGTAAAGGTCAGCGGATAGGCCAAAGCAATCAATACCAGTGCGGCCAGCGAAAGCTGTAACAGGAGACGCATTTGCGGTGGGATGGCCGACCAGCGCCGGGCGCGCAGGGCCGTTGCTGCCGCAGCCCAGTCCCAGGGTTTTTCGCGCTGCTTCAGGCGTAAAAAAAGCGCCAGCAAAACGGGAAAAGCGATCGATGCGGCCAGCAGGGCTTCCGGTTTCCCGGCCGCCAATGCCTGAACGGGCCGCAAGAAATAGGAGCCCAGGCTGACCCATGGGCCTTGCAGCATGTGCAAGACCGGCGTCGCCAGCAACGCCTGCCAGCCCAGCCCCCCCACGCGTCCCTCGCCGATGGCCGAACGAAAAACGAAAACCGCCCCCAGCAGGCCCAGCACGATCAAAACATGGCGCAGGGCCTTCTTCGCCCAGCGTGCGTCCCAGTCCCGCAACAGCAGCGGCGCCGCCAGGAAAAGCAGGTAAGGCGTCTCGTACGAGAACAGGATCACCCCGGCCGGTAGATAAGCCAGCGCTGTTTTGCCGGAAAGGAACAGGTGAAAGGCAAGCAAAACCAGCGTGATCGACGGGTGCAGGCCGAGCGAGTGCGTCAGAAAAACCTGGGTCGTGTCAGCAGAGAAAAGGCAGTACCCCAACCCGCCGAGCAGAGCAAACGCCCGACCGGTAAAGGCAGCCCGTCCCGCAAGGCGCCGCAGCAGGGCATAAAACAGCCCGATATTGAGCAGTTGGATGGCGTACCCGGCCAGGTAAATCGCCCAGATCCCGCCCGCTTGCCCGGCAAGGTGCGAGAACAGGTAGATCAGGCTGTCCGAAAGCGGCCGGGCGTGGCCGCGCATTTGGAGGATGTAATTGGCGATGAAGCGCAGCGTTTCGGCCGTGCCGAAGTCGACCGCCTGGGGTACGATCATCCAGTCGTCTTCGTAGAGTAAAAAGCCGGCGCTGCGCCAGTAGCGCGCCACCCAAAAGACGATCGCCAGCAGTAGCACGACCGCCACAGCGCTGAAACGGGTGCTTGCCGCCTTGCTTTGCAATCGATCCATTCACACCAACCCGTAGGGGCAGGCCCATACATCTGCCCATGCACCGGACGCGCTTGCACGCCCATTGGAATCCATACACGCCGTCACGGCAGCACCAAAAAACGCGCCTGCCCGCAGTCCTTCCAGGTTTCCAGGCTTTCACCGGCGATCAATTCTTTTACTTCTTCGCCATATTCATCCGGCACGCCAAAGACGACCAGCACCGCATCCTGGGCCAACAGGTCACGGATGGCGTCCATCTTCTCCTCGTAATCGGCCACTTCTTTAGCCTGGTAGTGATCGTACCGTTTGGGCAGCGTGTAGGCGACCCGGTCGGCCAGGAAGTAGAACAACTCGTAGTCGTTGGTCAACATCGGCGTGGCGGCATCGATCTGGTGAAGCGTGGTGACTTCACATTCCCAAAAGCGGCGCATGTCGGTATAGCCGAACGAGTAATTAGGGTGGCGCAGATAAGAAACACTGTCGTTGGCGTAGTACAGCACCATCCCCAGGCCCATCACGGCCAGCGCCAGGCCAACCCACCGTTTCTTTCCGAGCAGATCGCCCAACAGCGGAAAAGTCGTAAACGCCCACACGATGAAGACCGGCAGGAGGGGGATGGCGTAACGCCGGATGCCCGGTTCGTCAGTGCTGGCGTCCAAAAAAGTCGTGTTGGCCAGCAAGAGCACGATGTAAAAGAACACGTACACGACGAGTAGCACGGGCATCTGGGCAGGTGTTTGTGAAGCGCCGGCCGTGCGGGCGCGCCGCCAGGCCAGCAGGTAAATTCCTGTCCCCGCGAACAAGACGACAACGGTCAACACCAGGCGATACGGCCACAGGAAGCCGATTGAAGGCGGCAGCCAGAAGACGGCGATCTGATCGATGAAAAAGTCGATCAGTTCGCGCGACATGGGATGGTACCCCACCACACGGTTGCTGGCGCTGCCGGTGACGGCGGCATTGCGCCAGAACCACAGCACCACCGACAGCATGCTCGCCGCGCCGAACAAAGCTGCATGGCCCAGCCGGCGCAGTCCTTTTTCGCGGCCGCTGAACAGGACGATCAGGCCAATTGCCGGGATCAGCGCCAGGCCGGCGTAACGCGTCAGCGCAGCCGCACCGACGACCAGCCCTGCCGCCAGCAGCGGCGGCCAACGGCGTGTGAACAGGTAGTCGTTCACCCACCACAGGGCGAGCAGTGACAGAAAAATGAACAGCGGCTCCGACATGACCCAGGCGTGGATGCGCACGATGCTTTCGGCATACATCAACAGCCAGCCGGCCAGTAAGGCATATACGCCCGAACCGCTCAGCCGGAAGACGAGCGAACCGAGCAACACCACGCTGCCCCCCAAGAGAAGAGCGTTCAGCAAACGCGCCGCGTCAAAGACCGGGAGAAAAAGTCCCAACCCGGCCAGGACGACGGAGAAAAACGGCGGGAAAGCGGTGATCGGCACCGTCGTGCCCTCGGCTTTCAGGCGGCTGTAGCCGCGCCCGGCCAGAAGGTTGTCTGCGCCCTGCATGTAGTGGACGGCGTCGCCGGAAACACCGGCTCCATCACGCGTCAGGTACAGCAGCGCAGCCACGGCGATCGAGGCCGAGGCAAGCAGCAATGCCAGCCACCAACCTCGCGCCGGCCGGCCGCCCCACAGCCGATTCCAGCGTTCGAACCAGGAGTGCATCATGGGCGGTCTCCACGAATGGGTTTGTTGGGTATGTTTTGAGTATCCATCACAACGGCCTGTAGTAAAAGTTGAATACCGACGATCAGCGGCAGCACGGCGACCATGATCGTGCCGGTCGAAGCGAAGCGGTTCTCGAGCGCCGAGTGCCACCAGTGGTAGCTGCCCCAGGCCAGGCCGAACGTACTGGCGACCAACCCGGCGATCAGGAACAGCGAGACAGCGTTGAAATCGCGCAAAAAGTGAACCAGTAAAATCCGCCGCAGCAGGCCGCGCAGGATTTTGGGTGGGAATTCTACCAGCGAATGCCACTCAGAAAGAAAACTGGTTTCGTCCTGGTAACGCGCCGGGATGCTGACGTCTTGCACGACGGCGCGCTGTAAACCCAGTTCGAAGAGAAAGCTGGTTTCGAAAAAGTACCGCCGGTCGATGCGCTTCAGGTCGAGCAAGGGAAAGATCGACAGGTCGAGGGCGGTAAAACCGTTGGTGGGGTCGAAAATGTTCCAGTAGCCCGAGGCCAGCTTCGTCAGAAACGACAGGCCGACGTTACCCAGGCGGCGCTGCCAGGGCATAGTGCGCAGTTCCTGCTCGTGCAGAAAGCGGTTGCCCTTGGTGTAGTTGGCCTGTCCAGTCACAATCGGCTCGACCAACGCCGGGATGTAGGCCGCATCCATTTGCCCATCGCCGTCCATTTTGACGGCGATGTCGGCACCCAGTTCACAGGCCAGCCGGTACCCAGACAGCATGGCGCCGCCTACGCCCTGGTTTTCTTCGTGATGGACAAGCGCCAGGCGTGGATCGGCCAATCCTTGCAAGATTTCACCGGTCGCATCCGGGCTGGCGTCGTTTACCAGGACAATGTGCCGGACGTACCCGGGGATGGACGCCACCACCGCAGCAATGTGCTGCTCGACGTTGTAACACGGCACGATCACGGCCAGCACCAGGCCGCGCGCTACCCATTCGTCCATGGACAGGTTGTCACGGTTCAGAAAGTGAGCCATCGATTGCCGTCAGGGTTTCAACAAAAAGTTTCCGCCGTGTAAAACCCCATCGACGATGGCCTGCATGGCAGGGGAATGCTCGGGCCTGAGGCGCTCCCAAGGGAACGGCTTCAAGCGCACGAAACCGGGCCAGATACCGTCTTCTTCGATGAATTCCTCGAACGGCAGCGAGGAAAGGAACAACTGGACGTACAGGAAACGCCGGGCGTTGCGCTCGAATTCGGCAGGCACCGCAATGCGCTCGGCCGCCAGGAAGGCTTCGGCCTGCCGGCGATAGTCATCCACCGTCTGCGGGAAGAAGACGGTGGGCAATTGCGTGAAGCGCGCCCGCCCACCGCACAGCACGGCCGCGCCCAAAATGGATGCTTCGAGGCCGATAGTCGAGTTGTAGATCATGACGAATTTCGAACGCCGGATCAGATCGTACGAGCTAAGCGTCTGGCGTGAATCGATGAAGACGACGTTCGGCAGATCCGCTGCCCGGTTGGCCTGCACCCATTGCGCCACGCTCTCGTGGCTTTCTTTGCCGGGGCGTGTCTCATCGGGATGGGCACGCAGCACAAAAAGCGTTTCGGGATTCCGGCTGGCCAGGTCCAGAACCAGGTCCAGCCAGGCAAACATATGTGCGAACACGACATTGGAATGCGGCTGGCTGGTGTCGAAAATGACGTTCGTAAAGACGGGGACGATTTGCTTGAACCCGGCCGCCCGCGCCAGGAAGGCCTCATCCAGCCCACTCATACCCGACCAGAAACGTACTCCCGCCATGCTGAATTGCCCCTGAAAGCGCTGCGAGAGGTATTCATCCAGGCGGGCGCTTTGCGCTTCATCCAGTTCGAAGTCGTCCGGGATGTCGAGTGGGTAGGCGGTGGCTTCACCTTCGGTGAAGAAAGCCGTGAACGGGCGCAGGCCCACTTCGTGGCTGATCGCACGAACACCGCGCGCCCCGGCCAGCCAACGGGCGGTGGCTTCGGGAAAAAACTGCCCGTTGAAGACGATCACAGCCTGGGGCTGCACCTCCACCAGCAAGGCGTCGAAGTGCCGGGCGACACTTGCCGCCGAAACGATGAACTCGCGAAACAGTGCCCGGGTTGGCGCATCATCGTTCAAATGATGACGGCGCAGGACCCAGCGCAGGGTAGGAAGGACGAGCGCTCCAAGCGGAATTTCTGAGGGCAGTTGGCTGATCGCCGACGGCGAAACACCCAAATCGGCCACCGGCCAGCAAAAACCGGCCATCTCATCGACGCCACGGCCCTGCAAGGCAGCCACCAGCCCGGGGTTTGGCTCGCTGCGGAAGGGAATCACCGGGCCGTTGAGCAGCAGCGGGCGCGTCTGGGCGATGCAGTTCTTACAGGGAGGCGCCTGCGTCGGGTCGAAGTAGGCCGCCCCAAGCACGCAGCGACTCATGCCAGCGTGGCAGGCAAAGTGAACCACCGGAACGCCGGCCAGTTGCAGGCCCAGGGATGCCAACAGCGAAAAAGCCGCATTCTGGCTGACGCCGTTCAGGCGCGTCGACGCGTTGAAAAAGACCACCGGGGCCTGTGCGTTCAGGCGGCGATGCGCCAAAACCTGGCGCGTCAGTTGCCAGATGCGCGCATCGGCAACGAAACGCCGGGCGCGCAGGCGTAACCCAGGCAAAAAGCGGAGAACGTTTTGTAGAAGGCTCATATCCATCACGCAAACACGGCGCTTTCCCTTGGCGGGAGCGCCACAGACCTGTTTCGCCCGTGCACAGGGCAAATTAATCGACACCGGCATCCACCGAGGCACCAGCCTGCGCCTGTCCCAGCCAAGCCCGCGGGTCGCCTGCCAGGCCGATTGAAACGCCGATCAACACGGCTTCGATCGCCATCCACCACAGGCGCGAGAGCAACGCCACGCTGGCCGCCGCACCGGCCGGCAAAAAAGGCAGCAGGAGCAGCGAGAGCGCCGATTCACGCACGCCAAAACCGGCCGGTACCAAAACGATGGCAAAACCGGCGCTCCACGAGAGTGCGAAAAGGGCCGCAGCCTGCAACCAGCCAGGTCCCGCACTGCCCAACGACATAGCCGCTACCAACTGTGCAAACGGCAGGCCCATCGCCAGCCAAAAAAGCAGGCTGCAAGCCAGCGAGCCGGGCAGCCAGCGCAGGCTGGTCAGGACCGCGATATCCCCTTGCAGCAGGCGGGCGAAAATTCTCGAACTTGCCAGCGGGGACCTTTGCAGCAGCCGCCAGAAAGCGGGCCAATGCGCCAGGCCGATGGCGCCAAGACAAGCCGCAACGGCCGCCGCCAGGGCGATTTGCAGCGCCGCATCTAACGCAGGCTGCCACAGCAGTGCCATCCCACCGACCAAGACGGCCCCCAGGAAGAGCGCCGCCACCTCACGCAAGACGCTCAAAACGGCATAGGCATCGGGCATCCCGGCTACACGATAAGCCGCCATGCGGCCCGGAAAGGCCCAGATGCCGCCGGGCAAGTACTTGGGCAACTGGGTGATAAAGTACAGGCTGAAAACCCGTTTTACCGGCATGGGCGTCCCCAACGAACGGACACAGACCCACGATATCGACGACATCCAGGGCAGCACCAACAGCAGTGCAAACAGCGAGGCCGCAAAACGCCACCAGTCCATCTGCCGAAAGGCGCCCAATACGGCCGGCCAGTTCTGGAAAAGCATCCTCCCCAGTGGAAAGAACGCCAGCAGCAGCAGCGCCAGGCGTGCGAGAACAGAGAGTGCTTGCCACCAAATTTTCACGGAATTTCTCACCACTACCCGGAAGCACGCCGGCGTACGGCGTTCAGGCATCCTTGCCTGCACCGGCACCAGCACCCGGCGTGTCGAAGACCCGGATCGTCTCATCCCCGTAGTAGTGAACTCTGCTGCTGGCCAGTTGGCTGGCCACCAGGCCCATCAAAAACGTAAAAATGGCGGCAAAGAAAAAGAAAATGGTGGAGTTCGAGAAGAAAAAGCGCTGTTCGTCGACGATGCCGGCGATCATGGTGACGATTCCCAGCAGTACGGCCAGGATGCTCAAGGGCACAAAAAGCCGCATGGGATCGTAGAGCATCACCATGCGCAAGATCAACGTAAAGAAACGGCTGCCGTCCTGTAAAAAACGCACCTTGCTTTGCCCGCCCGAACGCGGGGATACGTCCACCGGGATGAATTTGACGCTGTAGCCGGCCTTCAAGAAGGCCATCGTCGCCGTCAGCGACGCCGAGAAACCCGCCGGGTAAAGCGGCAGGAAGTGCAACACCGCTATCCGGCGCATGGCGCGAAACCCCGAAGTCAGGTCCTCGATCTTGAAATCCGCCAGCCAACTGGCAAAGCGGTTGTAGAAACGGTTGCCCCAGTTGCGCGACCAATGACCCTGGTAGCTGGCCGTGCGGTAGCCGACCACCATATCATAGGGCGGGATGAGCGCCAGCAGGCGCGGAATGTCGCGGGCCGAGTGTTGGCCGTCGGCATCCATCAACACCACCACCTCACCGCGGGCGCAGCGGATGCCCGTACGTAGCGCCGAACCGTATCCTTTATTGTAAACATGCTGCACGATGCGCAGCGTGCCTACATACCGCTCCTGCAACGAACGTAAAATTGCAAACGAGCCGTCCCGAGAGCCGTCATCGACCGCCACGATCTCAAAGGGGAGTGCTTCGTCCTGTAATGTGCGGATCGTATCGTCGATCACCCGTGCGAGGGTATCCTCCTCGTTGAAAACCGGCATCACCAGTGAAACGGATGGAATTGGGGAAGATGGCATCATTTTTCAACATTCTCGTCTGGTCGGTGAGCGAACACAGGCATGGATGAACACACAGGTTCGCTCCTACGGCGCAAAACCAGGGTGAACGTAAAAAACCACCGTCCCGAAAGTCTGCCAGCGCACCAGTTTTGGCGTCAGGGCGTCCACGGCTGGATTACTCTCGGCGTTGTAGGCCACCAGCACGGCCCCATCCTTAAGCAGTTGCTCTATTTCGAGCAGGTCGGCTTCGTAGCTGGAGCGATCTTCGTTCTCCTGGCGGGTGAAGTTGTCGTACGTCTGTGGCAGGCCGTAAGGAGGCCGGCCGGCAAGGAAATAGACGGCTTCGTAATCATTGGTGATCAAGGGACGCTGTGGCTGGATGGCCTGCAAAGCGGCCACCAGTTCGGGAGAAGCGTTACGGGCATCGGTGTAACCGAAGACGTACCCCGGCGCACGCATGAAATGAACCGCCCCAAAAAGATGCACCCCCAGCAGTCCCACGGCCACAGCGCCGGCGATAAGACGAACGGGCCGCGCCCGCAGGGCCTGATGGAAGACCGTCAGCATCCACAAGGCCAGCACGTAATAGATCGGCAGCAGGTACCGCCGCAGGCCGCCCTCGCTAGTGCTGGCATCGAGGGTAAGCATATTGACGAAAACGATCGCCAGATAAGCGGCCATAAAAGTCGCCATCACGCTTTGAAGATGAAAGGCCCGCAAGGCAGAACCATCTACGCTCAAGCGGCTGCGCCAGGCTAACCAGAGAAACAACGCCGCTCCCACCAGCACGAACAGGCCGAAGACGGCCAGGCGGGGCTTCCAGGCGAAGTGCAAATCGTTGGGCACGAACCAAGACGATAACTCGTCGAAAAAGGCCACCAACATCTCTCTCGAAACAGGGTGATAGGCCGTCTGGCGGGCCGTCAGGTTGCCGGCCACCAGAGAATTGCGCCCCAGCCAGGCCGCCAAGGGCAGCAGGCCGATCAAGCCAAACCAAAAGGCTGCGCTGATGCGGCTCTGCCAATGCGAGAAGACGCCCCGCAGCACAGGCTTGGCCGCACGATCGCCAAAAAGCAACAGGCCCAGGCCAATGGCCCCCACCAGCGCCAGGCCCACGTAGCGCGCCAACACCGAGAAGCCGGCAGCCAGGGCAGCCAATACCAACCAGTTGGTGCGCTGCCGCTCCCAATATCGCAGCAGGCAAGCGAATGCCGCCAACGTCAGGGCAATGTAAAGCCCCTCCGACATGACCCAGGCGTGCATCAAAAGGGCATCGCGAAAGGCGAAGGCAAACAACCCGGCCAGCAAGCTCACGCCCCATGACTGCGTCAGACGGTACGCCAGCCAGGCCATCAAGAAAACGTTACAACCAAAAAGCAAAGCATTCAACCAGCGTCCCGCTTCCAAGGTATTGCCGCTGAATAAGGTGACAACGGCCATCAGGACTGAAAACGAGGGCGGGAAACCGGTGATTGGCTTGAAGGTGCCATCACCCGCTGAGCGGGCGTAACCGTGCCCGGCGATCAGGTTGCGTGCCCCATCCATATAATGAACGGCATCACCGGAAACCCCCGGGCCAGAACGTGTCAAGTAAAGGATGCCGGCAACACCGAGCAGGGCAAAAGTCAAGATTGCGAAGAGGAGAAATCGTTTCATGTTGTCCGTTTTCTATCCAATTGAGCGGCACAGTATTGCAGAAATCCTTCGAACACAAAAACTGTCGCCAACCAAAGCGCCAGCCTGATTTGAAAATCAATCTGATAAGCGTGGCGTTCCAGCTCAATGGAATCGCCATGCCAGATGACGAACATCAATGGATAAAGCGTCAACAGCAAGGCAACAGGCACAACCTGCCAGGGCAAACCGATGCAACGCTTGTACTGCCAGACAGCAGACACGACCAGGCCACTCAACCAGGCGAACAGCAAAAACACGTTGCTTGGGTATAAAACATGCCGCAGCCCGGTCACCCAGGCGGGATCGTCAAGCATGCGAATGCGGTATTCCGACGAATCCGGGCTGACCAGGCTACGAAAATCTTGAAAAGGCAGGAGCATCGAATTCAGCGGTTTCAGAAGCAGGTAGCGAGCATAGGCAGAACTGCCGTGGGCGACCATCCAATCGTAAATTGGCCGGTAATGCTCATCTTGCGCAAGAACGATATGCAACTGGCGGCGTTCGACAGCCTGCAAATCATCCAATTCATCGGCCATCGGCAGGCCTTGCTTTACAAAGTAAGCCCTGGCATCAGGTACAGGAAGGATACGTTCGTAAAACAAATTGACAAAGGGATACAACCACCGCAAGCCGCGATGGAACGAAACATACTGGAAAACCACGATACACCCGGTTACCACAATCAAGGCCATATAGGCATGAAGGCCAGGATGCCGCTGGATCGATTTAAACAGCAAACCTGCCGCAAGCAAGGCCACGGCCATGAGCAGGAAGTACATATTGGTATCACGGGTCAACGCGTAGAAAAACGTTGTTACCGCCAGGACCAACAAGTAGACAATCCACCAGGGCGCTGCGGCCTGTTCCCAATGCGCCCAGCCATAAACGCCGAGCAAAACCAACGCCATCAAGATCACGAAAAGAGATGTCGACAGGGATTCGGACAACAGCAACTTGTTCCACTGGCTGACAGCAATATTCAAGCCAAATGCCAAAAAGAGGCCCAAAGTGGCCGGTTTTAGCCAGCGTGTCTTGATGAAAAGCGTTCCAATCACCAAACCGAGTAAAGAAAACGCCAGAACTGAAAAAGCACCCTGAAAAAGGATCAGCCGCTTCGAACGAATATCGAATGCCGGTGTATCGACCACATCCGAAGTCAGGCCAAAGACTTTGTAGATCAGGGGCAAAGTCGGTGCGCGCAGGCCAAACCAAAACTCGTCCGAAGCTAAAGGCAAACTGGCTGCGTCGGTGTAGGTGAGGGTATCGCGCCAGACACGCGTGCTGTCCAGGCGATAAATGCTACGGAATGCGATCATCACCGCAAACAAAATCGTGACATACGCCAACGCGTAAGTGATGCGCTTCACGATGCCCGAGGCAGCAGATGGCACAAACATTGCCGGTGGGCCGGCCCGGCAGTTTCTCCATGGCAGTTTGCTCCCCAGCAAACCGACCGCCATCAACGCCAGTCCGGCGCCCATCCACAGCCCATCGGCTTCCGGCACGCCGGCGGTTGTTTGCAGGGTGAAGAGCATTTTAGCCAGCGCCCCATCGACAACCAAAAGCCCGATCAAACTGAACCTCGCCATGAGCTTACAAGCTCTGCACCCGGCGCAGCTTTTTCATCGAAGCGCGTTCGCTGTCGTAGACACGCTTGACGCCGTCGCCCAGCGCCTGTTCGGTGACACGCACGTACTTCACCAGGCGCTCGAACCCACCGGGTTCGACCGAAGCAGCCTGATCGCTGCCCCACATGGCCCGGTCGAGCGTGATGTGGCGCTCGATCAGGCAGGCCCCCAGGGCCACCGAAACGACGGATGGGATCAGGCCCACTTCATGGCCGGAATAGCCGATCGGGCAAGGGAAGGCCTGGCGCAGCTTTTCGAGCACCCGCAGGTTGAGTTCGTCCGGTTCGCAGGGGTAAGCGCTGGTGGCGTGCATGATCGCCAGGTTATCGAGGCCGGCAACTTCCACGGCCGCATGAATCTGTTCATCGGTGGACATGCCCGTCGAGAGGATCAGCGGCCGTCCGGTGGCACGCAGGTGGCGCAACAGGCCCGCATCGGTCAGGGCGGCCGAGGGAATCTTGTAACACAGGGGTGAAAACTGCTCCATAAAGTCGACCGATGGCTCATCCCAGACCGAAACGAACCAGTCGATGCCCTTTTCCTTGCAATAAGCGTCGATCTGGCGGTATTCACGCTCGCCAAACTCCACTTTATAGCGGTAATCGAGATAAGTGATGTAACCCCAGGGCGTTTCACGCATTTGGCTGCGCTGCTCGGGCGGCGTGCAGATTTCGGGGGTGCGCTTTTGGAACTTGACCGCATCCACACCGGCATGGACGGCGGCGTCGATCATTTGTTTGGCAATTTCGAGGCTGCCGTTGTGGTTGATACCAACCTCGGCAATCAGATAAGTCGGGTGGCCATCGCCCACCAGACGTGTACCAAGACGAAGTTCACGAGTCACAGAAAGCTCCTTAGAACGAAACAGGGTATTGGAAAACAAACAGACCCCCAAAAGGCTGTAAGGGCGAACCCGGGTGTTCGCCCGGTTATGGTTGTCCTAAAATTAGCTCACTTAATTCACGGACGGCCCCATGCCCCCCATTCTTGCTCAAAACCAGATCGGCCCGGGCCAGCACATCGGGATGCGCATCGGCGGGCGCTACGGCGCAGCCCACGAGCGGAAAACAGGGCAGGTCGTTGAGATCGTTGCCCACGTAGACCACTTGGGCGGCAGGCAGGCCGTTTTCGGCCAGGATGTTTTGCAGCGCCGGCGCCTTGCCCTCGATCCCCTGGAAGCAGGGGATTTTCAGCTTGTGGCAGCGCGCCGCCACGACCGGGTTGACTTCCGATGAAAGCACAATCGCATCGATACCGGCATGCTTGAGCATACTGACCCCCCGGCCATCGGCGCGGCTGGCCATAACCAGCTCGCGCCCATCCTGATCGATCCAGACGTGGTCATCGGTCATGACACCGTCAAAGTCGAAAACGACGAGCGCAACCGTTGCCGGCAGCGAGCGTTTGGCCTGGTTTTCTGTCCGCGTCCCCGGTGCGCCACCCGCCGGGAAAAGCGAGTCGCTGCCGCTCCCCATAGGAAGCGGAGAGGAGGAGAGCGGCTTGACCATCGCCAGGCCGCTTTGCAGCAAACTGGCGGCGCGCTCGAGGTCGCGTGGTGTATCGATATCGATCGTGTAGCGGGAATCGACTATCACCGGCAAGATCACCTCGCCGCTGAGGGAATTTTGCTGGATAATGGTGCTGACGCGAATGGCGTCGATGTGCCCGGTCTGCCAGTAGGTCGGGGGCAGGGCCTGGCGGGGGGCGTTATAGGGTTCGGCAAGCCCTTCGACAGCCAGCAGCGGGGCCATGCGGCCATTGGGCGTGATACGCCACATCTTGTGAGGGTTTTGGCCGGAGGGCACCACGCCGCGCACCGAATCGGCGTCCACGTGATCGATCAATATCTGAACGGCTTCGTCTACCAGGTCGGGTGGGCGGATGGGTGACGTCGGGCGAAGCTGCACCACAATCTGCGGAGAATAGCCCTCGTTCTCGGCAAGCCAGCCCAGGGCGTGCGTGAACACAGGGAAGTCGGTCGTGTTGTCCTGGGCGAATTCGGCGGGCCGCAGGAAGGGCACGTCAGCCCCATACTGGCGCGCCACGGCAGCAATTTCTTCGTCGTCGGTTGAAACGACAGTGCGCGTGACCAGCCTGGCCTGCAAACCGGCTGCAATGCTATACGCAATCAACGGATGGCCGCCCAGAGCAGCAATATTTTTGCGGGGAATGGATTTCGACCCACCACGGGCCGGAACGAGCGCGAGCACATCGATCATGACACCCTACCTTCGATACATCAGGTCGCCCTGTTGAGGGCGAAAGAACCACAAGTCCTGTTGCGGAATCAATGCCGCATTACGCAGTATTATCGCCAAAAATGGGCGCGAACGGCGCAAATCCTGAGTAAAAATTCCTTACAAAAACGCAGTTTTTCCTCCCTTACGGCCGGCACAGCATTTCGACCAGTTGCTCGTGGCCTTCAGGATACGCCTGTGCATACCCATATGCGTCGCTGCGGGCCAGACGGCAGGCCTCATGGCGGTAAAACAGGTCGGTGCGCAGCACGGCGGCTGTGTCGTGCAGACTCTGCGAGCGCCCGGTATAGGCATAGGCCTGTGCGAAGGGCAGCCACTCGATCCAGTCGTACGGGCGCAGGTCCTGCGCCAGGGCTTCATCGCCCAGGCGAACGACTTCGTCCCAATCGCCCTGCTGGCGCGCCAGGCTGGCTTTTTGGTAGTAATAGCACCAACCCACACCAGGCGCCTGGCCGAAGATCGCTTCCGGTGGCAGCCTGGGTTCATCGTCCAGGCGAATGCGCTCGATCTGCGACAGGCCGGCCAGGAGCATGATTTCCGGGCGATCCTGCGCCGAAAGCTCCGGGCTGTTGCCATCCAGCACGTGCACGCAGGAATCGGCGGCCGGCAGCGAAAGCACCAGCACGCTGCCGAAATCCTTCTCGCCAGACATGCCCCGGCGGATACGTTCTTCGCTGGCGCCGCGCAGTGTGTTGAGTACGTCGGCCTGGTTGAGCGTTGCGGCCGTCAGCGTGAGCGTAACCGGCAGGCCCGACTGCAAGTCTGGGTAGTAAATCAGGTTGGCGGGGCCCCAGACGAAGTAATCTTCGGCAATGCCCTGGCCGGCATAGCTGGCGATCAGCAGCGTCCCCGGTTCGATCTGCGGAGCACGCCAGGAGACCTGCCACCAGAAATTGCGCACCACGTCCCAATTTTCGGCGTGGCGGATGGCGTTGGCGCTGTGCGCCATGACGGCCAGCCCAACCAGCGCCACTACCAGCCCTGTACGCAGGCGCGGCCCAAGTGCGGCCAACACCCCCGCCAGAACGAACGCCAACCCGACCGAAGCCGTCAGCGTGAAGCGGCCGAAGCTCTCGAAAAGCACGTGCCGGTCGCCAAAATGGATCGGCAGGAGGGCAAAGACGATGGCGAGCACGCCGAGCAAGGTCAACGGCCAGGGTGCGAGATGCCCGGCAAGCTTTGTGGAATCGGCCTGTGCGTCACTACCTCTCTCATTTTCGGCCACCCTGAAAGCAAAGCGGGCCAGGAAAAGCACCAGCCCCGCTGCGGCAACGCCGATGCCCCCGGCGAGAAGGAAGTGCTTGAGCCGCAACGAAAAAGCCAGGCGGTAGAGCGGCTCGGCCCAGGCCACGAAGCTCACGTTGAACACGTCCTGGAAGAGGCGGATCAGCATCCACACGCCACGCAGCGCAGGCGACCCGGCCAGGCCGGCGGCGATGGCCGTGATATCGGTCGCCAGGCGTTCTCCCTGGAAGATGAAGACGCGCCAGTAGAAGAATCCCAGGCTGACGATGAGCGGCAGCGCCATATAAAGCAGCGTCCGTTGCAGGCGCGGCTGCCAACCTGGCTTCCCGGCCGCGCTGCAGACGGCCAGCAGCAGCAGAAAACGCAGGCCTTCCAAACCGATGTAGTACTCCATCAGCAAAAAGCTGAACAGGGCCAACAGGCTGGCAACAACGATCGAAGCAACTTTGAGCCACCCGCTGCGCACATCCACCGCGCGCAGCGAGAGGACCAGCGAGAATATTTCCAGGGCAAAGGCGATCTGGTGGGACTGGTAGTCGATGGCGTTCGGCTGGTCGAGAAAACCGGGATAGACGACGAACAGCAGCGCCGCCAGGTAGGCCGTCAACTGCCGGCCGGTGACCCGCCGCAACAGCCACCACACCCCGTAGGCCCCGGCCACGCGCAGCCCAAAAGCGCTCAGGCTGTACAGCAAGGGATTGACGTCAAAAAGCTCGAACAGCCCACCGACAACCAGGCCGCGCAGCGGTCGGTCGACGGCGAAAACTTCCGCCAGGCCGGCTGCACCCTGGCTGCCCTGGACACTGTCCCAGGCGTAGAGCAGGTACCAATCATCATTGTAGAAACCAAAGCGGTGCGCCAGCGGCAGGTAACACAGCGCAGCGATCAGGACCAAAAACACCGCCAAGAAGAGTGTTTGTCTTTTCACCACGCCGTCCAACCGCCATCCACCACCAAGTTGCCGCCGGTCATGTAGGACGAAGCATCCGAGGCCAGGTAAAGCAGGGCACCGTTCATTTCGTCCTTACGGGCCATGCGTCCAAGGATGGTCTTGGCGGCATAATTTTGCGTGAACGTGTCGTCGTGGTTGTTGAACACGCCGCCGGGCGTCAGGGCATTGACGCGGATTTGCGTGCCGGCGTAGTAGGCCGCCAGATATTTGGTAAAGCCAAGCACCCCGGCCTTGGTGACCGTGTAATAGACGGGCTTGAAGGTCTGCGGCTGGCCTTCCTTGATGTAAATGCGCTGATCGGGGCCGTTCAACCCGTAGGTGGAACAAATGTTGATGATGCTGCCCTTTTTACCCGCCTCGAGCATGGGCTTCACGCAGGCCTGGGTTACCAGGAAGGCGCCGGTCAGGTTGACGTCCAGGGCGGCCTTCCAGGCATCGAGGGGATAATCTTCGAAGGCCCCCAGCGGGGTGGCGCGGTTCTCGAGGGCAGCCGGATCGACTTTGGGATCGAGGGCGGCGCTGTTGACGAGAATATCCAGCCGTTTGAAGGCCGTCAGAGTCGTCGTGACCAGATCGTGAACCGATTCGGGATGGGTAATGTCGACCTGCACGCCAACGGACGCATATTCCTGGCGGGTCAGATCGGAGGCAACCGCTGCAGCGGCGCTGCCATTAACGTCGGCTACCACGACGGCGGCGCCGGCTTCGGCCAGCGTACGGCAGAACTCGCGGCCGAGCAGTCCCGGCCCACCGGTGACGATGGCCACGCGGCCGGTCAGATCGAACTTCTGGCGGATGTTTTCAGGGGTCATGGGTTTTCTTCCGTGGGGTAAAAGTAAATTGCGCCGTCTTCATCATCGGCATAGACGGTCAA
Organism: Chloroflexota bacterium; assembly: GCA_049325275.1. Classification (GTDB taxonomy): domain Bacteria; phylum Chloroflexota; class Anaerolineae; order Anaerolineales; family UBA4823; genus CAIQJJ01. The sequence goes on from JBMOLU010000001.1 coordinate 483,151, forward strand.
GCCACGCACCAATGCCTGCCAGCGCGCCTCGGCCTGCGGCCCGTAAAGCGGGTCGAGCTGCCAGCGCACGCTGTCGAACAGGACCAACGCAGCGCCCTGTTGGCGAAAAAGCTGCTCTGAGGCGTCGGCCAGGTAGTCGCCGTAGCGCAGGTCTAATTCTTGTGGCTCGAACTTGACAGCTTCGGCCATGGGATATACCGGCCGGCCAGTGTAAAACAACAGCAGCGCGTTTTCGTTGGAGATCAGGATCGTCCCGGCAGGCAGGCCTTGGGCCGCCCGCAGCGTCGGCGAGCTGCGCGTCTGGACGCTCAGGTAGCCTTTCCCCTTTTGGTGAAGTTCATCGAGCAAGGCCAGGTTGCGCGGCGCAAAGAAGAGCAGAAAGGCAGCCGCCAAGGCGGCCGGCAGCGCCAGCAGCCACCGGGGCTTCCAGGCACGACAAAGTAGCCAGCCCAGACCCAGAAGCAGCAGTACGAACCAGGGATACGACGGGGAGAGCATCCGGTCGTCCACGTCGGGGGCCGGGTCGGAGAAGGTGTACATGACGATCAGCGTGGCCGGCAGCGTGAAGAAAAACAGGGCCAGCACGCCCAGCCAGCGCCCGGCCTGCAGACCGGCGGGTCCCAGGCGGTGCAGGGCGAGGACGGCGAAGGCCAAAAGCCCCGCGGCGCACAGGGCCAGCAGCAAGGTGCGCGGCCGGTTGGCATCGACGAGAACGTTTTCCAGGCCGGGGAACCAATTCCAAAGCGTGTTGACCAGGGCGGCCAGCGCCTCGCGGGCGCGAAAAATGTAGGATTGCGATTCCTGCAAGCGACGCGGCAGCTCGATCTTTGCCAGGTAGACACCGGTCAGCCATACCACCGCCGGCAGCGCGCCGGCCAGCCCGAAGATGGCCGCCCTGCCCACCCGCCGCCAAAGGCTTCCGGCGGCAAAGAGCAGCAGGCTGAGTCCGCCTGCCAGGATCAGCGCTGCCCCAAGATAGCGCGTCAGCAGGGCCAGACCCATCAAGAAGCCCGCCCCCACCAGGAAACCCGTGCGCTCACGGTCGAAGTACGCCAGGAACAGCGCCAGCCCGGCCAGGGCAATGAAAGTAAAGGCAGGCTCCGACATGGCCGTCGGGAAGACCGGCAGCAGCACCGGCGAGGCCAGCACCAACAGGCACCCGGCGGCAGCCAGCCACAACGAACGGCTGAAGCAGTAGAGCAGCCCCCCCGTCAGCGAAACCGTCAACCCGAAGAGTACGACGTGCAGCCAGCGCGCAGCATCCACGCCGTTCAAGCCCGACAACTGCACGCCCGCCAGGATGATGGGATAAAACGGCGGTTGGTGCGTCAGCGGGCTGAAGCGCCCGCTGGGTTCGAAGACGCCCACGCCGTGCCCGGCGAGGATATTCTCCGAAATTTTGATATAGCCGGCGGCATCGCTGTAGATCACCGGTCCCCAGGTCGTGGCGTAGGCAACTACTGCCGCACCCAACAGGCCGAAGGAGGCCAGCAGGACGGCGATCGGCCAGTCTAAAGAAAGCAGGGCACGAATCCATGCAGGAGAATGCGGATTGAAGCGCGGTTTCATCGTGATTTCACCATCACCGCCAGCCGTACACGTACGCATCGCCGGCAATCGTCTGCAAAACCAGGCCCAGTTCTTCGATACGCCGCTGAACCAATGGGAAATCGGCGTAGGCACCGGCATCTACCACGATATACTGCATGCCAAGCTCCTCGAGCAAGGCAACGCTGGCAGCATCGGGAAAAGCGTCCATGACCGGCTTGATGCGCTGGTACTGCTCGGGCTGGTTGGCGTTGAAGAAACCGCCGATGAAGGGCTTGCCGTGAACGAGTGTGTAATAGATCTGATCCTGGTCGACGACCTGCGTAAACGGAAACTGGGCCACGGCCCCATCGCCGGGCTGAGCGGCCAGCCAGGTATCGACCGGGCGCGGCGCCACCGGCGAGAAGCGCCCATAAACGCCGGGGTAAACGTCCAGTACCATGGCCAGCAAAAGCCCCAGCGCAATCCAGTAACGCCGGTCGGGGTAGCGGCGGAAGAGCCAGGCGCTGCCCAGCCCGGCCAGCATGGGCAGGAAGGTCAATGTGAAGATGCCAAAGCGCATCATCACACGCATCTTGGCGAAAAAAGGCATGTACAGGAAGAGAAAATAGCCCGGCAGCGGGATGCGCAGCGCATCGCGGCCCAGGAGGGGTTGCAACACTTGAGGCACGTGCCACACCCAGGGGGTATCCTGAAAACGCAGGTAGACACCCATCGCCAGCACCACGGCCACCAGGCTGGTCACCAGGGCGGCCTGCACCCAGGGGGCCTGTTGCAGTTCCCGGCGCTTGATCCACGCCACGGCAGCCAGCGCGGCGCAAACCACACCGATGTAGAGTGCATTTTCGTGCTCCAGCGAGCGCCCGGCCAGATCCCAAAGCGTTTCCTTGAGGTAGAAATTGACCGGCAAGACGAAATCGAGCGGGCTGCCCGAATAGCCGCTGGCGTATTGCAGCGAGCGATCGCTCAAGTTTCCCTGCGACTCAGAAACGATGTAGGGCAGCATGGCAATCAGCGCCGCCGGCAGCAAGGCGGCAAACAAGGCTGCGGTGCGCAGGAGGGCCGTGCGGATGCCGAGCGACTTGCGCGAAAAAAAGAGCAGCGCCAAGGCAAAAACGACCGTGACGATCAGGCCCATGTACAGGTAGTACGGTGCGCTCAGGCCAAGGCCAAGCAGCAGCAGCGCCGCCGCAAGCAGCCAACGCCACTGCCCGCGCGCGCCGGCCAGGAATTCGGACACGGCGAGGAAATACACCGGCAGCCAGAACGTGCCCAAGAGGTTCAGGTGACCGACCAGGTACCTGGCCCAACGGAAAGGCGAAAAAGCGAACAGCGTCCCGGCCACCAGGCCGGCCAGCGAACTGGCACTCAGCTTTCTGACGGCTGTGTACATGCACCAACCCGAAAGCACGAACGTGGCTAAAACGGCAAAGTTGTACCCCCAGGTCGGCCCGAACACCAGGCTGCCGGGCAGGCCCATGAGCACCTGAACCGGAACAATATCGGTCGTCGCCAGATTCCATCCCTGGGGAAAATTTAACCCCGGATGCACGTAAGGGTTGATATGCAGGCTGAATAGGGCTTTCTGGTACCAGCCAAACAGCCAGACGAAGTAGATATTGTCGCCGATGTCGCCGACCACGGAATCGGCCATGTGGAAGACAAGCGGAAAAGTATAAGCCACCGTCATGAGGGTGAAGTAGATCACTACGATCAGGTGGGTCAAGCGCTCGGAGCGATGGATGGAGGCAAGGAAGTGTTGCATAAAGTAAACGATGGTCCAATCGTAGGGGCGAACCTGCGTGTTCACCCAGGCATGCGTCCGTCCCTACGGGGTGGGATAGAAATAAATTGCCCCGTCGGCGTAGTCACCGTAGACGTCCAGATCGCGAATCATCGCATCCAGGCGTTCGGGGGTTTGCTCGAAGTAGAGTGCATCCAACTGCCAGCGGATATTGTCGAAGAGCACCAGCGCGGCGCCCTGCCGGCGGAAGACCTGCTGGGCGTCGTCGCTCCCATCGTCGCCGAAGCGGGCATCCAGCGCCTGCGGTTGCAAGGCAACCACTTCGTGGATGGGGTACACCGGCCGCCCCAGCCAAAATCCTAGGGCGCTGTACTCGTTGGAGATTAAAGGTACGTCAGCGGGCAGTTCAGCCGCCGCCAGGCGGGTGGCCGAAAGCCGCCAACGCTGGCCGAGGTAGCCATAGCCTTCCCGGTGATAATCGCCGAGCAGTTGAAGACTCTGCGGCATTCCCGAAGCAATCACCACAGCGGCAAACAGCAGGGGGAACCCGTGTTTCCAGGCGTGTGCAGGCCAGGCGCGGTAGACGGCGGCGCAGGCTACGAAAGCCAGCGCCATGCCGATCGGGACGGCCATGGCCAGCGTGCGCTCGTTGAGATCGGGCGTCGGATCGGAAAAGGCATACCCCGCCGCCGCCACCCCCAGGTAGGAAAGCAGCGCGAACCACAACAGTGCCGACGCCCGCAGAAACGGCTCCTGCTGCATCGCGCACCATCCACCGCCCGCTGTTCGCTTTGCCAGCCGCCAAGCAGCGGCCAGCACGAAACCAATGCCCACGCCGGCCAGCAACAGCAGGACCAGCAGTTTGATACGGTAATGAACCTGGGGTAACTGCGCAGAAAAAGGCAGCCAGGCCCAAAAAATATCCACAACGGCGAGGCGAAACTCGGCCAGGCTCTGCCCCAGCGGCACACCGGTGCGCGTCCGTGCGGGCGCATCGGCGAAGAACATCAACCAACCCTGCCATAAAACGAACGGTAAAACGCTCACGCATCCATACCAGGCGAGAGATACCAGTCGGCGCTGCCATCCACCCGGCCAGAAAAGCAGCACCCAAAGCGCTCCCGCAGCCACCCAGGCCATACCCACGTAGCGCGTCATCAGTGCCAAGGCCACGCAAACCGCAGCAACCACCAACCACGCCTGGCGCTCCTGCTTCAGGGCGCGCAGCAAACCCAGGGCAGCCAGCACGCTCAAAAAAATGAAGAGCGGCTCCGTCATCGCCAACGTAAAGAGATACAACAAGAGCGGCGAAAGCAAAAACGCCAAAGCGCCGGCCAGGGCCAGCAGGCGCGACGATGCCAGGCGAAGCAACCCCAGGCCGAAGAGGAACACCAACAGGCCAAAAAACAGCGCTTGAAGCCAGCGCGTTGCCACGACGGCATCGATCCCGGCCATACCAAAAAAAGCCAGCACCAGCGGGTAGAACGGCGGGTGGATCACCATCAGGCTGAAACCTCCGGAGGCCTCGTAGACGCCGACGCCCTTCCCGGCCAGCATGTTGCGCGCCACCGCAAGATAGCCGACCGAATCGCTGAAAATCACCGGGCCCCAGGCGGTAGCGTACAAGATCAGCACCGACCCGGCAAGCCCCAGGCTGGCAAACGCCAGCAAGTGAAGCCTGTTCGAAACCGTCATACTGCGTTTGCCAGGCGATGCACGGCCAGCGCCAGTTCCAAGGCAGCGATGCCGTCGTCGAGCGAGCAAAGCGGCTCGGCCTCACCCCGGCAGACGGCCCGGAAGTGACGCATCTGGTCGAGGAACATCACGTTACGGTCGAAATCGGCCGGCGCAGGAAAACGCTGCCAGTCGCCGGGGTTTCCATCCGCTCCGGCCGCGGAAAGCTGCACGGCGCCATCGGCGTTGTCCCAACGGATCGTTCCCTCGGTGCCGATGATTTCCAGGGTATGCCGGGGCGGGCGCTGAATGTAATCCAGGTGCACGGACCCCACGACACCTGAGGCAAAGCGCAGGCCGATTTCGGCGGTATCTTCCACCGGCAGGCCCAGGCCCTGTGAACTGGTGAGGGCTGAGACGAGGCAGGCGTCGCCAAGGAGCCAGCGCACGTAGTCGAACGGGTGGCAAAGCGTCAGCACCACGCCGCCGCCCAGGTCGGGCCGGGCAGCATAACCTTGGCGAAAGTCTTCCCAGGGGTGCCAGTTGGGCAGGTATTCCCCCCAGTGTGCACGGGCAGAAACGGCCCGGCCGATAGCCGGCTGACTCTCGTTCAACAGCCGGTGAACGAGGCGCAAGCCGGGGTGAAAGCGAAACTGGAAGCCCACCAAGACCTTGACGCCCGTACGGGCGACGGCATTCCGCAACCGATCGAGCCGCTCGAGTACGTGCGAAACGGGCTTTTCGAGAAACAGATGAAAACCGGCTTCCGCCGCCGGGATAGCAACGTCCAGGTGCAGAGCCGTGGGATTCGAGACGATCACGGCGTCGGGCCTGTGGGCAAGCGCAGCCAGCAGGTCGGTTTCGACGGGAAAGCCGGCCAGGTCGTCGTCAGGCAAGGTGGCCCGGTGCGTACGGTAGAGGATGATGTCGCGTTCACCCAAGGCCAGCAGGTTACGGAAGTGGCGGCGGCCAATCGAGCCAAGGCCGGCAATGAGGAATTTCATGGGCTTTTCCTAAGGAATGTTGGCAAACACGGCCAGGGCATCGTTCTCGAAGGCAAGCTGCCAGTCTGATGCAGCTTCGATTTCTACACGCAGTTGCTCCAGGCCGGTAGGGATGATCAGATAACCCGGGTGCAGTTCTTCATCCTGGATCAACCTGTTGACACAGCCATCGAAGGCCTGGCGTTCGGCGCAGTCCGATAGCTGGACGCTCAACGCAGACTGGCGCGCATAGGCACCCGTCCACTCGGCGCCCCACAGGCCAACGGCCGGGGTGCGCTGCGCCAGGTAAGGTAGCCACTCGGCCAGGTCATGCGAGCCCCCGGCAAAAAGAAAAACGGCGTCTTGCGGGGTGTTCCCCTGTAACCAGGCACCGGCCGCAACGACGGGCTGCGAAAGGACTGGGCGCTCCGCAGCCACCAATTTCAGCGCGCTGCGATAACAAAACGCCAGCACGAGCAAGACGGGCAGCCAGGCCAGCCAGGCAGCCCGGCGATCCGGCGAAGGACGACTTGGCCAGGCCTGCGTTAAATCCACCAGCAGATCGGCCACGAGCAGGACGGCAACCAGGCCCAAGAAGCGATCGCGCTCACCGATGAACAAAAAACAGGCCATAAACCAAAGTGGCAGCAACCATTTCCGGCGCGCCAGGGCAAGACCCAGGCCCAAAACCACCAGGCCGGGCAAAATGTCCGGCGACCAATCTTTGCCAAAATTGAAAAAGTGCTGCGAAAGCAGATTGGCAAAACTTACCAGGCCGGCGTTGGCACGCGCCACCAGGCCCAACGTGCCATGGGTCTGCGAGGCGCTGGTAAAAACCGCCGGCCCGTGCCTTGACAGCACCACCAGCCACCACGGCGCGGCAACCAAAACGCCCACCGCCGCCATCACGCACAGGGCGGCCAGTTTGCGCCATCCCGCCGTAAAACTAAAATCTGCCAAAGCAAAGGCCAAAGCGCTGACGCCGAAAAAAACGGCATAGCTCAGGTGAGACAAGCCGGCCAGCCCGAGGAAGGCCCCGGCCAGGAGGCTTTTGCGCCAGGAAAAAGCTTCGGCGCGCAGCGCATCCCATGCAAAGATCAGGCCCACCAGCATCAACACAAAAGCCGGCCCGCGCATGATTCCGGCCGCGTACAGGTGCGCTGCGTACAAGGGAGCAAAACACGCCGCCAACAACACACCCACCCAAGCCTTCGGGCGGCTTTGCAGCAAGCGAAGTGCAAGCACATACAGGGTGGCCAACGCCAGCAGGCCAAAGAAAACCGGCGCGAAACGTGCATAGGCCAGGATCGGCAGGTTTAGTGCCTGCGTGAGGAAAGCCGCCAGGTATGCTGCCAGGGGTGGATAGGCGAAGGGAAGCCCGCCCGGGCCGTAATAGGGAACCTGGAAAGGCATTGCGAAGTGCGCCGCACCAACCTGCTCGGCCATCAACGCATACAGGCCGGCATAGCCGAGCGGCAGGTCAAAACGCGCCGCGTTATAACCATAAAGCACAACACACAGGCCAAACAACAGCGCTTCCGGCCAGAATCGTGAAATTCTCGACAGTTTTTTCATCAATGGTTCCGCAGGGGCAGACCCACAGGTTCAGGGCGCCAGCAGCGACAGCAGGAATTCCCCGGTACGTTTCCCGGCGCTGCCATCGGTAAAGGTGATCTCACGCGCCAGGAAAGTACGGCGCGCGTCCAGATCGGCGGAGGGATTTTCCAGGTAAGCATCCAGGGCCTGGCGCAGATCGGATTCGTCGAGGGCCACGCGGCCGGCGCGCGCCTGGCGAAAACGTGCGTGCGTGGGCCAGTTTCCGATTTGCGAAAGCGGCAGGGAGAATTTACGCGCCGTGTTCCAACCGCCGGGCGTGTCGAGGCAAACGCTGACAATCGGCGCGCCGTGCACGGCGGCTTCCACCACCATCGTCGAATAGACCGTGGTAAATACGTCGGCGTGGGCCATCATCGAGCTCTTCTCGGGCATGTCCTCGCCGGAATAGTAGCTCAAGGGGTTGCCGGCCACGAGCGGCACCGGCTCGACCAGGTGGACGTGCGGCAGATCGCGCGCCAGTTGGCGGATCCGTTCGCGCTCGGCCGCAAACAGGGGATTCTCCCAGAAGTGGTTGGGGTGCAGGCGGATCAACAACTGCGCCGGGGCTGCCAGGCTGCCGGAGGCGACGAGCCGCGCCAACGCTTCGACGTTGCGGTAGTTCGGCGCAAAACTGACGAAGCTGGCCGCATAGGCGATCAACTTGCGCTGCGGGTCGAGGCCGTGCAGGTTGAAGTAGTCCTCCCGCGTCATCTGCCAGGCCTTGCAGAAGTAACCGTCGTAAGACGGAATCCCACCCACATGCACGCGTTCCGCCGGGAAATCACCGCCCAGGGTCAGCTCTTCCTTCTGGATTTCCGACCAGCAGGTGACCCAATCGATCGGTGTGGCAGGCAGGCCGTAGCTGGAGGGATTGTCCCAGCCGACGATGGCCGTAGCGGTAGGGATGCTGCGCGCGTGCGCCTCGCGCAAGAGATAACGATCCTGCCGCCAGCCATACGTGCTGGCAACCACCAGCGAGGGGTGATACTGCTCGAATAGATCGGCGTACAGGTTAGGAGTGAAGCGTTGCTGCGCGCGCACCACCATCTGGCGAGCCGCTCGCGAGCGGCGCAGCAGGCCGATGAAAGCGCGCGCCAGCGGCATCCAGGCGCGGCGTTTCCAGCCTTCTTCCGCGGCTACCTGGGCTACGTAGGCGTCTTGTGCTTCGGTGTTGATGCGCTGCGAACTGCCCACGCGGCGGAAAAAGTGCAGCCACCATTGGGCTTCCGAAGAGCGCCGCGCCGTGTAAGCGTTGGCTTGCTTGAGCCGGATGCCTTCGACGGTCACGCCCGGCCGTCCAAAACGACTGGCAATCCCGGCAGCCAGGGCGTCGTCGGTCAGCACGACGACTTCCACGCCGGCAGCCAGCAGTGTCGGCAGTACGTCGCTTTGCAGGAAATAAATCACCGCCAGGCCATGGTCGGCGCAAATAAAAATCCGGGATTGGGTCATGGGCAGAAGGAGGTTTGAGGGTACGGCGGCCTGGCGGGCGCTTCAGTCTTCGTAGTACCAGCGGAAGATGCGGTCATAAAGCCCCAACAAAACCCGCTTGACCGGCGGTTGGTTGATCAGCTTTTTGCGCAGGCCGGTTTTGGGCGCCGTTTTCGGCCCGGCCTCGCCGGGGTTGTGAATCCAATCCAGGCGGTTAGACATATTTTGTGCCAGGAACTCTACCGGCATCAGGCGCAGGTAACCGGCCTCATCCATGCGGCGGTCGAGTTGACGCACCTGGCCCATCGGCCTGTCCATCACAAAGGGCAGAAACTCCGTAATCACCGATTTATAGCACAGAAACTGCCAATGGCTGGCGCCGAGTTGGGCCACCAGCCCGTTGTAGGTAACGCGTACGTCTTCGGTGGCATCGTAACGCTTACGCACGTCTTCTTCCGGCGTGCCCAGGCTCATGTCGAAGGCTTTGAACTGCTCCCAGGGGATGAACTGCCCACGTTCGAGGGTAACCCCGGCGGTCTGCGCCGCCCAGGTCTCGCCGGCCGTGTAGAACTCGGGCGGCGTACGGAAGGGACGGCTGGTGACCATACCCACATTCGGGAAGGTCTCCAGCACCTGCAACGACTTCGACAACCAACCGGGATAGAAGAAAGCGTCGTTATCGGTGTAAGCGATGATCTCACCCGGCGCGGCCGCCAGCATGACGTTCCAGGCGCCGCCCTTGCCCAGATTTTTCTCGGAAAGGATCAGGTACTGAATGTCGCCATCCTGCTGCGCCTGGCGTAAATAATCGACCACTTCAGGAGCGCTGCCGTTATCGAAAACGAGCAGATCGTAGGGCAGGTCGGTGTTGTCCCAAATGCTGCCCAGGCACATCTTGAGCACATCAAAGGTTTGGGAAAAGAAACCGCTCTGGAAGGGGATGTAGTTGAGCACGGCGACGGTGATCCGTTCAGGCAGGGCCACTTTGCCGATGAACTTGGCAGGGTTTTGTCCTTTGCGCATGAAAGTGCCTTATTTTTTGGATCGCAGCCGGTTGAGCTTGTACCCAACCCGACCGCGCCATTCACCCCATGCCTTGGAAGGATGAAAGATAAAGTAAGTGACTTCCGCCAGGGCATACGAATTTAGGTAAATGATGGGGAAGGTCTCGATGAGACGGGCCAGGCGCCGTTGGCGCAACGGAACGCGCACCGGCTGCCCTCCGGCCAGTTGGTAATCGGTGTCTTCCAAAAAGAGCAGGCGGCGGCGGCCGCCGGCCAGACGGATGTTTTCCATCGTCTCTGGCAGTTGGTAGGGTGGTTTGTTGCCGGGCAGGTGGCTGTAGTCGTGGTTCTGGTGGATGACGTTGATGGCCATGGTGCCGTTGACCACCGGTAGTTTGCGAGAGCGGTGGTGGTAGATCATCCAGTTGTCCCAGGCAGAGCGGCCCATGGCAAAATCGGGAATATCGCCAAAGCTATCGCGCGGGAAGAGGAAGTAATCGCTGCCGAGCGGTGGGTGCGTTTTACCCCGTTCCAATGCATCGGCGCGCAGGCGCTGATCCCAACCGGGGCCGAATTCGAGCAGTTCGGTCACGGCCAGGTCCCAGCGCGGGCCAACCATAAGAAAGTCGCGCTGCCAGACCAGCAAGGTACGGGCAGCCTCGAGGAATTCGGGCAGCAAAATTACGTCGGCATTGATACACAGCAGCAAGGGGCTGCCGCTGTTTTGGCGAGCCGTTTCGATCATCGAGCTGACGTAGGGGGTTTTGGTCTCTTTCGTCAGGCGGACGTTTTCGAAGTGGCGCACGCCCAGTTCGGCGGCGGCTTCGGCCAGGCCAACTTCCTGGCCCATCAGGAAAACTTCGACATCCGGGCCGAGGCTTTTCCAGGAGTTGACGGCGTTACGTTGAATGGTGGCAATATGGCCGTTGGTAAAAGGTTTGGGAGCGGCAAAAATGGTTAGAAGAGGCATAGGGATCAAAGGAGAAACGGTAGCAAAAGTGAACGGTGAACGTTCAAGGCTTGGCCTTCGGCCTGGCCTTACGTGTCAGGGTGCGGCGGCCATCGCGCTTGCCATCGATCAGGTGCAGGATAGCGAGAAGCGGATGCCTGAGCAGCATACGCGGGCCGGCGTAGCGCATGACCACACGTACCTGCTCGCGCATATCGGCTTTGTAACAGTGGGTAGGGCAGTTGGCGCAGGTTGGCTTGTCCGGGCGGTACGGGCAGCAATCCAGACGAGCCATGGCATAGGCTTCCAGTGCTGCGCACCCTTCGCACAGGGCACCCCGGCTGCTGTGACGATCGCGGCAGTAGCGGGAAATCATCGCCCGGATGGTCTTGCGCTCGCGGCGCATACGAGAAGATTCTGCCTTACCCGACGTGGAAGGCGGTTTTGTGTTCGACATGAGCATTGATGGCGGCCAGTTCGGGCCGCTGCTTGAAGAGAGCCAGGACATCGCGCCAGGTGAAGTCGTCTTCGTTCTCGAAGGCCGCATAGATGACGCGCAGCAAGTCGAGATCGGCAGCCGTGTCCACCGTCCAGCGCAGTGCGCCATAATCGGGATGATGGTGAAGTTGGGCGATACGGAAACCACGCGGCGAGGTGTCACGTTGCACGGACCATGTTTCGCCCGCCGCGTCAGGCGTAAACGGGGAGACCGGCGTGCCCTCATAGAAAAACGGCATGACGTGCTCGCGCTGAAAGGGCCGGTCGGCTTCTTTCCAGGCACGTTCGAGAGCGGCAAAGGTGACGGCCTCGACGTCCAGGCCGATCGGCAGGCTGCGACCCCAGGGCGGCGGCAGGCGTGAAGCGGCAAAATCGACGGCTTGCGCTGCCGGTTCGGGTTCCTGCAAGAGACGGACGACGCGATCGACGATATCGGCATCGATGATCGGGCAGTCGGCCGTGATGCGGACGATTTTATCTGCTTCGAAAGCGCAGGCAGCCCGATAGTAACGGTCGAGGACGTCGCTCAGGCTGCCGCGAAAGCAGGCATAGCTCTGTTCGGCGCAAAACTGCGCCACCGGATCGTCCGATGCATCTGTCGTGGTGGCAACCACCACGTCTTGCAGCATGCCGGCGCGGCGCGTGCGCTCGACGACGCGCGCCAGCATCGGCCGGCCACCGATATCGAGCAGCACTTTCCCCGGCAGGCGCGACGACGACATACGTGCCTGGACAATGGCAAGGCAGCGTGCAGCGGCAGTCATGGGGCTTTGGCGATCAGCGGGATGAAAGCGGCGTACGGTGCAACGATCCCGGTGGGAACTTCGAGAAACTCGTCTGCGAGCCGGGGACGCAACGGTTCGCCGGCGTTCACCTGGAGCAGCAGGCCGGCCGTGTAGCCGGCGGCCTGCGTTTGCACGGCATAGTAGCCTTCTTCTCCGGCCGGTACGTGCAACTGAAACGTAAATGCGCCTGTGGCGTCGGCCGTTACGGTCTGCGTGAAAACGTGAGCGTTCACCCGGATGGTGACGGTCACGCCAGGCGGGTAATCGATGCCGGAAAGCGTAAAATAACTGTCGGGCTGGCCGCCGGTAAAGTTGGTAGCGAGCTGCGCAAGGTACCATGTGGGCAGTTGGAGCGGTGTCAGTTGGAAAGGAAGCGAATTGTTGCCTATCTGGCCAAAATCATTGGCGCCCCAACAAGCTACCACGCCGGTCACACTGAGCGCGCAGGCGTGCCGCATCCCCAACGAAACATCCCGACTCGCTTCCAGAGAAAGCACGTCCACAGGCACCGAACGCGAGAAAGTAGTTTCATCACCCAGTTGCGCAAAGCCATTATCCCCCCAGCACTTGACACGCCCATCACTCAAAAGCGCACAAGTCGAAAGCCCGCCTGCCCGGATAGCCACCACGCCATCCGGCAAGCCGCTCACATCGACCGGCGACCAGCGGTTGACTGTTGTCCGATCACCCACCTGGCCTGAGGCATTGAAGCCCCAACATTTTGCGCCACCGTCAACCATGGCGCAGGCGTGATAGCGCCCTACCGCCATGTCGGTAACGCCCCATTGCAAGTCAGGAATAGGCAAAGGCACTTCGCTTGTGGTTGTGATCCCAATTCCCAATTGCCCGTAGAAGTTGTCGCCCCAGCACTTGGCAACCCCATATGCGGTAAAGGCACACGTGTTATTTTCACCGGCCACAATGCCAACCCCCGTTTCGCCGCCAAAACGGCGCACGCTGACCGGGATCGAGCTATTTTGCGGCGCCTTGTCGTTGCCCAGTTGCCCAAGGGTGTTTCCTCCCCAGCACCAAAAACCGACGTCGGCAACGGCGCAAGTATGTTCCCACCCGCCCGTGATTTCGTGGATGGTCCCCTCCATCACTTCTTCTTCGTTTTCTGTGACTACTTTCACCGGCAGGTTGCTCGATGGCGCCTGCCCATTCCCCAATTGTCCGTAGCCATTCAGGCCCCAGCACATCACGCGGTTATCGGCCAGCAAAACGCACGAGTGATTACCACCCGCAGTAACGGCTACCGCGGGAACATCCAGGCCAACCACATCGACTGCGGTCAAACGTTGCTCGTTCGTGCCATCGCCCAACTGGCCGAAGGTGTTGCGGCCCCAGCATTTCACGCTTCCGCCTTCCAGGATAGCGCAACTGTGATAGGCGCCCGATGCCACTGCGATCGCCCGGCCATCCAGTCCCGTAGGCTGGGTTGGTGCGTAAAGCCCCGTTTGGCCGTTCCCGACCTGTCCAAAAAGATTCGAGCCCCAACAACTGACTTGCTGATCGATCACAGCACAGGTATGGCTGTCGCCGCCAGAGACCTGGCTGACGGCGCTCTCTGCGCCGACGACCGGCTGTGGGGAGTACTGATCGGCCATGCTGCCATTGCCAACCTGCCCGGCATAGTTATTGCCCCAACACTGCAATGCTGCGTTGGATAAGATGGCACAGGAATGGTAAACGCCTGCCACGATCTGGCTTACCCCGCTCGTCAGGCCCGGAACATCGGTGGGAATGCTGGTTTGCCAGTTTTCGGGGATGAAACCGAGCTGCCCTTCGTAACCACCTCCCCAACACTTGACGCTGCCTGCGTTCAGCAGGGCACACGAATGGCGTTCACCCAGGGCCACTGCCCTGACATCCGTCAGGCCGGGCACGTCGACCGGAGTATGCCGATCGGCTTCGCGTCCGGATGTACCATCGCCCACCTGCCCATCCATGTTGTAACCCCAGCACTGCAACCTGTTGGCAGACGTCAGGGCACAGGCATGGTACTTGCCAAGCGCAATGGCCCGGAAACCTGTCAGCCGGGCGCCGGCTGCATCCACTACGTCGACCGGTGTCCAACGGTCGGCGGTTTCGCCAGATGTGCCGTCGCCTAACTGCCCGTGGAAGTTATAGCCCCAACATTTGATGCCACCATCTTCCAGCAAGGCGCAGGCGTGGAACCCCCCCACGGCAAGCTGCTTGACGCCGCCAGATAAACCAACCACATCCACCGGCGTTGAGCGGTTGGTGGTGGAATTGTTCCCCAGTTCGCCATGGTAATTTCGCCCCCAGCATTTTACAGCGCCATCACGCGTCAACGCACAAACATGTTTATGAAGGGTAGCAATCGATGCAGCATCAGACAATCCATTGACCTGAACGGGTGTAGTGCTGCTGACAAAGCTGCCATTTCCCAACTGGCCCCACTGGTTATCTCCCCAGCAGTAAACCTTACCATTGTCAAAGCGGGCACAGCTAAAGCTCAGCCCACTGGCTGTTTCGGCCGGCTGGCCGAGAACTGCAAGGCCTTCTGGCACCGAAGGGCTTTCGCGTGGTGTTTCCGCATCATATACCTGACTGCCTGTAGAGGGTTCTTCCAGCCACGGGTCTGGGCGCGCCGGTAAATTGGTTCCATTTTGTGGTGTGGCTGTAGGGAGCGGGCCTTGCCCGGATGCTGTGAATGAAAGCGGATTTTGCACCCACAAGAGCATCGCAAAAATAACGACCGTACTGCTCAAAAAAAGACTGCGACGTTTCAAGATAGCCTCCGTTCACGGATAGAAAGAACTATCAATAAAGCCAAGGAGAGCGATGAGATAACGGCTCCGGCAGTGATAGCGTTGATGTATGGCGGGTCGGCATGGTTGCCCACCACCTTGATGCTCAAATCGACAAGCGTAAACGGGAACGCCTCGGCCGACATCGTCACGCGCCAAATCTTCAGGTGTGTCCACAAATCCGCGCAAAGCAAACTCAAGGCGCCGAGTTGAAGAATGCGCGCCAGAGTCGACGGAAAGTTGGCCAACCACCGCTGATAACAAATTGCTGCGATAAACAACAAAATCACAAAGGGGATACTGATGATCCGGGCGCTGACTCGTTCTCCCGCAAACATCGGGTACGGAATATTTTTCACGAACAGATAAAAATTTCCCATGGACAAAACGATCAAAGCAAATGTTGGCACGATCAAACCGAGGCGCTTTGGCATCGCTGCACGGTGGCGAAGCCAATAAACAATCCCAAAACCAATCAAGAATATCGCGCCAATCGCTCCTACATACAAATCGTACTCCCACCATCCCAAACCGTACTGTTTCGTAACGGGAGAAAAGACGGGCAACGAATCTGCCGGCGGCGTGATCTGAACCAGGGCCGCGAACAAATCGGTGACCGTCCGATACCCGCCCAAATTCTCGATAGGAAATTCACTCAGGCCTAGCACCGCGGGAATAAACCTCACCATGACGAGCAGGGTCGCGAACAGAATGGTCTTGATCATCAACATAAAATGCGCCCGGCTGCTCAGTGCAACGATCATAAAAAACAAAATAAACCAGGCAAACTGGTGCGAGCCGCCTTCGAGAACCATCAAAAACATCAACAAAGACATCCCTAAGATCCATCGCCAACCGACTTGCTGCTCGAAGGCCTGGAAGATCATCACAACAATCCAAGGGAATATGAAGTATGACCACCAGGTTACATGGCCGATACTCAAGTGTGCAATAATATGGCCATTAAAATTGAACAGAAAAAATACGGCCGAAAAGACAAAAAGGGATAAACTTTCTTTTTTGCGAAGCCAAAGCAAACCCAGGGCGGCCAGGCCATACAAAAATAACGTATTGGCATAAACGAACGGCCCGGTTTCAAAGCCGGCAAACAAGATCATCTGTGGCCCAAGGATCGAATCGGGGATCACCAGATAGCGGTCGGTGATGTTTTTTAGGTGAGCCGCCTCCGTCATGTGCAAGGGAAACACGCCCTTGCGAATGGCATCCTGAACGAAGGCAAGCCGGGCAGCATTGATTTCGGCCCAGTCGTGATAGTTGAAGTT
This sequence comes from Chloroflexota bacterium, assembly GCA_049325275.1. Lineage (GTDB taxonomy): Bacteria > Chloroflexota > Anaerolineae > Anaerolineales > UBA4823 > CAIQJJ01. The sequence continues at coordinate 499,420 of JBMOLU010000001.1, forward strand.
GATATTGCCCCAGTTTAAAAACTTTCCCCACATCAGCGCACCGCTCAAAAACAATGCGCCAATCCAGACCCAGGGCAACCAGCGGAACTTTCTCTCGAGCGCCGGATGGAAACAGGCCTCGAGCAGTTGTTCTCCGTACGACAAAACTGCTTCCAGCTTCGTCGCCAGGATGAGTTGGTATTTATCGAACCATTGCATAAAGTTTTTCCATCTCCTGGAAATTCTTTTCCCAATCAGCACGTTGCTCGGCAAGCCGTCGTGCAGCCCGGCCCATCTCTGGCAGACGTTGGCGTTGGGAAACCGCCTGCAAAATTGCATCTACTAGAGCCTGCACGTTTCCATCGGCAAAGAGCCATCCCACGCCGGTGCCATCAACCCACTCCCTGTTCCCGGGAATATCTGAAACCAGCGCCGGCGTGCCGCATGCCATCGCTTCGAGCAGCGAGATCGACGAACCATCCGAATGAGAAGTGCTCACATAGAGATCGGCCATGCGGTAATAACGCGGCAAATCGGCGAAACCCACGTGACCGGGGAACGTCACCCGTTCTTCCACATTTCCCTGGGCGAAGATACGGCGCAATTCTCTCGCCAACGAGCCATTCCCCAACAGGATCAGGCGCAATTCAGAACACTGCTGCGCCGCCACTACAAATGCCTTCGCCAGCACACCGACGCCGTAGATCGGTTCCCACGAACGCGTGGAGAGCAGGGTAAAAGCGGAAAGATTGGCAGGTTGGGAAGCTTGCGGCGAAAAATGTCGCAAGTCAATGCCCCACGGAAAAGTCACGATCCGGTCGGGGCGCATGCCGTAAGCAACGGCCAGATGGCGAATCGTATTGCAATCGCCGAGAAAGGCATCGCTGTGCTTCAGTGTGTACCGCGTCGCCCAATCCCACCAACGATTACGTTTGGCGTCGATTAGCAGGTCGTATCCCCACGACATCGCCACCAGGGGATGCAGCCCCGCCAACGCAGCGAGAAAGGCCGAGCGCTGCACCGGGCCGGCCTGGATAACGTCGGGTTGTATCTTAGCCGCTACGCGACGCAAATCAGCCCACAACTGTGGGCCATCGCTGAATTTTACCGGGCCGCGGCCACCGGCCCAGGTTACGAGTTCAATCTCCGGCGGCAGCGAACGCTCTTCGGTGATATGGCCGCGGCGTTCGAGTTGCAGAAAATAGACCTTGTGCTCAGTCTTCGCCAGCGCCGAAAGGAAACGGTGATCGTGGGGGGTATAGTCGCGGCTAAAATAAAGAATTTTCATACAAAAAAAATACTAACCACGACGGCAACTACGGGGCACGACGGAAAAGTGTTGGGCAAGGCTCAATACACCATGCGTTATACCAGCCGTTGCTGAATCGCCGCCGCCAACTGCCCCATCAACGCCCGGTCCCGTTCAAGATCGAACAGGACGGTATCTTGTACTTCCTGCGGATATGACCACGGCCCGCCTTTGCGGTAGACAGCAGGTTCGTCAGCGTAACGCGGGACGATGTGGGCATGCAAGACCTGGTCAGAATTGCCCATGATAGCGTAATTGATACGATAGGCCCCAGTCACTTCGAGCAGAGCATCGCCGATGAGGGCCATATCACACAAATATTCAGCACGCTGTGTCCGCGTCAGGGCGTTGATACTGGCAACAACCGGGTCGGGCATCAAAATGCAGTAACCGCGCAGATATTGCATCCCACACATGCCTACCCATCCCGAAGGAACGCGGCAGATGATGGTGGGATTTGTGCCCAGACGGGCCGTAGCGACGTGTTCGTTCGTGGAAGGCATAACAAAATGAGGTAAAACGTGAGACGTGATATGTGAATTTACGCATCACGTATTACGCACCCAAATCCACCCAACGCAGTTCTTGACCGTACACCATATCTTTCAATGCTTTCGTGCCGACCACATTCGAGATCTGGTCAGGTTTGATCGCCCCGGGCGTCGCCGGGCGCAGCACATCGATCATCTCACGGGTAAGGGTTTCGCCGGCCGCGATCTCCCGCGCGGCACGCAGGCAGCGGCGCTGGACGATGGCCGTTTGCTGTTCGTTGCCGCTGACAAATTTATCGCTGCTGCCGAGTGAACGTTCAAGCAGGCGGGTTTCTTCGACCATCTTGGCCCAGGTGACTGGGTTCATGGCAAATTTGTGATCTGGCCCTTCGCGATCGTTACGATCGGTAAAATGACGTTCGATGACGCGTGCACCCAGCGTGACGGCGCCCAATACCGGGGCCAGGGCATGCGTGTGATCTGATAAACCCAAGGTGACGCCGGGGAACAACGTGGCGTAGGTTTTGAGTACATTCAGGTGCAGGTGATCATAGTTTTCTGGGCTTGCGGTGTAGTTGGTGTTGCATTGCATCAAGGCCAATTGCGGGTTGATCTTCAAAACCGTGTGGACGGCCTGCTGCACCTCGCCAATCGTCGAGGCGCCGGTGGCGATGAAAACCGGCTTGCCCTTGCCGGCCATGCGTTCGAGCGCTTCGAGCCAGTCAATCTCTCCGGAGCCGACCTTGTATACCGGCACGTAGGGATCGAGGAAATCGATCGCCCCGAAATCGTAGGGCGATGAAAAATAATCGATGCCGACTTCCTGGCATTCTTCCATCAACGTCAGCGTCCACTCGAACGGGATCGAGGCCGCCCGGTAAACTTCGACGACCGATTTCCTCCAACTCGCCTGGTGCGAAACCTGGGCGTTCATATGCGTGAAGCCATAGTCCGAGACGATCTTGGGGGCATCGAAGTTTTGAAACTTGGCCGCATCCGCTCCGGCTTCTTTCGCCAGCCGGATCAGCAGTTTAGCGCGTTCCAGATCGCCGTCGTGGTTGGCGGCGATGTCGGCAATGAAGTAAGTGGGATGATTGAGACCGATGAGACGAGAACCGATTTGAATGTCCATGGGAACTCCTGTACGTGATGTGTGAAACGTGCATTGGTTCACGCATCACGCATCACGTTTTCCAAACCGACACCGGCAAGCTTTTGGAGCCGTTGCGGATAGCCCTGTTGATAAAGTACCCAAAACCTGTGGATAGCTGGGGATAACGCCGGGAGAGACCGCCCCAAAGCGGTGGATAACTTGTGGGTAGACATGGTCAAATTGGGGGAACGCGCCGCCTTCAGGCCGGAATCGGCCACGTGCGTCGGCGCGATCAGCCCCGCATCGAGGCCGAATTGCCCGGCGACGGCCACGCCAAAATCGTACTTGCTGATTGCCTCGCCGGCAAAGACGTGGTACAGCCCGTCCAGGCCTTTTTCGAGCATGGCAAACAGAATCGGGCCGATGTCGTTGACCAGCAGGGGGCAGAAGAAGACGTCGGTAAAACCCATCATGCTCTTGCCCGCCGCCAGGTTGTTGACGAAGAGTTCCGCCAGGCTGCGCCTGCCGCCCATGCTCCAGCCAAACAGGTTGACGCGCGCCACGATGGCCTGCGGGTTGGCCTGCAAAACGGCGCGTTCACCCGCCAGCTTGGTCTGGGCGTAGACCGACAGCGGGTTGGGCGGGTCGTCTTCGGTGTAGTTGCCCTTCAAACCATCGAACACCGCATCGGTCGAAATGTGGACGAGGCGAATGGGCTCCGCCCGCGCTCCGCCCTTCCCGACATGGTGCTTGCCGGCGCAGCGCGCGGCCAACAAACCGGGGACTTCGGCGTTGATGCGATGTGCCGATTGGGGGTCTGTTTCGCAGGCATCCACATTGGCCAGAGCGGCACAGTGAATCACCCAATCGGGTTGTGTGGCGTCGAGCAAACGTTCGATCTCACCGGGGACGGTCAGATCGGCCTGCAAGACCGGGAAGGGCGTACCCTGGAGGGTGTGGTGGTTGGCCACACCGAAGACCGTATGCTCTTGGCTGGCATCCAGGGCCAGGTTGAGGCCGAGGAGTCCAGAGGCTCCGGTGATGAGGATACGCATGGAGAGAAGATCCGTGGTGTCAGCGGCGATGCGTGAAAAGAAACACACGCTCCTCGCTGACGGGATTTATCCTATAGCTTGTCGAAGTTCGAACGGCGCAACGATCTCCTTGATCTGTTCCGTCGTCAGCCAAACGGGATTGTTGTCGCTGGCATACCGGTAGCCATCGGGCAGCGATTTACCGCGCTGCTGCCACTGGTGCCCGAACCACAGGCTGCCGGTGGGTTGGACGACGAACATGTCGTCCAGTTCCACCGTCGAACGTGCTTCGTCCTCGTGGATCAGCACCTCGTGCAGTTTTTCGCCGGGGCGAATGCCGGTGACTTCATACTCGGCGTCCGGGGCGATCACCTTTGCCAGATCGACAATGCGCGTACTGGGAATCTTGGGGACGAAGACTTCGCCGCCCTGCATCTCCTCGATACAGCGGATGACAAAACGTACACCCTGCTCGAGGGTCAACCAGAAGCGCGTCATGCGTTCGTCGGTGAGGGTCAGTTTGCCGTTCTGGCGCTGGCGGATGAAGATCGGCACGACGCTGCCCCGGCTGCCCACCACGTTGCCGTAGCGCACGCAAGCAAAACGCGTGGCCGAGCCGGCAGCATAGGCGTTCGACTGCACGAAAAGCTTCTCGGCGGCCAGCTTCGTGGCCCCATAGAGGTTGACCGGGTTGACGGCCTTGTCGGTACTGAGAGCAAGTACTTTCTTGACCCCGGCATCCAACGCAGCATCGATGACGTTGCTGCTGCCGAGGATATTGGTTTTGACCGCTTCCATCGGGTTATATTCACAGGCCGGTACCTGCTTAAGTGCGGCCGCATGGACGACGATATCGATGCCGTTCAGGGCGCGGCGCATACGCTCCACGTCACGCACGTCGCCGAGAAAATAACGCAGCGAAGGGTGATCGAAACCACCGACGCGCATTTCATGCTGCTTGAGCTCGTCGCGGCTGAAAACGATCAGCTTGGCGGGATGGTATTCGTTCAGCATGATCTCGACGAACTGCTTGCCGAACGAACCCGTGCCGCCAGTGACGAGGACAACCTGGTTGGACCAATCCATATGAAATACTCCGTTCTGTATTTTGCGCGCGGGTGATGGGAGACGAGCAGTCACCGGTCATCCATCATGCGGCGCTTTTTCCGAAACACGATGATTGGGTACTGCCCGTGCTTCCCCAGAAAATGCGGAAAGCGCTCTTCGAGACCATAAAGCAGGCGCAGCAAGAGGCGGCCGCCAAAACGCGCATGAATGAACGTGCGCAGAAAGTGAACGTTGACCGTGCGCCACACCAAGATTTCTGCCGGGATGCGGCTGGCAATCTCGCGCTGGAACCAGGCCGCATCGTGTTTTTTGACGAAAGTTCCCTGGGGCTGTGCTGCCGCTGGCGGGGGGGACGAAGCTTCTGCCTGCGACCTGTCTGCCCGTAAGCGGCGGTAGGCCTTCACCATCCCGTTCGCCAGGTTTGCCAACGGAGCGCTGCCCCAGCCGTTGACGATCGCCGCCGAACGTGCGGGGGCAAGCACGCGATAGAGTTCATCGTAGGCGCGGCCGTGCTCGTCCTGCGGCAAATGATGGATGGTATGCAGCGAAACGACGCCGTCGAACGCATCGGCCTTGAAGGGCAAATTGGCAATATCACAAACGACGAACAGACCGTGCGGCCCGATCCGTTTGCGCGCTTCCTGCAGGCCGCCGATCGAGATATCGGCGCAAACGCGGTACCGGTAACCCTTCGAATACGCCAGGTACTCCGGGTACTGGATCGGTCCCGAGCCGGCATCGAGCAAAAGGTAGCCCTGCGGATCGAGATGGCGGCCGATGCGCAAATGGCAGGCATGGATATACGCAGCGCTGACCGGACGCAGGTCTTCATAGTGCGCGTTCTGGTAACGGCGTTCGCCATCGTCGCTTACGCCCACTTCCTGCCAGCCGACCTGGTCATAGAATTCGCTGACTTGCTGTTTGGTGCTCAAATTGATCCTTTAGGTGCCGCGCCAGGAGTTGCCCGATCGCGCGTAACGCTCACTCATACCCTTTGGGGTTGTTCGACTGCCAACGCCAGGCATCGGCGCACATTTCTTCGAGGCTGTGGGTGGCCTGCCAGTTGAGTTCGCGGTTGGCCTTGGCGGGGTCCGCAAACGAGGTCGGCAAATCGCCGGGGCGGCGTTCGACGATCTCGTAAGCAATTTTGACGCCGGTGACGCGCTCGAACGTCTGGATCACTTCCAGGACGCTGTTCGGGCGGCCTGTACCGAGGTTGTAGGCGGCCACGCCGGGCTTTTCGGCCAGCTTTTCGATGGCCCGGACGTGTCCCAGGGCCAGATCGACCACGTGGATGTAATCGCGCAGGCAGGTGCCGTCGGGGGTGGGGTAGTCGTTGCCGAAGACCTTCAACGACGCCCGGATGCCCACGGCCACCTGGGTCACAAAAGGCAAAAGGTTGAGCGGCACACCGTTCGGGTCTTCGCCGATGCGCCCGCTGGCGTGGGCGCCGACGGGATTGAAATAGCGCAGCATGATGATGTTGGTGTCGGGTACGGCCACGTGCCAATCGCGGAAGACCTGCTCCATCATGACCTTCGTCCAACCGTAGGGGTTGGTGGCGGAGGTGCGCATCGTCTCGACCAAAGGCGGCTGGTTGTCCTCGCCGTAGACGGTGGCCGACGAACTGAAGACAAGGTTCTTGACGCCATGCTTCGCCATCGTCTCGCACAGGTAAATCGTGCCGGTGATGTTGTTATGGTAGTAATCCAACGGGCGAGAAACCGATTCACCGACTGCTTTCAGCGCCGCGAAGTGAATGACCGCATCGATTTTGTGCTGCGCAAAAACGGTTTCGAGCGCAGGCCGGTCGAGCAGATCGACCTTGTGGAAGGTCAGCGTCTTGCCGGTAATTTCCTGTACGCGGCGCAGCGCTTCTTCCTTACTGTTGTAAAGGTTGTCCACCACCACCACGTCGTACCCTGCTTGGAGTAATGCCACGCAGGTGTGGCTGCCGATATACCCGGCCCCGCCGGTGACGAGAATAGTCATCATCGATTGATCTCCTTTGGATTGCAGAACGTAAACGGTTGAGTTACCAAATCACCTTTTCGCCGCACAGATAGCGCAGCGTCTCACCAAATTCTTCCTGGCCCTCGGCGGCCAGCACGCGCCCCAGCGGCCACGCTTGCAGGTCTTTCCAGAAATGCAGCAGGTGCCAGGGGAAAGGATGAGGATATTCGAAGAAGAAACGGTAGGCATAGTTCCAGGCCAGGTCCACTTGCTGGCGCGTCAGGCGGTAAGCCTGTGGATCGGCCAGGACCTTCGCCAGCATTTCGAAATAGGCGTTCCAGCTATCGGCGTCAAGGGTAAAGCCCTTGCCGCGGTAGTGTGTGTTGCCGACCGCAATCGCCGGCACGCCACTCATGGCCAGTTCCATCCCGACGGTGGTGGTGTACACCAGCCCCAGATCGGCAACTTCAACGATGTCGTAGGTGTTGAGCGGAGCATCGGCCGGAATGAGATAGATGTGCGGCGGCAAATCGGGAACGGCGCGCCTGACCACATCGGCCACCGAAGGCCCCTTGGTAATCAACTCCCCGGGGTGAATGCGAATAATCAGTTGCGCTTCCCCGTGTTCGGCAAACCAGCGCACGGTACGCTCCAGCCACTCGGTCATGCTGTCAGAGAAAACCTGCCGCCCGAGCGTCAGGCTGTCGCCGATGACGTTCGTCGCCAGCAGGACCACCGGGCGCGCGTCCAAGCCCAGCGTGGTGCGGACTTTCGCGCCGCCTTCCGAAGGTGTCCCCTGCCAGCGGCGGGCAAAGTTTTGCCACAGGCTGGCGCGCTGGCGGGCGGTGAAGAGCGCCTGCACCTGCTCGATCTGTGCAGCATCCAACGGCCGGCTGCCGCGCGCCGCCCACAGGTCATTCGTCTCCTGGCGCATGACCTCGCCGTCCTGCGCCAGCCACAGGTGGCCGCACTGTTCGCCGAATTCGTAGGTAACCGTAGGAATTTCCAGGTATCGCGCTGTCTGGTAGACGGCGCCAAACTCAAGGATCGTGCCGTTGGGAACGACGATAACGTCCGGCTTCTGCGATCTGAGCCAGCCCAGGGCGATGCGGGCAGCCTGGAGATTACGTTCCAGGCGCAGGCGGTAGAGTTCGCTGCCGGTCGATACGTCTTCAACCTGCAAGGTGTACTGCGTGTCCCGCAAGGAGGTCAGTTCGATGGCTTGCTGTAACGCGCCGGGGAGCGGTGCCGCTTTATCCATCCCCAAGAATGGGACGAGTTGCAACAATGGTTCGGCCCGGCTGAGCACGCTATAGATGTAAATGCTCTGGCGGCGGGCGTCGAAGCGGTTGAGCGGCTTCATCCACTCGGCGTAGGGCAGGTAACCCAGGCTGACTTTGTGCATCTGCCCGGCAAAAGCCATGCCCAAGAGGGTGACGTGTTCCAGCCAGTAGCGTTGGGTGGCGAAGAGAAAGACGTTCTTCGGCGCTGTGCTTTGACGATCGATACCGTGGCGTGCTTCGATGACGTCGGCGACCCAGCCGGGAAGGACGTTCTGCAAACGAGTCAAATCGAACTTTGCCGAGATGGAACGGCCCGGGTTGCGTACCTGCCAGTAAAGCTCTGGGAACCAGGGAAGGCCGCCCAACGCATCTTTGAGAGAGGACTTGCTGAGCCTCATACTTGCTCGATCTCCCAATCCAAATCTGGCCGCACCGGCCCCAGGCGCGGCTCCGGCCAGTGCTTGCCGGGCGCGCCGGCGCCATCGATGGTGAAGGACAGGGCCTGTTCGTCCTGAAAATAACGTTTCACCCGAAAGCTGCTGGCATTGACCGCCAACACATAGCGGCCTTCGTTCAATAAATTCGCCGGGACGTGCGCCCGGCTGATAAAACGCCCGGCCGGGCGCGTGCTGAAGCGGTCGAAGGCCAATGGATCATCGGTATCGAACGAGGTAAAAACGTACTCGCCACGCATCGTTAGCAGATAGATGCCGACGCGTAGGCCGGTGATGGCGCTGTCCAGCCGGTATTCGACCTCAATGGTGATCGCTTCGGTTGAACGCAAGGTGTCTACCGCCGCACCCTGGGCGTTGCGCACGCGCAGGGCCAACGGCCTGAACGGCGCACAGTCTGCCGACACTTCATCGCCGGTCCAAAGGCGCTCGCCCATGCGGTCGAAACCGGCAGCCATGTAGTAATCGACCGCCTGCGGGGTAGCGGCGCGTAAGGCCAGGCGCCCTTTGTCGATCACGATCGTCTCTTCGGTCAGGCGCAGGATGGCGCTCATGTTGTGGCTGACGAACAGCACCGTACGCCCCTGCTGGGCTACGTCGCTCATCTTGCCGATGCACTTCTTCTGGAACTCGGCATCTCCCACCGCCAGAACTTCGTCCACCACCAGGATTTCGGGTTCAAGGTGGGCGGCCACGGCAAAGGCCAGCCGCAGGTACATGCCCGACGAATAACGCTTGACGGGTGTGTCGATGAACTGCCCGACTTCCGAAAATTCGACGATCTCATCAAACTTACGGTCGATCTCGGCGCGCCGCATACCGAGAATAGCGCCGTTCAGGTAAATATTCTCCCGCCCGGTCAATTCCGGATGAAAACCCGTGCCCACTTCGAGCAGGCTGCCCACCCGCCCGCGCAGCGTCACCTGGCCGCCGGTTGGTTCGGTGATGCGCGAGAGCACCTTGAGCAGGGTGCTTTTGCCGGCCCCATTGCGCCCGATGATACCGAGCACCTGCCCCTGCCGGACGTCGAAAGAAACGTCGCGCAGCGCCCAAACGGTATCGGCCGCATCGGCGGCCGGGGCCTGCATGCGCCGGATGGCGCGCAATGGGGCGCCCAGGGCGTTGGTAATGTTCTCGCTCAACGTCTGGTATTTTTGCGGTGCTAAACCGATGCGATAACGCTTGCTTAAGTTTTCGACGCGAATGACAGGGTCTGGCATAAAAAAGGAAGAGAGAACCTAAATGGTATCGGCGAAGGTGCGTTCCATGCGTTTGAAATACACCAACCCAGAAACCAACAACAGCAGCGCTACCCCGGTGGAAGCCGCCAACGCCCCGGCCGAAGGCGTGGCCGCATCCAGCAGCGCCCAACGGAAGCCGTTGATCACCCCGGCCATCGGGTTGAGCGCATAGATCACCCGCCAGGCAAGCGGGACCATGGCGGCCGAATACACCACCGGCGAGACAAACTTCCACACTTCCGCCAGGAAGGGCAGCACATAGCCCACGTCGCGGTATTGAACGTACAACGCCGACAGCCACAGCGCCACGCCCAGCGCGGCGACCAGGGCCAGCAGCGTGAAAAGCGGCAGCGCCAGCCAGGCCCAACTGAAGGCGACCCGGTAGATGCCCGTCAGCGTGTAATAGGCCATCAAGCCCAGCAGGACGGCAAAAGCGATCACGAAATCGACCACGCCGCCCAACACCGAGGCAAGCGGCATGATCAGGCGCGGGAAATAAATTTTCGTCACCATATTCTGATGCCCGACCAGCGAACGGCTGGCATCGTTGAGGGCCTTCGTAAACAAGGTAAAGGGCAGCAAGGCGGCATACGCAAAAAGTGGGTAGGGAATGTCGTTATCCGTCGGCATCTTGGCCAATTCGCCGAAGAAGATGCTAAACACCACCATTTGCAGGAAAGGCTGCAAGACGGCCCAGGAAACCCCCAGGACGGTCTGTTTGTAACGCACTTTCAGATCGCGCCAGGTCATAAAATAGATCAGCTCGCGGTACACCCACAAGTCGCGCAAATTGAGCGCCGCCAGGCCGCGCGTGGGGCGCAAAATGATGGTGGATGAAGAGGCCAATTCTTTCATACGGTTACTCATAAAACGCTTGTGGATGCGCTCTGATTTTGTGCCTATCACGCATCACGTCTCACGTTCTTGTACCACTCAATCGTCCGCCGCAGCCCTTCATCGAACGGCATCTGCGCCCGGAAGCCAAAATACTGTTCGGCGCGGCTCACATCCAGGGCGCGGCGGGGCTGGCCGTTGGGCTTGGACGTGTCCCAGGCGATCTCGCCTTCGAAACCGGTCAGTTCGGCCACCTTCGTCGCCAGGTCTTTGATGCTGATTTCCATACCCGAGCCCAGGTTGACGGGTTCGTCCCCGTTGTAGCGCTCGGCAGCCAGCACAATCCCTTCGGCGGCGTCTTCGGCATAGAAAAATTCACGCGTCGGCGAACCGTCGCCCCACAAGGTCACCCGGCTCTCGCCGCGTTCTTGCGCTTCAATGAACTTGCGGATCAAAGCCGGGATCACGTGTCCGGTTTCCAGGTCGAAGTTATCGCGCGGGCCGTAGAGGTTGACCGGCAGCAGAAAGATACCGTTGAAGCCGTACTGCTGGCGGTAGGCCTGGGATTGCACCAGCAGCATCTTCTTTGCCAAACCATAGGGGGCGTTAGTTTCTTCCGGGTAGCCGTCCCACAGGTTTTCTTCCTTGAAGGGGATCGGCGTGAACTTGGGGTAGGCACAAATCGTGCCGATGGTGACGAATTTTTCGACGCCGCGCTGCCAGGCTTCGTGAATCAACTGCACGCCCATCATCAGGTTGGCATAGAAGAAGTCCGCCGGACGCTGCCGGTTGGCGCCGATGCCCCCGACGAGGGCGGCGAGGTGGATCACGAGGGTCGAGGAAGGTTGCACGGCCGAAGACTGCACCGCGGACGCCTCTTCAACCTTCAAATGGCCGCTTTCGACATCCGCATACATGCGGCGGATGTCTGCGATATCACACAAATCGTATTGTTCGATGCGGGGAACATACACATGGGTGGCGCCGCGTTGGTGTAACTTTCCGATCACGTACGAACCGAGGAAACCGGCCCCGCCTGTGACAATGACGCGTTTATTGGTCCAGAAGTTTGAAGGTTGAGAACTTGTCATGGTTAACTCACAATGAAATGCGAATTCCGGTAATGGGCGTCCTGCGGGTCGCGGATCAAGCCCGATTTCAGGGCGTTCAAGACTTCACGGACCCCATCTTCGGCAGTGAATTGGGCCTGAAAGCCCAACTCGGTTTTGATTTTCTCGAACGAGACGGTGATGTCGCGCATGTCGCCGCCAAAGGTCATGTCCTTGTAGCTGACGCTGGTTTCTGGCAGGCGCCTGGTGATCAGGCCGACGATATCGTCCTTGCTGTGGTTACCGGCCTCCGAGCCGAGGTTGAAAACGTCGCTTTTCTCAACCTGTAAACCGAGCAGCAGGCCGCGCACCGCATCCCGCACGTGAATGAACGAACGCGAGTAACCCCGTTGGTAAATCAACAAGGCACGGCGCAGGTAAGCATCCAAAACGAACTGGTTGATCAGCGTGTCGAAGCGGGTGCGGGGCGAAACGCCGTATAAATGCGCCAGGCGGAAAATCACCGGCACGCAGTCGCTGTGCGCCTGGCCGAGCAGGTAACGCTCCGATGCCAGCTTGGTCTCTGCATAAAGCGATTGGGCGCTGAGCGGCGACTGCTCCGTCACCACCTTACCATCTGTCGCCAGGGCGTATACGTTGTAGGTGGAGGGGTAAATGAAACGCTTCGCTCCTGCGGATACTGCCTGCTCGAAGACGCGCTCGGTAGCCTCGACATTGTAACGCCAGGCCACCTGCCGTCCTACCGCCTGGCAGGCCGGGAAACCCACCAGCGCCGCCAGATGCATCACCCCGTAGGGCGCCGGCCATCCAGCCCGCCCGGCATCGATAACGGCATCGCGGATGACGCGCGGCTCCCAGACATTGACCTTTACGAAGCGAAAGTTGGGGTCAGAAAAATATGCCAACAGCGATTCCCCGCCGTAAAGCAGGTCATCGACGACGCTTACGCGATACCCCCGGCGCAGCAGTTCGCCCACCAGCAGCGAGCCAATGTATCCCGCCCCACCGGTGACGATGACGTGGCTGCCGGGCGGCAACGGTGCAACTTCAAGGTGTTCAACAACTTGTCGATCGATCACAATCAGCTCCTGGTTTTCAACGCCTGCCCTTCAACCGGAAGAACCAGCGAGATTTTCCACCCGCGCACTTCGAGCGTGGGCAGTTGGGGCGCTTCGGATACTTCGACACCCTGCTCCAGGCAGGTCAGGCGGCAGATATCGACGATATCGGCGTAGGTGGCGTTACCGTTGGCCGAGTTCGTTTCGTCCCACCTGCCATCGGCGCCGCCGTCGATGTACAGGGCGTGATAACCGGCTTGCCTGGCCTCGGCCACCAGCTCGCTGGCACGGCGGCGCGTGTTACGGTAGAGCAACATCGATTGCTCGATGTAATCGACCGTCAGGCGCGCCCGGTGGGCGATGCCCTCAGGCGTAATGATGTAACGCAGCTTTTTTCGTTCGGCGCGCTTGACCTTGACATACCCCTTGGAAATCAGGCGCTTCAAATGCCAGTTGACCGTCCCCACGGCCACGCCGAGTTGATCGGCCAGCGAAGCCTGGGAAACGTCGGGATTGCGCTCGATCTGCTCGAGCAAACCCATGTCACGCGATTCGGTCGTAAACGTATCGTTTAGCATCATACAAAGGGCAGGGCGAGCCTGCACGGCACAAACGACGTTCGTATGAACGCCGCCCAGCAGACCCGCCCGATCTATCTCAAAATTCAACTACTGAATTATAACCGCACTTTGCCACAGGTCAAGAGCACGCCGGTCACGGACAGGCGAAATCCCCCACGATGCGCAGGATGTCGAAGCCCTCGGCAAAAGGACGTTCGGCCAGCGCGCCATGGCGAATGCAGGTGGCGCGCAGCACGGCGGCGTCGAAGTAATAGCGGTCACAGTAGGTTTTGTACTGCATCAGCGCTTCGATTTTGCGCTCGACATCTTCCTGACGTACTTCCACCAGGAAATGCGGAAAGAAGCCGTAGCTGCTGCGTAAGGCATCGAAGCCGAGCACGGTCGTGCCGCGAAAGGCACGCAGGCATTCTTCAGTGACGGTGTTATGGTCCTGGTGAATGTCGGAACGCGTGTGGCAAAAGACGATATCCGGCCTGTGTTCTCGATTCAGCTTGAAGAGATACTCGAGAATCTCCTGGCGGTCGGCAGGAAAGTAGCGTGTCGTGAAGGACTGCACGATATCGCGCTCGCGCGGCACGCCCAGTATGGCCATGCTGCGATGATGTTCGTCGACCACGTTCTTCAAGCTTGGATTCTTCTGGTTGTCCGAGATGGTGACGCACAGGATATCGGTCTTGTCCGCAATATTTGCAATAAACGCCCCACACCCTAACTCGATATCATCGGGGTGAGCGCCAATAAAGAGAAGTTTCTTGCCGTAAAAAAACATCACTGGCCCTTGTGAGCGATGAACCCGCCGACGACTTTCGTCATCACCAGTTCGCCATCACGCGCCAGGCGCCGGGCCGAGACGTCGGCGATGCGGGCCATGACGCTTTCGAAGGTGTCTACTTCGTCGAAGAAGCTGCCCCAAATTTTGCGGTCTTCGTTGAGGGAGGCGCGCGTGTAATCGACAAAGGGCTGCACTTCACGGAAACTCAGCGGATTTTCAAAGACATGTACATTCACACCGGCAAAGGTGGCCTTCATGGCGTCGAGAATCTGGCTGCCATAGCGCGAGCTGCCCGGCATCGGTGGGATGGGCTTGTTGTTGGTGGCTTCACGAATGACATCATAGAAGAGCTGCTTGTTGGTGGGCATCGGTCCCGTGCTGAACAGGCGGCCGCCCGGCTTGAGCACGCGGTGCATTTCCCGGATGGTGAAGGGAATGTCCAGGGCATAGTAAATCGCAAAACAGCAGGTGACCAGGTCGAACTGGTTGTCTTCGAACGGAAAACGCTGGTTGAAATCCAGTTCAAGGATGGTGAGGGGGTTGCCGAGGCGGGCGTTTTCTTCCCGGGCCTTCGCCAGCAACTCGGCGTTGACATCACCGCCGGTGATGTCGGCTTCGCCGGCCAGCGCCTTGTGAAACAGGAGGCACTGCTTCCCCGCGCCACAGCCCACATCGAGGATTTTGGCCCCTTTCTGGACTTGCAGCAAATCGAGCATCCACTGGTCGATGTCGCGACCGCCGTACTTCTTGTGAATGTCGATGCGGGTCAACAGGTCGCTGGTGGTTTCCTGGTATTTGATCTCCATAAG
Organism: Chloroflexota bacterium; assembly: GCA_049325275.1. Classification (GTDB taxonomy): domain Bacteria; phylum Chloroflexota; class Anaerolineae; order Anaerolineales; family UBA4823; genus CAIQJJ01. Next base: position 514,447 of record JBMOLU010000001.1, read on the forward strand.
ATTTCCTTTTCTAGTACAAGAAGGGTCAAGCAAACGCAGGCAAGTATCCCGAATTTATCCGAATTTGTCAATGGGGCGAGGGATTTCACTCCGTACCACCTTGCAGCGCCAGATCAGAGATGTGCGCAAGGCAAAAGGGACGTGCAGCAGCACGGAGTTGCTGCACGTCCCTTTTTTGCTTTTGTTCGAATGCGAGGCAAAGCCCGTCACGAAGCGGCCAGGCGTCTCGCTTTTCTAAACCCGACAAAGGCGGCTAACAGCAGTACCAGGGCGATCGGCACAGAGAACCAGGAAACCGGTGAAACTGTGTACGCCGTGGCCGTTTCGACGGTCACGTGGGTCGGACTGAAGGCCCACTGGTAGTCTTCCACCTCCCCGTCGACAACAACGCCGGTGGGGGCGATCACGGCAGGCGGCGAGAAGCCCTGGTACAGGCGGAAACGGACGTTGAGCAGCGTATTCGTGCTGCCCGTGCAGCAGTTGGACGGCAGGACCAGCGGCAGCGAACGAGCGCCCTCGGCAAGCTGGCCGTAGTAACGGTACTCGCCGCTGTCGTTGAAGTCACCGTCGCGATTCCAGTCGAACCAGGCGGCCAGGTAGGCGTTGTCGCCGGTCACGGTTACGGTCAGGTGGACGGTCGTATTGGGCGTCCACAGCTCGTACGGCGCCCGCACGACGCCGTTTTCATCGCTGCCATCGCCGGTGGCCGTGCTGTTGGGTTGGCCATCGGGTTCGTAATCGACTGATCCCATGTAGTGCTCGGACGGGTTCAAATCGGCATTGCGATCGGTGGTGTGGATGTGGCACGGCCCATTGGCAGCAAGTTGTGTGCCGTACTGGTAAGCGCTGACGTTGTAGGTGCTGGGCAGATCGCCGCAATCCATCAAGGCATACAGGCCGAAGTCTACATTGGCCGTATTCCCGCTGAGGCTGACCTGTGTCCAGTTGTTACAGGCCGAGCCGACGTTCGTACAGAGTGAATCGTCGGGTTCGGTCGTGATCGTCAACAGGTTGAGTTGGCCGGCTTTATTGAAGGCCACGCGGTAGTTGCCCGCCGGCAGGCCGCTGAACTGGTAGGTGTTGGTGCCGGTGACCGTAGTGGTGGTGGCAATCAGGGCGCCGGTCGTGGCATCGTAGAGGGAAACGGTGATGCCCGGGTAGGGCACGTCCGTCCCCGCTGCGTAGGCGCCGCCGTCGCCGCCGGCGTCATAGAAAACAGTGCCGCTGAGAGTGTAAGCGCCGCTCAGGTCATAACGGTAGCCAAAATCGACATCCATGCTGCAAGCCGTGCAGGCGGTGCCCCCCACGCTGCTTACGTCGCCGCCGCTCAAGGTGACTTCAATCGTCCCGTCGGGTGTGGCGTCGTTGGTTTCGTAGGTTTGTGCGTAATTTGCCGGCGTCGAAACCGAAACGAACCAGTTGCCATCGCCGATGCCGCCGAAGGCGTAGTGACCGTCGCCGTCGGTGCTGGTAGTGTAATTGGCGTTGGCGCCGGTACAGGGAGGCGTATCGCTGCTGTCGCACAGGTAAACCGCCGCACCGCTCAAACCCGGTTCGGTGTCTTGGCGCACGCCATCGTTATTGAGATCCACCCAGAGCGTGTCGCCGATGCGCCCCAGGGGGCGGTAGGCGAAGTCGGCCGTATGGTTGATCTGGCCGTAGGCAAGCGTGAGCGAGGCGTTGGTGTTGCACCCGCTGGCACAGCCGATGGCCGAAACGGGCGCATCCGGATCGTATGTTTGCAGGTATCCCGCCGGAACTCCCGACCCCACCTCGACGACGTAGTAATCGCTGGGCGGCAGGCCGGTGAATTCATAGAGGCCGGCCGCATCGGTCGCATCTGAACCAACCAGGAGGCGCGTCTCACCGCTGTCCCACTGCCCGTTGCCGTTGCTGTCGGTGTAGGTGTACAGGTTGACGGTCACACCGCCAAGGCCGGGTTCGCCGGCGTCCTGCAGGCCGTTGGCGTTGTTATCCTGCCAGATCAGGTCGCCGATCGCGCCGGGGGGGGCAAAACCAAAATCGGCCGTCAGGTTGTTGGGGCTGCCGGCGTTGAGCACGATCAGGGTGGGGTCGTTGCCGGTGGTCAGGAGATAGCGGTTGCCGTAGGCGTTGGTCGGCAGGTCGCTGTCGGCGGTATCCACGTCCACCAGGTAACGCCCGTACGGCAAGTTCTCGAAGAGATACGCCCCGTCGGCGTCGCTGGTCGTGACGGCAACCACGGCATCGTCGGCATCGATGCTGCCGTTGGCGTTGCTGTCTTCGTAAAGGGTGACGGTGACGTTGGCGATGCCGGTTTCGGCGGCGTCCTGCACGCCATCGCCGTTGGCGTCCTTCCAGACGTAGTCGCCGATCGAACCGCCGCCGCTCGGCCGGTAGCCGAAGTCTACGCTGAGCACGTTGGCCGTACCGGCGAAGTTGAGGTTGTAGCGGTTGTCGCAAACACCGCAGACGCCGCTCTGGCTTGGATCGGCGGTCTGGACGTAGCCCGCCGGCAGCGAGTCGCCGTCAACGACGACGATGTAGTAGTCGGCGCCCAGGTTCGGGAAGAGATAGTTTCCATTGGTGTCGGTGGTGGTGGCCGCGGCAAGCGGGTCGCCCGCATCGAGGGCCCCGTCACGGTCTCTATCGAAATACAGGCGCACGGTGGCGTTGGCGATGCCCTCTTCGCCCGTATCCTGAGCGCCATCGCCGTCCCAATCGGTAAAGAGCGTATCGCCGATGCCATAAACCGTCGGCGTGCGGCGGTAGGCGAAGTCGTAGCTGCCGTTGACGCCGGCCGGGAAGGTGATTGCCGCGGTGGTTCGGCTGTCGAAGGTCGTGTCGGGGTCTTCCGTTTGCGTCCAGCCTGTCGCGCCGTTTGGCAAGCTGGACGTGTCAACCGAAATGTAATAAGGCGTCGCCGTCGAAACGCCCAGGAAGCTGTACCCTCCGTTTGCATCCGTCGTCGTTGCGACGACCGTGTTGCCGCCCGTCGTACTGCAAGTCGAAGCCGTGCAAAGGCGGACGGTCACGCCGCTGAAGAAAGGCTCACTGGCGTCCTTGACGCCGTCCCCGTCCAGGTCTTCCCACAACATGCCGTAGACGGAGGCCGTCGTCAGGGTGTAGCCGAAGTCGAGCGTCAGGTCGTCGCTGCCGGTGACGGTTACGGCTGCCGTGCCGTTCCCGTTGGTTGCACCATCGTCATCGTAGGTAAAGGTGCCGGGCGCCGTCGGGACGTTGACGTAGTAGCTGCCATCGGTAACCGTGAAGGAGTAATAGCCGCTGGCGTTGGTGGTTGTCGTCTCCAGCACGGTGGTACAGGCTGCACTGCTGCACAGGCGCACGGTCACGCCGGGGACGCCCACTTCGCCGGCATCCTGCACGCCCGGGTTGGCGGTATCATTCCACACCCGGTCGCCGATCACGGCGGTGCGGTTGATCGTCACCGGGGCTGTGTCTTGCCCGTCGTTGACGGCGCGCCCGCTGCCGAATTTTGCCCCGCTGACGGTGGCCGTGTTGACGGTCGAGGCCGAAACCGCCGCCGGGTCGAGCGCCAGGAAAGTGACCCGGACGACCCGGCTCTCGCCGCCGGAAAGCGGGCCAAGATTGCTCCAGACAACCGTACCGGTCGTATTGGGGGCCGTGCCGCTTGTAGCCGCCGTCGAATGCGATGGGCTGGCCGAGACGAATTGCAGCAGATCGGCGTCGTAGGTGTCGGTCAGCGGCAGGGTGGCGACGACGTCATCGCCGCCGCCGCAGGGTTCGTTGGTGGTGACGATGTAGGCGGCTGCGTCCAGGCCGATGTCACCGGAGGTCGGCGAACTGGATGTCGTTAGCTGCAACTCGCTGGCGTTGGCGCTAAAGTTTGCCCAGGTCCAGGTGCCGTTCAAGGCAGCGGTTTCGAACATGTACTCCGTGCCTGCTGCACCCGTGAAGTGAGTGGCGCCGTTGTAGATGAACTGGTTGGTCGTATCTCTGGCGTCCGAACGCCAGACGTCCACCGTAATGGAATCGGCGGCCTGGAAGTTGGTAACTTCCGTAAAATACAGGCGCAGCTTTACCGAACGGATCGAACCGGTTTTCCCCGCCAAGTTAAATCCGCTCAGGCCGAGCACGTCGGCCGTATTGCGCATACCCGTGGTCGCATACAGCCGATCCGGCTCGTTGAGGGTGTTGTTCGGATTCGTCCACTGTGAGTTGGCGTTGTTGCCGCCGGGCGGCGTAAGCGTGTTGTCACCGTGGGCAATCGTCGCCCAGATCGGGTACGTACAGTAGCTGCCATCGGCTTCCGGGCGGGTGTTGGTCAGGGTGATATCGAAAACCACCGGGCTGCCCTCACCGACCGGGCTGGTGGAAACGAGCGCCTTATCCACCTGCAGCGCCGGGGCAAAGCCGAAGTCGGCCGTGTTGTCATCGGTGCCGGCGGTGCTGATATCTGCATCCAACACGACCCGGGTGGTGTTTGAAAAGCCCGTGGGCAGGTCGCTGTCACCGGCATCCACGACGACCAGGTAACTGCCGTTGGGCAGAAACGTAAAGTCGTAGGCTCCGCCACTGGCGGTCACCGTGCTGGTGATTAGGGCGTCGCCGTCGTCGAGGGCGTTGTTGTTATTGGCATCCCAGTAAAGCGAAACGCCGATGCCGTCGATGCCGGTCTCGCTGCCGCCATCCTGTGCGCCATCGCCGTCCAGATCGCGCCAGACAAAATCGCCGATGCTGGAACTGCCGCGCACCAGGGTGTTGTGCTCGTCGCAGTCGAGAGCAAGGCTTGCCCCGCCCAGGTTGGCGCAGGCTTCGTTTTCGATCAGCGTGCTGCCTGTATAGCTGGCCGGGATGATCGCCCGGAAGGTGGCCGTGCCGTAGCTGGTGTTGTTGCCGCTGCCGGGCATGGCCGGCAGCGGATCGGTGAGTTGCCAGCGAATGACAATCGGGGCAGCGGCCGTGCTGGTCGGATCGGTTCCCGGGCAAGTGGAAAACAGGGATTCGTTATCGCGCCAGGTTTCGCCGCCGTCGTTGGAATACAGGGTTTTGTAACCGGGCGCCGTGCCGGGCGTGTACCCCAGGGAAAGTAAAGCGCTGCCGCAGTCATACTGCAAGCCGGCAGGCACGCTGTCCTCAATGGTGAAGGGCATGTCGACCCCATAGCCGCCGGTCGAAAGCACCAGCCCGGCGCTGCCGTCGCCATTATTGACGAAAGGAATTTGATAAGTAATCGTCCCGCCCAACGACTGGGTGGTCTCACCATCTTTCGTCACCGTGATTTCAGGCGCAAAGCTTTTGATCGGCGGGATGCCGGCGCCGAAGTCGCCGTTGAACTTCTCGTTATCGGCCCCGGAGGCGGCCTCCTGGTAGGGCGTCATGGCCGTGGTGCAGGTGCCGCCCAGCGCCAGGAAGGTGTAACGTACCACACCGGTGACGTTGGTGTTATCGGAAGGCAGGTTGGTGAAGTAAAGGTTGTCGGTGAAGTTGAGAATTTGATCCGGTGCGCCGCCACGCGTGACCGTCAGGGTACCGGTGGTGCGGATCAGGCGGAAACAACTCGGATCGTAGCTCGGATCGCCGAAAGGCTGCATCCAGGCGTTGTAATCGAACTGCAAATCGCCGTCGTTATCGAACCCCTTGTTGACGTTGCCGAAAGTGTAAAGCACGCCGTTGGAGGTGATCACCTCCCCGGCCTCGACGACGTTGGTATCGGTAGTGAACCAGTGCCCGCTGGGGTTGGGTTCGATCTTGTTCGCCATGGCCGAGATTTCGTTGCGCATGGTCATCTTCCAGGTCGCCTCGTCGATATCGACGACGGTTCCCGCCGACGTGGTGCTCTTACCCCAAACGTCGAAATCGAGCCACAAGTCGTCGTTGGGGTTGTTGGTTGCGCCCCAAACCGGGTCCAGGCTGCAGGGGATGGCGCCGTTGTTTTCACAGCGCGGATAGGTAAACGACCAGTACTGTACCTTGCACTGCCCGGCAGGGATGTCGCCGATGTAACGGGCTGCATCGGCCGTGCCGCCCAGATGCATGAAGCTGTAGGAAATGCTGCCACTTGTATCGCTCTGCCAGGTATGCTGGGTTGCAAAAGTGGCATTGGCGACACGCGCCGGGTAAACCCCCGGGGTGTCATTCGCCGCAGTGCCATCGACGTAGTTGCCGATATAGCCGACCACGTTTGGCAGGGTCGCCGTGCTGGTGTTGCAGAATTTGCCGATCACGGTAGCCACCGAGGGGCTGTAGGTAGAAGGCGAGGTGACGTTCGAATCGACGACCAGGTTATAGCCCGCAATGATGGAAACCTGCAAGTCGCCGTCGGCTGCGCGGGCCGAGCGGTACACGTGCAGGGCGCTCACCAACACCGCAATTGCAAGAAGAAAGATCAGGACAAGAACACTCAACTTTTTGCCGGACCAGGGGAAAACGCTCATGGGATGTCCTCCAAACTAAAAAAACGGATAAATGGGAAGGGAACCCTTATGCAATTTTTACGGAAAGCAAGCAGAGAAGACTTTTTGTGATTTGTTTTCTGATAAAGCCCCGGCCTAGCAGCCTGCCGGAGAAGGCTTCGGAAGTCTCCGTGACCGCTTAAAAGCCGTGATTTTCGAGCAATTTCGCCTTATTTTGCGCTCAAGCCGCCGGGTAGAGACTTCCGAAGTCTTAGCGGGGAGGGAACACGCATCGCCCAACTGCGTGCGCACAAAAACAGAGATAACTTATCCGATTATAAAGGATGCACCCATCCGTTGGCCCAACAATCTTGTCAGTTTCGCTGGCACACAACGGGCACGCCCGTTTCGTCAGAGCTATACGCAAGCGCGCTGCGCATCTCCGTTTACACACCCCCGAGCGTAAAGTAGAACGTGGCCCCCTGCGCTACGGCCGCTTCGGCCCACACCCGGCCGCCGTGGCGCTGAACGATGCGTTGGACGGTAGCCAGGCCAATGCCCGTGCCGGGAAACTCTTCCGGAAGATGCAGGCGCTGAAACGGGCCGAACAGCTTGTCCACGTAAGCCATGTCGAAACCGATGCCGTTATCGCGCACAAAAAAAACGGTCCGGCTTTCCTGCATCAGGCAGCCCACTTCGATGTGCGCATGCGCGTTATACCCGGTGAATTTCCAGGCGTTTCCTAGCAGGTTTTCTAACACGATGCGCAGCAGGCCCGCATCGGCATACGCCTTGAGGCCCCCGGCAATCGACCAGGTGATATTGCGCTCCGGGGCTTGCTGGGTCAGGGTGGCTGCAATTTCGCCGGCCAGCTTGCTGACATCGACTTCGACAAGCTGTATCTGGCTGCGCATCAGGCGCGACAGTTTCAGCAAGTCATCAATCAACGCGCCCATGCGCTGCGCTGCATCTTGCACCCGGCGCAACAAGGAAAGCCCATGAGAATCGAGTACGGCAGCGTAGTCATCGGCCAACATGCTGCTAAAACCGTGAATGGCCCGCAGCGGGGCGCGTAAATCGTGCGAAACGGAGTAGGCGAAAGCTTCCAGTTCCCTGTTCGAAGCCTCGAGCTGAGCCGTACGTTCGGTCACGCGCTGTTCGAGTTCGTCGGTCAGCTTGCGCACGCTTGCCTCGGCGCGTTTACGTTCGATCAACTCTTGCAGCAGTGAATCGTACAAGCGTGCGTTCTGTATCGCCACGGCGATCTCATCGGCGAGCGTCTCGATCACCAGCACGTCATCGGCGTTGAAAGCATCCACTGCCGGGCTTTGCACGTCCAAGACACCCAGGAGGGCATCGCCCGAACGGATAGGCACGTCCAGCTCCGAGCGGGTCGGCAAACGGTCGGGATAAAAGTTCAAGTACCTTTCTTCTACCGTGACATCACCCGCCAGCAGCGTCTTGCCGTGCTGGCCGACCCATCCGACCATACCTTTTCCCAGTTGAATGCGGTGCTCGGGAGGAAAGAGCTTGTCAAACGAACCGGCGCGTGTGCGCATGATCAAGGCTTCCTGATTCTCGTCCCACAAAAAAATACCCACGTGGTGATAGTTGAACTTTTCGTGGATCAACTGCGCCGCTCGAGCCAGCACCGTATCCATATCCAGAACCGCAGCCACCTGTTTTACGATTTCGTTGATCATCGTCAGTTGCCCGGTGCGCTGGCGCGCGGCGTCCTCGGCTGCCCGGCGTTTTTGATCGAGCAGGTGACGGTCCGAGATATCGCGTGACACACCCAACACATACAGGCCTGTTTCTGCGTCGCCAAAAACCGTCGAGACCACTTCCGTCCATACGATACGCCCGTCCCGGCAAGGCTGCGCTACCTCGTCCACCTGCGAGGCTGCGCCTTGATCGCCGGCCAGGTAGGCGGCGATCCGTTCGGGAATCAGCGCCTGGAACTTTGCCAGCGATTCGGGGACCAATACCTGTTCCCAAGGCTGTGCAAGTACTTCGTCAGGCGTATAACCGCGCAGGCGCTCGACAGAGGGGCTGACATAGGTAAATTCCATGCGGTCGAGGTCCAACAGCCAGATCACGTCGGCCATGTTCTCTGCCAAAAAGCGGTATCGTTCTTCGCTGGCTTTAAGGGCTTCCAGAGAAAGTAAGTGCTCCTGCGAAAGCTGCCGGTATCGTTCCTCTCCTTCGAGCAACAAGGTGTTGGCCTGGCGCAACGAGCCAATCGTTTTTTCCAACGTGCGCGTTGCCAGCCAGATGATGGTCGCCATGAGAAAGTAGACAACCATGGCAGGGATGTTCGGTGGCAGATCCAACAGGTACGCCGCGGCGCCGATCAGACCGCTGGCCGCGACGGCCACGACAAAGGAGGCCGCCGGGCGCAGCAAAATGCTGGAAACAGCAATCGGGATCACCATAATCAGCGTCGTGCGCCCAACAGTCAGTTGTTCGGGGGTATCTGCAATCACACTCAAGCCAAACAAGAACGCGCAAAAAACAAGCGCTGCGAACGCCCCTGAAACGTAACGGTTGATCGTATACACCCCACCGCACAACACCATGCCCCAAAAGCCCAAACACTGCAACTTCTCGGCATGCTCTCCTGCCCAACTCATCCACAGTGCAAACAGAAAGGCCGCCAACGAAGCCGCGGCGACCATCAACACCAGGATATTCAACAAAGTCTGGCGGCGCGCTTCATCGGGGTCAGAAGCAGTCACCTGCACAACTTTCGAGATTTTTCTCCACAGAGGCCCACGCATAACGACATTCCTGTGACACAGCATACTTGGCACTGTTACGAGTATAGCAGGGATATTTCGATCTTGATGAAACTTTCCATTTCGTTCACATTGGGCAGGGGCACCCCACGTGTCTACCTGCTGCATCTCAAAAACGGGTATCATGGAGCATCTCGCCAGCCTGCCGCAAAGGCGTTAACCGGCAAGCAGCGTAGTCACGAAAGCTTCTAAGAGATTGTCTGAAAACGCCATCACAGGTGCGACGCACCTTACTTTTTAGATTGTTTCTGGACAAGCATCCACAAAGTATGGAGAGTGACGATATGCAACTTTGGAAAGCCACCCTTGTGATACTGTCCCTGTTTTTGGGAAGCTGTGCGCTTGGCTCGCGGCCGCAGCAGCCGACATCTGCCATTGCAACGGCTTACCTGAACGAAGTCCTCGACGTGGTTGAGCGCCGTGCCCTCAATCGTCACTCGATCGACTGGGAACAGTTTCGCGCGCGCCTGTTTGCGATTGCAGAAGGCGCACAAACGACTGCCGACACCCACCGGGCGATCCGGTTCATGGTTTCACAGCTCGGCGACCGCCACAGCAGTTTTCTCACCCCCGAACAGGCACACCAACTCGAACAGACATCCGACTCGCGCGAAGCGCCGCTGCCGCGTGGCGAACTGCTGCCAGAGCGCATCGCTTACCTTTGGCTGCCCTACTTGATCGGCGACGGCGCCACCGCCACGGACTATGCTGTGACGGCGCACACCATCATCCGCACGTTGGACGAAGCGCAACCTTGCGGCTGGATCGTCGATCTGAGCGAAAACCAGGGCGGCAACATGTGGCCGATGCTGGTGGCTGCCGGCCCAATCCTGGGAGAAGGCGTCGCCGGGTCGTTCGTCGGCCCTGAAGGGGCCGCAACAGCATGGTCGTACCGCAGTGGGCAGGCGCTGATGGCGCAAGAAGTCATGGCCCAAGTCGATGACGGCGCAGCCTATCGTCTGGCAGGTCCGCTTCCCCCCGTGGCCGTCCTGACAGACAAACGCACGGCCAGTTCTGGCGAAGCGATCGCCGTAGCCTTTCGAGGACGCCCACACACACGCAGCTTTGGTGCAGCAACCGCCGGGCTTTCGACAGGAAACGAAACCTATCCGCTGAGCGATGGGGCCGTGTTGATCCTGACCGAGGCAGTGTTTGCCGATCGCACCGGCAGCACATACGGCGGCCGGATCGAGCCAGACGAACGCGCCTGGTTTGGCAGGCCTGCCCGCCAGGCAGCCATCGCATGGCTGCTCCGGCAACCGGCGTGCACGAGACCGTAAAAGCAGATACAAAGCCGACTCACGGAGGTTAAGGCAGCCGGCGCAGGCCGGCTATGTGCGCCGTGTTGCTGCGGTTTCAATTCCACAGAAGTGCCTGCTCGCCCCCTTGCGGCAATGGGAGTACAATCAGAGAAAGGTTTCGATCCTATCCGGCCGGACCCAAGCCCGGTGCAGAAAAAGCACGGCGCACAAGTACGCAATCAAGAGCAGGGTCAGGACCGTTCCGCTTTATGCGGGTCAGGAGGCATGATGACAACCGTAACGGCAGAACAACTCGTACACGTTCCCCCGGCGTTGGCCTACCGGGCCTTCACCAATGCAACCTCGCTGCGTGAGTGGCTGTGCGATGTGGCGACCGCCGCCCCGCACGTCGGCGGTCGCATGTACCTGTGGTGGAATGGCGATTTCTACAGCAGCGGGCACTACCGGGTGTTGGAGCCTGACCGAAAGGTTGCGTTCCGCTGGTACTCGAATATCGATCCCGGCCCAACGGACATTACCGTAACGTTCACCGGACAAGACGGCGGCACGCTGGTACGTATGGAACACGAAGTGCCCGACGACCCGGCCTGGGAATTAAAGGCGCAAAACTTCCAGAACGAGTGGCAAAGCAGCCTGCGTAATCTGGCTTCGGTGCTCGAAACCGGCATCGACCGGCGCATCGCCGACCGCCCGATGTTGGGCATCCTGCCCGGTGATTTCACCCCCGAACAGGCCCGCCAGCTCGGCGTACCCGTCAACGTCGGGGTACGGTTGGACGGTGTGGTGGACGGCATGGGCGCACAGCGGGCCGGCCTGCAAAAAGACGACGTGGTGGTTTCGCTCGCTGGCCGCCCCGTCACCGGCGATCCGGGCAGTTTTCCGGCCGCGTTGGCCGGCAAAAAAGGCGGCGACCCGGTTGAAGTTGTTTTCTACCGCGGCCCGGAGCAGCACACCGTCACGATGGAATTGGCCAGGCGCCCGATGCCCGACGTGCCTGCCGACCCGGCCGAGCTGGCCGTCCAGGCCCGCCTGAAATACGAGGCCGCCTTCGCCGCGCTGGTGTCCTGCTTCACGGGTATCACCGACGCGCAGGCAGCCACCCGCCCCGCCCCCGGCGAGTGGAGCGCCCTGGACGTGCTGGCGCATCTTCTACAGGGGGAACGCGGCCTGCACTTCTTCATCGCCGACTTGATCGGCGGGTACGAGCGCACCAGCGACGAATGGGGCGGCAATATCGAAGCGCACCTGAAAGCTACGGTGTCCGTCTATCCGACGGTTATCGACATGCTCAACGCCCTCGAACGGGCCAACGAAGAAAGCCTGTTGCTGGCTGCCGCCTTGCCTCCCGAATTCGCCGCCAACAAGGGCAGCTACTACCGCGTCGGTAACTGGCTGCTGTTGAACGACAACCACGTCTATTCGCACATCCCCCAAATTCAGGCCGCGCTTGCAGCAGCCTAACAGCCTTCGGAGAGCACCTGGGGACGAGCGGGGCATGTTTTGCCCGGCGTACGTTCTCGAAACCTAGAAAGCCTGTAAACGTTTGTCGTTGCCTTTTGCCCTTCAGGATTGGCCTGCTACGCTCATCTCCTGCTTGAAAGCCAGGAGTGCGGCAATCGGGGTCGGGTCGATTTCATAGATCATCGCCAGGTAAAAGGCCACGTAGTCGCCCAGGTGCAGGCTGGTCCACAGGTTAGCCAGCGGCGTGTCGCCCCGTGCATCGATGAAGTCGGTTGCCAGGCCCTCCTGCATGAAGACCTTCTTGGTCAACTCGGTGCGCAGGCGGTTACGGGGGTGATCCGCCGCAGAACGCAGAAAGAGCGTATAAATATTGGGCAGCATCCCCTCGGGTTGCAGCGTGCCCGCCAGTGTGTTGTGATCGGCTTCGGGCAAAAACTCGAACTGCGCCCATGCCTTCGCCAATTCGCTGATCTGTCCCTTCCAGCGCCGCGCCACCGGGGCGAGGATTCCTGAACCAAAAACGGAAACCCAACGGCCTACCAATTGCCCGGCCAGGCGCTTGGCCGCGTTTTGCACCACCGGCACATCGGCCTTGATTTTCTCTTGCTGTGCACGCATGGCGGCAATCGCATTCTCGACCTCGGCACCCGGATCGGCGATCAGCCCCAGGCGGGCGAAGGCAGCCAGTAGCAGGCCGAACGAAAAGCCGACTGCGGCGCGCGGCTGACCCTGGTGGACGAAAGTCCAACTGGCCGCGCCGGCCTGCTGCGCCGCTGCCAGGAGCTTGCCCCCGGTGGCTACGGCCAGGATACGGCAGTTGCGTTGGGCCGCCTCGGCGAAAGCATCCAGGGTTTCTTCGGTGTTACCCGAATGGGAGGAGGCGATCACCAGCGTGCTTTCTCCCTGCGCCCAGGCAGGCAGGCCGTAATCGCGATGCACCAGCACCGGGGCTTTACACTGGCCGGCGACGTATGCCGAGAGCAGGTCGGCGCCGATGGCCGAACCGCCCATACCCGCAATGAGCACGCGCTCGATGCCCTGCCAGGCCGGCAGGGGTTGGCGACTGCCCAGATCCCAGGCGGTTTCGAACTGGCCCGGCAGGCCGTCGATGTGACCGAGCATGTCTTCCAGGTCAACCTGGGCAAAGGATGAATGTTGATCGAGATTCATGAGAACTCCTGGTGTGTAGAATTGGATGGCTTTAACGTATGCAACAGGCGGTAAACTTCTTTCTTGGGCCAACCGGCCTCATGGGCGAGCGTCGCGGCAATCTGTGAAGCCGGTTCGCCGCTTTGCAGGCGTGCCTGTAGGGCGGCTTGCAGGCGGTCTTCGGGCCAGCGGCCGGCTTCAACGCTCTCCGCCCCGGCAACCACCAGGGTAAACTCGCCCCGCGGCGGGTTGTTTTTGAAATGGTCCTGCACGGCGCCGATCGGGCCGCGCACGATCTCTTCGTGCAGCTTGGTCAGCTCGCGTGCGGCTGCCATCGCGCGCTCACCGAGCACGAGGCGCAAATCGTCGAGGGCACCCAACAGGCGGTGGGGCGTCTCCAGGAAGATCAATGTGTAGGGTAGGTGGGCCACCGGCTTCAAGAAGGCCTGCCGCTCGCTCGGCTTGCGCGGCAGATAGCCGAGGTAAAGGAAGCTGTCCGTGGGCAAGCCCGAGGCCACCAGCGCCGCCACAGGGGCCGAAGGCCCCGGCACCGGGCTGACGGTATGCCCCACGGCCAGCACCGCCTGCGTCAACTCGTATCCCGGATCGTTCAGGGCAGGTGTGCCGGCATCGGAAACCAGGGCCACATCGCCCTCGGCCAACGCTGCCAGCACCGCATCCAACCGGGTAAGCTTGTTGTGTTCGTGGTAACTGCACAGGGGGGTACGGATGCCGAAGTGATTCAACAGCTTGCGCGTCTGGCGGGTGTCTTCGGCGGCGATCAGGCGCACTTCACGCAGCAGGCGCAGCGCGCGGGCCGAAATATCCTCCAGGTTGCCGATGGGGGTCGCCACCAAATACAGCGTGCTCATGCTTCAACGGCAGGTTCGACCCCCACTCGGGCCGCCAAAATGCGGGCGATCTGCCGGGCAGCGCCAGGCCGGGCAAGGCGCCGGGCAGCATCGACAGCCTGCAAGCGTTTTTCAGGGTAATACAGCCAGTCACGCAGGGTGTGAACGACACTGTGCGCGGTGGGCGCCCAGGCGCCTGCACCTTCTGCCAGCACGTATTTGACATTGCCATCTTCCTGTCCTGGTAAGCGGCTATACAGAACGATCGGCAGGCTGGCGTTGAAGGCCTCGCTGATCGTCCCCGGCCCGGCCTTGGTCACAAGGACGTCGGCGGCGCGCATCAGGTCGGGCATATCGCGCACGAAGCCGTAGAGGTAAGTCGGCAACGTCCAGTGTGCATCGGCCAGGCGCGCTTTGAGCTTCTGGTTGCGCCCGGTGACGATAGCCAGGGCAACCGGCAGCCCGGCGTGATCGATGCGACGGGAAATGCGCCCCATCGGCCCCATACCCTCGCCTCCGCCGACGATCAGGACCACCGGGCGATCCTGGGGCCACCCCATCCGCTGGCGCAGGGCCGCCCGGTCGCCTGGGGGCTGGCAAAACCGCTCGGCCACGGGCAGGCCAACGACCTGTAACTTCTCTTCCGGCATCCCAAACTTGATCGCCCGCCGGCGCGCTGCCTCGGTCGGCACGATACACAGGTCCACGCGCGGGGTATACCACAAGGCATGCGTGCTGACCAGGTCGGTCACGACGGTCACGTAAGGCACGTGCGACCGGCCCAGGGCGCGCAGCATGGGGGTGTTAATGAGTGGGTGAACGGAAACGATCAAATCGTATTCGTTGGCGTGACTGGCAAACTTTCGGGTGGCCCGCCGGATGTAGGGCCAGGCGGCGTCATTGATAAAACGCGCCCGCCGGTCGCCATCGCTCAGGTGAAAACCTACCCCCCAGGCCTGCGGCATTTTCACCATGTAGGGGTACCAATCGGGTAATTGATTCAGCGGCAGCGGTGCGTATTCTTTGAGAAAGTCCACCTTTTCGGTGACGATCTGTTCCCCAAATTCCAGTTGCATGGCCTCGATAATGGCTTCTGCTGCACTGCGATGCCCGCCACCGGTATCGGAAAAAAGAAATAAAATGCGCGGTCGTCTTTCAAGAAGGTTCATCGGGTTCCGTTGAAGGAGAATGGCTGATGATAGACTTCGCCCGTCGAGCGAGTTCACGCCGGGTAAGCATGACGCGCCGCCCACAGGTCAGGCACTCCAGGCCAATGTCAGCCCCCAGGCGGGTCACCTTCCATTCGTAACCACCGCAAGGATGGGGTTTGCGCATTCGCACCAGATCATCACGTTGCAGGTCAGGCAGCACGCCGGCATTATAACACGGGGTGGTATAATTTTTTCCTTCCTGGAGGTAGCCCTATGTTGTTTGGCGATTTCGACCCCGTTTTTTTCTTGATCAACGCCCTCATCCTGTTCATCGCCCTGCCGATTCACGAATTTGCGCACGCCTGGACCGCAAATTACTTTGGCGATGACACGCCGCGCCTGTACGGGCGCCTGACGCTCAACCCACTGGCCCACCTCGACCCGATGGGATCGCTGATGATGATCTTCGTCGGTTTCGGCTGGGCCAAGCCCGTGCCGGTCAATCCGTATGCCCTGCAACGCCGCTCCGAGTCGGCCTATATGTGGGTATCGTTGGCCGGGCCGCTGTCCAACTTACTGCAAGCGCTTTTCGGCGCCGTGATATTTCGCGTTTTGTGGAATGTCCCGGCTTTGCGCGGCGTCGAGTTGGCTTCCCTGCTGTTCCAATTTGTCGCCCAGTTCATCTGGATCAACCTCGCCTTGATGGTTTTCAACCTGCTGCCGCTGGCGCCGCTGGACGGGGACAAAGTGGCCGATTACCTCATGCCACCTGGCTGGGCAAAGGCCTGGGCAAACATCCGCCCTTACGGCCCCTTTATCCTGCTGATGTTGATTCTGCTGGGCAGGCTCGGTGGGTTCAATATCCTGGGCGTACTGATCCAGACGCCAACGACTTCTCTCTTCAACCTGCTCATCGGCCAATGAGCGCACGCCCGGCGTACCGCCTGCGCCAGTTTCTGCTGGCATGGACGGCGAAGCCCGCCTCGGGGGACCTGGCCCAAGCGCAGCAGTTGCTTGGGCCGCGGCTCTGGCTTTTGTTCTTGCAGCAGCAGCCCGGCGAACAGGCCCACAGCCTGGACGTGCTCAAAAGGATTACCACCCAGGGCCACACTGATCCCGATCTGCTGGTGGCAGCCTTGCTGCATGACGTAGGCAAAAGCCGCGCCCCGCTGACTCCCTGGGATCGCACCTGGATCGTGCTGGCGAAACGCATCGCCCCGCAGCGCGTCAGGCATTGGGGGAGCGGCTCACCCACCGGCTGGAAGCGCATCTTTGTCGTTGCCGAGCAGCATCCCGCCTGGGGCGCCGAGATGGCCGCCGCAGCCGGGGCATCGCCCAGCACCGTCAGGCTGATCGCCCAACACCAAAACCGGCGGCCCGATCTCCCTGCACCCCTGGCAGAATCGCTGCGCATCTTGCAAGGAGCAGACGATGAGAGCTAAATCGTCCATCGCCCAAAACCATCCGAAAACCGTGATCGCCATCCTTGGCCTGGGCCAGATCGGCGCGTCGATGGGCCTGGCGCTGGCCGGGCACGCCAGCGCCGTACAGCGCATCGGCTGCGACGTACAGCCGGCAGTCGCCAACCGCGCCAGGCAGATCGGCGCCATCGATGCGCTCAAGCCGAATGCGGCCGCAGCCGTGCCAGACGCCGACCTCGTGGTGCTGGCGCTGCCGTTCGATCAAATCCGCGCCGTTCTCGAAAGCATCGCTCCGCGCCTGAAACCCGGCGCCGTGGTCGTGGATACCGCCCCGGCGAAAGAAACCGTGGCCGCCTGGGCACGGCAACTCCTGCCGGACGGGCGGTACCACGTGGGTCTGGCCCCCGTACTCACCCCTGAAGCCTTGCAGTCTTACGAATTGGGCATCGAGGCGGCGCATACCGACCTGTTTCGCAGCACAACCCTGTGGATCGTCGCCCCCATCGATGCGCCCGCCCGCGCCGTAGACATGGCCTGTGCGCTGGCGCGTTGGCTGGGCGCCGAGCACGTCTTCGGCGACGCCGCCGAAGTGGACGGTTTGATGGCGTTGACCCACCTGCTGCCGCAGCTTTCCGCCGCGGCCTTGCTCCAGAGCACGGCCAACCGGCCCGGCTGGCACGATGCAGGACGGCTGGCAGGGCGCGCCTATGCCCAGGCCACACACCCAATCGAAGCCAGCGAACCGGCCGCCCTGGCCGGCGCCCTGCTGGCCAACCCGCAAAACGTCGAACGCAACCTGAATAACCTGATCGCCGGCCTGCAAACCCTGCGCAACCTGGTGCGCGAAAACAGGGCCGAAGCGCTGATCGAAACCCTGGCCCAGGCTCAACAAGGCCACCTGGATTGGTGGCAAAGGCGCTCGATTAACAGCAACGACACGCCCGCAGCCGAAATACCGGCCGCATCCGATTTCTGGAAGCAGATTTTGGGCGGGCGGCTGAAAAAGTAAGGGCCTTCCGGGCTGCGTATAAAGAATTCCCGCTCACAGCGAAACCGGGAGATATCGAAGGAACAACGTCTGTTTTTTTTTTACTGGAGGTCGCATGTCACACAAGCTTTCGTGGATCGAAACCGAGTTACAAAACATCAAGGACGCCGGCCTGTACAACCGCATCCGTACACTGGGTTCGCCACAAGGGGCCTGGCTGACGGTGGATGGCCGCCAGGTACTCAATTTCTGCTCCAACAACTATCTCGGCCTGGCCAATCACCCCCGCATCGTGCAGGCCGCGCAAGAAGGCATAAGGCGTTACGGCGTCGGCCCGGCCGCAGTGCGCTCGATTGCCGGAACGATGGACCTGCACGTCGAACTTGAACGCCGCCTGGCGGCCTTCAAGGGCGTCGAAGCGGCGATCACCTTCCAATCGGGTTTTACGGCCAACCTGGGCACCATCCCGGCGCTGGTCGGCAAAGAAGACGCCATCTTCTCCGACGAACTTAACCATGCCAGCATCATCGATGGCTCCAGGCTCTCCGGAGCCAAGATCATCCGCTACGCCCACTGCGACCCAGGCGATCTTGGGCGGCTGTTGTCGGAAAATCGCAGCCAGTACCCACGCGCCCTGGTGATTACCGACGGGGTCTTCAGCATGGATGGCGACGTGGCCCCGCTCGACAAGATTTACACCGTCTGCCAGGAACACGAAGCGATTTTGATGGTTGATGACGCTCACGGGGAAGGCGTGCTCGGCAAGGGCGGGCGCGGCATCGTCGATCATTTTGGCCTGCATGGCAAGGTGGATGTGGAAGTCGGCACACTTTCGAAGGCGTTTGGCGTGGTCGGGGGCGTTTCGGCGGGCAATCCCCTGGTCGTCGAATGGCTGCGCCAGCGCGGCCGCCCGTTCCTGTTTTCCTCAGCCATGACGGCGCCCGATGTCGCCGCCTGCTTGGCCGCAGTCGATATCCTGGAAGAATCGACCACCCTGGTAGATCAACTTTGGGAAAACACGCATTACTTCAAGGCAGAAATCCAGCGCCTCGGCTTCGACACCGGTGTCAGCACGACACCGATCACGCCCATCATGCTGGGCGAAGCTCCCCTGGCGCAGCAGTTCAGCCGTGAACTGTTCGATTCCGGCGTGTTTGCCATGGCGCTCGGTTTCCCCACCGTGCCACGTGGGAAGGCCCGCATCCGCGTGATGATTTCCGCCGCACACAGCCGCGACGATCTTACCCGCGGGCTGGAAAGTTTTGCACAGATTGGGAAGAAACTCGGCGTGGTGTAGAAGCTGGCCGGCACAGCGAGACGATCAGTTCTGCCACGAAGCCGGGAGAACCAGATTTCTCTGGTCTCCCGGCTTCGTGGCGAAAAACGCTTTTTGAAGGAAAACCGCCTTCCGTCACAAAAAAGGATCGAAGGCAGGGTTTGTACCGGCCCACACACAGGCGGGTTTGTCGTCGAGGCTGCACAGTACGCCGTGCGAGCAGCGATGAGCGGCCACGCGCGCCGGCTGATCGGACAGCAGGTCAGCCGGGTAGACGACCTGCGCTTCGAAATGTACTTTCTCGTTGCGATGTTGGCAGTAACATTCCTTAAGCACTTCCCAGTTTCTTTCAGTCATTCATACCTCCAGTATCGAGAAAGTATCCGCGCACCGCGATCGATAGATGGTTCCGGGAACCCGTAGATTCCCCCTACCAACCTGCCGCCAGGCGCTGGATGTGCCGTTCGGGCAGGCCCGATTGGCGCATTCGCTCCTGGACGGCCACGATATCGTAGGGAACGCGGTGATACTCCCAGGTGTGGTGCTGCGAATCGTAAATCGCGTAGGATGCCCGCGCATCCCGGTCACGCGGCTGGCCGACGGAACCGGGGTTGATAATGGTCCGGGGGGCCAGGGTCAACTCCACCGGCGTGTCGGGGACGATCAGGCGGGCGGTGGTGGCTTCGTCGGGCAGGTAATACAACACCGGCAGGTGGGTATGCCCCACGAAACAGTAAGGGGTTTCAAAATGAGAGAAATTTGCCGTGGCAGTCCGTGTATCGAGCAAATACTCCCACACGGCCTGGCGTGGGCTGCCGTGCGCCAGGGTGACGCCTTCTACCACGGTCTTCTCAGGCAGCGACTGCAAAAAGCGTAAGCCGGCCGGAGAAAGCGCTTCTTGCGTCCAGTAAATGGCCAGGCGCGCCTCGTGGTTGAAGGTTTCGGTGTCGATCATCCGCAGGGCTGCGGCATCGTGATTGCCCAGCATACAGGTGAGTCGGGGAAGCTGCTGGATGCGTTGGATGCATTCATTGGGGTCCGGGCCGTAACCGACCAGGTCACCCAGGCACCAGGCAGCATCGATCTGGCCCGCATCGTCCAGGACAGTCTCCAGGGCGGTCAGGTTAGCGTGGATATCAGAGATAATGAGAATTCGCATGGGATGATGGAAGATTCAGGCCACAGGATAACGGTAGCGATAATTATACTCCAGGCAATGAAGGCACGAGATACCGCCAGGAAGCGCGTTACAAGTTTCAAAGTTGCAAGTTTGTAAGGTCCACCTCCGCTACGATGAGGGATGATGCGCCCAGATCTGGTACAGGCCCAGGTCGCCGCTTTCACCATCCGAGAAGAATGTTTCGCATACCCGAAAACCGGTTTCGCCGGCCAGGCCGGCCAGTTCATCCACGGTGAAGTGGTGGGCGTAGCGCAACCCGTTGCCGCCGCTGCGCCAGTCGAGCAGGTAGTCGTTAGGCGCCACACTTTCGGGCGTGATTCCAACGCGTCCCCACGGCTGGACGCGCGCTGCCAGGCGAGGGCTGTTGAGGAATTGCCAGTTGGAGAGGAACAGCAGGCCATCAGGGGCCAGCAAACCCTTTCCCTGTCGCAGGAACTGTACACGCAAGGCCTGCCCGGGCAGGTGATGCAGCACGGCAAAGGCGCAAATGGCCGCGAACGGCTGGCGGCCGATGCCAGCCCGTTCCGGCCAATGCGGCGATGCCAGATCGGCTTGCAGGAAAACGCCGGCCGCATCATCGGCATCTTGCAGCAGCCCGGCGCTGAAGTCCACGCCGGTGTACCGCCCGGTCCAACCATGCCGGCGCAACACACGCGCCAGTTCACCATTGCCGCAGCCCAGATCGAGCAGGCTGTCGCCGGCGACCAGCCTGTCCAGCAGCCGCCGCACGCCGGGCTGAATGCGTTGCCGCGTGGCCGAAAAGGGCGCCGCAAAGGTCTGGTAGAATTGACGGTTGAGTTCGAGTAAACGTTGTGCGGTTTCAGTTTGCATATTGTCCTATTATAGGTGAGGTTTTTTTCTTGTGGATAAGAAATCCTGGCTGGCGGCACGCCAGCATACACCCGAAGCGTACGCCGTCGCGCAGCAGGCCCTCGAAGCCGTGCGCCAGGGCCTGAAGGTCGAAGAGGCCATTCGCCGTTTTCGCCTGCCCGATGGCGGCTACCTGCCCAAACATTTGTTGGTGGCTACCTACAAACAATTAACCGAGTCAGGAGCGTGGAAGCCCGACCCAACCCTGTTGGGACGTATCCGTCTCAAGCCGGTACGCACGCTCTCGGGGGTAACGACCGTAACCGTGCTGACCAAGCCCTATCCTTGCCCTGGCCAGTGCATCTTTTGTCCCACCGACGAACGCATGCCAAAAAGCTACCTGCCCGACGAACCCGGCGCACGCCGCGGGCTGGAACACGCCTACGACCCGTACACCCAGGTGGCGGCGCGTTTACGCGCCCTGGATGATGTCGGGCATCCCACCGATAAGGTCGAACTGCTGATCTTGGGCGGCACGTGGAGCAGTTATCGCAGCGATTACCAGGCGTGGTTCGTGCAGCGCTGCTTCGAGGCCATGAACGGCGCGCCACTGGAAGGCAGCGCCGGCACCCTGGAAACCGTCCACCAGGCCAACGAAACCGCTTCCCACCGCAACGTGGGCCTGGCGATCGAAACCCGCCCCGACGAAGTCAACCCGGCCGAGTTGGCTCACCTGCGCCGCCTCGGGGTAACCAAGGTCCAAATGGGCGCCCAAAGCCTGGACGATCGCATCCTTACCCTGAACAAGCGCGGCCACAGCGTGCAGGAAACCCACCGTGCAGCAGCGCTGTTGCGTGCCGCCGGTTTCAAGATCGTCCTGCACTGGATGCCCAACCTGCTTGGAGCGACCCCGCAGTCGGATCGTGAGGACTTCGCCCGGCTTTGGGATGGGCTTTGCCCCGATGAAATCAAAATCTATCCCACACAGCTACTCGCCAATGCCGAACTCTACGAATACTGGCTGCGCGGCGAATATACCCCCTACACCACCGAAGAACTGATCGAGCTGATCGTCGACATCAAAACTACCATCCCGCCGTACTGCCGGGTCAACCGCGTGATCCGTGACATCCCCTCGACCGAAGTGGTCGAGGGCAACAAACGCACCAGCCTGCGGCAAGACGTACAAGCCGAGATGGCACGGCGCGGCACGCGCTGCAACTGCATCCGCTGCCGCGAGGTGCGCGGCAAAGCGGTGGACCCATCGACGCTGTGCCTGGACGAGCAGGTCTACACCGCCGGCGGGGCGCAGGAACACTTCCTGTCCTTCGTAACGCCTGATGAAGGCGGGTACGGTTCGCGCCTCGCCGGTTTTTTGCGCCTGTCGCTGCCCGGTCCGGATTCGCCGGACCCTGGCATGGCGGATCTGTTCGATGGGCGCTCCGCACGCCCGGCCGCCATTATCCGCGAGGTGCACGTCTACGGCCAGTCGCTCGAAATCGGCGATCGAGGCGCCGTGCCAGCGAGTAGCGCCGTCCAGCACGCCGGCTTGGGCACGCAGCTGCTCGAACGCGCCGGCGAGATTGCCCGCCGGCACGGTTATACCCGTATGGCGGTCATTGCAGCCGTGGGTACGCGCTGCTACTATTTGCAGCGTGGTTTCGAACGCGGCGCGCTGTATCTGGTCAAAAACTTGTGATGAGAAAGCCGCCGGGAGGCCCTTCCCTACAAAACTGTAAGCCTTGCGCAAAGAGGCGCTCTGGCCGTCGATGGTGACGCCCACAGGAAAAATTCTCATGTACAATGGTTATGACATGCCACAATTCTGCGCACACGTTTAAGGCAGGCAAAGAATGATACGCAAACCTAAAGCCCTCGTAATCGAAGACTATATGGATCAAGCCATGGTTTTTCAGCGCGCGCTTGAAATGGCCGGCTTCGATACAGAAATGATCACCGACGGTGATGTGGCTCGTACGCGCCTGACGGAAGTCGTTCCGGTCTTGATCGTGCTGGATTTGCACCTCCCAGGCATGACGGGGGATTATCTTTTGAAACAGATTCGCACCGACCGGCGTATGCACAAAACACGCGTGGTAGTGGCGACGGCCGACGCTTTAATGGCCCAGAACCTGCGCGAGCAGGCCGACATCGTCTTGCTCAAGCCGATCAGCTTCCGCCAGTTGAACCAGTTGGCAGAACGCTACTACGCTCACCCCAAAGCGTAAGAATCTGCCCATACCTCACAATCACGGAGACTCCATGCCCACCCTCAAGCTGCGTTTTCCTGTTCCTTCGGATATCGAAATCACCCAGGAAGCCGAACTGGAGCCGATCACGGCCATTGCCGAGAAAGTGGGCCTGCTGCCCGGTGAAGTGGAACTGCACGGCGAGTATGAAGCCAAGATACGCCTCGCCGTCCTCGATCGCCTGCGAGGCGCGCCCAACGGAAAGTATGTGGACGTCACAGCGATCACACCCACCCCGCTCGGCGAAGGCAAAACCACCACCACTGTCGGCCTTTCACAGGCCCTGGGTGCGCACCTGGGAAAGCGCGTCTTCACCTGCATTCGCCAGCCTTCGCAAGGCCCTACGTTCGGCATCAAAGGCGGCGCAGCGGGCGGAGGATACAGCCAGGTCGTGCCGATGGAGGATTTCAACCTGCACCTGACCGGCGACATTCACGCCATCACCGCAGCCAACAACCTGCTGGCTGCGGCCATCGACGCCCGTATCCTGCACGAGTCTTCCCAGTCCGACGAAAGGCTCTTCAACGCCCTGTGCCCCCCCGACAGGTACGGCCAGCGCAAATTCTCTCCGACCATGCTGCGCCGCCTGAAAAAGCTGGGCATCGATAAAACCGATCCCGACACCTTGACCGCCGAAGAGCGCACACGCTTTGCCCGCCTGAACATCGATCCGGCTTCGGTTACCTGGCGGCGCGTGATGGACACCAACGACCGTTTCTTGCGCCAGGTGACCATCGGGCAAGGCCCAGAAGAGAAGGGCATGGTACGCAGTACCGGCTTCGACATCACCGTGGCCAGCGAGATCATGGCCATCCTGGCGCTGACCTCGGACCTGGCCGATATGCGCGAACGCCTGGGGGCGATGGTCATCGGCACCAGCCACCCCGATGCCCAAGGGAACGCCACGGCCATCACCGCCGAAGACCTGGGGGTGGCTGGCGCATTGACCGTGCTGATGAAAGAGGCCATCAAGCCGACCCTGATGCAAACCCTGGAAGGCACCCCGGTTTTCGTCCATGCCGGACCGTTTGCCAACATCGCCCACGGAAACAGTTCCATCATCGCCGATCGCATCGCGCTCAAGCTAGCGGACTACGTCATCACGGAATCGGGCTTCGGGGCCGACATTGGCATGGAAAAGTTCTTCGATATCAAGTGCCGCTATGCCGGGCTGAGTCCCGACTGTGTGGTGCTGGTGGCCACGGTACGGGCGCTCAAAATGCACGGCGGTGGCCCCAAGGTGGTGGCCGGCAAGCCCCTGGCGGCCGAATACACCGACGAGAATCTCGATCTACTGCGCGCCGGCCTGCCCAATATGCAGCACCACATCCGTACGGCACGCCGTTTTGGCGTGCCGGTGGTGGTGGCCATCAACGCCTTCTCGACCGACACGCCGGCCGAGCACGAGGTGGTCCGCCAGGCAGCGCTCGAAGTGGGCGCCGAAGACGCCGTGGTTTGCACGCACTGGACGGAAGGTGGTAAGGGCGCCATGAAGTTAGCCGAGGCCGTGGTGAAATCCTGCGAACGACCGGCTGATTTTCGTTTCCTTTACCCCCTGGATATTCCCATTAAAGCCAAGATCGAGACCATCTGCAAAGAGATTTACGGAGCCGATGGGGTCGATTACGCGCCCGAAGTGGAAACGAAGATCGAACTGTACACGCGCCTGGGTTTCGATCGTTTGCCGATCTGCATGGCAAAGACCCACTTGAGCCTGAGCCACGACCCCAACCTGAAGGGCGTTCCCAGCGGATACCGTATTCCGATCAGCGATATACGCGCCTCGGTTGGCGCAGGTTTCCTCTATCCACTGGTGGGAACCATGCGCACCATGCCCGGCCTGCCCACGCGGCCGGTTTTCTACGACGTCGATTTGGATTTGGAAACGGGACGGGTTGTCGGTTTGTTTTAGTTGACGATCGTAGCCAATATCATCGAAGCCACGATGAGCAGGCACAGGAAATAAAAGATAATTTGCTGTGCGCTCAGCTTGCGCTTCGGCGAATCTGATTTTCTTGCAGACATTGCTTCACTACTCCAAAAAATTTTCTTACACCGGCCGTCAGGCGCGGTAACGCGCCTTCAGTTCGGCCACGGGCAAAACAATCGTGCCCTCATCCCGGTGCCCCAGGGTGGTAACCTGATCGGGATGATGGGCAGACATCCAGGCAGTGTAGGCAGCCACCAGGGCATCCAGTTCCGCCGGGGAGTAAAGGTCTTTCAAGGGCAAAACGCCCTGCAACAGGCGATGACGGGTGATCTCCTCGAAGACGTCCATCGGGTCAGGCAAGCGCAGCTTGTGCTCGTACAGCACCAGCTGGCGCTGGATGCGGCCTTCGAAGGTGTCCTTGTTGAAGGGGAGCAGCCCCAAAAGTGCGCAAAAAGCGGCGTGCGGGTACGTTTCCAGCCACTGCAATTCGCCTTCCGCCGGAAACTGTGCGTATCCGAGTGCTGCCAGCCGGCGATAGAGGTTGAAGCCGGCTCGCATCCAGCCGGGACACTGCGCTTCATCGGTGCCGGTGGGCGTACAGGGAATGGCGTGCTGCCGCAGTTGGTACTCGGCCAGGCGGAAGCCGGCCCAACGGCCGGCGCGCGGCGGCGTGGCCAGCGTTGCACGGATCTCCGGCCGTTCCAGCAGGGAACGCGCCGGGCTGCTGGGGGCGCACACGCAGGCAAAAGCCTGCCGCTGCCCACCCACAAAAGCCAGGACTTCATCCATATTGCCCTGGCCGAGCGCCAGCAAACGCAAGCCGTCATCCAGTGCGGCGTAGGCAAACGGACGTTGCCCGGCTGTGGGGTCGATGCCGATAAAGGTCGTGTTTGTAAAAAACATGAGGCTGCCTGTGTAGAGAAAGCCAGTCACAACGGCATCATTATCCATCGAAATGGCAAAAATCGCAAGGCAATCCGCAATTTGACCGTCCCAGGCGTGATAAACTTGTTGTGTTCCGAGCGCAAACTTCCCAAGCAACCCCCGGCCACTTCCCGTTTACGGAGGGCAAATGAACACAAAATGGGTCATCCTGCTTACCACCATCCTGGCGCTGGCGCTGTCTGGCCAGGTAACCTTCGACGTGCAGCCGTCTGCGCCAGGGTCCACGCGCCATGCGGTGTGGCAGGAAGTAACCCCTTACCCGTCCGATACGGACGCCTCACCGGGCACCGTCGAAGCCGAAGCGCCTGCAGCAACTTCCGAAGGCGATGGTCTGCCGCGCCCGCCTTCAGAATCCGGCCAGAACATGATCTTGATCGTCGGTGCGATTTTGCTCGTGCTGATCATCTTCTTGGGTGTGGCGGCGAACAGCCGCAAAATAGATCGAGACGGGTAAGCCGAAAAAACGGCCACCCAAAACAGGCGGACAGGGGGAAGCGCCTCACTATGCCGTTGACGATGCGAGCTCTTTCATAAGATTTGCCATTTCGATCGCCGCCAGGGCGGCTTCGACGCCCTTATTGCCTGCCTTGCTGCCCGAACGCTCAATCGCCTGTTCCAACGTATCGCTCGTAACCACACCAAATGTCACCGGGACGCCGGTGCGCAACCCGGCCTGAGCGATGCCCTTCGCAGCCTCAGCGGCCACGAAGTCGAAATGAGGCGTTGCGCCGCGAATGATCACACCCAGGCAGATGACGGCATCGTAAGCGCCTGTAGCGGCCATGCTTTGCGCTGCCAGGGGCAGCTCGAAACTTCCCGGCACCAGGGCCACATCAATCCGGCTTTCATCGACACCATGCCGCAGCAAGGCATCCTTTGCCCCTTCGAGCAAACGATTCCCCATGAAATCATTCCAGCGTGACAACACGATGCCGAGGTGCAATCCATCCCCCGTTAGTTTTCCGGAAAACGTCTTTGCCATGTTTTTCTTCCTTGCTGTTGTGGGCCTCGACTTGGAAATGTGAGGCCACCTTTCCCGCCGGTGGCGGAAGAGCGGTTGCTTTCTAGCAGAAGTCCGAAAGGCATAGTTGGTGATTGAGCTTTTCGGCTTTGGACTTCAAGTAACGCCGGTTTTCGTCCCGCAAACCGAACTGGTGCGGGATGCGCTCCACGATCCGAATTCCGTACTTGGATAGCCCCTGTATCTTGTGAGGATTGTTGGTCATCAGGCGAACTTCGGAGATTTCCTGATCCATCAGGATGGCAGCGGCAAGGCCGTACTCTCGCAAGTCGGCAGGGAAGCCCAGAGCAAGGTTGGCTTCGACGGTGTCCATGCCGCCATCTTGCAGGGCGTACGCCCGGATTTTGTTTGCCAGGCCGATGCCCCGCCCCTCTTGCCGCAGGTAAATCAAAAGCCCGCAGCCTTCCCTGCCGATCCTTTCCAGGGCAGCTTGTAGCTGATCCCCGCAGTCGCAGCGTAGCGAACGCAACAGGTCGCCGGTAACGCACTCGGAATGAACGCGTACCAGGGGCGGTTTTTGCGTGCAATCGCCCAGCCGCAGGACGAGGTGTTCCCTATCCGGCAGGCGTTGGCTGCCATAAACGGTCACCTGAAACAACCCGTAACGCGTGGGCAGCATGGCGCTCTCCAGGCGCTCGGCAAGCGGAAGGGTCGTCTTTTCTACCGGCAGGATTTCCCTTTGCGGTAAATCGATCGATTCGGCGTGCTTCTCGTTTGCGAGAAACGCCAGCAGATCTTCAACGGCAATCGCCTTCAACCCGTGACGGCGGGCAAAGGCGCGGATCTGCAGCGGACCGGCCATATGCCCGTCTTCTGCCATCACCTCACAAATGACGGCCGCCGGGGTGAGTCCGGCCAACTGCATCAGTGTGACACTGGCCTCGGTGTGGCCGGGGCGTGCAAACACACCACCTTGATGGGCACGCAGGGGAAACATATGCCCCGGAACACTGATATCCTGCGGACGGCTGGCCGGATCGATTAAAACGGCAACCGTCCGGGCGCGATCGTGCGCCGAAATTCCCGTCGTCACCCCATGGCGAGCTTCTACAGAGACGGTAAAGTTCGTCCCGCGGCCCGAACGGCTGAATCCGGCAGGCGCCATCAACGGCAGTCGGAAGCGGTCGAGCATTGTGCCCGTCATGGCGATGCAGATCAGCCCCCTTGCCTCGCGGGCCATAAAGTTGATCGCATCTGGGGTTGCAAAGTCGGCTGCAATGACGACGTCGCTTTCGTTTTCGCGGCTGCCATCGTCGCTAAGTAAGATCGCTTTCCCGGCTTGCAGGTCTGAAACGGCATCCGAAACGGTAACATCCATCACGCTATTCCTCCAGGCCGTAGCCATTTTCTACCAAAAACTGTGTTGAGATTCCACGGGCTGCCACCGGTAAGCCGCCGGCAAACAACATCTTTTCGATGTACTTTCCAAGAACATCCACTTCAAGGTTGACTTTATCGCCGATTTTTTTCACGGGCAACGTAATCTGCCGTCGTGTGTAAGCGATCAGGCAAACGGTGAAAGTCTCTTCGAATGTATTCACCACGGTCAGGCTGGCGCCGTCCACGGCAATAAAGCCTTTGGGA
This sequence comes from Chloroflexota bacterium, assembly GCA_049325275.1. GTDB lineage: Bacteria > Chloroflexota > Anaerolineae > Anaerolineales > UBA4823 > CAIQJJ01. The sequence continues at coordinate 542,879 of JBMOLU010000001.1, forward strand.
ACGATGTACCGCATCAGTCCTTTGGGGGCGCACACGTTGACCCACAAAGCGTCAGGCTCTTTGCACAGGCTGGCAACGACGCCCGTTCCGTCGATATGTCCTTGGACGAAGTGTCCACCGATGCGTGAGGTTGGCAAGAGCGAACGCTCGAGATTGACCAGGCCGCCCTGTCGCACGCTTGCCAGATTGGTACGTTTACGCGTCTCGGATGATAACGCCACGGTGAACCCCTGTTCCGTCAGGCCGGTCACCGTCAGGCAGGTACCGTTCACGGCCATGCTGTCGCCCGGTTGTGCGCCGACATGGACTTTCTTGCTGGCAATTGAGAGCTCTATCCCTTGCACTTTATGCTGCAAACGATGGACGATTCCGATCTCTTCGACAATTCCAGTAAACATCAACGCTTTCCTTTCCAAGAATTTCTCTGGTGAGTTTCGCTGGCGCCCGGCATCCGGCCGGCATAGCCCCTGATCAAAAAGTCATGCCCAACCTGCTCGACACAGGCATCTTCCAGGTGAAAGCCCTCAACGACCTTTTCCACGCCGCAACCGCGCACAGGCCCGGGGGCCGCCTCGCCGCCAAGAATGATGGGCGCAAGAAAGGCCCACACTTCGTTGACCAGCCCGCGCAAAACAAAAGAAGCCATTACCTGCCCGCCGCCTTCGATCAGCAGGCTGATCAACTCTCTTCTGCCCAATGCATCGAGCAGCGGGCCAGGATCGACCCGCCCATCCGGCGCGGCTGGAAGCACCAACACCTCGATTCCTTTTCTGTCCAACGCCGCTGCATGCCCTGCCGGCATGGCGTCCGTGGTCGCAACGATGGTCTTGCCGGGCAACGACGGGTCGAAAATATTTACGCCCAGGGGCACGCGCCCGCGACTGTCGAGCAGTATTCGGATCGGCTGGCGCGGGTTGAGAAAACCTTCCAGGCGGGTGGTCAAACGCGGGTTATCGAGGATTGCCGTGTCGGCACCGATCAAGACCGCATCACAAAGGTGGCGCAGCCAGTGCGCCTGCTGGCGAGAGGCTTCCCCGCTGATCCAGCGGCTATCTCCGCTGCGGGTGGCGATCTTGCCGTCCAGGCTGGCAGCAAACTTGGCAACGACGTACGGCCTGCCGTGCACAACGGAGTGGAAGAAGAAACGGTTCAAGTACTGGGCCTGTGCAGCGCAAACCCCCTGGGTGACCACCAGGCCCGCTTCTACCAGCTTGCGGTGCCCCTTGCCGCTTACCAGTGGGTTTGGGTCTGCAACGGCATAGACGACTTCTCGTACGCCTGCAGCGATGATGGCCTGCGTGCAAGGCGGGGTGCGGCCGTGATGGCTACAAGGCTCAAGGGTTACATAGAGCGTGGCGCCATGCGCTTTATCTCCTGCCGAACGCAGCGCTTCCACCTCCGCATGAGACTGGCCGGCTTTTTGGTGGTACCCCGCTCCAACCACCTGCCTGTTTCGGACGATCACAGCGCCTACCGCCGGGTTTGGGCTGGTGTACCCCTGGCCTTTTGCGGCCAGGGCCAACGCCTGCTGCATAAAAAGGCGGTCGCACTTGCAGGGCAAACGTAAGCCGGTATGTGTTTGTTCGCATGTTTCAAGGTTAGCTTGAGGATTAAACATAAAAGCTCCGGTCCAGGTTGAATCGGAGCAAGGTGGGAGAGCACGCTCAACACGCGCCAGACAAACGTGGCCTTATCGCACGAGAATAGGGACCAATACTGCACGCACGTCAACTCAAAGAAAGGAGCTGGCGCCCGGCAGGCACACGCCGTCAGAAACCTGTTGTGACTGCTTCGATCTTCTCCCATCCGGACTATACCGTCGGCTCCGGCTTCTCACCGGATCCACCCTTTGGCACCGCGGAGGGTGGCAAAGGGGTCACGGGCTTGGCTGGTTCTCCCAGCTTTACCGTCGGTCAGGAATTGGCTGCCCTTTCGGCGCCGCACCTTGCCCCGAAGATCTGCTTCTCTTGGATTCTTCACCCAGGGTGAAAGAATCCATAATTGTGTAGATAATAATCCAGCACCATGGAACTGTCAAGGGGGAAAACGAAAAACGAGCCGCCTGTTTCTCCATATTGACAGGCCTCCCTTCTTAGGGTATGCTTACGCCCCGAACCGTCGGATGGGTCCGGCGCGGCAGAAACCTGCGAACCCCGCCAGGGCCGAGAGGCAGCAACGGTAAGTGGGCCATTCTGGGTGCCGCCGGGTTGCCTGTCCGGCGGTTCACCGTTTAAAAGCGTCTTCCCTCTCACCGCCCAAAGGCGTTCCGAGAGGGAAGAACCTCAGAAAGATACCGGTAAGGGGTACCGCTAATCGGAAAAACCTGCCCCACAGGTGGGATGGGTTGATCCTTCTCAACGAAGTGCCGTGAAAAAGCGCCGCGCTGTATACCGTAATTTTATTGCGATAGAGCATCCTTCAACAAATCACTTTGCTGAACTATCTTTGCAGTTCTGCAATGTATGAGCAAATCCATCGGCGGATGGCGGCCCCTTAAATGCCTTCCCCCCTGCAAAAGTGCTGCGAGGGGGAAGGGCTTCAGAGGAGATGACCAGTAAACGAACAAACCAGGAGCGTCACGTAAAATACCGCTAATCGGAAACCTGCACGGGCAGGCGGCCTTCTCGGGAAGAGAGCTACTTGTAAAGTTCGAGCGTCGAAGGCTTCTTGTAGGCTTTTTCGGGATTGAAGTTGATGTCGATATTGGCGTTACCGCTGATATCGACCGTGTGGCCGACGAGCTGCGTATTGAAGGTAGGTGTGGTGCCGTTGGAACCGTGGGCTTTGATCTGGCCGTTGGGGGCGTAGACCAGGCCCAGGTAAGCGGAAGTGGCGTTGCCTTCCAGGTCGATATCGCCGACGGCGGCGTAGATCAACACCCCGCCGATGGCCGGCTTGGGATCAGGCGAAGTATCCGGCGCTTCGATATTGACCGTCGCACCGCCGTTGATGGTCAGATCGCCCGACACCAGGTAGATGGTCACACCCGAACCGGTCAGCGAATCGTGTGCGTTGATGCGGACATCTCCGGTGACACAGTAGAGGCCCGGGCTCAAGCTGCCGCCGAACGAACCGCCGCTCACGTTAATGGCGTCCGGGTGGGAACAATCCGGTGCAGGCACGGTGAATTTGTCGGGGGACATGGGCGGCGATTGTACGGGCGCCGGGTTCATATTGCCCGGGTTTCCATCCATATCGCTACCGTAACCGATGCCGCCGTTGGTCACGTTCACGTGGTAAGAGTTGCCGTTGATGCCCAGGCAGCCGTTCGACCAGATGCCGCCGCCGTTGATCAAGGTGGTGCTGCTGCCGCCGACGATCACGCCGTAGCTGTTGCCGCTGCAGGCTTCGGTGCCGGTGGCGACCACGGCGTGCCCGAAGGCCAGCGGGCTGCGGGGGCGCACACGCGTGACGGCCTGGACGTTGTTGATCAGCTCACCACCGTAGAAGAGCTGCATGAAGTTGGTGTCGGTGGTCTTCGAGATGTAGGTGGTGATGTCGATATACTTGTCCATGAAGCCGTTGAGCATTTCCTGGCCGCAGACGGCGGTGACCACGTTGGCGCCCGGCGCCGTGCCGCCGGCGATGGTGAACTTATTGTTGGCTGCCCGACTGACGGCCGCCTGGATGGCCGCATTTTGGGCGGCAACGATGCGGCTGTCGGCGCAGTTCCAGGTGCTGTAGTACACGTGGCTGTTCTCGATGCTCAGCGCCGCCGCGCCACCGCCGGCCAACGAGGAGGCGTCGGCCACGTTTTGGGCGTAGCGCCGGTCCGAGTAAGCCATGCCACCGTCCAGGGCCAGGGCCAGGAAGCCCAGCAGGACCACGAACCCAAAGGCCAGCAGGACCATGACTTGGCCGCTTTCGAGAGATGCGTTTCGTTTCATAATTACACCTTCAACTTTCTTTGCTCTTCCAACCGAAAAAAAAAAAAAATGGCGTACGTTTCGGAGCCTGCCCAGCGTTCGAACGTTTTTACTCGCAGGCAGGGGTCAAAATGGTATCGGTAATGCGGGCCCGCAGGGCAATGCTCTGCGATCCAAGGATGGTCCCCAGCAGGGGGGTGGTGATAGTGAAATTGGGATATTCGACCACCACTTCGACGCCGTTCCCGGCACACAGCGCCCCGGTTGGGTTGACCTGCACGTTGATGAGCGTCGTGTCGGCCATGTCGACCGGCTTGGTCGACGTGGTGCGCACACGGTTGATGATGCCGGTGGTGTCGCTGGGGTTGATGGAGGCGTAAGTGGCGCCTTCCTGGGCTGCGTCGCGCAGCGACATATAGACGAAGAACGCACGGCCCAGATCGAGCAAGCCGGCCAAAACAATCATGAGGATGATCAAAACGGCTGCAAATTCCACCAGCGCCTGGCCTTGTTCTTTTTGTGTGTGAGCGAGGGTTTTCTTCATCACATTACTCCTAAAAAAAGTACGTTCGGCTGTGCCTTACATCCAGTAAAACGGAAGCGCATTGCAAAAGTTACACTTTGGGCAAATCATTTTGCGGAATTTCCCTTGCACTTTTGAAAAGTTCGGCGCGCGAACGTGACACCAGGCGCCGACAACAAACCAGCGGCGCTGCAGCGCCGCTGGTTTGTTGTCGGGAGGCTTCACCGGCCTGTTTGCCTGTTTTCTCAACGCAAAATCAGGGGCAAATAGGTAAACCGGGGCCGCAGGGCATTGCCATAGCCCGTAAAGCTGGTTTGTAGAAGCGTGCTGGCGTTGACGGTGGTCAGGAAGATCATCGGCTCGGTGGCAAAGCTGCCGTCCACGCCCACTTCGGCGTAGTAGAGGTGGGCGTTCCAACGGTTATCCATCCAGGTCAAGATGGCGCTGCCACCCCGGCCGCGCGTGATGGAAACGTAGTCGGCGGGGCGCGGGATCAGATCAGGGTTGGTGACCAGCGTTGGGGCAGTCATCGGCGTGAAGCTGGCGCTGTCGAGAATGGCGTACGCGATCTGGCCGCGCTCGATATCGGTCCAAGCGAGCATCACCGCGCCGCCCGCAAGCTGGACTACGTCGGCGCGCGTACCGGCGGCGTCGGCCAGGCTGGTTTGCGCCTTTTGCACCTGCCCACCGCTATCCAGCACGGCGAAGGCAATTGCATAGCTTTTACCAACATCGTCGAAGAGCGTGTAGGCGATGAAAGTGCGGTTATCGCGCAGTACCGCCAACGCCGGGTAAGAATAGAGCGACTGGTTGGGCGTGCTGGCCGTCAGGGCGGTAGGCCCAAGCACCTGCGTTCCGTCGGAGGCGTAAACGGCGTACCAGATATTGCTGAGCGTGCCCTGGGCGCTCAGCTTTTCGTCGGACCAGGCCAAAATGAAACGGTTATCCGCGGTGGCAGCGATACGGGGGGAATAGAAGTAAGGCACGTCCAGGGTGTTGGTGGCGCGCCAGCTGGTGTTGCCGGTCACGTTCACCTGCGAACCGGCTACCGGCTGCCCGTTGGCGAGCAGGCGGGAGAAGTAGATATTGTCGTTGGTCCCCTGCGCCGGATCGAAGATCTCGCGGTACCAGATCGCCCCGATCGTGCCGTCGGGCGTGGCAACCATCATCGGCGAGCGGTCTCGGGTGGACACGTCCAGAGCGTTGTTGTCGGTCAGGTAGCTGGACGGGAAGACCAACCCACCACCGGGGTCGAAGAGAGCGTACTGCACGTTGGTGTGGAGGACGAACTGGCTGCCGACCTGTTTGCTCTGGTTGATTTCCCACGTGAAGGCGTAGTTTTGCCGCAGGAGCGAGAGCGACATATTGCTGCCCGGGAAAGATGAGTCGACGTTGGCGATCACCGTTGCCCGTTCGTCGTAGAGGCCGATATGCAGGCTGTTGTCGGCGTAGGCCTGGGCAAAAGGCGCCGGCAGGGCGACTTGAATTTGCGACGTGGCCGTCTTGGATGCCTCGTTTTTCGACTGCGCCGTGAATGTGATGGCGCCGTACGAAACGGCGCCGGCCTGTGCAGCCTGCACGCGCACCGTCAGGGTGAAGGTATCCCCCTGGGCCAGGCTGCCCGTGTCCGGCCGGCCGTCTGCGTCGCTATCACCCAATGCGGTCGCACCATCTGCCGACCAAAAGCTGGTCGACCAACCGGTTTGCGAGGTGGCCGCTGAAAGGTTGAAAACATCGCTGAGTTTTGCCGGATCGTCACCGGTGTTGCGTAAAGATACCTGGAAATCGGCCTGTCCGCCGTCGGCAAACTTGCCCTGCAGCAAAGGCAGCGCCTTGAGGCGCGAAGCCTTTTCCGGGCGGGTAAAGAGGACGGCATCCCCGGCCGCCGGGAGGGCGTTATAGAAGGCCAGCAGGCCGTCCACGCCATCCATGTCTTCCATCCCCACGCTGTTTTCAGCCGCGTAGCCGGGCGGCAGGGTGAGCGTTTGGTACTGAAAAGCGATATTGCCCGTATCGTACAAGATGACTTCGAAGGTCAGCACAACATCCTCGACGCCGAGAATGCCTACCCGGTACCACTCGACGACCGCATAGCCGGCTCCCGCATCCGCATGGTAGTAGACGACCCCGTCGGGGTTATCGTAGCTGGGCCCGAGCGTCAGGTTCGCCCACAAGGGCGCGATGTAATTGTTGGGAATCGGATTTTGGGGAATGGGGACATTGCTGCGGCTGTTGCTGCCGCCGCCAAAGCTCACCATGCCGTTCGAGTTGATGTAGATTTCGCGGTAGGTGTTTTCGTAAAAGGGGAAGTCGAAACCCAGGTCGTAAGGCCCCTGAAAGTCGTTGTCGGTGTCGGTAAAAACTTGCGTGACGCCGACCTGGCCGTGCAGCTCGCGCCAGTCGTAGGCGGCCGCGCTGCGGGTATAGCCGAAGTGATCGGTCGTGGCGGCCGTCGCTTCATCGACGGCCGCTATCATCGCCGGCCAGGTACGATCGTCTCGATCGCCGCCCTTTTCAGCGGGCGCAGCCGGGGTAGGCAGAAGGACGCCGGCGTGCACCGGCTCAGATTGCAAACGCAGGGCGAATGCCCCAAGGATCAAGACCAGGGAAATCAAAAAACGGGTTTTCATGGAAGCCTCCTCAGGTGCTTCTGGGAAAGAAGGGGAAAGGACAGCGAACAGCGGAATGGCTCTTTCGCCTTCGGCAAGGAACCGGTTTAATTATAGGAGAAAAGAGTTCTGTACAAATTACAGATCGGATAAGCGCGCCAAGAAGCGACCGGGGCGCCAACCCGCCGACACTGCTCGGCGGGCAAGCGCCCCGGTTACAGGCTAGAAACTGGAAACCCGGTGAGGTTAGTGTGTGCGGCTGGTCGAAACCGTGCAGCCGTTGTTGAAGGTTACGGTGACGTAGTCCGAAGCGCTGGTTTGCAGGGGCGATTTCGAGAACAAGAAGCTCAACATTTTGACCAGCCCGCTGCCGATGGTGCGGTCGTTGGCAGTTCCTTTCCAGCTGCCGCTCAACGTGGCCGGCGAGTTGCCGACGTCGGTCTGCCAAATCCTGTTATTGCCCAGATAGACCGTTTTCAAGGTCTGCTCGGTGGGGATGTCGTACCAGGAGATGACGATCGATTCGATTTTTACGGCGATATTGCTCGGGTTCGACACGGTGATGTCCAACTGCGAGTCGGTGGGGATGGGCATCGTCCCCAGCGACGGGCACAGGTCGTTCTCTTCGATGGTGTAGGTGGCCGTGGCCGTTCCGAGGGTTGCGTTGACGGCCGAGCTCATGGTAAAGGAGACGGTTTCGTTCGGTTCGCCGTAGATATTGTCGTCGATCACCGTCAGGGTGATCTGGCTCTTCAAGCTTCCGGCCGGGATGCTGATCATATTGTTCGGCGTGTGGGTGTAATCGACGCCGCTGGTGGCCGTGCCGCCTGCCGTGAAGTGGACGACGACGACGTTACTCGAGGGATTGGTCAATTCCACGTCCACCAAAACTGTGGCCAACGATTCGGAACCGGATGCCTGGTAGGAAGGGTTGATGTGAATGTTGACCACGGGCATCGAGTCATCGTCGGCGATCTGCGCCGTGTGTTGGATCAGGTCGCCCAGGGTGGCGTTGGTTGCACCGCTCAGATTGAGAACGACGGTCTCGATATCGGTTTCGTCCAACGTATCATTGATGAGGGCGATGTCGATATTGGCCGTCAACTCGCCGGCAGGGATGATCACCGAGCTGCCGGGCAGGGTGTAATCCTGGCCGGCGGTCGCCGTGCTGCGGCCGTCGACGGCAAAAGAAACGGTCACATCCTGGGTCCACAAGTTGCTGAGCTGCACCGCGACCGGCAGGGTGCCGCTGCTTTCCAACTGCGACGTGCCGGTGGCGGCGGCAAACGAAACCTTGGGTTGCGAGACGCCGTCGGCGATCGTCAGCGTGTGAATCGACGGGCTGCCTTTGGTAGCGTTGGTGGGTGTGCCCATGGTGAAGATAACCGTCTCACCCGGCTGGCCGTTCGTCGTTTCGATGATGCCGTCATTGACCAGCGTGACCACGATATCGGCGCTCACCGCGCCCGCAGGAACGACCAACGTGTCGTTCGGCGTCTGCGTAAAGTCGACGCCGCCCGATTCCGCCGAGCCGGTGATGGCGAAGGGCACCGAGACCGCCCGGCTCGTGGCCGCCGAAAGGTTGACGGTCACATTCACCGTGCCGAGCGCCTCGCCGGCAGTCTGCTCGGCCAGGGCGAAGGAGACCACGGGCGGGTCGTCGTTGTCGGTGATGGTGATATCCTGGTAGTCGGGCGCGCTGCGGACGGCGTTGACCGGATCGCCGATGTGCAGGGTGAAGGCTTCACTGTCTTCATCGAGCGTGTCGTCGACGACCTGCACGAAAAGGCTTGCCTCGAGGCTGCCGGCCGGGATCGTCACCGAACCGCTCACCAGGTTATAGTCGACGCCATTGGTCGCAGGCGGGCTGCCGTCGGTGACGTAGAAGGGCACGACGACTTCCTTGCCCGAAACGGCCGTCAGGCCGACCGAAGCGCCCAACGTGCCGCCGTTTTCGTTCCAGGTTTGCTGCTGAGACATAAAGCGCACGTTGGGGCCGGCATCGTCATCGAGGATGATCAGCGTAAAGGGGTTCTTCGACCCCAGGTTTGCATTGTCCGGCTTGCTGAGGGTGATCACGATCGTTTCGTCGTTTTCGTCCAGCGAGTCGTTGTTGATCGCAATGTTTACCTGGGCCGATTGCTGGCCGGCCGGGATGTGAAAGCGGCCTTCGCCGGAACAGTTGTTGTCGCAGGCGATGGAAAAATCGGCCCCATAGGTGGCCGAGCCGGAAACGCTGAAGGGCACGTAGACTTCGCTGGAGGAAGGGACGCTGATCGTGACCTGCAAATTCGTATAATTGCCGATCGGTTCGTTGGCCGTAACCGCACCGCCGGTCGTGTCGAGATTGAATTCCACAATCGGGTTCCCGCCCCCGGGGGCCGGCGTGCCTTCGATCTCGACGTTGGTCAGGATCGTGCGTACGGTGCTGGAACGCAACGTCATCGTCTGCAGCAGGCCGCCCAGCGGGACGATCGGCTGGAAGGTGGCCGCCACACCGATCTGGATGCGCATGCCCAGCCTGACAGGTACCGTGGCCGGGCAGGTGGCCGAAATGACGGGCGTGCCGGGGCCGCTGTCATAGGTGATGGTGATGTTTTCGTCGGTGATAGGGGACAGGATGGCGCCTTTCTTGGCGGCTTCGCGAATGCCGGCGCAGTCCAGGTAGTGAGGCACCCCGCCGCCCACGTTCCCGGCGGCGGCGCCATAGCGGGCTGCGTTCCGGCTGGCGGTCGTCACCATGCTGTAGGTAGCCAGCAAGCGCCCGAACTCGACCATGCCGAAAATGATAAAGAGCAGCAGCGGCAGGATGAGGGCGAATTCGGTCAGCGTCTGGGCCTGCTCGGCCGGGTTCTTCGGGCTTGCTTTTCTCGTGAGGGGGGAGTTTGTGTTCATCGTTTCACCATAAAAAAGATAACTTCAAGCGGCCATTCACCAGGTAGAACGTATTTTTATTGCGATTGTTACGTTTTCGGCAAAGAGAAATGCACGCTTTCGCCTTGCAGTTCCGTTAGCGCCGGCCGGGCCTCCGAAACAGCCTCCGGTTTAGCAGGCTCGACCGGCGGATCAAAAATCGGGAGACACAACTTCGTTGTATCTCCCGATTTAGCGTTCTTTCAGCGAGGGGCTTTAGTCCTTGTCCTTGTCCTTATCCTTGTCTTCCTCCGTCGGTTCAGGTGCATCCGTAGGCTTTTCTTCCTTGGTTGGCTTTGGCTCGTCGGTCGGCTTCTCTTCTTTGGTCGGCTTGGACGTGTTCGTCGGCTTGTCGGTCTTGGTGGCTTTCAACGCCTGGGTCGGTTTAGGCGTGCTGGTCAGCTTGTCGGTCTTGGTGGCCTTCGGTTCCTGAGTCGGTTTCACGGTGCGGGTGGCCTCCTCGCTGGGCGTCACGGCAGTCGCCGTGCTGCCAACCGCAGGATTCGGCGAGGCCACCGACTGCGTAGGCGGTTTCGCCCGGGTGGGTTCGAGCGTCTCCAACGTGACGACAATCTCATGCACCGTTTTGCGGTTCCGGTCGTTTGCCGCCACGATCTGCTCGAGCGCCGGGTTAACCCCACCGGGCGAGATTTCCATCATCAATGCCAGGCTGGTGCTCTGCTGGTCGAGGCCAGCGGCTACCCAACGCGAAAGGGCCACGCCGCGTTCCGTGTCCACCGTGGCCACGGCTTCTACCAACTGAATGGCCGCTTGAGTCTGGCGCTCGTAACGGGCAATGGCCCGATCGATATATGCCGTTTCGCCATCCAGCAACATCTGCTCGATTTCATTGACACGCCGGTCGGCGAACTGCATATACAGGCGTGCATCGCCCTCATCGCTCAACGACGCCACCAACTGCAAGTCTTCGAGAGCAGCTTTTGCCGGATAGAGCGTTTCCCCCGGCAGTGCGTGTGCAGCGCTGGTCGAAAGGCTCCTGCCCCCCAATACCGCGAGGAAAAAAGTCAAAATCATGAGGCTGAGCGCGATAGGCACCACAATCGGCCGGTGGCGCGTCCCCAGCAGCCTGTCCCAAAACGCTGCCCGCGCCGGCGCCCGCCTGACTTCACGCACCAAACGCTGCCGCGAGGCCGCCACGAAGCCCGGCCGCGGGTCCAGGATGGGGGCGCGAGTGCTGAGCCACTGCGCCGCCTCCAAAAGCGGCCGCAGTTCGTCCGCCACCTGGGGATAACGTGCCAGCGTGGCATCCAATGCGCCCGGATGCGTTTCCAACTCTTCCAGGCATACCGCTAAAATTTCGTCGAAACTTAACTTCCTGTTCATTGCTCACTATCCTTGCTGTTTTCCAACAGCTTTCGCAATGCGGCCAACGCCCGGTGCTGCAAAACGCGCACCGCCCCATCCGACTTACCCATCACCGCGCAAGTTTCTTCTACCGATAATTCACTGATAAAACGCAACGTCAACACGGTGCGGTAATCTTCACTCAACTGTTGCATGGTTTGCCTTAGCTTCTGGCTCTCCAGTCGTGCGCTGAACGCTTCGCCAGGCCCGGCGCTGTGATCGGGGAGGACGATCTCGTCGATATCATCTTCCTGGACGTTGCGCGTGCGGCGGTAGAAGTCGATCAGGGCGTTGCGCGCCACGCGCAGCAAAAAGGCAACGAAGGGAACTCCTTGCTCGCGGAATTTGGGCAGCGAGCGCCAGGCACGTAAAAACACATCTCCGGTGATATCCTCCGCGTCCAGGCGGTTGCTGAGATGCGAGTACAAGAAACGGAAAACTGCCTGGGCATGACGTTCATAAAGCTCACCAAATGCTTCGGCATTGCCGTCTTGCGCTCTGTAGAGCAGTTCGGCGTCAGATGCGTCTTTCCAGTGGAGCATCACGTCTTCATCCTGTAAAACGAAAGTGGTTGCATTTTGTTACAGTGGCAAGGCATTTTACCCGGTTTCCCGGCCCAGCTTGCCGATTTGTTTGTATCAACTGGTCTCTTTCCCATTGAAACCGGCAGGATCACCGGTATTGTACATTGTAAACGCACTTGGGATATTTGCACAAATTCACCTTTCACTTTGGTAAGCTTCTCAAAAACAGTAACTCGCAGCGTTTGCAAATTATTGCCTTATAATGAAAATCATGAAGAAAGTGTGAAATACCTCTGAGCAGCAGGGTACATCGCCTCTCAATCATCCAGCGAAACAGACTTTTGAAGTCTCACCCGCTGTTTCGAGAAGTTACGAGCACCCCACCTTACGAGAGGAGCGTGAACAAGCATGAACGATAACAAGAAGAAAGCAACACCGGAGACGGCCACATGCGTGCTTTTGCGTCTTTTTTGAGTGTAGTCGTCATCCTGGGGGGATTGATTCTCGCGCGGCCGACGCATGTCAGCCCTTTCAACCCCTGGTTTTTGGTTTTGTTTGCCGGCGCGGCTGCTGTGTTCGTCTTTGCACGGTTTTACCGGTGGCCAGTTCACCGCAGCAGGTTTCTGCTTCGACAACCGTTGTCACTCCCATCCACGTGGGGTTGGATCGCCGCGGGGTTGATCTTTTCGAGCATGGCCGTGGGCGCCATGCTATGGTTCGAAAAGAACAATTACGTCAGCTATCTTTCGGTGATCATCATCTGGCTTACCGGAACGGCTTGCTGCCTGAGCGCATTTCTCGGCAGCATCTGCCTTCCGGCCAGCTGGCGTTCCTGGTTCAAGGCTCATGCCGGCGCGTGGCTGGGTGTAGGCGGCGTGATGCTGCTGGCTTTCCTGCTGCGTTTCTACGAGCTGGGCAATACCCCGCGGGTAATCAACGGCGACGAAGGCTGGGTCGGCATGACAGCGCTGGCGACGGTTCACCATCCGTATGCCAATCCTTTCGCGCTCTGGGAAAATTTCGGCACGATCTACTTGCAAATCATGAACGCCCTGTTCAACATGTTGGGGGCCACACCGTTCAGCCTGCGTCTATTGCCGGCCATCGGCGGCGTGATGGCGATCCCGGCCACCTATCTTTTGGGGCGCCAGGTCGCCAACCACCGCATCGGTTTGCTGGCCGCCGCTTTGTTAGCCGTCTTGCACAGCCACATCCATTTCAGCCGCACGGTGGCCGTCATGTACATCCAGGACACGTGGTTGATACCGCTCGAACTCTACCTTTTGTTGAGCGGGGTGCAGAAACGGCGCCCGTGGCGCGTGGCGCTGGCAGGCATCGTGCTGGGTTTTCACTTCCACGTCTATTTGACGGCGCAGTTGATGACCGGCGTGATCTTCATCTACTGGCTGCTCCTATTGCTCACGCAGCGCGGCCAGCGTAAACCGATCCTCAAACTATCGCTGGTCTTTAGCGTCAGCCTGGCAACGGTGATCCTGCCTCACATGGTGTATGCGCTCCAGCACCGGGGCGCATACCTGGAACGACTCAGCAAAGAAGGCACCTTCAACTCCGGCTGGCTTGCCAGTGAAGTCATCATCCGAGGAGAAAGCCCCGTTCGTATTCTCTCCGAGCGTGTCCTGCACGTCTTTCTGTCGTTGTTTCATTACCCGGCCTCGGACTTCTACGGCACGCCCATGCCCATGCTCGCCCTATTCGTCGCAACCCTGCTCATTCTGGGGCTGGGCATCGCGCTGTGGAAAACGCGCGCTTTGGGCTATCTCTTGCTCAACGGCTATTTTTGGGGTGTGATCGTGAGCGTCGGAATCCTGGCGGTCCCACCTTCTGCGGACACCTACCGCATCCTGGCCGCTTTTCCGGCGGTGACGATCCTGGCCGCCACGGCGCTGGATCATTTGCTGGGAACACTTGGCCTGGGATGGGAGCAGAACCGCAAGGGCTTTGTTGGGGCAAGCGGGCTTTTCCTGGCCGGCGTCGCACTTCTCAACCTGTGGATCTACTTTTTCGATTTCGCCGGTCACTGCCGCTACGCGGATGATATTTCGGGGCGCTTCGCCTCTTACCTGGGCAATTACCTGCGTACGCTGCCCCGCGAGCAGAAAGTGTACATTTTGAGCGACGACATCTTCGTCCTGGGCGCCTATCGCTCGGTAGATTTTTTAAGCGGGAGCAAGCCTGTCATCGACTTCCCCGACCCGATCAGCCAGCTGGCGCTGGTGCCCGGTGAGATGGTCATTGCCAACCCGAATCGCATCCAGGAGTTATGGGATTGGGTGCACGAACATCCCGGCGGCGAACTGCACATGGAATACGACTGCCGCCAGGAGATTTTGCTCTCTTACCGGCTCCCATTTTCCGAGGGCTGGCAAATTCTCCCCTCGGATAGAGACTCTCTCGACGCGCAGCCATGAACCCTGAAGAATACGCCATCATGTACCATGTCGAAGACCGGCACTGGTGGTATCAAGGTATGGAACAAATCTCACGCCGTTTGCTCGAGGCCTGCTGCGCCCGCTCACGCCCGTGGCGCATCCTGGATGCCGGCTGCGGTACCGGCGCGGCCAGCGCGGGCTTTTTGGCCGATTATGGGCGCGTGACCGCTTTCGACCTGATGGCCGAGGCGCTGCGCTTTTGCCGCCAACGCCGGTTGGAACGGCTGGCGCAGGCTTCAGTCACGGCGCTTCCTTTTGCGGGCCAGTCGTTCGACCTGGTGGCCAGCTTCGACGTCTTGTGCGAGCGCTCGATTTCCGACGACCGCCTGCCGTTGAACGAATTCTGGCGCGTGCTGCGGCCTGGCGGGCTGCTGCTGCTGCGCCTGCCGGCGCTGGACTGGCTGCGCGGCGAACACGATGAAGCCGTGCACATTGCCCGGCGCTACACCCGGCAGCAGTTGCACAACCGTTTGCAGGATGCCGGCTTTGCCGTCGGACGCCTGGCCTATGCCAATACTTTTCTGCTGCCGTTCGTGCTATCGAAGCGTTGGGCCGATCGCCTGCTGGCCGTCCTACGCCCGGCTAGCAGGCCGGTATCTGACCTGACCTTGCCCACCGGCCCGCTCAACCCGGTCTTGCGCGCCATCCTGGCAGCCGAGGCGCGCTGGGTGGTGCGCGGCAGCCTGCCGTTGGGGGTCAGCGTGTTTGCCGTTGCCCAAAAAGCACAGGCGAAGGAGAGACCGGCGTGACGGCAACAAAATTATCTGGCCTGAGCGTTTTCTTCCCCGCCTACAACGACGGCGGCACCATTCCCAGCATGGTGCTGGCGGCGCAGATCGCAGCCCGCGCGCTCACACCCAATTACGAGATCATCGTCGTCAACGATGGCAGCCAGGACTACACGCCCCAGGTTTTACACGAACTGCAAGGTCTGGTGCCCGACTTGCGGGTGATCACGCACCCCAAGAACCGCGGCTACGGAGCAGCCCTGCGCACCGGTTTTGCCGCCGCCACCAAGGAATGGATTTTCTACACCGACGGCGACGCCCAGTACAATCCACTGCAATTGTCGCGCCTGGTGGATGCTTGGCACACGGATGTAGATGTGGTCAACGGGTACAAAACGGCCCGCCACGACCCCTTGATCCGGATCGTGCTGGGAGAAATCTACAACCGCCTGGTCAAACTGGCCTTTGGCATCCGCCTGAAAGATGTAGACTGCGACTTCCGCCTGATGCGGCGCAGCATTTTCGATACCCTGCAACTCGAAAGCGACACGGGATCGATTTGCGTGGAGATGATCAAAAAAATGCAGGACGCCGGGTTTATCTTTGCCGAAGCGCCGGTAGACCACGCATATCGGCAGTACGGCATCTCGCAGTTTTTCAACTGGCGGCGCCTGCTACGTACAGGCCGTCATTTGCTGGTGCTGTGGTATCGCCTGGTTCTCAAAAGATAAGTCCGAAAACACGTCATGGATCGAAAACGACACTTTGAACGAAAGCGCGTCTTAATTACCGGCGGGCTTGGTTTTATCGGCAGCCACCTGGCGCGGCGCCTCGCCGAATGGGGAGCACACGTGCTGATCGTCGACGCCATGCTGCCCAACACGGGGGGCAACTGGTTCAACCTGGAAGGCATTCGCAGCGACGTCCAGGTACAGATCGCCGATTTACGGGAGCATTCGGTGGTCAACGAGATGGTAGGTGGGCAAGATTTTCTCTTCAACCTGGCCGGGCAAACGAGCCATGTCGAAAGTATGCTGGCCCCGGAAACCGATCTCGCCATCAACGCCGGCATCCAACTGGCCATCGTCGAGGCCTGCCGCAAGTTCAACCCATCGATCAAAATCGTCTACGCCAGCACACGCCAGGTTTACGGGCAAGCCCGTTCTTTGCCGGTGAATGAGGAACATCCAATCGTTCCGATGGATTTTAATGGGGTAAGCAAGCGCGCCGGCGAGATGTATCACCTGGTCGGTCACCGCGTGTATGGATTACACGCGACCAGCCTGCGCCTGACCAACACGTATGGCCCCCATCTGCGCTGTAAAGACGCCCGCCAGACCTTCATCGGCTGGTGGGTGCGCTGCCTGCTGGAAGGAAAGCCGATTCCCGTTTACGGCGCCGGCCGGCAACTGCGTGACCTGAACTACGTGGAGGATGTTGTAGACGCCTTCCTCCGTATCGCCATCCATCCCCAGGCCCCCGGGCAGGCCTACAACCTGGGAGGCGAAACGCCCATCTGTCTGCTTGAACTGGCGCGCCTGATGATCGCCGTTCACGGCGGCGGCAGTTACGAAATCATACCCTTTCCCGAGAACCGCCGCCGCATCGATATCGGCGATTATCACGGCGACTACGCAAAAATTCAGGCGGCGGTGAACTGGCAGCCGCAGATCGCTTTACGCAGCGGTCTGGAGCGTACCCTGGCTTTTTATGCGCAACACAAAGCGCACTATTGGGAAGCAAACGATGCTGCCTTTCCTTGATTTGCAACAGCAAACACAGCAGTTACGGGGCGAAATCGAGGCGGCCATTGCCGGCGTGCTCGACCGGGGGATGTTTATTCTAGGCGACGAGGTACGGGCTTTCGAAAATGAATTTGCCGCCGCATGTGGCGTGGGCCATGCCGCCGGCGTCGCTTCAGGCACCGACGCCCTGCAGCTCGCCCTGCGCGCCCTGGGGGTTGGCCCCGGCGACGAGGTGATTACCGTTTCGCATACCGCGGTAGCCACTGTTGCCGCAATTGAACTGGTGGGCGCCCGCCCGGTATTCGTGGACATCGATCGGCAGCGCTATACACTGGCACCCGAAGGCCTGCCGGCCGCGTATACGCCACACACCCGGGCGATTATCCCCGTCCATCTTTACGGCTGCCCGGCCGATCTAGACCCCATCCTGCACTTCGCCCGGCGCCACGCCTTATGGATCGTAGAAGATTGCGCACAGGCGCACGGCGCCCAATACCACGGCCGGCCGATCGGCAGTTGGGGCCATGCTGCGGCGTTCAGCTTCTACCCGACCAAGAATCTGGGCGCACTAGGTGACGGCGGCGCCGTTGTCACCAACGACCCAGCTCTGGCGGATCGCATTCGCCTCCTGCGACGCCACGGCTGGCAGCCGCGTTACATCAGCCAGGAAAAAGGTATGAACAGTTGCCTGGATGAGTTACAAGCGGCGATCCTGCGGGTCAAGTTACGCCATTTGTCCCAATGGAACGCCCAACGCCGCCGCCTGGCGCGGCGTTACACGCACTATTTGTGTGACGACAACTTGAACCTGCCGGTAGAGCCGGATGGGTGCCGCCACGTTTATCACCAGTACGTCATCCGCCACGACCGACGAGACGCCCTGCGAGATTTTCTCGAGGCGCAAGGGATCGGGACACTCGTTCATTACCCGGTGCCCGTTCACCTGCAACCGGCCTATCGTAGCCTGGGCTACCGAGAAGGCAGCCTGCCCGTCAGCGAAGCCGCCGCACGTCAGGTGCTTTCGCTGCCAATTTACCCGGGACTACACGCAGCAAACGTCCAGCGCGTTTGCCGGGCGATCGTTGCATTCGCGGGGACAGCGCAAAAGCGGCGGCAGGGGTGAGCCCACCGGTTCGCCCTCGACAGGTGTCCGGCAGGTTTGCGTTACACGCTGCGTGTACCGGCGTGAAAGAGCCGACAAAGATCGGTTAGAATCGACGCCATGAAACGATTCCTTTTGCTTGCCGCAGGTGCTTGTGCGCTGCTCGTGCTGTTCACCTGGTTCCAGAAAAAGATCGTCCTCGTCGTGGAGGATCATCCCCAAAGCCTGACCACTTTCTCGCTGACGGTTGGCGGCGCACTGCGGGCGGCGCACATCCCCCTGGGGGCAGCCGACCAGGTCGATCCGCCGCCGGATGCCTGGCTGTCCGAAGGGCAAACCATCCGTGTAGACCGCGCCGCGGCCGTGCAAATCAACATCGAGGGGCAGGCAACCGGTTTCATCAGCACCGCCCGCCGCCCGATCGAACTCCTGGCAGAGGCCGGTATCGATCTGCAACCCGGTGATGCGCTCCTTGCCAGCGGCCTGCCCGTGGAGGCGCAAGCGTTGCTCCCTCAGGCCGAAACCTACAGCCTGCAAATCGTCCGGCTCAAAACGCTCACTCTCAACGCCGGCGCAGGGCAGACGGTTACGTCGACTGCCGCCACAGTGGGACAGGCTTTATGGGAAGCCGGTATCCGTCTGCGTGCGACAGACCATCTGACGGCTTCTTCGAGCACGCCCCTACTCGATGGGCTGGCCGTCGAATGGACACCGGCGCGACCCATAACCATCCTGACCGCTGCGGGCAAGCTGCACCGGTACACTGCCGCCGGGAGCGTGGGCGAGGCCCTCGCCGAGGCCGGGCTGGCCCCGCAGGGACTCGATTACGCCATCCCCCCCGTCGGCGACGCCATTCCTGCCGGCGGAACAATCCGGCTGGTGCGCCTGCATGAAGAAGTGCTGATCGAGCAAACCACGCTGCCCTTTGGCACCGAGTTGCAACCGGTAGACGATCTCGAACTGGACCAACGCCAGTTGGTGCGCCCCGGCGAGTACGGCATCCAGGCCAGCCGCGTGCGTGTGCGCTACGAAGACGGGCAAGAAATCGGGCGCGTGGTCGAAAGCGAATGGCAGGCGCAGGCGCCTGTCGACGAGATCGTCGGCTACGGCACAAAGATCGTCATGCACACCCTCGAAACCCCCGACGGCACAATTACTTACTACCGCGCCTTGCAATTTTGGGCCACGGCGTATGCCCCCAAGTACGTCGGCGGCAGCACGCGTACGGCGAGCGGCAAGACGCTGCGCAAGGGGCTCGTCGGGGTGGACACCAGCTACATCCCTTACGGAACGCTGATGTACGTCCCCGGTTACGGCTTCGCCGAAGCCGCCGACACCGGGCGTATCGTCGGGCGCTGGATCGACCTGGGGTACAGCGACGACGATTTCGAAGGCTGGCACCAATGGGTGACCGTTTATTTCCTCTGGCCGCCGGGCTATGTCGCGCCGGTGATCCCACCGCCGTCTCACTATTAGCGCCGTTTTCCGGCCCGAGTTCCCAAGATGACCGATGCATCGTTCCCCCCTCTGCATGTCCCTACCCTGCTGCGCCAATACGGTTTACGCCCCGACAAGAGCCTGGGACAGAACTTCCTGGTAGACGAGCACGCCCTGCGCCGCGTGGTCGAAACCGCCGGCATCACTTCCCAGGATGACGTGCTCGAGATCGGCCCCGGCCTGGGCAGCCTGACGCGCCGCCTGTGCGCGGCGGCCCGCCAAGTCGTAGCGGTGGAACTGGATGCCGATCTGCTCGCAGCGCTACAAGACGTACTGGCGCCCTGGAAAAACGTGCGCGTGGTGCAAGGCGATATCCTCGAAGTTTCGCCGGGGGAGCTTTTCGAACGCTCAGGTTACAAGGTCGTCGCCAACATTCCCTACTACATCACCTCGGCCGTCATTCGCCACTTGCTCGAAGCGCCGGTTCGCCCGGCGCACATCGTGCTGACAGTGCAACAGGAAGTGGCCGAACGCATCGTCGCCGCCGATGGCGCGATGAGCATCCTCGCCCTGAGCGTGCAGGTATACGGCCGTCCGTCGGTGGCCGCGCGCATCCCTGCCGGCGCGTTTTATCCGCCGCCCAAAGTCGATTCGGCGGTACTTCGTATCGATCTCCATGCTGAACCGTTGATCCCACCCGAGCGCCTCGACGCTTTCTTCCGCCTGGTCAAGGCCGGCTTCGGCCAGAAGCGCAAGACGCTGCGCAATGCCCTGGCAGGTGGATTACACATCACGGGCCAGGAAGCAGAAGCTCTGTTGACGGCCGGAGCGATCGATCCCCGCCGGCGCGCCGAAACATTAGATTTTGCCGAGTGGCAGCGCCTGACCGGTGTTTTTCACACCAGGTGAAAACTCTTGCGATGCACGGCAGAAGGCCCAAACTCGGCAATCATGCGGCGGTGTGCCGATGTACCGTATCCCTTGTGGGTGGCAAAGCCATACGCAGGAAACTGCATATCCAACGTCCGCATGGATGCGTCACGCGCCGTTTTTGCCAGGATGGAGGCGGCAGCAATGCTCAACGAACGGCAGTCGCCTTTGATCAGTGAAGTTTGGGGGACAGGGACTTCCGGCAAGAAGATACAGTCTAGCAACAAGTGATCGCTGAGCAAAACCAGCGAGTCGATGGCACGCTGCATGGCAAGCCGGGTGGCAGGAACGATCCCCCAGGCGTCGATTTCCTGGCTGCTCGCAAAACCTATCCCGTGCGCGCGGGCCACCTGACGGATTTTTTCGGCCCACGTGTCCCGTCCGGCAGGAGTCAGCCGTTTCGAGTCGTCCACCCCGTGCAAGGCCGTTAAGACCTGTTCGTCGGCGGGCAAAATGACGGCCGCCGCAGCAACCGGCCCGGCCAGGGCGCCGCGCCCCGCCTCGTCTATCCCGCAAACGTGAAGCCATCCGGCCTGCCAGAGCGGCTGCTCGAAGCAAAGATCGGGACGTCTGGGCAGCAAGCTGCGGTCAAAGCGGGCGGTCATACACGCCCCGCAGCCCGTTCCAGCGGATGGTCAGCAGGTCCAGGAACATGCGCAGCGAATCGTGCAGCACGCGGATTTTGCTGTCGGCATTGAAGTACCACGGGATGCCGATCTCGACGATGCAGTATCCCCGTCGCCGGGCAATGTACAGCAGCTCCACATCGAACGACCATCCGGTAAGCGTCTGGCGGAGAAAAAGTTCGTGGGTCGCCTGTGCGCTAAAGCACTTGAAGCCGCACTGGGTATCCTGCAAGCCCGGAAGGGCCAGGATGCGAATAATCGTATTGTAGACGCGTCCGACGAAGTGGCGGTAGGGGGGTTCGTCGTAGCGCACTGCGCCGGGGCCTTCGCGCGAGGCGATGGCCACGTGACAACCGTCAATGGCGGGGGGCAAAAAACGGTTGATTTCCTCGATAGGCATCGAAAGGTCGACGTCGCACATGAAGCGGTAGTCGCCCGCTGCCGCCAACATACCGGCGCGCACGGCCAGGCCTTTGCCGCGTTGCCGGTTTTGCAGCACGTGCAGCGCCGGGTAGCGCCGGGCATATTCCTGGGCGATCGCCAGGGTGTGGTCCTGGCTGCCGTTTTCGACGACGATCACTTCCGCTTCGTAGCTTTGTGTTTGAAGGAATGCAAAAATCCGGTCGAGTGTGCCTGGCAGGCGTTTTTCCTCATTGTGGGCAGGGAGTATGATGGAGAGCAGAGGCATAAAAGAAAACCACTTTCACGAGAGAGATTCGAACACAAGAACATCACTTCTGTTTTGTAGTGAGTGAAAAGTTTGCCAAGAGAATACATTCAAAACCGGCCAACCACTCAACTGCGGCGCATCAAAGCGGCCAAAAGCCGGTAACCTGGCCAGCAGCCTGTCGGAGAAGACTTCGGAAGCCTTAACGTGGGATCTCTCCGACACCCTGCTAGGCGCTTTCACCGTGTAAAGGGCTGGTATAACCGCGGCGAGGGGATCGGGCAGTCGCCCGGCAGTTCGGCAGCCAGTGGGCCAGCAAAGAAACGTTTTCAGCGATCACCTGGCGGCGATAAGCTTCGATTTGCAGGCGGGAAAAGTGGCTAAAAACCTGTTGCGCCATCAGGCGCTCGGAATCCAGGAGCCGGTAAAAAGCTTCCACAGGAATCCCCTGCCGGGCGGCAAAAACCTCAACGGTTTGCGCCGCGGCGCCGGGGCCAAGCTGTTCGGTTAAGAAATCTCGCCAACGGCAAAGGTAAACATCCTCGACAAAGGGAAGCCAGTTCTGCGGCGTTGCCTGCTGCAAAGCATCCCCAACCAAAGGGTCGAGTTCCTCGAGCACGTCCCGGTCTATGGCGGCTCGCAGCACGTTGTGGATGTACAGGCGCTCCTGCAACATTCCCCACTTTGCGCTTTTCCCGAAGACCGGCTCGAAAATATCCTTCACCCACAACCAATCTGCCTGCAAGTGACACAAGTAACCGGCAAGAAACGCCGCCTGGGCGTCGAACAAGCCCACACGTGAAAGCTCCGGGTGCACTTCCCACAGTGCCGCCCACGGCTCTTGCGTGTTGGCATCCAAAGGCAGGGCGTAAAAGTGAGTGGACTGGCGCGATTGGTGTGAAATCGTTTGCACATCGGGGGCGGTGTTTCCCAGTAGAAATGCCGCCCGGTAGCGAAGCAGGCAACGCCGGGTATGTTCGGGCAGTTTTCCTGGAGCAAGCAATTCTTCGCCGATGCTCAGGTGATAGAACGGAGTAGGCACGCGATGATTATACCTCGGAGGGAAAACATTCCCCATTGAAGGTGCAAGAGCCGGTTAAAAAACAATGCCGGCAGGCCAGGCCTGCCGGACACGTCGTGCTGGCATGTTCTGTTGTCCCGGCGATCTTCATATCACCGGCACCCCCTCGATGCTATCGTGGGTATGCTGCAAGTGATCGCTCGCCAACAAGACACCGTCCTTTTGGCGCACCAGCCGCACGGGAACCGACACATCGAAGCTACCCGCCATACTTTCGATCCGCCTGCCGAGCATAAAGCGCTTTCCCTGCTCGAGTTTTTCGACCAGGCTGGCGCGGTCGATCAAGACACGGTCAGAAAATGCCGGGCCGCGGCGCTCGTAGGCCCGCACCCAGGCGACTTGCCCATCGGGGGTGTAGTGTACGGCTTCGATCACACCATCATACTTTGGCATCGTTTCCTCGCAAAAAAACGCAACGCGCCAAAACGCTGGATGGAAAAGCCCAGCGCTTTGGCGCATCGAAAATTGTCGGGGCGGCCGGACTTGAACCGGCGACCCCCGCGTCCCAAACGCGGTGCGCTACCGAACTGCGCTACACCCCGGGCGAGACGCAGTATAATGCGAAGTATTCCAACTCGTCAAGGACTTTTTATGTTCGCGCCGCTTTATCACGCTCACCACACCCTGCACTCCGAAGATTTACCTTTCTGGCATGCCCTGGCTTCGCAACAAGGCAGCCCAATCCTCGAACTGGGGTGCGGCACGGGCCGTGTGTTCCTGCCGCTCTACCAGCAGGGCTTCGAGATCGTAGGCCTGGACAACAACCCCGCGATGCTGGTTTACTTAAAGAGTCTGGCCGGCGGGGCGCCTGTGTCCGTTTTTCAGGCCGATATGAGCGCTTTTCACCTGGCACAAACGTTCGCCCTCACGATTCTGCCTTGCAACACGTTCAGTTCCCTAACCTTCGAACAGCGTCGGGGCACGTTGGCCTGCGCCCGCCGCCATCTGCAGGCGGGCGGCTTGCTCGCCATCAGCATGCCGAATCCCGATCTGTTGGCCCAACTGCCGCAGCGCAGCGCGCTGGAGACGGAGGATGTTTTCCCGCACCCTGGCGACGGTGAGCCCGTCGAAGCCGCTTCCGCGTGGCGGCGCGGCAAAAAGCAGATCACCTTTACCTGGCAGTACGATCACTTCCTTGCAGACGGCCGCACCGAACGCCTGGCCACACAGGTCACCCACACCCTTCAGCCCATCGACGCCTATTGCGCCGAGATCGAAGCGGCTGGCCTGCACATCGTCGATCAGTACGGAGATTATGACAGGTCGCGCCACAACGTCGACTCACCTTACCTGATTTTCACTATGGCAACTCGACAGCCTTTGCCTGCACGCGATTGACCCTGCGAGCAAACAGCTTGCAAACCTGCAATCTGCAATCGGCAAACTAGCAGCAATCCTTGTCACCCGCCCGGTTTTGTTCTAAAATGAGAGCATTATAAATAGCAGGAGAAAACCCTATGAGTGATTCGCGTATTCTGGAAATGGTAGACATCTTTTCAGACCTGACCCCCGATCAATTGAAATTAATATATTCGGTCTGCAAAGAGAAAGTCTACAACAAGGGTGATCTGATCATCCAGGAACATACCCCGAATACCGATTTCTACGTTTTGCTGGATGGCGAAGTGGAAGTGATCGTTCAGGTTGCCGAAAACAACCCTCCCCGCCGGATCGCCAGCATGGACCGCGGTCACTCGTTTGGTGAAGTAGCGTTGGTGGATCAGGGCCTGCGCACAGCTTCGATCCGCTGCATCTCGAAAACCTGCCGGGTCTTCGAAATCAATCGAGAAGACCTGATGCGTATCTTGCGTGAAAACCTCGAAATGGGCTTCGCCGTGATGTACAACCTGGCCGTAGATATGTGCTGGAAAATCCGCCAGGCCCAATACATGGCCCAAGACGGTGTGCTCTACGCACCCCGGCAAGGATAAAGGATAGTCGCTTGTCTGTACTCGTTCGAAGAAAACCAAAAGCGCCTGCTGCATTGCGGGCGTTTTTGCTAGTCTGTTGCGCTGTAGAGGCACCCCAACCATGATGGAAACTCACGAATGTAAAACGGCCGCAGTCGGCCACCCCCAGGGCGTCGAAATCATCGAGCAGCGCATGCTCGTACCCAACGTCAACATCCTGACCGTACACGCCCCCGCCGTTGCGCGCAAAATCCAGCCGGGCCAGTTCGTCATCTTGCGCACCGACGATCACGCCGAACGCATGCCGTTAACGGTAGCCGATTGGGATCGTCAGGCCGGCACCGTCACCTGCATTTTCATGCAAGTCGGCACTTCCACGCAAAAGCTGGGCCAGCTCAAGGCCGGCGAGCGGCTGGCGACTTTCGTCGGGCCGCTCGGCCACCCGCTTGAAATGGACTACTTCGGTACGGTTGTGCTGACCAGCGGCTGTTACGGCATCGGCGCGCTCTACCCGGCGGCGCGCCGCCTGAAGGAATTGGGCAACCACGTCATCGGCATGGTCGAAGCGCGCGGCAGCTTTTTGCTCTATTGGATCGAAAAGTACCGCGCCGTGTGCGATGAACTGATCATTTCCACTTTCGATGGTTCCAAAGTGGGCAAGGCCTTGCCCACCCAAAAAGGAGAAGGTCCCGAGCACCTCAAAGATCTGCTCGCCTCGGGACGCACTATCGATCGTGTCATCGGGCTTGGATGTACCTTCATGATGTTCGAGACCGCCCAAGCCACGCGCCCATCCGGCGTCAAAACCATCGTCAGCCTCAACCCGATCATGATCGATGGCACCGGCATGTGCGGCGCTTGCCGCGTGGTCGTCGGTGGCGAGACGAAGTTCGCCTGCGTCGACGGCCCCGATTTCGACGCCCACCAGATCGATTGGGAACTGCTGCTGGCCCGCCGCAAGCCGTACATCGAAGCCGAAGCAGCGTCTCTGGAAAGCTGTTAACACAGCCCCTACCGCGGAATTCGTTCCGCTTGCCTACCCTGAGTGCTCTTATGCCCAAAATCATTCCCACCAAAACCCCCATGCCGGAGCAGGACCCGCAGATCCGCCGGCGGAATAACGATGAAGTGCCGCTCGGCTACACGCCCGAACAGGCCATGGAAGAGGCCAGGCGCTGTTTACAGTGCAAAAAGCCCGACTGCACCAACGGCTGCCCGGTCAATATCGATATCCCCGGCTTCCTGGCGTTGATCGCCGATGGGCGCTTCACCCAGGCGGCCCGTTTGATCAAGAAAGCCAACGCCCTGCCGGCGGTGACCGGACGCGTTTGCCCGCAGGAAGAACAATGCGAAGGGCGCTGCGCCCTGGCGAAGAAATTCGAATCGGTGGGTATCGGCCGACTGGAGCGTTTCGTGGCCGACTGGGAAGCCGCCCACGAGGGGGCCGAAGTTCCGCCGCTCGCCCCCGCCACCGGCAAGCGCGTGGCCGTGGTCGGCTCCGGGCCGGCAGGGATCACGGTGGCCGCCGACCTGGCCGTGCTGGGCCACCAGGTCAAAATCTTCGAGGCGCTGCACGAGCCGGGGGGTGTGCTGGTCTACGGCATCCCCGAGTTTCGCCTGCCCAAAGCCATCGTGGCGCGCGAGGTCCAGTACGTTTGCTCGCTTGGGGTCGATCTCGAAACCGACGTGGTCGTCGGTCTGACCTATACGGTGGACGAACTGTTGGAAGAATACGACGCCGTTTTCCTTGGCACCGGGGCCGGACTGCCCTGGTTCCTGGGCATCCCGGGGGAAAATCTGAACGGTGTCTACTCGGCCAACGAATACCTCACCCGCGCCAACCTGATGCGCGCCTACGATTTTCCCAACTACGACACGCCGCCCATTCGTGGCCGGCGCGTGATCACCGTGGGCGGCGGCAATGTAGCCATGGATTCGGCCCGTACGGCCCTGCGCCTGGGAGCGGAAGAATCGATCATCGTTTACCGCCGTTCGCGCACCGAGATGCCCGCCCGCCTGGAAGAAATTCACCACGCCGAGCAAGAAGGCGTGATTTTCGAGTTCCTCACCAACCCGATCGCCATCCACCCCCGGGAAGGCGGCAGCTGGGTGCACGAGATGGAGTGCATCCGCATGGAACTGGGTGAACCGGATGCATCGGGCCGCCGCCGCCCGGTGGCAGTGAAAGATTCGAACTTCCGCATCCCTGCCGACGTCGTCGTGATCTCGATCGGGCAAAGCCCCAACCCGCTCATTCCCAAAACGACCGCCGATTTACAAACATCGAAAGGCGGCGTGATCGTCGTCGACGCCGAAACCGGGAAGACCTCCAAGCGGGGCGTTTTTGCCGGCGGCGACGTGGCCACCGGCGGCGCCACCGTCATCCTTGCGATGGGCGCCGGCAAGAAGGCTGCGGCGGCGATCGACACTTATTTGGAAAGCGGGGCATGGTGATGAACGCGCCGCGTGTGGGTGTCGGTATGGTGATTACACGCGGGGACGAAGTGCTTCTGTTACGGCGCAAGAACGTCCACGGCGAAGGGACGTGGTCGACGCCGGGCGGCCACCTGGAGTGCGGTGAGAGTCCCGAAGCCTGCGCAGCGCGTGAAGCGCGCGAGGAAACCGGCATCGAAGTAAGCGGCGTTCGCTTTGTGGGCATCACCAACGACGTTTTCGACGAAACACGCCACTACATCACGATCTGGATGTGCGGCGACTATCTCTCCGGCGAGGCCCACGTGGCCGCGGAATACGAATCCAGCCAGGTGGGATGGTTTTCGTGGGACGCGCTGCCGCAGCCGCTGTTTTTACCCTTGCAGCATCTCTTGTGGGGAGAAAGCTACCCACCCCAGGCATTTCAGAAAGACTGAACGATGCGAAAAATCGAGGCGAATCGCCAAAAAACGAAAGGCGCCCACAACCCTTACGCCAGAGTCTGCGTGGGGGCAGGGCGGGCGGCCGAGCTGCTGCGCCGGGATGCGCTGGAACACCTGGCGCTCGTGCAGGCAGCGTGCGGGTTCGAGTACATCCGCTTTCACGGTGTGCTGCACGACGACATGGGCATCTACTTCGAAGATCGCCAGGGCAACAGCTGCTACAACTGGCAGTATCTCGACGCCGTCTACGATGCCGTTTTGGCCGTCGGCATGAAACCGTTCGTCGAGTTTTCGTTCATGCCGGCCGCCCTGGCGTCGGGTGACCGGACGATCTTTTGGTGGCGCGGCAACGTCACCCCTCCCAAAGATTACGAAAAGTGGCGGGCGCTGATCCGGGCCTTCGTCGAGCACTGTGAGCAGCGCTACGGCCGCACCGAAGTGGCAAACTGGTATTTCGAGGTCTGGAACGAACCAAACCTTGACGGCTTCTGGGCCGCCGACATGGCCGAATATTTCAAGCTGTACCAGGTGACGGCGGAAGCAGTCAAGAGCGTTCACTCGAGCTACCGCGTGGGTGGCCCGGCCACGGCAGGCAACGCCTGGGCGGCCGAGCAGATCGAATTCTGCCAGCGCACCAACACTCCGCTCGATTTCATCAGCACCCACGACTACGGCGTCGAAGGGGCACTCGACGAGTTCGGGCAGCAGATGACGCGCTTGAGCTTGCAAGCCGATTCCGTCCACGCCGGGCCGCGCTGGGTGCACGAGCAGGTGCGTAACTCACCGATGCCCGGCCTGGAAATCCACTACACCGAGTGGAACTCTTCGTATTCTCCGCTCGATCCCGTGCACGATTCCTACGTCAACGCCGCCTTCGTACTGCGTAAGCTCAAGCAAAACCAGGGCCTGCTCACGTCGATGTCCTACTGGGCGTTCAGTGATGTCTTCGAAGAAGCCAGCCCGCCGAAGACGCCCTTCCACGGCGGTTTCGGCCTGATCAACCTGCAGGGCCTGCGCAAACCGGCTTTTTACGCCTACCAGTTCCTCAACCGCCTGGGCGCCACCGAACTCGCCTGCGACGATGCAAACGCCTGGGTGTGTACAGACGGGAAAAAGATTCAGGCCCTCTTCTGGGATTACACTCCGCCGCAGCAAGACTCTCCCAACCAGGCCTTCTTCGTCCGCGAACATCCTGCTGCGCCGGCGGGCACCGCACAGTTGGAAATCGGCGGCCTGCCCGCCGGGGAATATCGCCTGACAGCATCTCGCGTCGGCTACCGTGCCAACGACGTTTACCATGCCTACCGCGATCTCGGCAGTCCCACCTGGCTGAGCCAGGCGCAGGTTGCCCAGTTGCACACGCAGAGCGATGGCCGCGTGTGGGATGAGCGCAGCGTCGAGGTTGGCGCCGACGGCGTTCTGAAAGCCGGTTATGAACTACGCCAGAACGACGTCATCCTGGTGGTTGCCGAAGCCTGTGCGGAATGAAAAGATCACGGCGTGCACACACTCCCTTCGCATGAAAAAAGCGACGGTTCCGGGACCGTCGCTTTTTTCGTGCTATTCTTCCACTTTCATGGGAATACCCGGCGCTACTTGCCCAGGCGTGCGCGTTCTTCTTCGACGATGCTTTCGTCCAGTTTTTTGAAGAGCGGGCCGGGCTGGTTGAGCTTCCGGACGGGTTCGAGCTGGCTCGGCGCCCAGGCACCGCCGGCCCAGGCCACATCGTAACGCAGAACGTCGTGCTGGCCCAGGCCGTCGCTGACGGATTGGACGAACTGCCTGCCAAACAAGGGCGTCTCGTATCCCAGGAAGCGATGCAGCTTCTCGCAAGTGAAAGGCAGTACAGGAGAAAAGAGCACCTTCAGGCTGTCGATGCAGCGCAGGGCGGTGTAAATTGTCGTGCCGGCGGCGGCTTTATCGGTTTTGACCTCGAACCAGGGACCGGCGGCGTCGAGGTATTTGTTGACCTCGCTCGCCAGGCGCACGGTTTCAGCCAGGGCGGTGCGCAGTTTGACGGCATCGTAAAGCTTGCCGATGGCTTCGAACCCGGCCTCGACCGTCGCCAGGATCTCTCGATCGGCGGGACGCAGATCGCCGGGGGTGGGCACGTACCCTTCCCAGTGCTTGTAAGCGAACGATAAGACACGGTTGGCCAGGTTGCCCCAGGTGGCGACCAGTTCGTTGTTGTTACGCGCCACGAAATCGGCCCAATCCCAGTCGGTGTCGCGCAGTTCGGGCATATTGGCCGTCAGGTAGTAGCGCAGGGCGTCGGGATCGTAGCGGGTGAGAAAATCGAGGCCCCACACGGCCCAGTTGCGTGAACCGGAAATCTTTTCACCTTCCAGGTTCATGAATTGGTTTGCGGGGACGTCGTAAGGCAGGTTCAGCGTCTGGCCTTCTTCATTCGCATAAATCTTGGCGAACTCGCTGCCGGCGCCCTTGAGTTGGGCCGGCCACTGGGCGGCATGGAAGAAGATATTGTCCTTTCCGATGAAGTAAAACGCCTTGGCGGCCGCATCCGTCCACCAGTCGTGCCAGGACTCGGGCTGGCCGAGCAGATTGGTGGCCTCGATGGTGGCTGAAAGGTAACCGATCACCGCTTCGAACCAGACGTAGATGCGCTTGTTGTCCCAGCCTTCCACCGGCACGGGAATGCCCCAATCGAGGTCGCGCGTGATCGGGCGAGGCTTGAGGCCGTCGGACTCGATCTTGCGCAGCGATTCACCGATCACAGTCTCGCGCCAGTAATGCTGGCGTTGGCGTAAGAAGTCGGCCACATCGGGTTCGAGCTTGGAAAGGTTGATGAAGTAGTGCTCGGTGTCGCGCAATTCAGGCGTAGAGCCATCGACCTTCGAACGCGGGTTACGCAGCTTTTCGGGTTCGAGCACGCTGCCACACTTGTCGCACTGGTCTGAACGTGCGCCTTCATACCCGCAGAGGTAGCAGGTGCCTTCCACATAGCGGTCGGGCAGGAATTTTCCCGCCGCCGGCGAGTACCACTGCGGGCGGGTCTCGGTGTAGAGAAAGCCGTTTGCTTTCAGCGCCAGGAAGATGGCCTGCGAGACTTCAAAGTGGTTTTGCGTATGGGTGGTGGTGAAGAGATCGTAAGAAATTCCGGCCTGCTGGAAAAGCTCGATGAATTCGTTGTGGAAACGGCGGTAGATTTCCTCCACCGGTTTGCCTTCAGCATCGGCGCGCAGGGTAACCGGGGTGCCGTGTGAATCGGTGCCGGAGACCATCAGCACACGGTCGCCTTTCAAGCGGTGGTAGCGGGCGCTGATATCGCCGGGCAGGTGCGAGCCGGTGATATTGCCGACATGAATGGACGCATTGGCGTAAGGCCAGGCGATGGCAATGAGAATGGTTTCGGACATGTGGGACCTCCGCGATGAGCGAGTTTTCAGGGTTTCGGGCGCACACGTTCAGCTGTGCGGCGCCCAGCAGGCGTGTCTGAACAACAAAAAAGGCTGCCCGCATCTGGACAGCCCTGAATAACCGGGAGGAGACCCGTTAGCGTTCTCCACCCGCGGCTGCCCGGATGTGGCCCTGCATGGGCAGGGGCATCGACATCAGGACAACCGAAGAACAGGCCGGGTGAATCATGCGGTGAGTTTAAGCGTTGGGAGGGGATTTGTCAAGAAGGGAAAAATCGACGAGGACCGGGCGGTGGTCCGAGCCGGTCAGCGGGCCGAGGCAACGGTGATGTACCTGAATATCCGGTGAGACCAAGACGTGATCGATCGGAACGCGCGCGAAGGGCGACGCCGCCGGCCAGGAAGCCTGGATGCCGTATCCGATCCGGCTGTCACGTAAATTACCTTGGCGCAGCAAGCGGCCGAAGAAGGGTGACCAGGAAGTAATATTCAGGTCACCGGCCAGCAGGGTGGCAACCTGTTGAGCGGCAAGAAAACCGGCCAGCTCGGCCAGCTGGCTGTTGCGGGCGTTGGTTTCAAAGGCCGTTTTAGGCGGCGCCGGGTGGGTGACGATCACGTTGAGCGGAATGCCGCCCAGCGTGAAGCGCCCAAGCAGCGTGGGCGTGCCGAGAGGCCCGAAGCGTTCGACGCTGAACGAATCGGGCGCAATCTTGCTAAAAAGGGCAATGTCGTAGTTCTCTTCGCCCCAAAACTCGTGCACGGAGAAGGGATGGCTTTCCCTTAACGGCGCCAACGCTTCAATCCAGTGTTCGCCCGTTTCGATCAGGGCCACAAAGTCCGGCTGGCGGCGCTCGATTAATTCGAGCATATCGCCATAGCGCCGGTTCTCCTGAAGGACGTTTGCCAGCAGCAGGCGATAGGTTTTTCTCTGCGGCAGCCGTGCGCGTGGGCGATAGAAAGGCGCCAGCATCCCCACATTGACCACCGCAAAAAGGCTGAAAATGCCTGCCAGCAAAACCTGTCCCTGTGTGGCCAGGAAGAGGCTGGCCACACTCAGCAAGGCAAAGTACTGCACACGGAAATGCGCCAACAGATCGAAGCGCCACCACCAACGGCCCAGGAAGCCCAAAACCGTGGCCAGGCTGATGGCAGCGGCGGCAAAAGCGCAAAGCAGGGTAAGGATAAAAATGGCAACGCTCCTTGTACGCAAAATGTGGCCTTATTCTACCCAACCTGCGGCGTTCCGGCGCTTGATCTTGTGCTATTTTGCCATCAATTTACCCGTTAAGCCCGGCTGGCTTAGCGCGTGCCCGAAAAGTGTTGCCGACAGGTACGACGCACTTCCATAAGGGCAGATGGCCTCTGTTTCTAACCGCCAAAGTACGACGCACCTGACTTCCCAGACAGCTTCTTAAAAAGTGTGTTATAATCCCGACCCGCGCTGACCGGGGCTTGCCCTGGATGGGCGTGCAATTAGATCGTGTGAGGTTCCCATGAGCGAAATTTTGAAGGCTGTAGCAGTCCCCGACAATCCCAATGTCCCCCAGGTTCGCCCTGGCGATACCGTGAGCGTTTTCGTGCGCATCAAGGAAGGCAACAACGAGCGCACGCAGGAGTTCCGCGGTACCGTGATTCGCCAACGCAACGGCGGCAATAATGCCAACTTCACCGTGCGTCGCGTGGCCAGCAATGGAATCGGCGTGGAGCGCACCTTCCTGGCAAAGTCCCCCCGCCTGGAAAAGGTCGTCGTCCATCGTCACGCCCATGTGCGTCGTGCCAACTTGTATTATCTACGCGACCGTACCGGCAAGAGCGCCCGTCTCAAGCAGAAGTTCAGCTAAGCCCGCCACCCCGGCCACAAGAAAAATGTGGTTTAATCGGGTGCAGCGTCCACACGCTGCACCCTTTTTGCGTTCGAGGCTCCCTTTATGATCCGTGCCCTCTGTTTTTCCCGCAACGGTACGTTGCACCGTGAGCTCCAGCCGGCCGAGTTTCGAGCAGCCCTGAAAGATCGTTCGTGTGTGCTGTGGGTAGATTTTGAAGGAACTCCACCCGAAGAAGACCAGGCGATCCTGCTCGACACCTTTGGTTTCCACCCGCTGGCCGTAGATGATGCGCTGCAAGAGACCCACGCGCCGAAGGTGGACGACTGGGAGCGCTACCTGTATATCGTGCTCGAGGCGGTTTCTTATAACGGCAAAGACGGTGAACTGGCGCTGAACGAGCTGGACGTCTTCCTGGGGAAGGACTACATCGTCACACACCACGATCTGCCGATTCCATCGCTCAACCGCTTGTGGGACGCCACCCGCAGGCACGAACGGCACATCAGGCTCGGCGTGGATCACTTGCTTTACAAGTTGATCGATGAACTGGTGATCGATTACATGCACGTCGTCGAGGAGATCGACGAAGAAATCGAGCATATCGAGGATGAGGTCTTCAGCCGGCCGTCCAACGACATGGTGCAGCGCATTTTTGCACTCAAGCGTGCCACCATGCACCTGCGCCGGGTGCTCTCTCCGATGCGGGAAGTGCTCAACAAGCTGGCGCGCGATGATTTCAAAGTCATCGATGCGCGCGATCGCATCTATTTCCGCGACGTCTACGATCACCTGGTGCGCTTACACGACATCACCGAGGGCCTGCGCGATCTGGTCGGCGGCGCGTTGGACACTTACCTCTCGGTCGTGAACAACCGTATGAACGACATCATGAAAGTGCTGACGATCATTACCACACTCTTCATGCCGATCTCTTTCATCACAGGTTTTTTCGGTATGAACTTCTTTCAACCGGTCGCCCCCGGACTCGCGCCTTGGACGGCTATCAGCGTGTTTGCAGCCGTGATGGTCGTCATGTTTTTGCTACCGGTAGGGATGTTCATCTGGATGAAGCAGCGCAGGTGGGCGTAGCCAGCAGTTCCGAATCGAAAAGGCATCGCAGACCCGTTTACCTGCCGCACCGGTTCGAGCTGGCTGAAAGCTAAACGTCCATTAGCCGCTCGATTGGACGTCACAGGTGCTCGAAGTTTGCCGTAGCCCGCTTCTTTTTGAGAAGTTACGCATTATGGACGTTTATGGTTATAATTACGTACCATGAATTCTTACGATTATGCAAACCGTAGCGGCGTTCAATCCATCTCCTGGGACGACTTTGCAAAGCTGGTTGCGCACCTGAGCGAACAGGTGGCCGCTTTGCAACCGGAAATCATCGTCGGCATCGCTCGTGGGGGGCTGTTTCCGGCAACCAGTGTGGCTTGCAGCCTGCGGCGTGAGCTTTACCCGCTGCGGGTAACGCGCCGCCTGAACGATCAGGTCATTCACAACATCCCCGTGTGGCGTGTGCCGCTCTCCCCCGATGTAATCGGAAAAAGCATCGTCGTCATCGATGAGATCGCCGATACCGGCCAGACGCTGTCCATCGTCGCGGCAGAAGCGCGCCGCCTGGGAGCCGCACAAGTTTTTACGGCCAGCCTGGTACGCCATACCTGGAGTACGCCCATTCCCGATGCCTGCCCGCTGGTGACCGATGAACTGGTGATCTTCCCGTGGGACCAGCAGGTTTGGACGGATGGTCAGTGGCAGCCACATCCTGAAATTGCCGCCGCTCGCAGGGCGCAAGGGGAATAGCGAGCGAACTGCATCTTTCGAATGTCTCTTCTGACCGCAACCGATTTACAAGATTTTATGCGGGCGCATGACATTGCCGGCGAAATCGTGCGGCCCGGTGTTCCGACGCCGACGGTCGAGCTTGCCGCCCGGGCCCTCGGCGTTCGCCCGGATCAGGTGCTCAAGTCAATCCTGTTTCTAGCAGGCGATCGGCCGGTGCTGGCGGTTGCCTGTGGCACGCAGCGGATCGAGAAGAGCGCCATTGCCGGGAAATATGGGATCAGCCGCAAGCGCGTCAGGCTGGCCACGGCGGAAGAACTGATTGCCCTGAGCGGGTACCAGGCCGGGGGAATGCCGCCATTCGGCCATTCGCAGGCGCTGCCCACCCTGATCGACTCGCGAGCGGCCGCCCTGCAAACGGCCTACGCCGGCGGCGGGGACGAAAGCGCCATGCTGCGTTTCAAGCCGGCAGAGATTCTGCGGGTAAGCCCGGCGTGCATCGTTCCACTCACATCCGATTCAGCATGAAACATCTCTCTCAACGGCTCCTTTTGTTTGCGATGGCCTTGCTCGTCCTGCTTGTGATGCTGTTCCTGGCCGTCCGTTTCGGCGGGCAGGCGTTCCGGCGTTGGCGCACGATTCGTTCGCGCCACGAGATTTTCGATGCCTGGTACCACAACCCTGCCGCCTATGCCGACTGGGAGATCAAAGCAGGCGAGCGCTGTGGCGACGCCCCCTTTGCCTTTCCGACCGACGGGTTCATCGGCTTTCTGTGGGACGATTCGTTCCGTATGGGGCACCGCCACCAGGGACTGGATATCTTCGGCGGCGAAGGCCTGGGCGTCACCGCGGTGGTCGTTGCCTACCCGGGCTATCTTACCCGCCAGGACGATTGGAAATCGACGGTCGCCATCTACCTTCCCGAGGACCCTTTACACCCCGGACAGGCAGTCTGGACGTACTACACCCACCTGGCCGCGCCCGATGGCACTTCTTACATCGTCGACGACTTCCCGCCCGGCACCGAAGCCCAGTATGTCGAGGCCGGCACGCTGCTTGGCTACCAGGGCAATTATTCCGGCGACCCCAACAACCCGGTTGGCATCCACCTGCATTTCTCGATCGTCAAACCCGATCAAGCGGGAAAACTGATGAACGAGCTTGACATCCGCAACACCCTCGACCCTTCCCCTTACTTGGGCCTGAACGTCAGCGCCCGGCGCAATTGGGGAGAAGTGCCGGTTTGCCCATGAAGAATCCCGTCGTTCTCCTCACCGGCGCCGGCCGGCCAGCCGGCCGGGCCATCGCTGCATCTTTGGCTGCGTCTGGGGCTACCATCGCCGCGGCCGACATCAACCCGCTCGGCCTGGACGCCTGCCTGGCCGCGGTAACGGCCGCCGGCGGGCAGGGCAAAGACTATCCCTTCGATGCCACCAAGCGCCTGCCCGTCGTGGCCCTGGTGCAGCGCGTGCTCGACGACTGGGGCCGGATCGACGTCTTGATCAACGCTGCCGAAGCCGCCCCCACGCAAAGCCTGTTTTTGTTGGATGAATGGGATTTTCACCGCGCCCTTGACGTGAATCTGGCAGGGCCTTTTTTGCTAATCCAACGCGTGGGACAGGTGATGCAAGAACAGGGCGGCGGCCTGATCGTCAACCTGGGCGCCGCCCCGGCGCTGGGTGCAGTCGCCTACCGGGTCGGCAAGGCTGCCCTGGCTGCACTGACGGATGCGGCCGCGCAGGAGTTGGCCGGGGCGGGTATCCAGGTGATTGCTGTAGCACAGGGGGAAGACATGCTCGAGCAGATCGCCGTGCGGGTGGCGCAACTGCCCTAAGAAGCTGTCTGAAAAATAAGGTGCGACGCACTTTGTCGGCGAGAAACAGGCGTTACCGCCCTTATGGAAGTGCGTCGCACCTGTCGACAGCACTTTTCAGACAGTTTCTACGGTGCAGGCAGGCAGCGGTAAATCTTGCCGTCGTTGAATTCCTGCACCAAAGCCAGGTCGCCCACAACGATCGCCTCGTCCATCGCATAGATTTCGGTGGGCATCTGCTTCATGATAACCAGAAAACCGTCTTCCTCGCATATGTAAGCGTGCAGGGCATGCGGACCGTCGAAAGCGGTGATCACCTTGGGGAGCCTGCCGGTCCAAAAGTAAATGCCGACATCGCCCGTGGCGACCAGTGGCGTTTCGGGATGCCGTTCGAGGAAGGGAATGGTTTCGGAAGTGTGCCAACCCGAGTTGAGATAGCCCAGGCCGGTTTCGGCGGTCTGCCGGGCATAATCGGCCACCCGATAGCCATAGTAAAGCGTAAAAACCAGAAGAAGCACCCCAATCCCGCCCCGTACTGCGGCGAGACGCCATCGTCCGTTTTCCCCAGGCTCCCGTTGGCGGCCTGCACGCCAAAGCAAGTCGGCCAGATAGGCTCCGGCCAGCAGGAAAACAAACAGCGGCAGCACCAGGTAACGGGCGTTGTATGCGGCCAACCCGGCCAGGCCGCGGGCAAAAAAGAGCAACAGGTAGTTCATCAGGACATACAGCAAAAGCAGCCACAACCCGATCGAAACAGGCTGCGCCTGGACGCCTTGCCGCCGGCGGAAAAGCCACCAGGCGGCGCTACCGATGGTCAGCAAAACCAGCGCGCCCAGGCCGGCCCACAGTTCATGCCCACGCAAGAAGCGGCCCGGGACGAACCAGTTCAACGTGTTGTACAGGTACCAGGTCAGGTTGTCGAACGTGAACGGTTCGTTCGTATAAGCGGAATAATACAGCGGCCGGCCCAGGATCGCTGCGCTGCGGAGCACGTAAAGCCCCATGGGCAGCAGGGCGATCGAGGTAAACACGCCTGCGTCGAGGAAACGCCTTTTCCACGCCAACCTGCCGCGGCCGAATGCGAGCAGGGCAACGGCGATGGCTGCCACGACGGGCAGCGCCGCGTAGCGCGTGATGCAGGCGGCCGCAGCGGCCAGCGCGGCAGCGACCAGCGCCCAGCGGCGTGGGGCCAGGCCGTATTCGAGTGCCAGATAGAGCGCCGATAACGTGAAGGTCAGGCACAACGCCTCGCTCATCGCCCAGGCATGGGCTTCGAGAACATTCTCGGCGGATGCGACCCACAGCGCTGCCAGCAGCGCAAAGCCGGCCGAAGCCCCCATGCGTTTGACCAGCACACCGCCGAGCAAGATATTGACGCCAAACAGGCAGGCATTCAACCAGCGCACCGCCACGAGCGGATCGAGGCCCAGCCAACCCAAGGGGAGTAACGCCAGCGGCAGGCCGGGCGGGAAGATCGGCGAAGGATCGAAGCCGTTTCCGGCAAGAGCGTCGCGCACCGGCTTGATGTAGTAGTAACTGTCGTCGCTGACAAAAGCCCCCCAACGCGTGACGAGCAGCACCAGGACCACACCGGTGAGGGCAATAGCAAGCAATCCAAGATAAAAGTTTACATGTTTACGCAGCATAGCGGCCATTTTACTACACCACCCTGATCGTACTGCCCTGCGCCGTCTTTTCCACTTCGATGCGCACCGGAAAGGCGTCTTTTAACTCATCGATGTGCGTGATGACGAGGATCTTGGCAAAGTCAGGCTTGACCAGGTTGATGGCCTCGATCAGGCGCTGGCGGCCGAGGGCGTCTTGCGAGCCGAAGCCTTCGTCGATGACCAGGGTCTGCAAGCGCGCCCCGGCGCGCTGCGCCAGCACTTCCGAAAGCGCCAGGCGGATGGCGAAGTTTACGCGGAAGGCCTCGCCCCCAGAAAACATTTCGTAATCGCGCGTCCCGGCGCTGTCAGAGATTTGAATGTCGAGCGTCTCTTTCAGATCCTGGCGTTTTTTATCTTTGTAGGCTGCCTGCGTGGCAAACGACACCTGCATCCCACCGTTTGTAAGCCGCTCGAGCAGTTTGTTAGCCTGCTCCTGGATTTGTGGCAGCGCCTGTTCGATCAGCAAAGCGGGCACACCATCTTTGCCGAAAGCACGTTCGAGCTGTTTGTAGTAGCCCACCTGGCGGGCATGCTGCTCGCGTTCCGCCGTGAGCGCTTTGCGCCGGATGCGCAGGTCATCGAGCACGGTTACGCGCTGCTGCGCCGCGCCTACTTCGAGCGCCAGGCGGTTTTCCTGCTCCTTGAGCGAAAGCAGTTCGCGCTCGGCAGCGTACAAATCGGGAGAAGAAGCCTCCGCAGCCGCAAGCGCCGAAGCGGCCGCAGCATGCTCGGCTTGAAGGTGGTTCTGTTCTTCTTGCTGTGTGGCTTGTGCGGTGCGAAGCTCGTTGATTTCGCGCTCGAGGGGGGCGAGGGCGGCCTGGGCCAGTTCCAGGGTACGCCGCTCGTCCTCGGACGCGCGGCCTTGCCGTTCGCATTGGCGGGCTTCGTCGTGGGCGGCGGCATCGTAACCGAGGGCGGCCAGTTCCGCATCGAGCGCCGCCAGGCGCTGGCGGGTCGGCAGGTTGAAGGTTGCCTGTTGAAGCTGCCGGGTGATTTCTTCCAGCCGCAGGGCGCCGGCCTCTTCCCAAGCGGTGAGAACTTGCTGCGCCTGTTCGATGCGGGCAGAAAGCGCCGCTTCAGACTGCGACAAAGCCAGCCGCTCGACATCGAGTTGGGACAATTCTGCAACGCGAGACGCATATTCCGTTAGTTGCTGCGCCACGTCGCGCAAGAGAGTTTGGTTGGCGCGGTAACGGTCGCCCAGGGCTTTCCCCTGCTCGCCAAGGCCGACAATGTGCTGCTGGCGGTCGGCTTCGTCGAGCGGACGCCCGCATAACGGACAGGCGGCGCCGTCGGCGGCTTGCAAGCGGTCGATGCGCGCTTTGAGTTCATCCATCTCGGCCTTCAGGCGCGGGTTCTCGGCGCGGGCGTCCGACTGGCGCTGGCGGGCATCGGCCAGGGCGGTTTCCAATTCGGTGCGCTGGCGCAAACGTGTCTCGATCGCTTGCAGGGACTGTTGCAGGCTGGTGCGTTGAAGTTCAAAGGAAAAAAGCTCGGCTCTGGCGGTTTCGGCTTTCGATTGTTCGTGCAACAGCGTCTGCTGCTCTTGCTCGAGCTTCGCCTGCGCGGTGTTGATCTCGTCGAGATACGGCTGGCGGCGTTTTTCATGCTCGCGAAACTGCTCGGCGGTGGCTTCCCAGGCGGCAAGGGCTTGGCGGGCCCGATTCCATTGCTGGTACGCCGCCTCGATTTCATCGGCGCGGCCGATAGTGCCGGTAAGGGTATCTTTCTCCTGCCGGCGTAAATCCAGCCGGGCGGTCAGGTCTTCCAGGCGGCGGGTGCTGTTCTCCGTCTGGCGGGCAAGCGAATCGACCAGTTTGCGCTGTTCGTTCAACGAAGCGGCCATCTGGCGAACGGAATCGAGCGTTTTTTCGTGCGACTGGCGCGCCTGCACGATCGCCGAGTATTGAAGAGTCAAGGTCGCAAGATAGGCTTTGCGCGTGTCTTCTTCGGCCAGTTCTGCGGCAATTTCGGAAAGACGGCCATCCAGGGTGGCCATGTGGGCTTCGAGGGCTTTACGGCGCTCGGCGGCGCCGGCGCGGTAGTCTTCCCACTTCTCGAGTCCCAGGATGCTGGACAGGATGCGCTTGCGGTCGGCGGGACGCTGCTGCGTAAACTGATCGGCCTTGCCTTGCAGGAAAAAACTGGCATTGACGAAAGTATCGTAATCCAGGCGCAAGGTCGATTCGATGCGCGCCTGCGTGGCGCGCAAGGTCGGTTCGGTCAAGGGGCGCCAGGATAGCCGGTCTTCGCCGCCCGGTTGCTGAATATGGAATTCAAGCAGCGAGGTCTTGCCACGCGGCAACGTACGCTGAACTTTATAAACGTTGCCCTCGTATTGAAAGCTCAGGCTGACTTCGGCGCTCTTGGCGTGGGAGTTGATCAGCGATTCATCACGTTTACGCGCCTGGCCGAAAAGCGCCCAGGTGATGGCATCCAGCAAGGAGGATTTACCCGCGCCGTTGGAGCCGGAAATGCAGGCCAGGTCGATACGGGTGAAATCGAGTTCAGTCGGTTCATGGTAAGAGAGGAAACCAGAGATGGTGAGGGAGATAGGGATCATGAAGGTCAAAAAGTTACAGGCTTGCAGGTTTTAAGGGCCTGACCAAACCAATGATTTTACAAATGCAAAGATGTCCTGCACAAAGACAAGCGCTACTCCTTTGGGTCAAGAATGGCCAATTCTCTTCTTAAGATGCTGGCCCATTGGCCGAGGACTGATTCAAAACGTTTTGCCATAAAAAATTGTTGTTGCATAAGCTCCAATTTTTGTCGTAAGCCGCCTATTTGCATCAGCGCAGACCTATAGTAGGCCAACCGTTCGCTCATATCGTCATCGTTTAACGCATTCGAAACTGTAACGGTAATTTGACTCAGAAGCGACAAAAGATCTTGCGTTTCGGCCGATATGCGTGCCGGTGACTGGCACAGGATTGCGGAAGTCGCCGCAATGGTGTGTGGCGTATCAGCAGACGAGCTATCTTCAAGCACGACTTCCAAGAAGATAGATTCCGCTGCCCAAGCTTGGTTGGGACTTTCGCCTACGAATGCAATCGCTTCCAGACCCTTGGCGCGGTCACTGCGAATGGCTGCCCGTAGAAACTGCTCCAGGCCTGGCAGAGGGAGCCAGATGAGCTCGTCCCAAAAAACCGGCGAGAAACGCAAGCTGTCCGGAAAACGAGATTGTATCCAACTCCAGGGAGCCTGTAACCAATACAGGTACAGGCGAAGGCATACGATCCAATAAGTGATACTGAAGGCCAGCCCGGTAAATCGATCAAAGACTTTCGCCAAGACCAGGCCGGTTACGGCTCCCATAGCCAGGAACACGGCTGTGCCGGCGATTTTACCCCAATGTCGGCTTATTTCACCAATCCAACCGGCCATGGTACAGGCGCCTCCGAAGAATATGCTTGTCATCGCCACATAATCCCCTGTCTGGTCGGGATCGAAATCAAAGCCGTACTTGCGCCCGATCGTAACCATCGCCATTCCCCCACTTAGCCCACATGCCAATCCAAGCGCCAGGCCACGTGCCCGGTAACGCGTTACGCCCAATACGATCCCCAGGATTACTCCCACGTAGATCAATGAGTGTTGCGCGTCGTACGCGATCAGCCCACGATCACTTGCCAGGATCACCCCCAACTGGATAATGAGCCCAATGCTAACCGATAAAACCTGAACGATACTGCTTTCTAGCGCAACAAAAACCCCGCCAACACCCCCACCCATTAACCCAGCCAACAGGAGGATCAAGGCCAGCTTCGCCGTAAGTTCTCCATCTATCGAGGTATTCCACAAACTCAGGATGCCGGACAAAGCAAAAATCAACAACCAGGGAATCAAGGCAACAGAAAACAGGCTCAACTTTACAACTTCTCGTAATTCTGGGTGCTCTTTCCCGTATAGCCAGAGTTTGATCAGATTGGTTTCTGGCTGGATTTCTGGTTTGAAGCTTTGCATGTAAGCCAACAGAGTCGCTGGCTTGAAGAGCACCAGAAAGAGAAGTTGTGGCAGATCGCCAGGAAAACGTAGCGAACGATGGCATTGAAATGGGTTGAGCATACCTTCCTCCCCCTTTATTTTACAAGAGAAGCCCCGATCGAGCGCACGGCCTTGCCAGCCTGCCCCTGCGACGCTCCTTGTAGTACAATCCCCCATACCTTGCCATCCGGTCACCCTGTCACCCATGACTTCCTCCGCTCCATCTCCGCTGCGTCGCCTTGCTACCGCCCTTGGCTGGACACGTCACAGTTTCTACCTGTTCAGCGTGTTTGTGCTGGTGTGCGGCCTGATCGTCTATGTCTGGTGGCCACTGGCAGCGGAAGTACTGGCCTACATCGACTGGGAGGGGCCTTGGTGGTTGTACTTCGATTGGCTGCTGGTGGGCATCTGGCTGGCAATGTCCCTGCTGATCATGGCGGGGGCCGATTTACGCGTGGACGCCAAGATCGTTTTCGTCGGCGCAGTCGGTGGCTTGGTAATCGAAGCCTGGGGCACGCAGACCAACCTATGGCACTACTACACGGCTGAACGGCCGCCGCTGTGGATTATCCCGGCCTGGCCGATTGCAGCGCTCTCGACCGATCGCCTGGTGCGCGTGCTCGGCAACCGCCTTTCTCCCCTGGCCGGCAAGCTTCCAGGGCCTATCGCCCGCCGCCCGTTTTTCCTTCCCTTCTACTGGCTGATCTTTCTACCGTTTTACGCCTTGATGCTGCTTTTCGTGGCGCCTACGTTCGACAAATCCCTGACCTGGATGGCGCTGCTGCTGTGCGCCCTGCTGATTGCCACACCGACCGATTACCGCATGGCAATACTGACCTTCCTGGCGGGAGCCGGCCTGGGGTATTTCCTCGAGTTATGGGGTACGACGCGCCAGTGCTGGACCTACTACACGCTGCAAACACCGCCGTTCTTTGCCGTCCTGGCACACGGTATGGCGGCGGTGGCTTTCTGGCGCACGGTGTCGATCCTCAACCGCCTGCTGGCCCGCATCGGCGTGCGCTCAGGAGCGCTATAATTAAGTATGTCTCCCTTTTCTTCACCTCCCAATCCAAAAGCCTTCAACGCCCTGGTCTGGGATATCGTCCGCCAGGTGCCAGCCGGCCGCGTAACCACCTATGGGCAGGTTGCGGCCATGATTCCCACGCCTGAAGGAATGAACCTGCGTGACTACGAGTCCTTCGCCGCCCGCTGGGTGGGGGGCGCAATGGCAAACTGCCCGGACGACGTGCCCTGGCAGCGCGTGATCAATGCGCAGGGCAAGATCAGCCTGCGGCGCGGCGGCGACGAACAGCGCGCCAGGCTGATCGCCGAAGGGATTATCTTCGATACGCACGATCGCGTCGATTTCAATCGCTTTGGCTGGAACGGCCCACCGGCCGAGTGGCTGAACGCCAACGGCCTGCTGCCTGCGCCGCCGTTGGCGAAGCCCTATCAAGGCAAGCTCTTCTAACCTGTCCGCACTCATGCCCGAGGCATGGCGGTTTTTATGTGAATCGCGGAAACGCACTCCACTTGGCAAATTCGGGCAGTCTTTTATCTGGCCTTTACGTTTGTAACGGTCCCTTGGGCGATACAATCAAAGCAAGAACGGATTGGTTGAACGCCCAACGGAGGCCGATATGCCCCTTTTACCGCAGCCCAAACCCTATCGCGGAGCGGTGATCGACAAAAAGCTAGGAGAAGCCTTGCTTCAAGAGATTGCGGCCGGGAATACGGCGGCCTTGGAGGATGCGATCAAACGCCTGACCAGCGGCGAAAAGGAACAAAGGCTCAACGCCGCCCGGCTGATTCAGCGCGTGGCCGCTACCTATCCACAGCGCGCGGCGCCCTTCCTAACACGGTTGCTTCCGGCTCTCGACTTGCCCGAAGCCCAGACCCGCTGGATGATCATGCATGCCCTGCGCCTGTGTGCGGCCGCGAATCCCGAAGGCGCGTTGGCCGCTTTGCCAAAGGCCCAGCAAATCATCCGCACAAAGAGCGGGGTTACGCTGTGGAATGCGACCGTCGTTTACCTCGGATACGTTGGGGCAACTTCCGCCGAGAACGCCAGACGCGTTTTGCCGCTCATCGAACAGGCGTTGCGCGAACTGCCGCAGCTTACCAAGGCCACGCTGGAAAGCTACGCCCGCCTGCTTGACGTGGCCGATATTCCCACCATGATTCACATCTCACAGGAAGCCGCGCGCTATATTGGCAGCGATCAACCGGGGGTGCGCTCGATTGCCAACAAGATCGTCAGGCGTGTCGCCGAGTGCGGCCTGA
Organism: Chloroflexota bacterium; assembly: GCA_049325275.1. Taxonomy (GTDB): domain Bacteria; phylum Chloroflexota; class Anaerolineae; order Anaerolineales; family UBA4823; genus CAIQJJ01. The sequence goes on from JBMOLU010000001.1 coordinate 586,969, forward strand.
CGCCCGCCAATGCAGCCAGCACTTTGGCGTTGCACCTGGCGACGTTTGCACGCGTCCGTCCGGAAGTGGTTTACAATGCATGGACCACCGCCAAAGGCCTGGAAAGCTGGCTTGCTCTGAATGCTTTCGTCGACGCCCGCCCGGGCGGTTCCATTCAGCTACGGTTGGCGGCGTGGGGCACCCATCAGGACACGCTCGAAGAAGGCGGCCCCGTGGTGGAGGCTGAACCTGCCAAGCGCCTGGTTTTCAAGTGGCACCCGCATTCTGAGGGCAATACGACCACCGTCCAGGTCACGCTTCAAGCAACGGAAGACGGCACCAGCCTGCACCTGATCGAAAACGGTTTTGAGGATTCACCAGCAGGCCGCCAGGCGCTCACGGCCTGCTCGTCGAGTTGGAATGAGGCGTTGGGACGGCTCAAACGCCATTTGGAGCGCCAGGAGAAACGGCCGGAAAATTAGAAGCCTTCCAGCTTCGAGAAATCGGCCACCCCACCGGCCAGGGCAGCAATGCGTTGCAGCAAGCCGAGGCGGTTTTGACGCACGGCAACGTCCTCGGCCATCACCAGCACGACATCGAAGAACTTGTCGATCGCCGGGATCATGGGGATGAAGGCGTTGAAGAAATCGGCCGGAGAAACGAACTGCTTCACTTCCTGCGCTGCGTGCAGCGTCTGCTCGGCGGTTTGCAGGGCAGCGTAAAGCTCACGTTCGGGGGCTTCGACAAAAGCAGATGGATCGATGCCGAAACGCTGTTTCTGATCGCGGGTGATGCGCACGCAGCGGGCGTAAGCCGGCAGGATCGTGTTCCAGTTTGGGAAGGTGACCCACTCACCGAGTTCTTTCACCGCCTGGGCAGCGTGGGCCGGATCGTGGCTCTGTGCGGCCAGCACGGCCTCGACGACATCGTAACGGTTACCGGATTCGATCAGCAGAACACGCATACGCCCCGTAATGAAATCCAACACCTGCGCCTGCACCTCGGCGCCGGCCGGGACGGGTTGTAAAGAGGCCGCCTGCGCCAGGAGTACGCCCAAATCGACGGAAAGCCCGTGTTCGATCAAAGGCTGGACAATGCCCAGGGCGGCGCGGCGCAGCCCGAAGGGGTCCTTCGCTCCGCTGGGGGCCAGCCCGGCAGCGAACAGGCCGGTGAGCGAATCCAGGCGATCGGCCAGGGCGACCACCAGGCCGGGCAGCGTTTGTGGCACGGCCTGGTATTGTTCGGCAATGGCTGCGGCAACCTGTGGGGCCTCACCGCCGCGGCGGGCATATTCGCCGCCGATGATTCCTTGCAGCGAGGTCATTTCGACCACCATCTGCGTCGCCAGGTCCGCCTTGCACAGATACGCTGCGCGGCGGGTGAAGACGGCTTCGTCGGCGCCCAGGTTGAGCAGAGGAATGATGATTTCGGCCAGTTTGGTGATGCGCTCGGCCTTCTCGAGCATCGAGCCGAGTTTGGTCTGGAAGATCAGCTTGCTCAGTTCGGGGCGATAGGCTTCGAGCGGCTGCTTCACGTCTTCACGGACGAAGAAATTGGCGTCGGCAAAGCGTGCCCCAAGGACGTGCTCGTTCCCCTGACGCACGATGTCGAGCGCCCGATCGTCGCCGTTGCGGATGGCGACAAAGTAGGGCAAAAGCGTGGCCGAGGCGGGCGGCTGCGCTACTTTGCGGATCGGAAAGTAACGCTGGTGCTTGCGCATGACAGAAACCAGCACGTCCTCGGGCAAGGCGAGAAAACCAGGGTCGAAACCGCCCAGGACGGCGGTAGGCTTTTCGACCAGGTTGGTGACCTCCGCCAACAGGCCCGGATCGATGATCGCCTGCCCACCGACGCCGGCGGCGGCCGCTTCGACCTGTTTTTTGATCGCCTCGCTGCGTTGGGCAGAATCGAGCACGATGGACGCTTCTCGCGCCACGTCAACGTACTGCGCCGCCGAAGTCACCGTCATTTCCGGCGAATCATACGGCCGCAGCCCACGCGTTACGCGGCCGGCGCGCAGGCCCGCATACTCGAAGGGGATCACCTGGTCGCCGAGCAGCGCCACCAGCCAGCGGATCGGGCGTGAGAAGGCCACGCCGCTGTCGTTCCAGCGCATCGACTTCTCGAACTTGATGCCCGCCACCAGTCCCGGCAGGGCTTCCATAAGCACGGTGGGGGCAGGACGGCCGGCCTGCTTGACCACGGCGACGATGTACTGGCCGCCGTCGATTTCGCGCCGTTCGAGGTCGCCGACATCGACGCCCTTGCCCCTGGCAAAGCCGATGGCTGCCGGGGTGGGCTGCCCCAGGCTGTCGTAGGCACGGGCTGCCGGTGGGCCTTTGACGACGTCCTCCCGGTCGGGCTGGCGCGGGGCCAGACCCTCCACCACGGCGACGAGCCGCCGCGGCGTGGCGTAGACGTTCACTTCGCCGTGTGCCAGGCACAGTTCGTCGAGCAGGGCCGGGACGTTGGCCCGCAGTTGCTCCAGGGCCGCATCGACGTCGCGCGCCGGCAGCTCCTCGACGCCAATTTCGAGCAGAAAAGTGGCCGGCGAAGCAGGCGCGGCCAGCGAAACCTTCTCAGCACGCTCCGTGTGCGCTTCTTCGCTCGCTTGCAGCAACGGGTACTCGAGCGCCTGCCGCTTTTCCACGTAGGCCAGCGCCACCCGCCGGGCCAGGTTGCGCATCTGGCGGAAGCAGGCCTGCCGTTCGGTGACGCCGATCACGCCGCGGCAGTCGAGCGTGTTGAAGGTGTGGGAGCTTTTCAGCACGTAATCGTGCGCGGCAATCACTAGACCGTTTTGCAGACAAGCCTCGGCCTCGGCCAGGTAAAGCTCGTACATCTGGCGCACGCGGCTCACGTCGGCAATTTCAAAATAGTATGTGGAGTGTTCGTATTCATCCAGGCGGCGCACTTCGCCGTAGGGGATGCCCGCACCCCAGGGTTCGCTCCAGATTTCTTTGGCGTTGTTGATGGCGATCAGAATGCGTTCCAGGCCGTAGGTCAATTCGACCGCCACGGGGTCGAGCGTCACACCACCGACCTGCTGGAAGTAGGTGAACTGGGTGATCTCCTGCCCGTCGAGCCAGACCTCCCAGCCCAGACCCCAGGCCGAAATGGCCGGCTGCTCCCAGTTATCTTCCACGAAGCGGATGTCGTGCTGGCGCGGGTCGATGCCGATGGCCTTGAGCGATTCGAGATACAGTTCCTGTGGGTTGCCGGGGTCGGGCTTGAGGATCACCTGGTATTGATAATGCAACTGGAAGCGGTTGGGATTCTCGCCGTAACGCCCGTCGTCCGGGCGGACGGACGGTTCGACGTAAGCGACATTCCACGGTTCAGGCCCGAGCACGCGCAGGAAGGTGGCCGGGTTCATCGTGCCGGCGCCCACCTGGGTGTAATACGGCTGGCCGATCAGGCAGCCATGTTCGGCCCAAAAATTTTGTAGTTTGATAATGATGGTCTGAAAATCGGTTGTCATGGAGAAAGTGCTCGGATAGTTGGAGAATTGGATGAATTGGAGAAACAGGCTCCGGGAAAGATTTCCCCGCATTATACCCGCAACGGGCCTCGTACCCCAAATGGATGCAGCGCCTGGGGATAACGCCAAAGCGCTGGTAAGGGCGCTTACCGGTTGACAAAACTTGCAAAATAAGGAAAAATCAGACCACAATGACCACGATTCTCCTCATTCGCCACGGCGAAAACGACATGATGAAAAAGGGTCGCCTGGCCGGCCGGACGCCGGGCGTTCACCTGAACGACGAGGGGCGGGCGCACGCCCAACTGCTCGCCGACGTACTGGCGCCAAAGCTCGCACAAGCACGCGAAGAAGGCAAGCTGCGCGGCATTTTCAGCAGCCCGATGGAACGCACGCAAGAGACGGCCGCACCGCTGGCGGCTGCCCTGGGGCAGCCGATCGTCATCCGCCCCGGATTAATCGAAACCGACTGCGGTTCCTGGAGCGGCAAAACGCTCAAGGGTCTGAGCCGCCTCAAGTTGTGGCGGACGGTGCAGCAGTCGCCCTCGCTGTTTTGCTTCCCCGGCGGCGAGTCCTTTACCGACATCCAGCAACGCATCGTGGGAGAGATCGAGGTACTGCGCTCCGGGTTCACCGATGCGAAGGACCTGGCGCTGTGCTTCTCGCACGCCGACCCGATCAAACTTGCCGTGGCCTACTACCTGAACATGCCCCTGGACGCCTTCCAGCGCCTGGTGATCAACCCCACATCGATCACCGGGCTGTTTTTCGAAGGCGAGGCCGTGCGCCTGTTGATGCTCAACCAGGGGCTGCCCGAAAAGGCGTAGCTTACCCAACCCCATCGAACAAGTCCTTCTCACGGCGCCGCTCCGGCGGCGGGACGGCGCGCATGAAGAGATCGCGCGTGCCGCCAAGCTGGCGGAGCACCCAACTGACGGGGCCGCTGCGCGGGGTACCGCCCAACTGGCTGGCATGGCAGGCCGAGGCGGCGTCTTTCTTGTCCAGCACGCTGCGGATGTCGATCGCTGCATGAACGGGGAAATCGCCTTCCTGCACCAGGGACAGCAGGTCGATGTCCGCGTTGCGGCCGAACTTGCGCGGGTCGCGGCCGACCAGGCGCATCAGCGAGACGGCGAACTTCAACATGCCCTTGGGAATGATATGGTAGTAGAGTTTTTGCGGCCGGTAAGGGGGGTATTCGTCGGCAAAGGCGGGATCCCCGGCCAGCTGGAAGGCCAGCACGGTGGCCTGGTGGATGGCGATGTGATCGGGGTGTTTGTACCCGCCGATCGGGTCGAAGGTCAGCACCACCTGGGGGCGCAACTGGCGGATCAGGTGGGCCACGCCGGCGGCCACCTCTTCGACCGGTTGGCGTACCAACGCTTCGGGGTGATCGTTATCGGCGGAACCTTGCATACCGGAGTCACGATAGCCCAGGAAATACACACCCGCCAGGCCTAATACCCCGGCGGCACAACGCAGTTCAGATTCGCGCCGGTCGGCGACCGAGCTGAAACCTTCCAGGCAATCGGCGTCGAGACTGCCGGCCTCGCCGCGTGTGGCGCAAATCAAATGAACGTTGACTCCGCGCGAGGCATACAGGGCCAATGTACCGCCCATCCCGAAGGATTCATCATCGGGGTGGGCGAGGACGGAAAGAAGGGTGGGAGGAGGAGTGCTCATAAAATTCGTCGCTTATCGCCATCAAAGACTTCAGGCGCTTCCGCTTGCGGCGGGAAACCGCGCTTCAGGGGATGGACAGGGCATCTTCGACGATCCAGCCTTCCAGGCCGCTTTCCAGGCGCACGCGCCACCAGAAGTAGCCCTTGGCGAATATGCCGTTCAGGTTGTGCGGCTGGATAGCGCCAACCGCGCCGGCTGGCATGACCCCCTGAGAGGCATAGTTGGTGCCGGGCCCCAGGCGCAAATTGGCCGCCGACGCCATCACCACAGCCTGGCCCTCGGCCCAGGAGATTTCGGAACGCTGCTCCGGTTCGACGACGACCATCATCATGCCGTTGGCAACCCCACGCTGGTAGGACGAATTTCCTGGGGCGTCGAACGTCGCAGGGAGTGAATCGGCCTGCGGCGGGCCGGCCCGCGGCGTCGGAGAAGGCAGCGCCCGGGCCGTGGCCATGCTTGGGGCCGAGACGCCGTTGACGGCAATCGGCAAATAGATTTTGGCGCGGCAGGTGTAGTTATTGCAGAAGGTGTTGTTGACCACTTCGCCGTTGATCACCATCGTCGACGATCCACCGCCGTCCTGGGTCACCCCGTACGTGGCGCTCAAGGTCTCGCGCGCGAAGACGGTCAATTCGGGCACGGTCATACCCAGGCTGTCGATCCAATCGCGGCCATCTACGACGATGAAGTAAACGTATCGCTCGTTGTAAGCAATGGCCGTACGCGGCAAACGGTTGCAAAAGCCCGGCGTCTGCGAGCAATCGTAGGTTTTAGGTTGGCTCTCTTTGAGAAAATAGTAATCCCCACCCACGCTGGCATACGTTTTCGACCAATCGATCCCGGCAAGGGGGGCGTCGCAGTCGAATTCCTGGCGCGAGGCAATTTCCTGCGAGATGCTGATGGCCTGCCCCGCAATTACATGGGCCAGGAGTTCATCGGCGGCATCACCGTTGGCCGAGAGTACGGCCTGATCGAAAAGCATGGGCGTCGATCCCTGTCCGGATCGGATTTCCGTGATCGTGCCCGTAAAAGCGCGTGGAGCGGGGTAAATGATGGCCGGCTGTTTGAGCGTCACCAGGATCTCGACGCCATCATCCGCGGTGTGCGTACGCTGATCGTATTGGGGTGTATAAAAAATGAGCTGATTGGAATCACGGTCCACATTGATCCCGTCCAGGCGCTGCGTGCTGCCGTCTGCAAACTGGACGAACTGTTTTTCGGGCTGGTGGACGACACATTCGCCGACAAAAGGCGTACGGGAGAACTTCCACCCAAAGCCCGTCCTGCCGCCGTAGTCGTTAAAACGCTTGATGTACCACCCTGCCTGCACCATCCCACCGTGCGGCAGCCCGCTACCGTTGAAGTAATCGCCATTGACGGCGACCACGACGTTACTGCGTGCGCTGCCCCAGCCGTCACTGACGCCCCATTGGCTGAGGGCATCGTCGTAGCGCGAAGCCATGCTGCGCACCGTCTCCACGCCGCTGGCCAAATACCCCGACCCGACGGCGCTTTCGAGGGTGACGTTCGTACGGCTGATTTCCATGCGCGCCACGTAGACATTGTTAGGCTCGGGCAGACGGTAACGGCGGTACTCGATGCCCGGGGCGAGGCGCTCCCAGTCGGGGTCCTGGGTTTCTTGCTGCGGCTGGGGTTGGGAGGGCGGCGCTTCGGCGCCGCCCAAGGCAACCATCACCATGATCAAGGCGACCAGTGCCACGGAGAGAAAGACCAGTCGTTTCATGGGGAAACTATAACACAAAATACGCAGATTTCAGGCGTTGAGCAAAGACAGATGTCGCTGTTCGTCGAGGAAGAGCCACGCCATAGGATATTCGCCGAGCTTCTCCAGGCCGAGTTTTTCGGCCGTGCGCAGCGAGCCTTCGTTATCGGCCTCGCAGGTCCAGTTGATCTGCTGCAAGCCGTTGGCGAAGCCGTGCTCGAGTGCGGCCGAGACGGCGATCGTGCCCAGGCCGCGCTTGCGGTAATCCGGTTGGGTAAAAAAGCCCAGATCGCCTGCGCCGTCGGCCACGAAGTCGACCGTGGCCCAGCTGGCCAGCACCGGCTGCGGACCGCTGCGATCGACCACAACGAAGCCATAATCGGCAAAACGTTCGCCGGCCATGCCGCGCCATTTTTCCAGGGTTGCGGCGACATCCTCGGGCAGGCCCGGCATCTGCAACAGGGCATCTGTCATCGGCTCGAGCGCAAAACCTTCGGGCAGTGCAGCACGCTCACTGCGGCCTGCATTGCGGCCGACGAAATGGTAACGTGACGTCCAGATCGGCGGGCGGGGGGCCAGCACAGCATCCATTTGCCCGCCCCAATCCTGCGGATCGCAAGTCAGGAGTAAGGCGGGCGTGTCGCGACCGATCACTCGGCGCTCGAAGATGGCGGCGTTGAGGGCCTGGTTGAAGGCAGCGTTGTGCGCATCGCCGGCCAGGAAGCCCCACACGCCGTAGGCTTCGCTTTCGATGAAGGTGGTCAGCAGCGCCGAGCGCGGCTGCACCAAGTCATCGACGAAGATTTTGCCGGGGTAAGCCCCCGCAAGCACAGCGGCGCACATGGGCTGCGTCTGCGCCAGGTGCCGGAACAAAGGCCGGACTTGAGAATATTGGGATGTTTCGAGTATGTGAATCATGGCGTAACCTTTCGATAAATACCTTGCTGCCGTTCCATCAGGCCGGTTTCGATCAAGCCCCGGCGCAGGGATGCAACGTCGTCGTGAAAATCGAGCAGGAGGATATTGACCTCGCGCTCGGTGTACGCCTGCCCCGGTTCGAAAGCTTCGGCTATCTTCTCCAGGATCACCTGGCGCTTCTTGAGCTGCGTCGGGAGCCTGGTCAGGCGTCCGTGGCGCATGAAAGCCGCCAGCACTTTCTTACGGTAAGCGTCTTCTTCCACATCCGCAGGCAAATCGGCGGCGGGCATGAAAACGATCTCGGCCAGAGTCTTCTTGAGCGCCGGGCCTGCCAGCGAGTAGGTCTGGTAGTACTGATCTTTTTGCGCGCTGAGCAAACCGGCGCCGGCCAGCAGGGACAAATGGTGAGAGACGGTGGCCGGGTTGAGCGAAAGGATCAGCGCCAGCTCTTCGCCGTGGCGCGGCTTGGCCTGGATCAGATTGAGCATCAGCAGCCGCACCGGGTGGCCGAGAGCTTTGAACAATTCGGCGCGCCGGTCAAGATCGGCGCTGGCTGGGTTCGTCATGATCGAGTCTCCTTCCGGTAACGCGCAGATAACAGTAGCCGAAGATGTCGTTGGTGTATTCCATGACGCCCAGTTTGATCTTTTCCTTAATCAGGGCATCTTGATCGCCGAGCGCTTGTTGCAGTTCGATCTCGCGCCGGCCGTGCGCCATCTGTTCTTTGAGAATGAACTGGTAAGCCTGGGTCAGTTTTTCGAGGTCGGCCAGGTCCGACGTGAGGATGGCTTCGAATTCCGCTTGCATAGGTTCTCCTTATGAAATTTATAATCGAATTATACATTTTAATTTTATATTTGTCAAATTAAAATAACAAATCCCCTTTGAGACTATCTAAAAGATACCGGCGACGGGTACGAGGCACTTTCACAAGAGTAGGCGATGCCTGTTTTTAGCCGGCAAAGCGCGTCATACCTTGCTTTTCAGGCAGTTTTTCCCTGCCGCAGCGGCACAACACCCTGTTGAAGCGCTTAAACGAAAACCGGACGCCCGTTTTTCAGGCGCCCGGCAGCGAGCGGGCGAAAGGGTACTCGGAAGAGATTGCGAACAGATCGGCCTTTCCTTAAGGAGCCGGACAAGCAGGCCCGGCGGTGAAGTTGTTGTCGAAGGAGCTGGCTACGCAAGTCGCTGCGCCAACGGCGGCCCCACCATAGAGTTGGGAATGGGTAACGGTGATAGCACCCGGCGGAGTGGTGGCATTGTTGATAGCAAAAGTGCTGCCCCATAAAACGCTCAGGCGGACCACCATAGAACCGCCGTTATCGGTTTGAATGGCCGCCCCATTGGTGCCGTTGCCGACAAAGACGCTCCCACTCGCATAGGTATACGAGTTAAACCTGCCTAACAAACCAATATTCGAACTGCTGGCCTCGATTCCGGTAGCATAGACCTGGTAAACCGAAAGTGTTGCGGTGACATTGGGGCCATTTCGTATTCCCCGGCTGTGAGCGCCGCCGCGGCCGACAAACTTGCCGCTGTACAGTTCGGCGTATGCGTTGTCGTCATTGCTAAATCCGGTGTTATTGCTCGTGCAAGCCATGCCGGTGGCCGTGACATCTCTTGCGATCAACGACGTCCCTGCCCCCTGGTTGGAAATGCCAAACGCCGACGTGCTACCGCCGCTTCCCACATAGTTTCCCTGAATTAGCTCGACCTTGGCGCCGGCATCACTGCTCAGGCCCCAATTGTTCTCTGCCGCATTCTCGGCGGTTGCATTTACGCCAAAAAGCTCGACACTGGTGGTTGTATCGATCAGGTAAATGCCGTAATTCGAGCCGCTACCGGTCCCCTTCGTATGTACGGAGACATTCTCCAGGTAGACGCCTGCGGTATGGGTGGTCCCGGCTTTCCCCATGACGGCCGCGTTGTAAGCCCCCGTACCTGAATTCCAGACACTCAAATCGCGCAGGCTCACGTTTCCGGCAAGCTTCAATGTGACGTTGTCGATGCTGGATGAGTTGTTGGATGCATCGCTGCTGATCACCGTAATGTCTGGCCCGCTGCCTTGCAAGCTGATGTAAGGCTGCATGGTGATCGCTTCGGTATAGATGCCTGGTGCAACCCACACCAGATAAGGGTTGTTCGCAGCGGCATCGGAAATGCTGTTGATGGCCGCCTGGATGGTGTTGTAATCGCCGCCGCTTTTTGCCACAATCACCACGTTTTGCAGGTTGACGGTAGATGCCTGGAAGGCGTAGGGCGCGGCCCCCATCTGCTGGCGCGGCATAGGGGTTCCGTTTACTCTCACTTGCAACCAACGATCGGCCTGGTCGAAAACCGTTACGCCGGGAGATAAGGCCGCAGTAAAGTAACCATCTCGCACATCGGCAGAAGATGCCGGCGAATTCCAAACCGGCGTACCGGCCTGGTTAGAAATCGTAAACTGCAAGTTGACGTTGGCATTCAAGGGATTTCCAGCGGCATCGGTCAAGTATCCTTGATAGCTCATCAAGGGTGGCACACCGGCTGCTGCGATGGACTCTTCTTCCCGTGCGGGCATGGCGCGAGCGGCCAACGGTAGTAGCAGCGCCAGCGTGAAGGCCTGGATAACAAACAGAATGACGATCAAAGTAAGGTATTTTTGTTTCATTAGCTTCTCTCCCGATGATCAGATGGTTGGCAGCAAGGGCTCCCCCACCGCAGGCAGGAGAACCTGTACGTTCGCAGCAGCCAGGCGCCATCGATGCGCGCCGTCTCGGCCAGTTCCATGGGGACGCTGGCATAGAAGTTGTGGAAGGTAAGTATGTGATCGACAGGCCGTAGATGGCATGCTACATGCCGTTCAACATCCCATCCAGAATGGGCTGGAGCAGCCCTTGCAAAGCCGCCATCCCGTAAATGGCAAAGTAGAAGCAGCACATCAACAGCCCAAAAGCCAGGCCCAGGTACCCGAGCAGGATCCCGGTGCGAGCCATCTTTTCACCACCATAGCGCCCGGGTTCCCTGCGAATCTTTTCCAGCGCCCGTTTTCCCGTCACAATGGCAACAATCGATCCGAAGAAGGGAAAGAAATTCATCACCCCGGCAATTCCGGCGATCAGGCTGATGGCCGCCAACGAGTTGTTCGCAGGCGAGACTGGCGGAGGCAGCGGATAGGCCGGGTACGAAGGAAGCGCTTGCTCGGCCTGAGGAGCGGGATCGGCATCGGGCAGATCGATTTCGCTGCGGCAGTAAAGGCACACGGCGCGCTTGTCCTGCTGTGGACCGATAAAGCGGACTTTCATCGTTCCCCCACACTGTGGGCAAATTAATGCCTGCTTGCGCATCGATTCATCCGGCATCATGCCTCCTGACCCGTGTGACGTGAAGGTTAAGCTACAGGTTTCTCACAAAAACGGTATGCCCGCCTGCCATACCCGCCCGGATATGAATATCCGGGCTATCGAACGGCGCCGGTTGGAACCGGCTGTCCGTCGATCGAGTGGGCGTTGCGCATTCACCAGGCGCTGAATCGCCCGGCAAGCCCGGGCGGCAGCCTTTGCACCGCAAGAAAATGGGGTGCTTACGGACCACAAAAAAGCCGATGGGATGCGCCCGGCGGGTGCATCCCATCGATCATAGCAGAAAGCCGCCGATATTTCAATTTAGCAAACGGCCACGGATCAGAATCGAGCCTTCACGATGCCAAAACGGACCTTCTCGCCGTCGAATACGGCTTCTTGCTGATCGGCCGGTTCGCCGGCTGCCATCTTGACCGCCAGCGTTTCGCCCACGATGTACTCGCGGTGCGCCTCGAGGGCAGCAGCCAGGGTAGGCGTGGCGGCATACGTCAATTCGATGCGGTCGGCCACGTCGAATTCGGCAGCTTTGCGCAGGTCCTGCACGCGGCGCACGAACTCGCGCGCCAGGCCTTCGGCCAGCAGGCCGGGGGTCAGCTCGGTTTGCAAGGCGCACAGGTAACCGCCGTCGGCAGCAACCGCCAGGCCTTCCCTGGCATTGCTGCGCACTTCGACTTCCTCCGGCAAAATGGCGTAGCTTTCGCCGTCGGCCACAACCGTGACGGCCTGGCCGGCCAGCAAGGCACGCCCCGTGGCGTCCGCGTCGCATTGCAGCAGGGCGGTGCGAATGGCCGGCATCTTGTTACGGTATTTCTGGCCCAACTGCTTGATCAGCGGGTTGATGGTATACGAAACGGCTTCACCGGCGGCTCCGAGCGTGCTGACCTTTTTGACGTTCAACTCGTCCGAGAGCAGGTCGGCATAGGTGGGCACGGCCCGGGCCTCGTCCTGGTTGGCCACCGAGAACATGGCTTCGGCCAGCGGCTGGCGCACTTTGATTTCGGCCTGTTTGCGGGCGGCGTGGCCGAGCGAGGCCAGCTTCATCACCACGGCCATGTCGCGGTTGAGACTTTCATCGATGCGCGAGGCGTCGAACGTGGGCCAGTCGGCCAGGTGAACGGACGGCGGCGCATCGGCATCGACCTTCACCACCAGGTTCTGGTAGAGTTCCTCGGCCAGAAAAGGCATCGTCGGAGCGAGCAGTTTGGCCACCGTCGTGAGCGCTTCGTACAGCGTGGCATACGCCGAGCGCTTATCGGCATCGGCTTCGCTCTTCCAGAAACGGCGGCGTGAGCGGCGCAGGTACCATTTCGACAGATCGTCGACAAATTCCTGGATCGGCCGCGTAGCCCCGGGCACGTCGTAAGTATCGAGGGCCGTGGTCACATCGCGGACGAGGGTGTGGAGCTTGGAAAGCAGCCAGGCATCCAGGCCGGACTCGCCGTGGGCAGCATCTCCTGCGGCGGCAGCGCCGGTGGGTGAAGGTTGCCAGTTGTCGAGCCGGGCGTACGTCACGAAGAAGCTGTACACATTCCACAGTGTCAGCGTGAAGTTGCGTAGCACCTCCCCGACCAGGTCCACCGAGAAGCGGCGTTCGTTGCCGGGCGGCGAGGCGGTATAAAGGTACCAACGGAATGCGTCGGCCCCATGGATTTTGAGCACGTCCCATGGATTGGCAATATTGCCCAGCGACTTGGACATCTTACGGCCTTCGCCGTCCAGGATCAGCCCGAGGCAGATCACGTTTTTGTAGCTAGGCTTGTCGTAAAGCAGCGTGCTGATGGCATGGAGGGAATAGAACCAACCGCGCGTCTGGTCCACGGCTTCGCAAATAAAATCGGCCGGGTACTGGCTCTCGAAAGTTGCCTGGTTCTCGAAGGGATAGTGCCACTGCGCATAGGGCATCGAACCCGAATCGAACCACACGTCGATCAAATCGGTGACGCGTTTCATGTCGCCGTTGCACTCGGGGCAGGGCACGATCACCTCGTCCACGTACGGACGGTGCAGGTCGAGGCTGGAAAGGTCACGGCCGGCCAGTTTGGAAAGCTCCTGGCGTGAACCGACACACAGGCGGTGGTGACAGTCGGGATTCTGGCACTCCCACACCGGCAGCGGCGTGCCCCAGTAGCGCTCGCGGCTCAAGGCCCAGTCGATATTGTTCTCGAGCCAGTTGCCAAAGCGCCCTTCCTGGATGTGATCGGGCACCCAATTGATCTCGCGATTCAGGCTGACCAGCCTGTCCTTGAAGCGGCTGGTGCGAATGTACCAGGCCTCACGGGCGTAGTAAAGCAAAGGTGTCTTGCAACGCCAGCAGAAGGGATAGGTGTGAGTGATGCGCTCGGCGCGGTAGAGCAGGCCGCGTTCGTCGAGGTCGCGGGTGATGTGTGGGTCGGCGTCTTTGACGAAGACCCCTCGCCAGGGCTTGATCTCGGGCAGAAAGCAGCCGTCAGGCCCGATGGTCAGCAAGATCGGCAGGTCGTACTGCTGCGCCGCCAGCATGTCCTCTGCGCCGTAGGCGGGGGCAGTGTGCACCAGCCCGGTGCCGTCTTCGGTGGTGACGTAATCTTCCAGCACCACGTAGTAGGCCGGCTTGTCGGGGGCCATGAAGGTGTAGAGCGGCTTGTAACGCAGCCGCTCGAGCTTGGCACCCTTGAAGGTTTCGTAGACGCGCACCGGCTCGCCGCGGAAGACCTTCTCGACCAGCGCCTTCGCCAGGATCAGCTTTTCAACGCCGCCCTCGGGCAGGTCGCGCTCGACGATCACGTAATCGACGTCCGGGTGGGCGGCCACGGCCACGTTGCCGGGTAGCGTCCAGGGGGTCGTCGTCCAGACCAGCAGCGACGTCGTCGGATCGTCGACCAGCGGCAGGCGCACGAAGACCGACGGATCGGAAGCGTCGTCGTAGCCCTGGGCTACTTCGTGGTCGGAGAGCGGCGTGCCGCAGCGCGGGCAGTACGGGACGATCTTGTAACCCTTGTAAAGCAGGTCGCGATCCCAGAAGTTCTTGAGAATCCACCATTCGGTCTCGATGAAGTCGCTGGTATAGGTGACGTAGGCGGTTTTTAGATCGACCCAGAAGGCAATGCGTTCGGTGAGCCTCTCCCAGTCTTGAATGTAATCGAAAGCCGATTTGCGACATAGTTCATTGAACTTGGCGATGCCGTAAGCCTCGATCTGGCCCTTGTTGGTGAAACCCAGGCGTTTCTCGACCTCAATTTCGACGGGCAGGCCGTGCGTATCCCATCCGCCGCGGCGGATGACGTGGTAGCCACGCATCGTCTTATAGCGCGGGAAAATGTCCTTGAACGCACGCGCCAGCACGTGATGGACGCCCGGCTTCCCATTGGCCGTGGGAGGGCCTTCGTAGAAAACGTACTCCAGACCACCCTTGCGCAGATCGGCAGATTTGTGAAAAGTATCCTGCTCACGCCACAACTTGAGCAACTTCTCCTCCATCTTGGTGACGTCCAGTTTAGGTGAAACGGGATCGAACATAACCACCTCCGAATTTCATGGGTCTCGCCTTCCCTTGCAGGAAAGCCGTTATTTTGTTTCGTCACTTTGGGCACGATTCGCTTCGAAGCGGGCCCGCAACCGGTTGATCAAGAATGGCGCCGTGAAACAGAAAATTGCCAACAACAGGTAAAAAAACGCTCCAGGAGCGCTCGATCGATACGCTTGCCAAACCGCCACCAACTGCAATCCCCCGGCTGCTACAAAGTTGAACAGCAGCGGCCGCTGGTAGGCGTCTCGTTCGCCCCTTTCGAAAAGGGGCAAGCTGAGCATAATCGTCAAGATCAGCGAAGGCGTCAGCAGGAGCATACCCATCTGCGTCCAGATCGTCGGCTGCGAAAAGAACCGGTCGAAGGGCTGCTGCAGCGTCTGCCAGATGCGGTACACCTGCGGCGCCAGGCTGAACAACAAGAAGAACATGACGATGCTCAAAAACAGTTTTTGCTTTTTCTCGTCCATACGCATTCCATCAAACAAAAAACTCCCATCCACACAGGGACGGGAGCCATATTGCGGCCTCGCGGTACCACCCTGCTTCCCACGGTCGAACTGTGGGCAGCTTCTTCAAAGACAGACACCATTTTTGGGTGTATCTTTGCGCCTCCGTCAACGGTGGGCGAGGCCGGCTTTCCTACTTTCTTTTTGCTTCCTTACCGGCCGGTGAGCCCGTGAACCGGTGTTGAAAGGCGATTTCAGATTGCAGCTCCGGAAGGATTTTCAACGCCGCTTTCTGCCCCGGCTCACACCATTTCCGGGTTCGCTGACAGGGAACAGGCGCTTACTCGTTTCCATCATCGCTTTTGCGTGTCGAATTGTGACGGCATTATGCCATAAAGTAAGAGGAAAGGCAAGCGCTACGAGTCCATTGCCGCTGCGGCGCGTTCAGCCAGCGGCGACCGCTCATGCTGCCGGAACGCCTGTACGTTTACCCAACGCAGTAAAACCAGCGAGGCCAGCACGAACCCACCAAAGACAGCAAACACGGCGCTATAGCCCAAAGTGGCATTCCCCAGCCAGTGCACCAGCAGGTCACGCCCGACGCCCCCCAGCAGCGAACCCACCAGCCGCGAGATGGCATTTGCCATTCCCCAGGCGCCCATGAACAGGCCCACCTGCCCGGCTACGGTCATATCCAACATCAGCGAAAGGTTCGAAACGGTCGAAACCCCCGTGCCGATGCCCAACAGCATGACCCCACCGTAGAAGACGCCCTGGTGCAAGAAGAAACCGCTGCCGACGATCAAAGCGAACCCGATCAGGGCCAGGCTGCCGCCCCAGGCGGCCACCGTACGCTTGTTCAGGCGTGTTTCCAACCAGCCCGTCAGCAGCAGCGCCAGCAAGACAAACACCCCCCACAAAGACGTAATGCGCGTCGTCTGGCGCACCGTCATGGCAAAAGCCTCGGCCGCAAAAGGCTCGAGCAGGATATCCTGGCCGAGCAGTGCCGCCAACAGAACGATCAAGTAAGCAAAAAACAGGCGCACCTGCACATTGCGCCACATGGCCTGCAACAACAGGCCCCAGGCGTAGCGTTCTTCCGCCTGCGGGCGTTCGCGGCGTGGCTCCAGGCCCAACAGGCCCAACAAGCCCATGCCCAGGGCAATGCCGCCGACCAGCCAGAAGGCACGCGCCAGCGCTGCGGGCGTGTAAGGATTCACGAGGGTGCTGAGCAGGATGGCCGTCAGAACG
This sequence comes from Chloroflexota bacterium, assembly GCA_049325275.1. Classification (GTDB taxonomy): domain Bacteria; phylum Chloroflexota; class Anaerolineae; order Anaerolineales; family UBA4823; genus CAIQJJ01. The sequence goes on from JBMOLU010000001.1 coordinate 603,296, forward strand.
ATGCCGGCGATCATCATGAACCACATCACGGCAACCGTTTGGCCGCGGCCTTTTTCGCCCGACAGTTCTGAAGCCAACGAGAGATACGAAACGGCCGCCAGATTGTACCCCATGCCCCAGGCGCCGAAGGCCAGCAGGCCGGCCAGCAACCCCGTCCAGAAATTCTCGGCGATCAAAAATGCCACCTGCGGCGCGACGACGACACCCGCCACGCACAGCAACAGCCCGATCAGGATATAGGGGGTGCGGTAACGCCCAAGCAAGGGATGCCTGTCGGAAAACGCCCCCACGGCCACCTGGATGGGTGCAAACAGATAAGGCAGCGAGGCCATCAAGGCCACCAGCGTCGCCGAAAGGGCAAGTTCCTTAATCATCACCCGGTTGAGCGTGCTGTTGATGGGAACCAGCGTCATGGCAACGGCTGTGTGGACGAGCGCAAGCTGCAGGCGTTTGATGCGCATGGCAATCCTCCTGAAAATCCGGCAGGTAGCGGCGTAGCCCTATCAGGCGCTTCTGGATAGGTACGACGCACTTCCCCATCTGAACAAATCAAGCGTACTGCTGTCTTGCAAAGTGCGTCGCACCTTGCTCTTCAGACAGAGTCTGAGAAACATGGATTGGAGAGCACGCAAAGCAGCGTGATTCTATGCCAGTTTTGCGATCCCATTGGAAGAACTTGCATTTTCTTAATGAGACTCTAACAGTTCTGTCATCGAAAAGGCTTGGCTTATCGGTAAAATTACTTCCGTTTTGGAAATATCCCATCGCGGAAATTTCCCGAAGTCACGAAGGAGTCTATGTCAACTGCCGAACAAACCGCCACCCAATTATCCGAATTATTTCAACGCTTCCTGCGCTTGCAGCCCCATTTCGCAACGCCGGAACACATCGTCTGCTTCCAAAAGCAGATGGACAGCCTGCGCGACAGCCCGGGCAGCATCGAGGATTACCACTTTCTTTTCCGCATCTTCATCATCCTTGCCGACAGCCAAACGCCCCCAACGATGGGCGAATTGAGCGCAAACCTGAGCGTTCCGCTGAGCACGGCCACGCGCATCGTCAATTGGCTGGTGCGGGCAAACTTCGTCGAACGAATTCAAGACCCAAACGATCGCCGCCTCGTACGCGTACAGATGAGTGAAAGCGGCCAACAACTCTACCGGCTCAATGTCGAATATAACCGGCAGCGCATTCGTTATCTTTTAGAACACTTTTCTTCCGAAGAACAGCAGCAGTTGCTGAAGCTCAGCGGCAAACTGCTGGACGTGCTCCTGGCAGAATCGCAACAACCCAATTGAGGAGGTATTCACATGAAAAAAATTGTCATTCCCCTGATCGTGATCGTTACCTTGCTGGTGCTCGGCTACTTTGTCGTCGTGTTTTTGCAGCAGCGCCAGCAAGCGCAAGCGCTCGGCAATTATATGACCGAAACCGTCAGCCGCGGCACGCTCACCAGCCTGATCGGCGCTACCGGCACGGTGCGGGCAAACCAGCAGGCCAACCTGGCCTGGGAAGCGTCCGGCAACGCCGGTGCGCCCGTTGTACAAGAAGGCGATCGCGTCGACGCGGGCCAGGTCTTGGTCAGCCTGGACGCGGATAACCTGCCCGCCAGCATCCTTGCTGCCCGGGCCGACCTGCTGAACGCGCAAAAACAGCTCGACGACCTGCAAGACTCCAGCCAGGCAACGGTGCAGGCTGCGCAGGCGGTTTCCAACACGCAAAAAGCGCTCATCGAAGCCCAAAAGCTTTACGATGAAGAATACGACGCCGAGGACTACCAGGACGAGATCGACCGCGCCAACGAGGAAGTGCTCGACGCCGAGGAAGAGCTCGAAGATGCGCAGGACGATTTCGAGCCGTACAAAGACCGCGATCCCGATAACCAGACACGCAAATCCTATGAAGACAAGCTGGAAGCGGCACAGGAGAAGTACGATGAGGCCGTGCGCAAGTATGACCTGCTCGTGCTGGAAAAAGCCATTGCCCGGCAAAGCGTTGAGGCCGCCCAGGCGCAACTGGCCGACGCCGAACGGACCTACGCACGCATCAAAGACGGCCCGGACCCCGACGACGTCGCCGCGCTGCAAGCCCGCATCGACGCCGCCCAGGCCACGCTCGACAGCGCCGATCTGGCCGCTCCCTTCTCCGGTACGATCACGTATGCCAACGTTCAACGCGGCGATCCGGTGACGCCCGGCCAGGTGGCCTTCCGGCTGGACGATCTTTCAAAGCTTTTCGTAGACGTCAACATCTCCGAAGTGGACATCAACAACGTGGCCGTCGGCCAGGCGGTGCGCCTGAGCTTCGACGCCATTCAAGACAAAGACTACACCGGACGAGTCAGCGAAGTATCCATGGTTGGCGTGCCCACGCAAGGCGTGGTCGAGTTCCTGGTAACCATCGAAGTCCTGGACGCCGACGCTGACGTCAAGCCCGGCATGACCGCGGCGGTAAACGTCGTTATCGAAACGCTGGAAAACGTACTGATCGTACCCAACCGCGCCGTGCGCTCGATAGACGGCAACTACGTCGTCTATGTCGTCGAAGGCAACGAACTGGTGATGGTCACGGTGGAATTGGGCGCCAATTCCGACACGCACAGTGAAGTGGTCGGTGGCGATCTGCGAAGCGGCGACAGCCTGGTGCTCAACCCGCCGCTGACCTTCGACACCAATGGCCCGCCGTCCTTTGCCCGCCGGCGCTGATTGAGGGGTTAGAAAGGAGCTTAGAATGCAAGACAATGTCATTGTGGCAGAGAACCTGGCCAAGGTTTACAAGATGGGCGATATGGAAGTCCATGCCCTGCGTGGCCTGAGCATGCAAGTGGCGCGCGGCGAAGTGATCGCCATCATGGGGCCTTCGGGGTCGGGCAAATCGACCCTGATGAACATCATCGGCTGCCTCGACCACCCCACGTCGGGCGAGTACTATCTGGATGGTGAACGCGTCTCGCTGTTACGCGACGATCAACTGGCCACCATCCGTAACCGCAAAGTCGGTTTCGTCTTCCAGAGTTTCAACCTGCTGCCGCGTATGCCTGCCCTGGCCAACGTCGAGCTGCCGATGGTCTACGCCGGCATCAACCGCGGCCGCCGTGAACGCGCCAAAACCGCCCTCGAGAAGGTGGGGCTTGGCGACCGCCTTTACCACCACTCCAACGAGCTTTCGGGCGGCCAGCAACAGCGTGTGGCCATCGCGCGTGCCCTGATCAACGATCCGGCTATCATCATGGCCGACGAACCGACGGGAAACCTCGACACGAAATCGGGCCGCGAAATCATGGAACTGCTGCTGTCGCTCAACCGTGACCAGGGCACCACCTTGATCATCGTCACCCACGATCCCGATGTCGCCGCCCGCACGCAGCGCGTCATCCGCATCCGCGATGGCGTCGTAGACGAGAGCAACGGCAACGGAAACCACAGCGAGAACGGAGGCAGCGCATGAACCTGATGCAGTCTTTCCTCGAGGCGCTGCAAAGCCTCTCGGCCAACAAGATGCGCTCGTCGCTGACCATCCTGGGAATCGTCATCGGCGTGGGTGCGGTGATCGCCCTGGTCTCGATCGGGCGCGGGGCGCAGGGTACGATTACCGATTCGATCCAGGGTTTGGGCACCAACCTGGTGTTCGTCTTTTCGGGCGGGACCAGCGACGACGTGCGCAACCCCAAGCCGCTCACACTGGCCGACGCCAAGGCCATAGCCGACCCGCTGGCCGCGCCATCGGTGGTGCTGGTTTCGCCGGTGCTCAACGGCGGCGCCACGCTGGCTTATGCCAGCGAGAGCCACCGCACGCAGTTGGGCGGCGTGATGCCCACCTACGACGACGCCCGCAACTGGTTCGTGACCGAAGGCGAATTCATCAACGAAGAGCACGTCCTTGGGCGCGCCTCGGTGGTGATCCTGGGCGTGGAAACGGCCAACCAGCTTTTCGGGCGCAAAGAAGGCGTCACGGGCGAATCGATCCGCATCGAAGGGCAAACCTTTCGCGTGCTCGGCGTACTCGAAGAACGCGGCGGCGGGGCCTTTGGCAGCCAGGACGACGTCGCCTTCGTACCCCTGACCACCGCCCAGGATCGCCTGATCCGCCGCAGCACGCGCGACCGGGTGGACGCTCTGCTGATCAACGCCGCCAGCGCCGAAGCCGTGCCGTTTGCTTCGGAGGAAGTGGCGCAGATTTTACGTGAGCGGCACCGCTCTGAAATCGGTAAGGACGATTTCACCATCTTCACCCAGCAAGACTTTCTGTCAACGGCCGGCACCATCACCAACGTGCTGACCATCTTCCTGGGTGGGATTGCCGCCATCTCGCTGCTGGTCGGCGGGATCGGCATCATGAACATCATGTTGGTTTCCGTCACCGAGCGCACGCGTGAAATCGGCCTGCGCAAGGCCGTCGGCGCACACAAAAGCGACATCCTGATCCAGTTCCTGACCGAGTCGGCAGCGCTGAGCCTGCTCGGCGGGCTGATCGGGATCGGCCTGGGCTGGCTGATCGCTTTCGTGGTCGGCAAAATTGCCGAGGCCAACAACGCGCCGATCAACCCGACACTGGGGATCGACATCATCCTGCTGGCCACGCTCTTCTCGGCCGCCGTCGGCCTGTTCTTCGGCATCTATCCCGCCAACCGGGCTGCCAGCCTGGAACCGGTGGAAGCTTTGCGTTACGAGTAACACCCGGTTTAAAAGCAAACGTGGGGCAGTACAAGAGGCTGCCCCACGTTTGCTTAATATCTATTTTTCAGTAGCGCAGCAACGCACCGATGTGCCCAAACTGGCTGGTGAGCGCTTCATCGTGCAGCACCTCTACGTCGCCGCCTTGTTGCATCACCTTGTGTACGGCCATCTCGACCGCATCGGGAATTTGCTTGAGCTTACCTTCGCAGTAGGAACACGTCCCAAGCTCCTGCGAGGTGATGAAACCGCAGCCGGTACACGAATACCCCGGCTGGCGCAATCCATCGCGAATGAGCAACGTCATCACCCGGCCATCGTGAACGGCAGCCAGGGTTTCGGGCAGGCGCATCACACCCCCGCGTCCCTTGGCAGAACTGGTCACCAGCGCATCGACCAGGCGCGCTTCACGTTGCTTTTCGGCCTCACGGCCGATCTTCATCGCTTTTTCGAGCACTTCACCGTGGCTGGCGGTCATACCGATCGGGAAACTGCCCACCACCAGGCTTTGCCAGGTCTTGTGTAACAAAGCGCGGAACTGCGCCACGTTATCCTCTGTGCCCCCTAACAGAATACGGCGCACGTGATTTTCGGCGAAGAAAGCCATGGCAAAAGTGGCCGCTTCCTTCATGTTTCGTTCGGTTACTTCTTCTTCATGCCGGGTGCGGTCGGCCATGCCCCCACGCCGGCCCGGCACCGACGAAGCGCCGCCGCGCTTGGTGTGATGTACGCTTTCGCCCAACACGCCTTCCTGCTCGTATAACTCACCCAGGTGGAAGTGAAACAGGCGTGCACCTTGTTTATCTACCAGTGCGACCCCATAGCCACCAAAAGCATCCAATAGATCAGCCAGGGGCTTTACGTGCGGGTGATCCCCTACACGTACCCGGCTGCGTACCGGAACCCCCAGCGTATAACTGCGTAGAAAATCATCCGATGCACACGAGAACACGACCACACTGCGGCCCGAGCCATCATACTGCGTTGCGAAATAGCGTTCAACGGCGTTCACATCGTCGGCCATATCGACGCTTTTGAGCATACTGCGCAACTGCAACTTGTAGCCATCGGCGTTTCCTTCGACAGGATCGGTGTTCAAATATACGCTCAACACCGGATGGCCGGCTTGGAAATCCAACAGTTCTCGCAAATCGCTTTCGGTTATCATCGGCTGCTCCTTTCAAAAAACACGGCCTGCTCCGCCGAAACCCTGACGACGCCGGTTTCCATACGGATCAGGAATCGCGGAATTTGCTTCGTATTTGCAAAAACCGATTTTATGGACGTTTCCCCAGGATCAGGGGAATTTCGACCTCCTTTCCATCGCGCAAAACGGTTAAAGTGATCGGATCGCCCGGGGACTTATGCAAGATCAGGTAACCGAGCATGTCATTGAAGATGCGGACGGCCTGGCCATCCACGGCGACGATCAAGTCGCCGCCGGCATACAGGCCTTCGACGCTCGTTGCCCGTGTGCCGGCCCGCAAACCCGCCTGGGCTGCCGGGCCATCAGAAACGACCCCGGTCACATAGGCGCCGGCAGACTGCTCCAAACCAAGGATTTCTTGCTGGATCAGCGTGATTTCCGGCAGGCTGGTGACACCCAGGTAGGGATAATCGTACTTGCCGTCGCGAATCAGCCCGGGCACGACCCGGCGCACGATATTGCTGGAAATGGCGAACCCGATCCCCGTATTGGTAGGTTCGCCATCAGTATTGTAGTTGGCCGTACGAATGGCCCGGTTGATGCCGATCACTTCACCGTTCAGGTTGATCAGCGGTCCCCCGGAATTGCCCGGGTTGATAGCGGCATCGGTTTGAATGATACCGGCTGCGGTGAAGTAATTGCCGGTCGACGTGGTGCGTAACGACTGGAGCGTGCGTCCGGTGGCCGAGACGATGCCCACCGTCATGCTGCTGCTCAGGCCAAAAGGATTGCCGATGGCAACCACCGTTTGCCCCACCTTCACCAGGTCGGAATCGGCCAGCGGCAGCGGGTATAGTTCTTCAACGGGAGCTTTGACCGCAATCACGGCCAGGTCGGAGTCGAGATCGGTGCCGATCACCTGGCCGTGGGCCTTGAAACCGGAGGGGAAGTCCACCTCCAGGTCGGTCAGCCCCTCGATGACGTGATAGTTCGTAACGATGTGCCCTTCGGCATCGATCACGATTCCCGAACCCAGGCCATCGCCGATATCGGTCAGGACACGAATGGCAACCACGCCCGGGTTGACGCGCTCGAACAGCGCCACCAAAAGTTCCTGGTCGTTCCACGAATTGGATTCTGCCAGGGCCGGTTGGGTTGCACTGCCGGCAGGCAGCGTAGCGATGCTTGCCGGCGCGGGAACGGCCGCAAACGTCGGGGGCGGCTTCGGGGAAGCCGGTTCAGGCAGAAAGAATTTGCACGCCAAGGACGAGAAGAGCACGGCCAAAGCGAGGGGAAGGGCACGGCGGAATGGTTTCACGGAATCTCCTGGCGTTGCAGGTAAACGCTTGTTTACCTTACATTTTTGATAAATCTTCGAATAGCTTTTTCTGTTCGGGGGTCAACTTGCGTGGAATGCGCACGCTCACCCGCACCAGCAAATCGCCACGCGTTTGTGGCTGGCGCAGGTGGGGCATGCCCTGGCCTGCAAGGCGGAAGGTCTGTTCGGGTTGGGTGCCGGGCGGGATGGTCAGCATCACGTCACCGGTCAAGGTAGGCACTTTGGCGCTTCCGCCCAAGACGGCTGTATACAGGTCAACGGCCACGTGCACAATCAGGTTGTTGCCATCACGCTCGAAACGCGCATCCGGGCTGACTTCAATATCGAGGATCAGATCGCGCTTCTGGCCTTCGTTCGACGTAAGTGCGCCGGGGGCGCGTACTTTGGTGCCGGTACGCGCGCCGGGCGGAATTTTGACTTCCAGCCGTTTGCCATCGGCTTCGATGCGCCGGGTTGTCCCGGCAAAAGCTTCGGCTAAGGTAATCGTTACGGTCGTGCGCCGGCTGGCCCGGCCCGTACGCTGCCCGAAACCGAAGTCGGGGGTACTGTTTGCCGCACCGCCGGCCATCCCACCAAAGATGCGGCTGAAAAACTCGGAAAAGCCGCCGCCGCCCTGGCCGAACAAATCGTCCAGGTTGACATTAACCCGCTGCCCGCCTCCCGGGTTCGCATACCACTGCGACCAATCGAAGCCACCGGTCGAACCACCGCGCTGCTGCCACTGGCTATAGGATTGTCCCAACTGATCGTAACGGGCGCGTTTTGCCGGATCGCTCAGGACCTGATAAGCTTCATTGACTTGCTTGAAACGCTCTTCTGCTTTTTGGTCACCAGGGTTACGATCCGGGTGATACTGCATGGCCAGTTTGCGATATGCCTTTTTGATGGTACCTTCATCAGCGTTACGTTCTACACCTAAGGTTTTGTAGTAATCTTGATATTGCATAGGTCACATTCCCTGCCTTGATTCTATGCGCGCCCGCTGTAGCAAGTCAAGCACATTCGCGGGATTTTTATACAACTCTAACCGAAGTTTACGCGAAACGCCTCCCGCTTTTTTCATATCCGTGCTATGATCATACTGCCACTTTTTCCAACCCCTACTCCTGTGGAAATATCATGAGCCCTTCTCAAGAACGAATCCTTGTCGTCGAAAACGATCCCGAAATCAGCGATCTGATCGCCCGTCAAACCCTGCAACCCATGGGGTATCGCGTGAACGTGGTCGGAGGCGCCTCACAGGCCATCCAAGAAGCTATGCGCTTCGCGCCCGATGTGATCATCGCCAACCTGCACCTGCCCGGTTTGAGCGGCAAGGACCTGCTGGTGGCCCTTGCTTCCCAGGGGCTGGAAGTTCCCGTCATCGTATTAGCGGGCAAAGGCGCCGAAGGCGATGTGATCCAGGCGTTTCGCCTGGGGGCCGCCGATTACTTGATCTGGCCGGTACGCGAGGCCGAGGTAATTTCTGCCGTAGAGCGGGTGGTCAAACAGGTGCGCTCACGCTCAGACCGTGAAAACCTGGCGCGCCAATTGAAACAGACCAACCAAGAATTGCAGCGCCGGGTGCGTGAACTGACGACGATTTTTGCGATCGGCAAGGCCGTTACATCGATTACCGATCAGATGGCGCTGTTCGACAAGATCCTGGAAGGCGCCGTCTACGTGACGGAATCGGACAGCAGTTGGATTTTGATCAAGGACGAGCGCGCCAAATCGTTCGTCTTAAGCGCCTGCCGCAACCTGCCCGACAGCGTGGTAGAGAAGATCGGCCAGGCGTGGGACGACGGCATCAGTTCGCTCGTAGCGCTCTCAGGCGAACCGTTGGCCATTCACGGCGAAGCGCTCAAACGCTTCAAGGTTGCCCGCCTGGGCCAGTCGGCCCTGGTGATGCCGGTAAAAATCAAAAACGATGTCGTTGGCCTGCTGGTCGTCGTGCGTAAGGCGCCGCAGCCCTTCAGCAACAGCAATCAGGCGTTATTGGAGGCCGTGGCCGATTATGCATCGATCTCGATGGTCAACTTGCGCCTGTTCAGGGCTGTAGAAGAGCGTGCCCGTTCGATGCAAATCGCGGCCGAGAACGCCCAGTCGACGGCCCAGGCGAAAGACGAAGCCGTACGTACCCTGGATGAAGAATTGAACGAGCAGATCGAGATCCTGCTTTCAAACTTGAAGCTGCTGGTTACCGAAGGAAATCGCAACTTCAATACCGAGCAAAACCGCCTGTTGCGCATTGCCACAGACAGCGCGCAATCGATTAAGTCCACGTTGGCGACCTTTATGTCTTCTGCAGGGCTGAAGTAATGGGACTCTTTCCGCCTTTGGCGGGAAATATCCCAGATTTAGGGGCGGTTGAGTGCTTCGCACCCAATCGCACATCCCGTTGAAAACGGGAGAGCCAGGAATGGCTTCTCGTCGTGGCGAGGGCTGTGGTCTGAAAACTTTAGGTAGGTAGAACGGTAGGCATGGCAAACCCTCACATTTTGATCGTTCACAGGAATGCGGAGACAGCACGCCTGTTAGAAAGGGCAATTTTACGCCCGGCAGGCTATGAAGTTACGTTCACATCGGAAAGAAAAACGGCCGAATCGCTGACCCAGGCAGCCTCGCCGGCCTTGATGATTGTGGGAGCAGAACTGCAAGACGGCAACGGCTTGGAGTTTGCAACCGAACTCTTCAAACGCTATCCCCTATTGCCGGTGATCTTGCTCACCGATACGTACGACGAAAAACTGGTTTTACAGGCCTTGCGTGTTGGGGCCGTCGATTACCTTTACGCCCCCCTGCGCCCCGATGACGTTCTCAAGGCCGTGAAGCGTGGCATTCAGCGCACCAAGACTTTCTCCGACTGGTCCATCCTGGAAGTTCGCCGGCATACCAAAACCCTACAAAAGCGCGTAGACAGCCTGGAAACACTGCAGCGCATTGGGCGTACGGTGACCGCCCTGCTCGACCTGGACAACGTATTGACGGCCGTGGTCGATTCGGCGGTCGAGTTGACTGGGGCGGAAGAAGGCAGCCTGCTGCTGTTGGATGAAAGCACGGGCGAACTGTACATGCGCGCCAGCCGCAACTTCCAGAATGACTTTGCCCACAAGTTCCGCCTGCCCATCCAAGACACATTGGCCGGCCAGGTGCTGCGTACCGGCAAGCCGCTCGTGATCGACGCTCCCACCCCCCAAAAGATCAAAACCGCTTACCTGGTACACACGCTGATCTACGTCCCCTTGCAGGTCCACGGTCGCTTGATCGGGGTTCTGGGGGTAGACAACCGCCAGAGCGGCCATCCCTTCCACGACGAGCACCTGATTCTCGTGTCTGCCCTGGCCGATTACGCCGCCATTGCGATCGAGAATGCCAGCCTGTATTCGCGTTCCGAAATCGAGCGCAAGCGCTTCGAAACGATTCTGACCAACGTGGATGACGGTGTGCTGGTGATCGACCTCGACGACCGCCTGGTGCTGGCAAACCACACGCTGTGCGCCGCCCTGGGCCTGGGGGAAGAGAAGATCAACGGCAAACCGATGCGCGACATCATCCAACACCCCGATCTGATCGAGCTGCTCAGCGAGGAAAATAGAAGCCAGTCGACGCGCGGCGAGGTGACGCTCGAAGATGGACGCGTGTTCAACGCTCACCTGACCCCCATTCCGGAAGTGGGCTACGCCGTCACGATGCAGGATATCACCCACCTGAAAGAACTCGACCGCATCAAGAGCGATTTCGTCAGCACCGTTTCGCACGACTTGCGTTCTCCACTGACGGCCATTCTCGGTTACATCGAGCTGATCGACCGCGTCGGCCCGCTCAACGATACGCAGCGTGAGTTCGTCCGCCGCGTCCAGTTCAGCGTCAGTAATATCACCGCTTTGATCAACGATTTGCTCGACCTGGGCCGCATCGAGGCCGGTTTCGACGCCCGCAAAGAAATTGTACCCTTGGCGGCGATCATCAACTATGCCGTGGAAGGCCTGCGCAACCGGGCCGTCGAAAGGCAGCAAACGCTGCACACCGAAATCCCCGACAATCTGCCCTCGGTATACGCCAACCCGGTGCGTTTGCGCCAGTTGGTTGCAAACCTGCTGGGGAATGCGATCAAGTACACCCCGAACGAAGGCACCATTTCGCTCGTGGCCGAAGCTGAAGGCGGCCAGGTCATCATCCGTGTCGCCGATAACGGGCCGGGTATCCCGCCGGCGGACCAGCCTTACATCTTCGATAAGTTCTACCGTGCCAGCAATGTACCCGGCGATACCCCCGGCACCGGCTTGGGGTTGGCCATCGTCAAATCGATCGTCGAAAACCACCAGGGCCGCATTTGGGTGGAATCCAACCTGGGTCAGGGGACGGTCTTTACCGTGGTAATGCCGGTAAGCGATCACAGTTGAATGAAAGTCAAACGCCTGATCTATTACCTGCTGATCAACGTTTTCATTTCATCTTGTACGACACTGCTCGTCTTGCAAGCCTGGGCCTGGAGCCGGCCGCCGGGCGGCTCGCCGCCCCCAGGTGAAGCTGGCGCCGTCCTGACCGGCATCGCAGCCAACCCGGGCGGCAATCTATCGCTGCCAACCGGTAGCGGTATCGTCGTCATCACGCAGGTCATTACAGCGCCACCGGAGGCTTTTACCCCTTACCCGACACGCGGCATCGTGACGTACCGCGTCAAAGAAGGCGATACGATCAGCGGGGTCGCCCTCTATTTCGACGTAGATGCAGCAGCCTTGATGGCGCTCAACGACATGGGCGAAGGCGATTATTTGCTCAGCGGCGTCGATATTCTGATTCCGCCGCCACGTACCCCCACGCTGACCCCCACCGAAGGCCCGACGGACACTCCAACCCTGACGCCCACGCCATTTGCCAGCCCGACGCCGCGCTTCACGGCCACGCCCACCGGACCGACCCCTACACCGGGGCTTATCGTCAGCGCCGTCTTCGGCGCCGGCGACATCCATGCCGAACGGGTAGAATTGCGTTTGGGCAATGGCGGCGAGTTGGTCCTTTCCGGCTGGCAGATTCGTGACGAAGACGGGAATCAGTTTACCTTCCCACAGCTGGTGCTGCGCTCCGGCGGGCAGATCAGCGTCTACACACGAGCCGGTGAAGCATCGGTAACGGCGCTGTATTGGGGCCTCGCCGATGCGATCTGGGAATCGGGCGAAACAGTGACGGTCGTAGATACCGCCGGCAACGAGCGGGCGACGTTCGTGCTCCCTTAAGGCTGCTGCGCTCCCGGGACAAGCACCTGCACACATAGCGGGTTACGGCCTGCACCGTTCTGTGCCAACTTGATGAAAGCAGGCTGAGTTTGCAGAAGGTCCACCAAAGCGCTGGTACAATTGGAAAGAATTGTTATGACTCAGGCTCTCTACCGCAAATGGCGCCCTCACCAATGGGCAGAAGTCATCGGGCAGGAACACATCATCCAAACCCTGCGCAATGCCATCACCGCCGAACGGGTGGCACATGCTTACCTATTTGCCGGCCCGCGCGGCACAGGTAAGACGACCACGGCGCGCCTGCTTGCCAAGGCCGTCAACTGCCTCGAACCCGACCTGCCCAAACGCCCCTGCGACGCCTGCGAGCACTGCACCGCCGTCAACCAGGGCCGTTTCCTCGACCTGATCGAAATCGATGCCGCCTCGAACACATCGGTAGAAGACGTGCGCGATTTGCGCGACAAGATCAACTTCTCACCCAACCAGGGCCATTACAAAGTCTACATCGTGGACGAAGTCCACATGCTCTCCACCGCCGCATTCAACGCCCTGCTGAAGACGCTCGAAGAGCCGCCTGCCCACGCCATCTTCATCCTCGCCACGACCGAGATTCACAAGATTCCGGCAACGGTGCTCTCGCGCTGCCAACGCCATGAGTTCCGCCGCATCCCGGTGGCCGATATCGTTGCCAACCTGAAGAAACTGGCCGAGGGCGAAAACATCGTGATCGACCTCGAAGCCCTGACGTTGATCGCCCGCCAGTCGGCCGGCGGCATGCGCGACGCCATTTCCCTGCTCGACCAACTTGCCTCCACCGGCCAGGCGGTGACCCTGGCGCTTGCGCAGGCCGTGCTGGGTGCGGCCACCGACCAGATCGTCCTGGATGTCATCGATGCCGTGCAGGCCAAAGATTCGGCCGCCGGCCTGGAGCATATCCACACCGCGCTTGACGGCGGCTCGGACCCGCGACAGTTTGCCCGCCAGATCGTCGATTACCTGCGCCAGCTGCTGTTGATCAAGCTAGGCAATGCCGCGCAGGTCGACGCCACCAGCGAGACGCGTACGGTGATGGCGCGCCACGCCCAGGCCTTCAGCATGCCGGAACTACTGGGCGTGATCAAGGCTTTCAATACGGCCGCATCCGAGGCGCGCCTTGCCTGGCAGCCCAGCCTGCCGCTCGAAATGGCTTTCGTCGAATGCCTGAGCGATTCTGCGCAGCCGGCGGAAGCCGCACCGGTGGCACAGGATAGCGCACCGCTACAGCCACCGCCCACGGCCAAAGCGGGTGTTACCACGCTCAAGTCCTTCCACCGCCCGGACGGCCCACCGGCGCCCGAACCGTCGGCGGCTCCTTCCGAGCCGGCCGGGAGTTCGTCGGGCAGCGAGGCAGGATCGGGCAAGCGGCTTAACGAACAGTGGCGGCAGATTGTGACCCTGGTCAAACAGCAAAAAAGCAACGTAGCCGGGTTGCTCAACTCGGTCAAGACGCGCCATCTGCAGGACAATATCCTCACCCTGGGATTTGCCAGCCACGTGCTGCAATCCCAGATGGAAAAACCCGAAAATATCGAAGTCGTCCAGGCTGTGCTGCAACAAGCCCTGGGCGAAACCATTCTCATTCGCTGTACCACGGTTTCTGCACAGCGCGCGGCCCCACCGCCGGACGTCGACCACGACGGCATGGTGGCATCAGCCGTCCGCGACCTGGGCGGAGAAATCGTGGACGTATCCTAGGAGGTTCGATTATGGCTAAAGGTTTCAAGGCCCCGAAAATGCCCGGAGGAATGGGCGGCGGCGGGATGATGGGACAACTGCAAAAGCTCCAGCAGCAGATGGTGGAAGCCCAGGAGAAACTGGCACAGGAGACGGTGGAGTACTCCGCCGGCGGCGGGGCAATCAAAATCGTCATCACTGGCGATCAGCGCTGTCAATCCGTCAGTGTAGACCCGGACCTGCTCAAGGACGCCGCCGAGGGCGGCGACGTGGAAATGTTGCAGGACCTGCTGCTGACGGCCTTCAACGGCGCCCTGGATGCCTCGCGCAAGCTGGCCGAAGACCGCCTGGGGCCGCTGGCGGGCGGCCTGTCGTTTTAGCAGTCGCCTTCCGTTCCCAGACAATCATCTTCCGTTATGCTGCTTCCCGGCCCCATCCAAGACTTGATCGATGCGCTCTCGCGCCTGCCCGGCATCGGCCCAAAAACGGCCTCACGCCTGACGTTTTTCCTGCTGCGCGCTTCCGATGAACTGGCGCAAGACCTGGCGGCAGCCCTGACGGCCTTGAAATCGGGGACGGCTTACTGCCCGGTGTGCTTCAATATCACCGCTGCCGGGCGTGACGTCTGCGAGGTATGCGCCGACCCGGCGCGGCAGACGGGTGTCTTGTGCGTGGTGGAAGAACCGTTGGACGTGCTGGCGCTGGAGCGTACGGGTGGGTTCCAGGGCAGCTACCATGTGTTGCACGGGGCGCTCTCGCCGATCGAAGGCATCGGCCCCGACGATTTGAAAATTCGCGAGTTGCTCGGCCGCGTGCGTGCCGGTGGCATTCGCGAGATCATCCTGGCGACCAACCCCAGCATGGAAGGCGACGCCACCGCCATGTACTTGCAGCAGCAGCTGACCGCCCTGGGTGGGGTACGCATCACCCGCCTGGCGCGCGGCCTACCGGTGGGCGGGGACCTGGAATACGCAGACCAGAACACCCTGCTGCGCGCCTTGGCCGGCCGGCAGGAGATATTTTAAGCCGCTGCCGGCGAAACGGGCATTGGAAACCCCACCGATTTGCAAGTTTTTTTCGATCCTTGAGTTGACAGCAGCGCCCTTCGCGGTATAATTTCGCTCGCTTTCAACATGGCCCACTAGCTCAATGGCAGAGCAGTTGACTCTTAATCAATTGGTTAGAGGTTCGAATCCTCTGTGGGTCACTGACAACCGAATAAAAAAGAGCGGCCGCCAACAAAAACCTGTCGGCCCCACAACATCATTTGTGTAGGAGCGTGCGTTACCGGAGATTGAAGAATGCCCTACACAAATTCGATTAACAAGAAACCTCGTTTCTTTTTTGCCCCCATGCCCGATCTAACCAACTACCTGACCACTCAGGAAGCCGCGCAGCAGTTGCAGTTTCATGTTCACCACGTGCGGCGGATGTTGCGTGAGGGGGATCTGGAAGGCAAAAAAATCGGCTATATGTGGTTTGTCTCAAAAGAATCTGTGGAACGATATTTGAAAGAAACTGCTAACCTTAGTAAATTCGATCCACGACGCGGAAACGAGTAAAACGTCCGTTCAATAGGTTGACGGGCGTTTTTATTTGTGTTATCCTATTACAGTGATGTAATAAGCTAGGCCCTAAACGATAGGGCATTTATTTTACCCAAGCCTATTACATTATCGTAATAAGAACTTTGCCTAACGTGGCGAGCAGCACCCCCACCAGATACCCTACCCGCCCGGCGGTGCGAACCACGACAGGAATCAAGGCCAATGAGGGAGATGGGAGGAAGTTTTGCTTATTAGGATGGGAATGGTTCACAATTGAGTGACACTTTCTAAGTTGATTAGCCTTCACTTTTTGAAAAGTGCCACCCGATTTTGCCGAAATGTGAACCATCCCTTAGGATTCTTTGATAAACGTTTCCAGCTGATACCCGTAATAGAAAAATTTACTTTTCTTTATATTTTTGAAGTTTTGATTGGTTCGATGGTTGCTAAGCACTTATTTCTAACTCATTAAAAATACTCTCTAAATCATTAGGCTGTAAAGCCCACCTGTAAGCAGGATGAATTTCAAAATCAAAGCCAAACTCTGCATCATTAGAGAGTAAATACTGGTTATCTTCAAAATATTTCCGTTCTATCCCGGTAGGTGTCTCTCTTCTGGCAGTTAGGAAATTAATTTTATATAGAAATGCTGCCAAAGTTTGGGGGGTAGTTGACTTGCCATCTGCAAAACGAAACGATTGAAGCTGCGAGACATTATATAGTTTTCGATATAGATCAGCGATTTTATAAACATACCCCAGTTTGGCCTGTCTCTCTTTCTTATTTGGTTTCATGTTTAATAAAAGTGGTTCAATGAGAGGTAGCTCAGATCTGAATTCATTGATAGTATCCTGAATTCTACCTGTGGAGTAATTGGCAAATATTGCATCGAAGTCTTCAGTTGATATTAGGGAAGCTTTCCTTGTTGTGGCATGCGTTGCTGCGAGTGTGCAAAGTTTGACTAAATCTCTGGGCCTTTTTCTTATTAGGGACATAAGCATTCGATATGTCGGGATGTTTGACCAGTGTCCTCGTCCCCTAAATCTCGGCTCCATTATGGGATTAAGATAATTGCTTAACTCAGACTGTTCAGTCTGTAACAGTTCAGCCTCGTTAACTGTCCGCCCAAAATAGGTCTCTATGCGTTTTATTAACATAACAAAAATTTCGTGATTTGTCCAAGAATGCCATATAACTGCCCCCTCTATTTTATCTGTCGACTCATCTGATGTTCTAACTAAATAATAAACATCAGATCTAAGGGCTACTTTAAAGTTAATCTCGCGATTCTCAATGTTTATGTCCTTAATTGAATTGAGTAATGCTGATATTCGCGCTATGTCATCTTTACGTCCCTTCCAACCCCTGTCCAAATCATCGATATATACATATAGCTTTGGATTCTCTAGGAATCTAAGAATCGCCGACTCCTTATTTGGAGCGGAACCTTTTTGCTCTAGCTTTAAAAAAGTTTCGGACAAGAATTTAATGATCTTGCCTCGATGTGTGTTGTAGTCGTAACGATAATTGGCACTATCAATCCCAAGTAAATCAAAGACCTTTTCAATAATTATTGAAGTCAATCCCTCAGTCCAATTACGAATCATAAGCAGAAAGTCATCGGAATCAACAGCCAATTTGGTAATATCGTTAGGGCGAATCAATATTGACAATTTGCCAACTTCGTTGTCTTCGTGTAAACCAATTCTAAACAAAGCTGATTTTCCAGTCCCTTTGTGACCAACTAAAATTCTTAGCGGCAGATCAAGCTTCATCTGAGCATATACACTGCTTTTAAAGTAGTATTCTTGTAACCGATCAACCGTTTCGAGGTCAGCATCTTCGTGTCCGAATAAACGATGAATATCAATTTCTGTGAGCATTTTTGCACCCTACAGCCTTTTCTTATGTATCAACTGATAATAGTGATTAAATCATCTATTTCCTTACTCAAATCCAAGACGAAGTCTTCTGTTAGCTTATCGTTTTTTCTTTTTTCGTTATAGTCAATTATCAAGATGGAAAGTTCCGCCAATCTTCTGGATAAATCTGCATACCCACTGGAACGCCCTACCCGATGAAGAGCAGGATACAAATTACCAACTACTATCGTATTTTCCCACACGGAACTGTAAGAGAGTAATTCCATCTCTTCTAATCCCTTCCGGGTTGACTGAAGAGTTGCCAATATAATCCCTTTGACTTGTTCTTCCTGCAATTTGTCATCAGTTGTTTTCTTTCGCCGTTCACTAACCCACATACTTAATTGGCTCATAAGAAATCCCACAAGCAACGGCATAAGATATTCAGGCCAATCGATTCCGAAGTATCCTATGACTTCGATATCATCAAAGGTCGCTGTTTCTACTCTTCGGTAAGTGGTAGTTTGATCGACCCAAGAATAGTTTATTGTAAACACTGGCCTCTGCAAGCCGGTCTTGTGAACATTAAGAACATATTCAGCTTGGAAACTTTCATATGGTCCGATACTACCAGGATTAAAATCTGTCCAAGCAATATCGTAGCTAGGATTATTGAGATATATATTAATATCAACAATATCATATGGTGTCACATTGTTTACAGAAAGGGTTGCTCGGAGCGAGTCGCCTACATGGAGTGTCGTTTGATCGACTTGCATGTCAATTTGCAACGGTGGAGAAAATGATGCATCAGCTGCTTCTGCACTGGAGAAGAACGCAAAACATGCTAAAAAAGTAAAGGTTCTAAATAATGACAATTTCTTTTTCATAATTGCTACTTAATTGGGCGAATATCATATTGGAAATTTTGCGTGGCTAGACCCTGATTCTTATTTATGAGTGAGCAACTGTTAATAGGACTGTACCTGTCACGATCGATGGTAATGGGGTATTTGCTCACAAAAAATGCCCACAGCATTTGCGTGAGCGGCTCTGGTGTGCTAGGATGTAGCCACCATGCGGCCCCTCCGCATGGACGATCACTGCAAAGCAGTGATTCAAGCCGGATGTGTTCCAGCATATCCGGCCTTTTGTTTGTCCAACCTAATAAGAAGTATAGCAAACAACAAGCGATGGTGTTGTTTTTATCGGCCTGGTGTGCTTTGCAATTCCGCAAGGAATCGACTTGCCACAAGGCCCTTGCTATAAAACAACCTGCCGCTTTTCTGGCCCTGGTTTTGCAGTGAAAATTGCACTGGTGCGCTGGATGAGCGCAAAATCATCGGCTTTCAGTGGCGATTTTGGGATATTTCTATCCCGAAATGGGGATGCGAAGGCGATTTTGGCCGTTTATGCTTTCGATAACTACACCTAACAGAAGCCTGGGGTGCCTCAGCACACCTTATTTCGGCAGCTTTTGGCATTTGAAAGTCACTTTTCAGGCCGCACATGAAGCACATGCCCAATAAAACTTACTATGCAATGGGCGAAGTTACGGTTTCTCTTTCAGCGAACGCAAATACAAGTCTTCCACTTCTTTCCTGGCCCAGGGCGTGCGGCGTAAAAATTTCAGGCTGGATTTGATGCTGGGTTCGTTGTAAAAGCAGCGAATTTGGATGCGCTGGCTCAGCTCCTTCCAGCCGTATTGGGCGATCAGGCGGGTCAGGATCATTTCCAGCGTCACGCCGTGCAGCGGATCACTGGGGTGCTGCTGGCTCATGGTTCCCCCTTGAACGCCCGATCCAGCACCGACGGCAGCAGCGACTCCAGGTCCCGCCGGGTGGACTCTTGCTGCGCCCGCAGCGCCGATACCTGCGCTTGCAGGCTATCCAGGCAGGTGACGATGCGACGCTGTTCGTCGAGTGGAGGAAGGGGGAGTTTGACTTGTGAAAGTAACGTGGTGTTGAAACTGGGGCAAATAGAGAAGTGACAGACCCAAAGGTGCTTTCTGACTTGTAGGCATCAGGGATCCTGCGCGCCAGCACAATTTCCCCATCTAGCGTGGCACCGTTATGGCTCACACAACCCTTTCTGCAACGCATCCACCGCCTGCACCAGCTTCGCTGCCTCACCGAACAGGGCGTAAATCTCGTTCGGCGAACCGTGCCCGGCAAAAGGCTAGATGCGCAGCAGGCTGGGCAGGTCGTCGAACTGGCTGACGTCATAGTCGGCGTATTTCTCGAGCAAGTCGTCCAAAATCTGGCGGGCGGCGGGGGTGCAGGCGGTGTATGCAAGCGTGTCGCTGGCCAGCGTGTGGGCGGGGGAGTTGTCGATTAAGGCGATTCGGTACCAGGGATGAGGGGAGTTGGGTAAGGTGTTGTTCTACTCGATCCGATTGCATAGAACCGCTCTGGCCAAATCGCGCCTGAGCCGTGGTTGGCTGCCAGAAGTAATGGCTTCTGCGTGATAAACGCTGGCGTTGCCTGCCGTACAAATATCGTGTAAAATGTACGGCAAGGATTGGAGGTTCTTATGCAGACGACGAAAACCAAATTGACCATCCGCACCGAGAAACATTGGATCGAACGCGCAAAAGCGTATGCCCAACGCCACGATACCACAGTCACCCAACTCGTGACCGATTTCTTCCGTCACCTGGATCTGAGCGAAACACATCCCTCTTCTACGCCTATTTTGGATCGCTTAACAGGTATTTTGCCCACGGAAGTCTCTGTTGACGAACATCATGAATATCTCGATGAAAAATATGGTCTCTAACCCCCCGCTTCGCATCTTGATCGATCTCAACGTCATTCTCGATGTGCTGGCACAACGGCAGCCGCACGATGCCGATGCCCATCGGTTATGGGCAGCCATTGAGTCGGGGCAAGTGCAGGGATTTGTAGCCGCCCATAGTCTGACAACACTTTTTTACCTGCTCAGACGCCACACATCACAAGCGCAGGCCAGGGCCGCCTTGGTTGATGTCCTGCACGTGTTCTCCGTCGCAGCCGTCGATCAGGCAGTCATCCAGGCGGCGATGGCTTTGGCGTGGCCAGATTTCGAGGATGCTGTGCAAATGGCGGCTGCGGCACAATGCAATGCGGTTTATGTGATCACACGCAATCTCGAGGATTTCAAGAACGGGCCTGTACCCGTGCTGACCGCTCCGAACTTCTTGGCCGTACTGGAGACCGGGTGAAAACCATGACAGGAGAAGCAGGCCTGATCCGATTCTCGAAATGGTGTTTTTTGCAAGGCTTTTAGCCGGGTCGATCTTGATAGCGCCCGGGAAATGTCCTCACCAGATCAGCCTGCGTACGGTGGAAATAGCTACTCGCAGCGCCTGGACAACTTCCGTGGTGCGAAGGTAAGCTTTCGTTAGGGTTTGGAGATACCCGCCGTGGAATGCGGTGCACATATGTGGAAATTGCGCATGAGTGCGACAGCGGAGCGAAAAATCAGCTATCTTTGGCGGCGGTTTTGGGCATTTGTGTCCCAAAATGGGGCTGCGAAGGTGAATCTCTGCCGGAACGCTTTCGATAACTACACCTACCAAAAGCCTGGTGTTTTTCTCGTCACATCCATTACGGCTTTTTGGCTCTCCCGGCTTCGCCGGGAAAGGGGGCCGCATTTGGTGAAGCATGTGGCCACGCCACATTAACCGCGAACTCGCAGAGTGGGACAAGCGGTAACTGCCGGACTTGACTCTCGGTGAACCACTGGCAGCGATCTGTTGTTCCGTTATGCTCATCCCTGAGCTCGGAATGACCCAGCGTCAAGTCATAGATGATACCGATGTGGTGAACCGAGTCGTACGGACGGTCTTCACTTCTCAGGTATGTACGTGAATAAACAGCGGTCACATGGGCACTTCGGATATCCGTAATCCCAGTTTCTTCCTCTACCTCACGACGAACAGCCGCATCCGGATGCTCTCCCCATTTGATGCCCCCACCAGGTAAGGTCCATCGCCCTTTATCGATCCCACTGGCGATACGAACCAGGAGAAGATGGCCTGAAGGGTTGCGACACAACCCATAGGCGCCATGGTAGACACGAAAATCTTCCGGTGCTGAAGGCATACTTTTCATCTCTTAAAATTTGAAACCGCAACTACGGCTAAAGCGAATCTTGATGCGCTGGCTCAATTCCTTCCAGCCGTATCGCTCGACGAGGTCAGTCAGGAAGTTTCCAGCATCACGCCTTGCAGGGGATCGTTAGTGTGCTCGTTTCTCATACCTGTTAAATCCTACGCATAAAAGGCTGCTTTTGGCAAACAAAAACGCGCCGTCAGCCATCCGGCATGCTGAATCGGCCCAAAGTGCAGGCAGAGAAGGGCGGCGATGGCTTTGGCATGGCCGATTTCGAAGATGCGGTACAAGTGACCGCAGCAGCAAAACCCAATACGACTTATGCGATCGCACGCACTCTCGAGGGTTTCAAGAGTGGGCCTGTGCCCGTGATAACGGCCCAAACTTCTTCGCCGTACCCCGCATTATTGAGAAGTTACGAAAATCGCTCATATCGGCTGGATGTTTTGTAAGTACTTGATGTAAGCGCGCAGCATGAACTGGATGTCATCTGCGGCATGGGTTTGCGTGAAGGAGGGCGCCAGCCGTGCCAGGTTAGGGAGCGTATCGGCATCCCACTGACTGCTGTCCCATTGATCCCACTCCGCCTGCGCCTGTTGGAGCGTGCGCGTCATACCGACCGTGTGCATGAAGACAAAGCCAAAACACATCGCCAGCAACCCGCGGTAGGCGTTGACCTGCTGCACGGGGTCGAGTCCGGCCTCATCCAACGCAGCCATCATCCCGTCAATCCCCTGCATGATCTTCCGGCCGCGCGGAAGGCTCTGCTCCGTCACGAGGAACATCGCCAGGCCTGGGTAGCGCATGAGCGCCTCGTACAACTGGATGGCAATCGTTTCCAGGCGTCGCTCCCAGGCTTGCAGTGGATCGGGAAGCTCGATCTGCGACAGCACCAGGTCGGCCATACCGTTTAGCAAATCACGTTTGTCTTTCACGTGATTGTAGAGCGACATCGCCTCGACGCCAAGACGGGCAGCGAGCTTGCGCATCGAGAGGCCGCCCATGCCTTGTTCATCTAAAATATCCAGTCCGGCTTGCAAGATACGTTCACGCGTCAGGAGGGCACTTGTTTTACGCATGGGGAAGACCTTTTAGCGGTTGTCGAGAAAGCGCTACCGGCAGGTACGGCGCACTTTCATAAGGGTTGCCGATGCCTGTTTCTGGCCAAGTGCATCGCACCTTGCTTTTTGGAGAGCATCTCGGCGATTGACAACTTACAGCGTAAGCATTATACTGCACTTACACTGTAAGTCTCTTTGGTTGGTGTGTTTTTCCCACGATGGATGGTCTGCAATTCTTCCCTTCTTGGAGGACATGGGCAATGGTAAAGAAAGACTCGCTTTTTAAACAATGGTTTTATCGCAACAAGCAGTGGCTGTATGAAAGTGGAAGGCCAAACGGGTTGGCAAAGATTCTCAACCGTTTCTGGGCCGTGGTGGGTGCGCGCAGCAGGCTGTTCGCCGGCCTGGTAACGTTGGAAGTGCCGGGCAGGAAATCTGGCCGCGTCATTTCGTTTCCGTTGGTGATGGTCACCCTTGACGGACAGCGCTACCTGGCCTCGATGCTCGGCAACCAGGCGCAGTGGGTGCGCAACGTACAGGCAGCGCATGGCAAAGCTTGCCTGCGGAACGGCGGGCACAGGGAAGATGTGTACCTCGAAGAAGTTGCCATCGAGCAACGTGCACCCGTTTTGAAAACCTACCTGCACGCCGCACCGGGGGCGCGGCCGCACATCCCCGTCGATCAAGACGCACCGCTGTCCGCGTTCGAGGCGATTGCCGCGGCATACCCGGTCTTTCGGGTGACGGCGCACCGCAATCCTTAGAGACGCTTCAAGAACACAGGCAGTGACAAATATCACGTAAAGAAACGACAAATGACAGGTTCTTAATGCTCGCCAAACGTTTACAATACTTGTAAACGTTTACTATTTTCATCAACATTACGCCGTTACGTGATCCAATCATGCTCCACATCAACCGCCAAACCGACTACGCTATCCGCGTCATCCTGAACCTGGCCAAGAACCCGCCCGGAACGCGTAAGCCGACCGCCGAAATTCGAGACGAAATGCTGATTCCCCCGGCCCTCTCGCAGCGCATCGTGGCCGAACTGGCCAGGGGCAATTTCATCCTCACCTTCCCGGGCCGGGATGGGGGGATTCAACTCGCCAGGCCGGCCGGGCAGATTAACCTGCTACAAGTGATCGAGTTCATCCAGGGGCCGATCGAGGTTTCCGAATGCCTGATTTCCGGCGGCGAGGAATGTAGTTGCAGCTTTGGGACCGCCTGCCCGGTCCGCAAGCGCTGGATCAGGCTGCGCACGCTCATTCGAAGTGAACTGGAAAGCCAAACTTTCGATCTGCTCGCACAAGACAGCGAGGAGGGCAAGGCTTTCTTGTACGTATCTTAACCAAAGCACTCGGAGGAATCTATGGACATGATCGTTCTCGCCAGGTGGCAGTTTGCGCTCACCACCATCTTTCACTTTTTCTTCGTCCCGCTTACGCTGGGGCTATCCATCTTCGTTGCCATCCTTGAAACAAGATACGTTCGCAGTGGGAAAGAGATGTACAAAGGGATGGCAAAGTTTTGGGGAAAAATCTTCCTGATCAACTTCGCCATCGGTGTCGTAACCGGAATCGTCCAGGAATTCCAGTTTGGCATGAACTGGTCGGAATACTCGCGCTTCATGGGCGATATCTTCGGCGCGCCGCTTGCGATCGAGGCTTTGCTGGCTTTCTACATGGAATCGACGTTCATCGGCCTGTGGGTTTTCGGCTGGGACAAGCTCTCCAAAAAAGCGCATCTGGCTGCAGCCTGGCTGGTCGCCATTGGATCCAATATTTCTGCCCTGTGGATTCTGATCGCCAACTCTTTTATGCAAAATCCCACGGGCTACACGCTCGATCCGGTAAGCGGACGTGCGCTGATGACCGACTTCTTGGGCCTGGTTTTCAACCCGAATGTCCTGCTTCAGTTCCCGCACGTACTCGCTTCGGGCGTTTCCCTGGCCGGTTTCGTGGTGATGGCCTTCAGCGCCTGGCACCTGCTGCGCAAACATGAAGCCGGCTTCTTCCGCCCATCCTTTCGCATGGCCGCGTTCTACGCACTCACCGGTTCGGTGCTGGTGGCATTGATAGGGCACGTCCAGGGCCAGTTCATGGTCGTACACCAACCGATGAAGATGGCGGTCGCAGAAGCGCACTTCAACACGGAAGACCCGGCGTCTCTGTCGCTTTTCACCATCGGGAGTTGGGACCAGACCGAAGATGTGTTTTCTATCCGCATCCCTGCGCTGCTCAGCTTCCTCAGCTACAGCCGGCCGTATGGAGAGATCAAAGGGATCAACCAGCTAAAAAGCGAGTTTGAACACACCTATGGCCCCGGCAACTACGTTCCTCCGGTCGCTCTGAATTACTGGTCCTTCAGGGTCATGGTTGGCGCGGGTGCAGGGATGATTCTGCTGTCTTTCCTGGGCGTGTGGTGGAGCAGAAACAACGACCTGGACACCAGGAGGCGCTATTTAAAGATCATGATGTTTGCGGTGGGTCTTCCCTATTTGGCTGTCACCACCGGCTGGATTCTGGCAGAAACCGGCCGCTGGCCCTGGATCGTCTACGGCCTGCAACGGATTGACGACGCTATTTCACCGAACGTCCCGGCGTGGAACATCGCCTTTTCGACGCTCGCTCTGGCGGGGCTGTATGCGGTGCTGACTATCGTTGCCCTGAAACTAGGCATCCAATATGGCACCGGCGAGATCCAGGCCAAGACGGCGCCGGCAGCCACAACAGCAGTTTTGTCCGACTAAGATTTGGAGCAATGCCATGAATCTCAACATCGTCTGGTTTATCCTCGTTACCGTCCTGTTTACTGGTTTCTTCTTTCTGGAAGGCTTCGATTACGGAGCCGGCATGCTCTTGCCGTTTTTGGCCAAGAAAGACGAAGAGCGGCGGACCATCCTCAACGCCATCGGCCCGGTCTGGGATGGCAACGAAGTCTGGATGCTGACCGCAGGAGGGGCGCTGTTCGCCTCATTCCCCCACGTCTATGCCACCCTCTTCAGCGGCTTCTACCTGGCGCTGGTTTTGATGCTGCTGGCGCTGATTCTACGCGGCGTCGCCTTCGAATACCGCAGCCTGCGCGACGATGCCGCATGGCGCGGCCGCTGGGATTGGGCGATCTTCGCCGGTTCGTTCCTGCCGGCCCTGCTGTGGGGCGTTGCCGTCGCAAACCTGATGCGTGGGTTTGCCATCGATGCCGAGATGAACTACTGGGGCGGTTTATTGCCCCTGCTCAACCCCTTCTCGCTGTTGGGTGGGCTGGTCTTTGTGGCGCTCTTCACCATGCACGGGGCCAACTTCCTGGCGCTCAAAGTCGAGGCGGTAGTCGCTTCTCGTGCCCGGAACGTCGCCTTCAAGGCCTGGATTGTGGCCACCGTTCTAACGGTGCTTTTCGTCCTCTGGTCTTTCTTCGAAACCGACATCCTGACCAAGCAGGGCATCAATGGCCTCGTCCCTGCCCTGCTGGCAGCCATCGCCCTCTTGCTTTCCGGCTGGTTCGGGAAACAAGGCAAGGATACGTGGGCCTTCACGGCAGGAGCGCTAACCGTCGTTTTTGCAACGCTGATGGTCTTCATGGGCCTCTTCCCGCGCATTCTCATCTCCAGCCTTACCCCGGCCAACGATCTGACCATCTACACGGCTGCCGCATCCCCCTACACGCTCAAAGTCATGACCATCGTTGCCGTTGTTTTCGTGCCGATTGTACTTGTCTACCAGATCTGGACCTACCGAGTTTTTCGCCAGCGCGTCAAAGCGGACCCGAAAGAGCTGGTTTACTAACCCTCGTGGTGAGGCGAAATCACTCACCCCGTACAGTTTTCAAAAAAAGCCCTGGGCTTGGACGCCCGGGGCTTTTTTCGGTTTATTCAGGCCGGCTGGCAGGATTTACGTTACAACCCGTACACCTCACCATACTTACCCCGCAAGTAGCGCATGTAGGCGGCCGGATCGATCTTCGATCCGGTAATCCGCTGCACCAGTTCCTGCGGCTCGAACTTGGCCCCGTGGCGGTGGACTTTCTCGCGCAGCCAGCCGAGCAAAGCGGCAAATTCGCCGCGGCGGATTTGATCGCCGAGGCCGGGCAGATCGCGCTGGATGCATTCCCACAACTGGGCCGAGATCAGGTTGCCCAGGGCGTAGGTGGCGAAGTAGCCGATCATGCCGCCCGACCAGTGCACGTCTTGCAACACGCCCAACGTATCGGTCGGCGGCGTCAGGCCGAAGTACTGCTGGAAACGCTCGTTCCAGGCTTCGGGCAGGTCTTCGACCGCCAGGGAGCCTTCCATCAGGGCGATTTCCAGTTCCAGACGCAGCATGATGTGCAGGTTGTAGGTGGCTTCGTCAGCTTCTACACGGATGAAAGAAGGCTCGACCCGGTTGATCCCCTTGTAGAAAGTCTCCAGCGGCAGCCCGCCGAACTGGGCCGGGAAAAACGCCTGCAAACGGGGATAGAAATGCTCCCAGAACGGCAGCGAGCGCCCGACGATGTTTTCCCACAAGCGCGATTGCGACTCGTGAATTGCCAGTGAGGCACCCGCCGCCAACGGCGTGCGCCCCAGTGCGGGGTCAATCCCCAGTTCGTACAGGGCATGCCCGGCTTCATGGATCGTGCCAAAGAGCGCCGGGTTGAGGAAATCGGGCGAAACGCGCGTGGTAATACGCACATCGTCGATGCCGAAATTGGTACAAAAAGGATGAACGGCCCTATCCTGGCGGCCGCGCTGCCAGTCGAAACCCATGCGGGTGACGACTTCGACGCCAAACGCCCATTGCTTTTGTTCGTCGAAAGGCTGGTGCAAGAAACCGGCATCCACCTGTGGGCGGGCTTTGATCGCCTGGATCAAGGCCACTTGCTGTGGGCGTAAGGCATCGAAAATGGCCTGCACGTCGGCAGTTTTGAGCCCCGGCTCGAAGTCATCCAACAGCGGGTCGTAAACGTGCCCATAGGGCGCAAACACTTCGGCATATTGGCGGCGCAGGTCGACGATCTTCTCCAGGTAGGGCCGAAACCGGGCAAAATCGTTTTTGGCGCGCGCTTCGGCCCAAACGTTGTGGGCGTTGGCGGCTAGTTGCGTCATCTCGACCACCAGCGCCGTCGGCACCTTGACCCGCTTGTCCCAGGCGCGTTGCGTCACGCGCAGCAGGCGGGCATCATCGCTGTCCGGATCGATTTGATCGGCATAAGGCTTGAGATCGGCAAGCAGTTGGCCGACCTCATCGGAGGTGAACTTGACGTGGGCCAGCCGCGCCAGGGTCGCCAGTTGGTAACCGCGCCCTTCGGCGCTGCCGGGAGGCATGTAACACTGCTGATCCCAACCGAGCAGTGCAGCCGCAGCGCCGAGATCGGCGACTTCGGCCAGTTGTGCTTTCAACCGTATGCGTTGCGCCTCAGAAGCCGGCATACTACACCAGTTTCCAGCGTAACGGCTTGGCATTCAACACAGCCAAGACTTCAGTGGCAATATCTTCAGAAGCACGCGTCTGGGCTTCCTGGGTTTGGGCGCCCACGTGAGGCGTGGCGACCACGTTCGGGTGGGCAACCAGGGCGCTCAAGCCGGGCGGCTCGGTGGCAAAGACATCCAGGCCGGCTGCGGCCACCTGGCCCGATTCCAACGCACCCAGCAAGGCAGTCTCGTCCACAATACCGCCGCGCGCAGCGCAGATAAAGCGCACACCCGGTTTCATCTGGGCAAAGGCCTGGCCGTTGATCATGCCGCGCGTTTCGGCAGCCAGAGGAATGTGCAGCGTAATGAAATCGGCGCGTGCGTAAAGGTCGGAGAGGCTGACCGGTTCGGCGCTGCGCTGGCGAATTACATCTGCCGGGATGAGCGGATCGTAACCGATCACTTTCATGCCCAGCGTGGTGCAACGCCGGGCCACTTCGCCGCCAATGTTGCCCATACCAACAACGCCCAGCGTCTTGCCGTTGAGTTCCACGCCTTCGAGCTGCTTCTTGATCCATTGCCCGGCCTTCATCGTACTGTCGGCGCGCGGGATCATACGCGCCACGGCGAACATCAGGCCGATCGCCAGTTCGGCCACCGCCAGCGAAGTGGAAACCGGGGCATTGACCACGGTGACACCGTGGGCACTGGCAGCCACCAAGTCGATATTGTCCACCCCGACACCGGCCCGGCCAACGGCTTTCAATTTTTTGGCGGCGTCGAAAACGGCGGCCGTCACCTTGGTGCGCCCGCGCACGATCAAGGCATCGTACTCGCCCACAACCGTAAGCAGTTCATCGGCAGTGATATCCGGGCGGTTATCTACCTGCGCCCCGGCCTTGAGAATAGCTTGCCCGCTGTCGTGCAAGCCGTCGGTGAGTAAGATTTTCCAGGTCATATATCTCTCCGTGAAATCGAGTAGAATGGGTCATATTATTTGTGAACATCAAGTTATTTTTTTCACAAACCCTTCCTCTTATTTTACTCCAAGCGCCTATGATGAACAGGATAGTTTTTTCCAATTCTAGGCAGTGCAATTTTGTAGGTTCGGTTTGGCGCCGAGCCACGTTCCCAAAGCAGCATACGTGTTACAACTTCGTCACCTTTTTCGGCAACGAGGCATCTAATGAGTACTGAAACCGATTCTTCCCTGAAGGCCCTGCAAAACGGCGACCGCCAGGCTTTTGCCCACTTTATGGAGATGAACTCCGCAAAAATCTACCGGCTGGCGCTCAAAATGACCGGCAATCCACAGGACGCCGAAGATATTCTTCAAGAGACCTTTCTGAAGGCTTATCGCGGCATCAAAAACTTTGCCGGGCGTTCGAGTCTGTCCACCTGGCTTTACCGGATCGCCACCAACGAAGCGCTGATGTCTTTGCGCAAGAAGCAACTGAGTACGGTCTCACTGGACGAGCCCCTGGTGGGGGAAGAAGGCGAACAAGAACCCCGCCAGATCGTCGACTGGTGCTGCCTGCCCGAAAAAGAGTTGCTTTCGACAGAAACGCGTCACTGGCTTGACAAAGCCATTGGGCGCCTTTCGCCGGCGCTGCGGGTTGTTTTTCTGCTGCGCGACGTCGAGGGCCTGTCGACGCTGGAAGCCGCCCAGGCGCTCGACTTGAGTGAGGAAGCGGTCAAGACCCGGTTGAGCCGGGCCCGTATGCGGTTACGCGAAGATCTATCCGTCTACTTTGGCGAGCAAGTGGAGAAACAAAACAATGGCGCCTGAAGACACCCGCGATCACATTCATGAAAATTGCCGTCACCTGTTAGGGGCGCTTTCTGAATATGTCGATGAGACTGCCGGGCAGGAAATCTGCGCCGAAATCGAGCGTCACCTGCAAGCGTGCGAAAACTGCCGTGTCGTCGTCGATACGCTGCGCAAAACCGTTTATCTGGTACATGCTTCTGCCGACGTAGAGATGCCCGTTGACGTGCGCCAACGGCTCTACAAGCGCTTGAAGTTGGATGATCTGGCATGAAGCTTGGTGCTTTTTGGCTGGCTTTGACATTCGTATAGATTGATCAATAGATTCAACAATTTTGAAATGCGGGGGTCGGTTGTTTGAGATATAATCGTTATGCGTCTGCGTGGTGCGGGCGTCATTTGGCGTTTCTTTTCAAACTAAAAAGAAGGAGCAACCCTCATGACCAGCAACACCACCCCAACTCCTGCCGAACAGCTTGCCAGCGATATTCGCTCCCTGCAATACGATGTCGATTCCTTGCAGCGCGAAGTCAAGCTGAGCGCTGTACGCGACACAATAGAAGACCTGGACAACCAAGTCACCGGGTTAAAACAACGCATCGCAGAAACACGCAGGCGAGGCTATGCATTCGGAAAGGGGTTAGAAGATAAGGCAACCGACCTCGTTCGCCGCTGGCAGGCAACCCGGCCTTCCTTACAAGCACAGATCAACCAGCAGGTCACCGGCCTCGAAAGCGCCATGCGTTCGGTAGAGGCGCAAATGACCCAGTTGGCTGCCAGGGCCAGTAACGTAAACCTGGGCCGAACGACGTACAACCAAGCAAAAGCGGCTGTGGAGAATCTCGAAAACCGTGCATCCGCAGCTGCAAATACCATTCGAGGGCTGTATGACTCTATCGAAGGAGAAGTACAGGCTTTACAGAACCAACTGCACGATGTCGAATGGATGTTAAAGCAAATTGAGGAAGCCAGTTTCTCCTTGCTGCCAACAGAAGCTGGTATTATGGCTGTTGAAGCCACCTGGCTGCAAGACAACCGCGAAGACAAAGAGGATCCCAAGGGCGTGCTCTATTTGACCGACCAACGCCTCATCTTTGAACAAAAACAGGAAGTGGCGACCAAAAAGGTACTTTTTATCACTACCGAGCGTAAGAAAGTACAAGAAGTCGATTTCGAAGTACAAGTTCCCCTGATCGAGCGTATTCAAGCCAACAAGCAAGGCATCCTCAAGAACGAAGATCATATCGAACTGGCGTTTGCCAGCGGCGCGCCGACCCATATGACTCGCTTTCATTTGTTCGGACAGGATTGCAATGAATGGCAGCGTCTGGTCAACCGGGCAAAGGCGAGAGAGTTCGATAAAGAACGCGCCATTGAAATCGACAAGGAAGTTATCGAAAAGGTCAAAACGGCCCCAACCGAATGCCCCAGTTGCAGCGGAAAGATTACTCAAATCGTCGCACGTGGGATGGACACGATTACCTGCCCATATTGTGGATCTGTGATTCGCCTGTGAACAACAAATCTTCATGACACTGGAACGCGGATACCTCCTCAATAAACGTTACCGTATTGTCGAAATCCTCGGTCAGGGGGGGATGGCGGCCGTTTATCGCGCCGTGGACGAAAACCTTGGCGTGGATGTTGCTGTTAAAGAAAATCTCTTTACGACCGAGGAGTATGCTCGCCAGTTTCGCCTTGAGGCGGTAATTCTCGCCAGCCTGCGGCAGCCTAACCTGCCGCGCGTGACCGATCACTTCGTGATCGATCAGCAAGGCCAGTACCTGGTCATGGATTACATCGAGGGCGAAGACCTGCGCCAACGGATGGACCGGTTGGGGACTCTGCCCGAAGACGAAGTGATTGTTCTGGGAGCAGCCATCTGCGACGCGATTAGCTACCTGCACTCCCGCAAACCGCCGGTGCTGCATCGCGATATCAAACCTGGAAACGTAAAAATTACCCCTTATGGGCAGATTTTTCTGGTAGATTTCGGGCTGGCAAAAGTCGTGCACGGTAGCCAGGTGACCACCACCGGGGCGCGTGCCATGACCCCCGGTTATTCCCCTCCCGAACAGTACGGCACAGCCCACACCGACGCCCGCACAGACCTTTACTCTTTGGGAGCCACACTCTACTCGGCCCTGACCGATGCCCTGCCGGAAGATGGCCTGGCGCGTGCCATGGATCAAACCGAGTTGACCCCCATTCGCAAGCACAATCCAAAAGTAACGCGCCGGCTGGCCAGCGTAGTCGAAAAATCGTTGGAGGTCAAACCAGACAACCGGTACCAGACCGCAGAAGAGTTTAAAGAAGCGCTGCTCAATTCGAAAAACAGCACCCGCCGCCGCTCTGACATGAACCTTGTCCCGCCACCGTTCACACCGGGAGGCGCCCCATCCAACAATCGCGAAGATGGCGGCGAGGACGAAGATTTGGAAACGCAGCCAGGAGATGGCGATAGCAACGGCACCGACCAAAACATGGGCCTGTCGCTCATGCCTTCCAGCCGTCAATTTGTTGACGATGCCTTAAGGCCGGTCAAGCGTTCACGGCGTAAGAATCGCAGTGGCTTATGGTTGTTCTTGATCGTTTTGATTTTGATCCTTGGGGGCGCCGGGTACACTTACATCAACCCGCAATGGCCTTCCCAGGTCTTTGCCATGGTTCAACCCTCCTCCACCCCTACGACGATCGTTGTACGGCCAACCGATACCACGGTGCCTACCCCTACCCAAACGCCCACGCCGCTGCCGACCGACACGGCAACATCGACAGCAACACCTACGGGTACCTTTACCCCAACGCCAACAAAAACGAGCACCCCCGAAGATACGGCCACGCCAACGCTTGTCCCCACACCGCTGGGGGGCAGCCACGGGGAAATCGCCTATGTAACCGACCGGTCGGGCATGCCCGAAATCTGGCTGATGAATGTCGATGGTAGCAACGCCCGCCCGATCACCAATATTGCAGAAGGCGCCTGCCAGCCCGCCTGGGCACCCGACGGGCGCCGGCTGGTTTACATTTCTCCTTGCCCCAGAAACCAGCCGGACTACGTCAATTCCGGCCTTTTCATCATGGATGTCGAGGACCTCAACGCTGCGCCGATCCCCATCCCCAGTTTGCCCGGCGGCGATTACGAACCGGCCTGGTCACCCAGTGGGCGCTATATCGCCTTCACCTCCCAGCGTGACGGTTTGCCGCAGATTTACCTCTACGATCTGGAGCGCGGGGTTACCATTTCGCTGCCGGACCCCGAAGCCAAGTACAACTCGCAACCGGCCTGGTCGCCAGATGGCACGCACCTTGTTTACGTGTGGTCGAAGGCCCAGTTGTGGACCATGGAAGTACCCGTGGTAACCAATGGCACCGACAAACGCAGGCGGCTGTCGGTGGGGACGACCTACGAGCACGTCCAACCCGATTGGTCTGCCGATGGGCAGGCAATCATCTGCACGCAACGCACGCCCAATTCGGCCGGGGCGCTGTGGTTAGCCACCGTACGCTACGACGAAGGGAAAGAACAAATCCCGGTTGCCATCGTCAAATCCCCATCCATGCCGATGGCCGAGCCGAAGTACTCTCCAGACGGCTTCTGGATCGTAGCGCGCGGCACGCCGGACGGCGGGAAACAGCACATTTTCATCATGACCCCGAACGGTGTCAACGTACAACAGATTACCAAAGAGGAATACAATCACTTCGATCCCGCCTGGCGGCCGCCCTACCCGCCGGTGAAAAAATAAGGGTCTTCCGGGTTGAGCGTGAAGAATTCCTTTCACGGCGAAGCCGGGAGAGCCAAAAACAAAAGCAGGTTCGAGCATCCGATTTGCTCGAACCTGCTTTTGTTTTTGGCTAGCTCACTTCGCCGTTTCGTAACCGAAGCGCCATGCCGACAAGGTAAAGAACAAGAGCGCGTAACCGAGCAGCGCCGTAGCCGGCAAAAGCACCGAGTCAAGCCCGAGGCCGCGTGCGGTTATATTCTTGAAGCCATCCATGGCCCAGGCGACAGGCGTGACGTGCCCAACCGCCTGGAAAGCAGCGCCGGTGAACTCCAGAGGCATCCATGCGCCTCCCAGGCCGGCAAAAACAAACATGCAGATCATCGAGAACGCAACCGCCTGCTCTTCGCTTTTGGCTACCACGCCGATGAGCAATCCCAGGGCTGCCAGGCAAGCCACCGCAGAAAGCGTCACCAAAAGTATCGCCAGCGGCTGGCCGAAATAGTCCACCTTGAGGAAGATTTGCCCAAAGAGGATCAGCAGCGTAAACTGCATGAAAATCAAGAGGAAGATGGAAAGGTAGTGTCCCAACAAAACTTGCACGCGTGAAGCCGAGGTCGTCAGCAGACGCGGCAGGCAGCGGTTTTTCCGTTCGTTGACCAGCACCTGAGCGGCCGTAAGCAGGCCGGCAATGGCAAATTGCAAGATCATCCCAGGCGATGTGTGCGAAAAATCCATGATCGAACCGCCGGTCTGCTTTTCTTCTTCGACGACGGCTTTGCCGTGCCGGACCTGCACCTGCACGGGGGGATTTTCCCAGGCGGACAGGGCCTCTCGAAAGACGGTTTCAAACTTCAAGGGGGCGCTCGCAGAAAGGAGGCGCGCCGTGTGTGCGGCGCTCATCAGCCGGCTGGCCAGGACGGCGATCTCGTTTTGGGCCGTCTGAGCGGCAACCTCGCCAGGCCGTGCCAGCAGGCGCAGGCGCAGGGCCGTTCCTGCCGGCAGGCTATCACCATATCCTGCCGGGACGACCAGGGCTGCCACCCAGTCACCTTCGTTGACGGCTTTTCGCAGTACTTCGGGCGATTGTGCAGCCTGCATTTCGATGCGAATCACGGCTGATGTGGCCAACAGGGCGATCAGTTCCTGGCTAAAGGCGCTGCCGTCTTGATCCAGCACGGCTACGGGCAGGCGATCATCTTGAGGGCCATCCGTGCCGTTCGATCCGCCAAAGGCGAAGCCAAACAACAGCGTAAAGGCTATCGGCATAATCAACAAGAACATAAACGTCTTACGGTCGCGCAGGACCTGGGTAAGGTCTTTGAACGTGATGTCGAGGATACGAGTCATAGGGGGTACTCCGGTGGGTGATGGGGATGCGTGATGGGAAACTGAAAGGCTCACGCTTTTCTCTTCAAGCATAACGCTTCTGGAAGCGCCACACGCCGATAGCAAAGAGCACGACACTGCCAACGAACATGAGCGTCAGGTAAGGCAGGATCTGTCCAACCGTAGCGCCCTGCATTGTCTGAAGCAGGCCGCGCTCGACCCAACCCTGGGGCATGAGCAGCGGCAGGTTGCCAAAACGGCTGGCGCCGCCCGGGTTGCCGGTAAAGACATCAATCATCCCGATCATGCCGGTGACCGTCAGCAAGCCGCCGTAGACCACCCCACCCTGCTTGGTACTCTTCATCCAGGCATTGACACAGATGCCGAAGGCCGACGCCGTAACCACCAGCCCCGTCAGGGTCAGGCTAAGCGGCAGCAACATCCCCCATTCGATCTGAAAGAGCAAACGGGCAGCGATCACCAACACGATCACCTGCACCAGTACGGTCAGAAACACGGCAAGAAATTTGCCGCCTAAAATGGTGGCTTGCGCAGTGGGCGTGGTGAAGAGGCGCGGCATCGTGCCGCTTTCTTCTTCCCGCAAGATGGACTGCGCCGTCGAAGCGCCGGTGAAGAAAGCGTAGAAGATCATCATCCCGGCCATGATGCCGCCGATCATGACAGCCATCTGGTTTTTGGACTCATCATCGACAGCGTCCGTCGAGTGCACTTCAAGCAAAGCATGGCTCGCAGTGCCTTCCTGCGGCAAAGCCGCCGCCGTGTAGCCCTGCACGATGGAACCGATCTCGGCATAACCGACCAGCCCGGCGTCAGCCTGCTGCAAGGTCGTATTGACGGCAATCTTGACCCCCGAAAAACCATCTACGAATTGGCCCAGGATCGACCGGACGATGGCCGGGCCAAGAGTCAGGGTGGGGTCCTGGTAGAGTTCGATGCTGGTAACGCCGTCGGTGTCGGCAAAGGATGCCGAAAAGTCTGCCGGCAAAACGATCGCCACGCCGGCTTCCTGGCGATCGACCATCTGGCGAGCGGCGGCTGCATCTTCGGAGAGGCTTACTTCGAGAAGGTCGGCAAGGTTTTCGTCTTGCAGTGCGGTCACCACCAGGCCGCCCAGCGAGTCGGCCTGCATGTCTGCCGGCATACCGGCCATGCCAGACTGAAACTGTGGACTGCCTTCATCCAGGTTAACTACGACGATTTTTGTGCGCGGCGGCTTGTAACCGCCGTCATCGGTTTTCATACTGCCAAGCATGAAGTAAAACATACCCGTTACCAGCAACGGCAGTGCGAACATAAAGACCAGTGCAAAAACGCTGCGAAAGGCCTGAGTCATATCTTTGAAAGCAATATCGATGAGCTTCATAAAACTTTCCTTCCAGAAATGCTACCGTATCGGTCAGTCACGTAATGCCCTTCCGGTAAGGTGCAGAAAGACGGCTTCAAGGTTCGGCTCCTGAATATCCACCGAAGTAATGCGCACGTCCAGGGCAGATGCAGCCTCGAACAGGTGCGGTAACACCGCATTCGAATCGTCAACCAGCAGGGTGATCGTGCCGTTTTCCGCATCGATTTCGTGAACGCCGGGTACGGCCTGCCAGGCAGCACCCACGCGCTCGCTTTCGACATTGATCGTCACCCGGATGCGATCCATCTGGCCAACGAGTTTGATCAATTCGTCGTGCGTGCCGCTGGCAATGATCTGGCCGTGATCCATGATGGCAATGTGGTCTGAAAGTTCTGCGGCTTCTTCCATGTAATGGGTTGTGTAGAGCACCGTCGTGCCCTCGGCCTTAAGCGCTTTGACACCGTCGAGAATGCTGCGGCGGGACTGCGGGTCGATGCCAACGGTAGGCTCGTCCATGTAAATGACTTTTGGCTGGTGCAGCAGTGCAACGCCAATATTGACGCGCCGCTTCATCCCACCGGAGTACTTGCCGACGCGATCTTTGGCGCGCTCGGCGAGGCCGATCAGGTCGAGCACTTCATCCACCCGTTTATTCAGCGCCGGGCCGCGCAGGCCGTACATCTTGCCCCAGAAGGCCAGGTTTTCGCGCGCCGAAAGGTCTTCGTATAAAGCGATCTCTTGCGGCACCACACCGAGCACGGCTTTTGCGCCTGCGGGATCGGTCTTGAGCGAACGGCCCACGATGTTGATCTCTCCGCTGTCGGGTTGGAGCAAAGAGGAAAGCATCGAGATGGTGGTGGTTTTGCCGGCGCCGTTCGGGCCGAGCAGGCTGAAAATTTCACCGGGCTGCGCGGTAAAGCTGGCATTGTCGACCGCTTTCAAACTACCGAACGACTTTTTCAGGTTTTGAACTTGAATGGCTGGTTGCATACGTTTCTCCTTGAAATTTACTGCCCACAGTTTAACAAATTCCCCCATATTCGCCATCGGGCGAGCGGATAGTTTGAGCCTGTACGTTCGTACATTGTACGTTGGCGCGCTGGCAAATGGCAAGAAGTGCACTACAATAGATAGCATGAAGAAACACGCTCCTACGCTGATCAACACTGAACGTGAAACGCGCGTCTTTTTCGGGTTTATGACGCTGGTTTTTGGCGGCATGTACGTCTGGGTCGTCTCCACCGATCCCCAACTTCGGCAGCCGTTACGCCTGGTGGCGTTCACCATCCTGATGAACGTCCACATTATCCTGCATTGGATGCTGCGCGTTTTTGTCAAACGGCCGGGATGGATGTGGGGCTACCCGCTGGTGCAAGGCTCGCTTGCCATCATGCTGGTGGCGATGGCGCCCAATATCGGTTTTGTGTTGTCTTTATTCATGGGATTGATCGGCGAGGCGGTCGGTGTGTATGGGTTAACCCGGCGTGGGGCGCTGGCAACCGCTTACTATCTCGTGCTGTCGCTCGGCTGTTATGCGTTCTTGTATAGCTTGGCCGAGGTTGGGTGGTGGATACTGGGTACGATCCCGATGCTTGTTTTCGTGATCATGTACGTCGAGATGTACACCCGCCAGGCTAATGCCAACGAACGCGCCCAACAACTGCTCGACGAACTCCAGACCGCTAACCAGCAGCTTACCGAATATGCCGGCCAGGTCGAAGATCTGACCATCACGAACGAACGCCAGCGCATGGCGCGCGAACTGCACGATACGCTCTCACAGGGCCTGGCCGGGCTGATTTTGCAACTCGAAGCTGCCGACGCCCACCTGGCCGGAGGCCGCCCCGAAAAAGCGCAAAGCATCGTCAAGCAGACGATGGAACGCGCTCGCAGCGTTTTGGCCGAGGCGCGCCAGGCGATTGACGATCTACGCCGCCCAACCGGCAACGATCTTGAAGCGGCGCTACACCAGGAAGTGGCCCGTTTCTGCGAGGCCAACGGTATCGCCTGTGATGCAGAAATCTCCCTTTCCGGCCTACGGACATCCCTACCCGCCGAACGATGCGAGACGGTGCTGCGTGTCGTTGCCGAAGCACTTACCAACACCGCCCGCCATGCCCGAGCGCATCACGTCTGCGTCAAGGTAACCGCCAACGACAACGAGCTGTACATCTTCACGGGTGACGATGGTTGCGGTTTCGATCCGGCTGTCATCCCGCCCGGTCACTATGGGCTATTGGGAATGCGCGAACGCATCCGGATGGCGGGAGGGACGATGGAGATCGAAAGTGCACCAGGAAAGGGGACATCGATTACCGTTTTGCTACCGCTGGAAATTGAGGGCGACAAATGAAACCCGAACGCTTCATGATCCTG
This sequence comes from Chloroflexota bacterium, assembly GCA_049325275.1. Taxonomy (GTDB): domain Bacteria; phylum Chloroflexota; class Anaerolineae; order Anaerolineales; family UBA4823; genus CAIQJJ01. Next base: position 641,904 of record JBMOLU010000001.1, read on the forward strand.
TTATCCATCATCCTCACCGCCTGCAACCGTTTCGGCGCGCCGCCCGCCACCCCCATACCAGCCCACACGGCGATAGCAACCGTTTCACCCACTCGTACCCTGGTGCCACCGCCCTCACCCACCTACACGGCGACTTCTACGCGCACCCACCGCCCATCCCAAACCCCAACCATCGTTCCCACAGCGAGGCCAACCGCTTACCCCACCCTGCATCCGGGTGCCCCGGCAATGGGGCCAGAGGGATATCGCTTGAAGCCGCTCACTGAGGGAGAAATGATTGCGTTCATGGATACAGATGCGTATATTGTGCAACAGTATCCAAATAGCATCCTTTTAACACTGGGCAGAGAGTTCCTGCTGAAATCCCCCATGTCTACAAACCGTCTTAGCGTAGCGTGGCGTATGGCAAGCTACTTGACAAACGTTCGGAAAGGTAACTGGCTCTTAGAACCATCCTTTGCCACGTTAGCCGAAGATGCCTTGAACCGTGGACAAGCCACACCTGATAGGCTCGGCCAGTGGTTAAAAGGTTATGGTTTTGAGATTGTTACCATGCTCTCGGCAAACAACTTGGCTGGTGATGGACAACCCGGTTGGGCTATCCAGGTTGTTGCTGACAATCCGGTAGATGGCTCCGTCGGTGTATTCGCGTTGACTGGAGAAGTGGGAAGCTATCGCCTGACACAAGTCTATGGTTGGCAGCTTATGTGGCATGGTAGTTTCGAAATGAAAGTGGCCGATTATACGGGAAATGGCCTGCCGGAAATTGTAGTGAGTAGTTTTTGGTTTTGCAGTGGTATGCCATCCTGTGATGTGTACAATGTTTACCTGTATGAGTGGCAACCTGCCCTGAAAAAATTTACCAACTTAGCACATCATGTTTCCGCCCTCGATATAAATGGCACAGATGAAATCGTTTATGCCGTTGACTTTGATACTATTTCTCCCTGGCAGTTCAGCCCGCCGGATGAATACGGAACACAGTCTATTATTGCCCCCTTAACTGCTCACAACTGTCACCCGCTCGATTACCGTATCGTTTACAGTTGGAATGGAAGGCAATATCAGTGGTCCGGAGAAGGCTATTTGCCGATGGATAGTTTGCCATCCAAAGAGTGCCAGATTATTGCTGCCCTCGTACGAGGAAAGCAAGAGCCCGAGTTGTTACCGACATTGGGTGATATTTTAGAGAATTGGTCCCCAGCTTACGAAGAAACCTGGGGGCTGGCAGGAAAAGACTATCTGCGCTTGCAGTTAGGCATTTTGCAGGCGCTCAACGGATACCCTGATGAAGCGCTTCAAACCTTACGAGGCGTACGTGACCAGCCAGAAAATATGCAGTTTCAGATGGTCAGCAAACTCGCGAAAACCTTTCTGACCAGTTACACAACCGCGCAGTCTTTCACTGCATGCCGGGAGACGGTTGAGTACTTGAATAAAGCATTAGAAGAAGAAATTCAATTCGCATCAACGACCAACTTTTACTTACACGAATCCATGCAAAACGCATGGGGCTTTTACGAGTCTCGCTGGAAACGGAATGGAAATGCCGTATGCTCCCTAGAAACAGCTTTTCGTCAATCGCTAAGTATTCAGAAACCTCAAACGGATCAAGAACTTTCAACCTGGTTAGATGGCGCTGGCGTTCTTCACACGCCCGTTCAAGTTGCCGATATCAACGGCGATGGCGCTGAAGACTGGTTGATCGTTGCCCGGCTGGCTGATGGCGCGGCCTGGCAAGCATGGAGCATTCTCCGTGATGGTTTCGCCCTTACACCCATTCCAACAACATCATTCTACTTCCCTGAAGGGGAAAACCTCCCCAAGCACGTCACGCTGCACACCCTTCGTCCCGATCCAGCCCTGCCGCCGGTGGTTATCTTGACATACAGTGACAGGTTATCGGTTTTCCAATTACTGTACAGCGATTCTTATCGCATCAATCACCTACAAAGCATTTACGACATCGACCATGTAGCCGTTGATGCAATCCGGCAGAACTGGACCTTGTTCAAGGCGCCGTTATCGTCAGGTTATGATAACGAGCCTATGGAAATCGTTTATCATTGGGATTCCTACCTGCAAGACTACGCCGCTTCCGAAGCCGAGCTTTCGACACAAGATCAGGCCATCTTGCGTGTTGAACGTTTGCTTTTCGAAGAAGCCCAGTTTTCTGCCGCTGCCGATGCCCTTGGTTTTCTACTGAGCGGTGAAATCGTCGAAGGAAACCCTGAACACCCTGAAATCCGCCCTTACCTGATTTACCTGCTCGGCCTGGCTTACGAACTCCAGGAGAGTGAAACACGCGCCGTACAGGCCTACTGGCAACTCTGGCGTGACTTTCCCGAAAACCCCTACACCCAACTCGCCCGCGCCAAACTTTATTGAGTCAAAGGCCGGCGTATCGAAACCGGACGCCACGGCCCTGACATCCAAAACCGCACCATGCTTTCACTTCCATTCCTCTCCAACGACCTGATCCTTTCCCCCATGGATGGCTACTCCGACCTGCCCTTCCGGTCGCTTTGCCGCGAGCTAGGCTCGGCCATGAGCTACACCGAGTTCATCAATGCCCTCGACATTTTGCAGGGCCACCCGCACATCCACGAGAAACTGGCCTATTTACCCCAGGAACGCCCGCTGGTCTACCAGCTTTTCGACAACGACCCCGACCGCCTGCTCGAAGCAGCCCTGCGGCTGATACCCGCAGGCCAGTTCCCTTCCCCTGCCCCCACCGGCGCCGCCATTTCTCTCGGCGAGCATGGATGCCTTCCCACCCTATCCACCGTTCAGTTCGGCCAACCCGATATCATCGACATCAACCTGGGCTGCTCGGCCAAGAACGTTTCCGGCCGCGGGGCCGGGGCCGGGCTGCTCAAAACGCCCGCCAAGGTTGCCGCCATCTTCCATAAGCTGACGCGCGCCTTGCCGGTACCCGTCACCGCCAAGATGCGCCTGGGCTGGGACGACAACAGCCGCAACTATCTCGAAGTCGCCAAGATCCTGGAAGACAACGGTGCGGCGGCCATCGCCGTCCATGGGCGGACGAAGCAGCAAGGTTACCACGGCCGGGCCGACTGGGACGCCATCGCCGCCGTACGCCAGGCCGTATCCATTCCCGTCTACGCCAATGGGGACGTACGGTCGGTTGTCGACATCGAGCGTATCCAAGCGCACACCGGCTGTTCGGCCGTGCTGATCGGACGCGGGGCCATCGGAAACCCGTGGATTTTCGCCCGCCTCGACCGGCAAGACGTGACGCCCGAACGGGTACACACCACCCTGCTGACCCACCTCGACCGTATGCTGGCATTTCATGGCGCACGCGGCCTTATTCTCTTTCGTAAACATGCCGAGCGTTACCTGCGGCCTTACAATCCGCCTCCCGAACTACGCTATGGCTTGCTCACCACAACTTCGGTTGAAGCGTTTCGCCGGCTGGTCGACGAAGCGATCGCGACGATAGAGATACCAGACGCCCAGGTGTAGCGACTCGCCGCCAAGCGGATGCCGTCTGTAGGCAGGCCACCCATTCTTCTTCACGGCGCACTCATCGCGGATTAACGATTCACGGTTATCATTAAGGCTATGTCTAACCTTCTCACTTCCCCATCTATCTTGCGGCTCCGCCGCATCCATGGCCTTGAGCACGCAACCATCAACCTGCTTGCGCAACGCATTCAAGGCGTTAGCCTTGCCGGGCATTCAGATCCCGGCGGATTCTGGCTGTTGGGTGATGTGCCGACGGCCGCAGTTCAACAAGCCGTAAACGAGGCCCTGGCGCGTATGAAGAAAGGCGAACGCCAGCTTGCCATTGCCCCACTGTGCGGTACCAATATCGTCACCATCGGCACGCTGACCGGCCTGGCCGGCATGATCGCCCTGTGGGATGCACCACGCCGCCTGCGCGACAAACTTGACCGCCTTCCCGCGGTGGTTATGCTGACCACGCTGGCTGCGTTTGTTGCCCTGCCCTTGGGTGTTCTCATGCAGCAGCACGTCACCACGTGCGGTGAGCCCGGCGACTTGCAGGTGACCACCATCGCGCGCAGCGAACAAAACGGCATCGTATCTCACCGCGTCGCCATCCGCCCGTAGAGCAGCGCCATGCCCACCCCTGCGGTGATTGCCCGAGCCTTGCCGGCCTCCCGGCGAAAACTTCATCTCCCGTAGCAGGCAAACATGCCCGATCCAGCAATCTACATTCTCAACGGCGACGACGAATTCGCCATCAACGAATTCATTGCCAGGCTGCAAGGCGCTCTCGGCGATGCCACCATGGCCGAGATGAACACAGCCCGCCTGGATGGCCGTGCGACCACACTCGATCAGTTGGTCAATGCGGTCAGCGCCATGCCATTTTTGGCCAAGCGCCGCCTGGTTGTTGTGACGAATCCGTTGAGCTTGGCAAAGGCGCGCAGCGAAAGCGCCAAACAAAAATTTCTCGATGTGTTGACGCGTGTACCCGAAACGACGCAACTGGTATTGATCGAGAACAACCCGCTCACGGACCCACGCGATCGCAAAAGAGGCAAGATTCACTGGCTTGAAGCGTGGGCGAATGTAGCCGGAGAACGCGTGAGCCTGAAGCAAACCAGCTTGCCGCGTGGCCCGGCCATGACCCAATGGATCCTGTCGCGCGCCAAAACACTGGGTGGGCAGTTTACCCCGCCCGCCGCAGCCCGCCTGGCCGACCAGATTGGTGACGATCCACGGTTGGCCGACCAGGAGATCCAGAAGCTACTGGCTTATGCCAATTACACTCGCGCCGTCGAACCGGACGATGTCGAACACCTGACCCCATCCAACCGCCAGGGCGATATCTTCGCCATGGTCGATGCCGTTGCCAACCGGCAGGGCAAACGCGCCCAAGAAATGCTGCACTTGCTGCTAGCGGAGCAAGACGCCATCCAGATTTTTGGTATGGTGGTTCGCCAGTTCCGCCTGTTGCTGCTGGCGCGGGAGGTCATGGATGGCGGCGGGTACGAAGACGAGGCCGCCCACGTGATGGGCGTTCACCCTTACGTGGCCGAGAAGGCTTTCGCACAGGCGCGCATGTTTTCACTGCCGGCGATCGAGACCATCTACCATCGCCTGCTTGAGCTGGATGAAGCTATCAAAACCAGCCAGATCGATGATGCGCTGGCGCTGGACATACTCATCGCCGGGCTGGCCCGCTGAACACTGCCCAGGCAGCGGAAGCAAAAACAGGCATTAATTCGAAGCAATATGTACGCCCAACCAGAAGTGATTGGGCAGCACCGAGTGCGACTGGCGCAGTTCGATCGCGCCGGCGCAGACCGGCTGATCCTTGAGCATGGTGGGGTGGACAAAACACAAATTCGGTGTCTGTCCATACTTGTTCTGATAGTAGGCAGCCGCACGGGCAACCTTTTTGGCCAGATCGGTCTGCGGATCGTTGTCGAACCAGAGCATACCAATATCCATCGCAACCTTCCTCGTCACACCGCGTTCGTTTCCTGCGCCGAGAAACCGGCGTCAGGCACCCAGAAAGAAATCCATGTGTCGCCAAAGATGACGCCGAACTGGCTACCTGCCTGAAGTGCACGGGGGCGCGCCTTGTCGCTGCCGCAAAGTTCATCCGCCAGCGCTTGCTGCTCGATCTTGCCGATCAGGTGCGTGCCGAACGCATCCAGCAGGTCCTCATCGAGCGCAGAGAACTCTCCGGCGCCGAGGGTGGCAAGCGTCCACACGCGCACCGCAGGTCCATTCGCCGCCAGCCAGGCCAGTTGTGCAACGGTTTCGTCATCCAGATAAGCCAAGAAACCCGCCAGATCGTCGATCGCCAGGACAACCGCGCTCCAATCCTGTTGGGCCTTGGAACGGCTTTCGACCAGATCGGCCAGTTCGACGATCAAGTCACTGGCCTTGCTGGCGCTGGGCCAGTGATGGCGGTAGAAGTGCGGAAATTCCGTCAGGGCTTGCGCTTCAGGCTCCAGATCACCGATCAAAGCATAACGGACGTGGCGCGGCGAGTTAACGGCGGCCAGGGAAGCCAGCATGGCGCGCAAAAGGCGCGCCGGGCCGTCCATCTCGTCTGCGACGATCAGAATGGACCCGGGCCGCGCGTCGCGCAAATCGAGAAATAGATGGGCGCGATCTTCACAGGCTCCGATAACCATCGAACAGGGCGGCAAGGGACCCATTTCATCGAGCAGCTCCCGCAATACGGGTGGGTTATCTGCACTGTACGGCAAGGCAGACGCACGCACGGGCGCGTCATCTTTTGGTGGTGAGCGCAGTTCGCTCTCGATGCGGGAGAGCGCCTCCAAACCTAACTTGATTTGATCCATCAGCACCATAAAAACCTGCCTTAACAAAAGTGAGCAGCGTGGCAGCCCATAAAGCCTGCCACTCGCCCATGATATAGAACTTTTGTTCTATAAACAATCATACTAGAACAAAAGTTCGATGTCAATAGCGGCTGCGCGTAAAAAAAGCAGAAATCTTTTTCGTTACAACGGCATTAGCAAACCCTAAGGGTTTGGAAGTCGTTTCGTTGGTACAATACTCGGGTCGATGTGTAGGAAGTGAAGAAAAGCCCATGAAAAAATGCGTTCTCGTTCTGACTCTGATGGCGTTGATCGCAGCCGCCTGTGCCAGCCCCCACCCACAGGCGACAACGATGCCAAGGGATGCCGGTTACGCCCCCACCGAAGCCCTTCACATCGTGCCGACAGAAACGCTGGCCGCCGCACTTGCCATTGAAACCGGTCAGGGCATCCAGCCCACCACTGCCGTAACCGGCACAGCGCCGGCGTTTGCTTCGGGCGCCATGATGCCCGGTTGCACGGTGATGAGTGTCGAAGCAACTGACGCGCCCAAAGAAGATTCGCTTTTTGGCCCGATCACGGCGAACGATTGGGTGATGGGGCCTGTCAGCGCGAGCGTCACATTGCTCGAATACAGCGACTTCCAGTGCCCTGGGTGTGCCGCTGTGGCCCCTGTGTTGGCGCAGATCGCCAGAGATTTCCCGCAAGATGTGCGTTTCGTTTACCGCCACTTTCCCCTCTTGAGCATCCACGATAAAGCCGGGTTGGCAGTCCAGGCCGCCGAAGCGGCCGGACGGCAGGGGAAGTTTTGGGAAATGCACGAATTCCTGTTCGCCAGGCAGGACGAGTGGGCGCCGCTGACGCCTGATGGGTTCAACGCATGGCTGTTGCAACAGGCAGCAGCGCTCGCATTGGACGCCGCACAGTTCGAAAAAGACCTGCTCGACCCCGTGCTGGCCCAGGTTGCTGCTGACGCCTGGGAAAAAGGGCAGGCGCTGCAACTGCCCAGCACCCCCTTCCTGGTGCTGAACGATCAGGTGTGGCCTTCCGATCTGCCAAAGAGCTACGAAATCATCTCGGCCATCATCCATCTCGAACTGCTTGAAGCCAGGCAGTACAACCGCTGCCCACCCATGGTCATTAATCCGGCCAGGCAGTATTTTGCCAACATCGAAACCAGCAAGGGAATGTTGGTGCTGGAACTATTCGCCGATCAATCGCCTTTGGCGGTCAATAATTTCGTTTTCCTGGCGCGCGAAGGCTGGTACGACGGCGTTCCCTTCCACCGCGTGATCGCCGATTTCATGGCGCAAACCGGCGACCCAACCGGCACGGGATACGGCGGGCCAGGTTACGCCTTCCAAAACGAGACTTCACCCGGCCTGTTCTTCGACGAAGCCGGTGTGGTCGCCATGGCCAACAACGGCCCCAACACCAACGGCAGCCAGTTCTTCATCACCTATGGCCCCGCGCCCGACCTGAATGGCAGCCATACTATCTTTGGCCGCCTGCTCGAAGGCATGGCAGTGCTCAAGACGATCACCTTGCGCAACCCTGCCACAGACAGTCCCTTGCCCGATCCGGATATCATCGTGAAGATTACGATTGTAGAAAAGTAACCATGGAAACTTCAAGCTCACCCGCTGCCGGCTGGGATGGCGCGAGGCCGGCCGGCCCCGCGCCATCCCAGCCGGCCCACTTCGATGCGCCTTCACTCGTACAGTTGGTTGCCAGCCTGATCGGCGCCCTGGGCTTGTTGGGCCTGGTGGTAGTTCTGGCTTTGCAAGGGCTGGCCTTGTTTCAAAGAGGAAACAAGGCGGAGCTGTTAACCCTTTCCTTGCTTGCCGCCGGGATGGCATTCTGTGCGCTGCTGCTGCTGCCCTCGGCCTGGTTTTCGCTGCTTCGCCTGCGGGGTTGCCGCCCGATGTCAACCCTGCCGGAAAAGTTTCCCCGGCGCATGGCCTTGCTGCTCGGTTTACTGGTCATCGTGCCGGTTACACTGATCGCCGGGACTTACATTGTCGATGAATCAGAATGGGCCTGGTTGATCATGCCGCCCCTTCAAGTAATCGTCGTCGCCATCCCGATCGCCTGGTTGATTCACCTGGGTTGTTACCATCTGCCGCTGGGTTCGGCGCAGCGCAAATGGGGTATCTTTTCCAGCAGCCTGGTGCTGGGTCCATTGTTCATCATCGGCCTGGAAGCTTTCGTCGGGGCGCTGCTCTTCGGGGCCGTGCTGGCGTTGCTGCTTTCGCAACCGGGCGCCGCCGAAGCACTCCAACGTGTCGCGGCTTTGTTTCAGCAGGACTCCCCACTCCCGCTGGAGCAGATCACACCCATGCTGGAAGAAACCGCATCAGCGCTGCTCCCTTACCTGCAAAGGCCAATTGTAGCCTATGCAGGCATAGCTTTCCTGGTGGTAATCGTGCCTTTGCTCGAAGAGGCCGTCAAACCTCTCAGTGTATGGTTCCTGGGCGGGCGTAAGCTCACCCCTCCCGAAGGCTTTGCCGTCGGGGTTTTGTGCGGTGCCGGTTTTGCCATGATGGAAAATTTCGGCTACACAGCCGCAGCCGAAGGGAACTGGGGCAGCATTGCCCTGGCCCGTACCGGGACGGCCGTGATGCACGTGGTCACCAGCGGCATCATGGGTTGGGCCTTGAGCAGCACCTGGCGCGACGGCCGCTACCTGCGCATTGCCTTCATGTACGTTACCGTCGTGTTTGTTCACGGTTTTTGGAACGGCTTGACCGTCAGCTTTGGGTTGCTGGGGACCCAGCTAACGGGTACGCTCGACAGTGCACTTCTCTTTCAGCTCGCCGCATCAGGCCTTTTGGGGCTTCTCTTGTTGGTTTTCCTGGTGGCGCTCAACGGCGCCATGCGGCGTGCTATAATTCTCCCGCCGGAGCGCTACCCACCGGCGGAAATCTCTACGCCAAACGAGGAATACCAAAACGATGGAATACCTGCTTCAACTGATTGATATTTTCTTGCACCTGGATGTCTACCTGACCCAGGTCGTCACGCAGTATCGCGAGCTTACCTATCTCCTGCTCTTTGCAGTAATCTTCATGGAGACGGGCCTGGTGGTGACGCCCTTCCTGCCCGGCGATTCGCTGCTCTTTGCAGCCGGGACATTGGCGGCACTGGAAGGCAGCCCGCTGAACATCGTTCTGCTGTTCGTGTTGCTCTCGGCCGCCGCCATCGTCGGAGATACCGTGAATTACTGGATCGGCCACTATATTGGGCCGCGTGCGTTCAGTGGAAAAGTGCGCTTTCTCAAGAAAGAATACATGGATAAAACCCATGCTTTCTTCGAAAAACACGGCGGCAAGGCGATCATCCTGGCCCGCTTCGTACCGATCGTACGTACCTTCGCCCCTTTTGTCGCCGGAGTTGGCGCCATGACGTACCCAAAATTCATCACCTATAACGTCGTCGGTGGCTTGGTGTGGGTGACGTTGTTCACCTTTGCCGGTTACTTCTTCGGCAATATCCCTGTCGTTCAACACAACTTCGAATTCGTCATCATCGCCATCATCCTGGTTTCCGTTTTACCGATGGTGTACGAGTTCATCAAAGCACGCATGGAACAAAAAAAGGCGCTGCCCCCCGATAAAGAAGCCGAGATCGCCTAGGCCTGGCGACAAGAAGCCCCAAACCTTTTACAAGCCCCCTTCGATTGTCAGCCCGCTACCACGCTTACCATCGAAGGGGCTTTTGACTCCCTGCTACACCCAATAGTCCTTTTCGTTCATTCTCAATCGAGTCATCTTTGATACAATAAACCTATGGACCAACAAAGCCTGGAACAAGCACTGGCCGATTTACCGCTCGGGCAGATTCGTTACTTTTCCCAAGTCGGCTCGACAAACGATGAAGCTGCCCGGTGGATCGCCGAAGGAGCCCGTAACCTTTCCCTGGTACTGGCCAACGAGCAAACTGCCGGGCGTGGGCGCGCCGGGCGTAAATGGGTCACGGCTCCCGATGGCGCCCTGGCAGCCAGCCTGATCCTGTACCCCACACTGGCAGACAATGGCATTCTTCCCCGCATGACCGCACTCGGCGCGCTGGCAATTTGCGACGCCTTGCGCAACGTTTATCGCCTGGAAGCCCAAATCAAATGGCCAAACGACATCCTGGTAGGCCGCAAAAAAGTGGCCGGCGTGCTCACGGAAGCACAGTGGACGGGCGACAAGCTGTCTGCCGTCATTCTAGGCTTTGGGGTCAACGTGTCCGCCGAATCGATCAGCGAAGCGGTTCTACCGGAATCCGGACTGCGTTTTCCGGCCACCAGCATCCAGCACGAGCTGCGCCAACCGGTCGAGCGTGTAGACGTTTTACATGCCATTTTGGCCGAATTTGTGCGCTGGCGCCCCCGCATGGGCCGGACAGACTTTATCCAGTCGTGGGAAAAGCACCTGGCCTTCCGTGGAGAGTGGGTGCAGGTTTTTGTCGGTCCGCCTGGAGAACAAGCAAATATGGATACCGGTGCGCTGCCGCCCTTGCTGGAAGGACAAATCGCCGGGTTGACGCCGGATGGCTCATTGAAGCTGTCCACGCGCTCCGGTGATGTGACCACCCTTCAGTTTGGCGAGGTACGCTTACGGCCGGTACAGGAACACCCCGCATAGAAGCCGCTGGCTTCCCAAACGAACGGGAAGCCAGCACGAGGTGTTCTGTTAGGGCCTCTGGCCCATAGATTTTGCAAAAAAAACAGCATCAAGCGCAGGGTTAGCGTTGTTCCGCTTTATGCGCGTCAGGAGGAAGTATGTTTGACGAGTTCCGCCAAGAAGCCGGTGATGGGTTTCAAGAAAGTGCCGATGAATTCAAGGTACGCGAGGCCCCGCGTGCGAAAAGCAAGTTGATTTTAGGCATGACCGCGCCGCAGCGCTTTATGATCGCCTTGCTTTTGCTGATGTGGGCGTGCACGGCCAGCGGGTTTTTGCTCCTGATCTTCGACAAACTCCTTTTCTTCGAATAAGCTTCTGCGTGCGCGGGCTTTCTACCCTTCCCCGTTCTTAACCGGGACGATGCGGGCCAGCGAAGCCACTTTGTCCCCGTTTTGTACACCCATTAAGCGTACGCCACGCGTCGAACGCCCGGCTTGCTTGACATCGGTGACTTTGGTGCGCAGCAACACACCGCCAGCAGAGATGATCGTCAGTTCGTCTTCCGGCTGGACGACCCGAGCAGCGACGATCCCACCAACAACCGGGATGGCTTTCTTATCCAGGGTGGTAATGCCTCCCGTCGCCCTACCCTTGGCCGCGTACTCATCCAATGGACTGCGCTTGCCGTACCCCAGGGTGGTGATCACCACGAGTGAACCGCCCGGCTCGACCACTTCCATACTAATCACGTAATCTTTGGCCGCCAGGCGAATGCCCGTAACCCCGGCCGCGCTGCGGCCCATGGTACGCACTTCACTTTCGGCAAAGCGCAAGGCCTGACCCTGTTCGGTCACGAGAATAATGTCATCGTCCCCATGGGTCAGGTGCGCCCAACCAAGGGAATCGCCGCTCTCCAATGAAATGGCGATAATCCCCGATGGACGCACGGCGGCAAACTCGGAAAGCGCCATACGCTTGATCTTGCCGTTGCGCGTGGCCAGGGTGATCGTTTTGGCCGCATCGAAATCGGGCACGGCGACAGCAGCCGTGATGGTTTCGTTAGCTTCCAACGCCAGGATATTGACGATGGGAATACCTTTGGCCGTGCGGTCGGCATCGGGGATCTGGTAGACCTTCTCCGAATAAACCTTGCCTTTGTCGGAGAAGAACAACATCGTATTGAGCGTACGCGCGGGCAGCAACGTCAGGACCTCATCGTCACCCTTGGTCGTATGACCGGTGACGCCGCGCCCGCCGCGGCTCTGGGCCTTGAAGGCCTTGGCGGCCACGCGCTTGATGTAGCCGCGCGTCGTGATGCTGATCAACACAGACTCGTCGTGCACCAGTTCATGCACTTCGAAACTTTCCTTGGCGTCCACGGCGATATGCGTACGGCGCTCGTCACCATATTTCTCGGCCATCTCGTTCAAATCGGTCTGGATCAGGGCCAGTATCTTTTGGGGACTGGCCAGCAGGTCTTCCAGATAAGCAATCCGTTCCAACAGCTGCTTGTGCTCGTCTTCGATTTTTTGGCGTTCGAGAGCAGACAGGCGGCGCAATTGCATATCGAGGATGGCTTGCGCCTGCAATTCGCTCAGTTTGAAGCGCGTCACCAGCCGCTCACGGGCCGTATCCACATCGGGCGATTGGCGAATGGTCTGGATCACATCGTCCAGGTTGGCCAGCGCGATCAGCAGACCATCCAGGATGTGAGCCCGGGCGCGTGCTTTGGCAAGTTCGAAACGCGAACGGCGGGTGATGACTTCCTGCCGGTGTTCGATATAGACCTGCAAAGCGCGCTTGACCGAGATCAGGCGCGGCTCACCCTCAACCAGGGCCAGCAGTTGTACCCCAAAGGTAGATTGCAGCGGGGTGTACTTGTAGAGTTGGTTGAGCACCTTTTTGGGCTGCGCACCGCGCTTCAACTCGATGACGATGCTCATCCCGCGCCGGTCCGATTCGTCTCTTAAGTCGGAAATATCCTCCAGCTTCTCCTCCCGCACCAGTTCGGCAATGCGTTCGAGCAAGCTGGATTTATTCAACTGATAGGGGATTTCGGTGATCACGATACGGTGGCGGTTCCCGGCCATCTCTTCGATGTGCGCCAGGCCGCGCAAAACGACACGTCCGCGCCCGGTCGAGTAGGCCTGGTGAATCCCTTCGGTGCCGACCACCACACCCCCGGTAGGAAAATCGGGCCCGGGGATGAAGCGTAGCAGGTCTTCCGTGGTAATCTCATCGATGCGATCGTAGTTCTCGATCATGTAATTGACGGCCTGGGCCAGTTCGCGCAGGTTGTGCGGCGGGATGTTTGTGGCCATGCCGACGGCGATGCCGGTAGAACCGTTGAGCAGCAGGTTGGGTAAGCGCGCCGGCAAGACGACCGGTTCTTGCAGCGAACCGTCGAAGTTGTCGGTAAAGTCCACCGTATCCATGTCGATATCGGCCAATATGTCTTCGGCCATCCGCGACAGGCGCGCTTCGGTATAACGCATGGCCGCCGGGCCATCCCCATCCACAGAACCGAAATTACCCTGCCCGTCAACCAACAGGTAACGCATGGAGAAATCCTGTGCCATGCGGGCCATGGCATCGTAAACGGCCAGATCGCCATGGGGGTGATACTTCCCAAGCACCTCACCGACGATACGGGCGCTTTTCTTGTAGGGCGTGTTGGCCCGGATGCCCATATCGTGCATGGCATACAGGATACGGCGGTGAACGGGTTTCATGCCATCGCGTGCATCGGGTAACGCACGCGCCACGATGACGCTCATGGCGTAATCGATGTACGCAGAGCGCATTTGTTCGTCAATATCGACGGGTTCAATCGTCCCAATATCCATATACTCATCCTGAATCAACAAAAATCCCGCGGCCCTGGTTTGGGCACACGGGCATCTATTATACCGCACCTGCGTGTTAACTGATGAAAGAAACACTCACCGTGCGGGAATTTTGGGTGTGCTCACTCGCTATGGAAGGTTTTTACAGAACGGGGGGATACGCACATGAAAAAACAACAAACGATGGCAAGGCATGGGCTATAAACGCCTGGCTAAATCACGCAGTTGGTGAAAACTGACCGGCTTGACCAGCACCAGATCGGCCTGGTCATGGAGCGTTTCTGCCAGGGTAGCATCTGCGCTGGCAATGATGATGCGCGTGTCGGCAAAGCGATCGTCTTCCCGTAAGAGAGCGAGGATATCCATCCCCGAAACCTTGGGAAGATGCAGGTCGAGCACGACGACCGAAGGGGCAACCGCACGCAAGCGATTCAGAGCAATATCCCCAGACTGGATACTTTCTGTCTCATAATCGGCCCGCCGCAGCGCTTCGGAAAAGAGCTCTACCAAGTTTGCGTCATCTTCGATAACGAACGCCAATCCTTTGCTCATGATGGTTCCTCCTGGGGGTAACCGATATGCCTTTTTTTGTTCAAGTATACGTGGGATAAGAAGCGCTGTCAAACAACGCCTCAGTTGCGCCGGCGTTACGCTTTTGTAAGGGCAGGCTCTCCCATACTTGACTTTTCTGTGCGATAATGACATCCTGAACATTATTTCACCACCCTGGTGGGGCATCACGCAACCACGTTCAAACGTTATGGTTCAGAGACATGATCGTGCTGTCATATCACTTTACCCCTTACACGTTTCCACTACTCATCGCCGCTGTGGTTTCGGGAGGCGTAGCCCTGTACGCCTGGAGGCACCGGCACGGGCCTAACGCGCTTGCGTTGAGTATCATGGCGCTGGCGATCACCGAATGGGCCTTGGGGTATGCACTGGAAATCGCCGCGCCCGATCTGGCCTCGAAAGTTTTTTGGGGAAAGATGCAGTACATGGGGATCGTCGCCGTCCCGCTGGCCTGGTTGTTTTTCGCCATCAGCCACACATCACAAGGCAAACGCCTGCCTCAATGGTTACTCTCGCTTTTGATCGGCCCTCCTTTGCTGACGCTCGCCCTGGCCTTTACCACACAAACGCACGGCCTGATCTGGCAGCAAACCAACGTACTCGAAGTGGATGGATTTTCAGCCCTGGAGATCGTGCGCGGGCCGTTGTACTTTTTCTACCCAATGTTTTCGTATGTTCTCCTGGCCGTTGGCGCCACGCTCATTTTGCGTTTCCTGGCCAATCGACAAGGGCCATACCGCGGCCAAGCGGCAACCTTGTTGATCGCCATGCTGGCCCCCTGGGTAGGAAATGCGCTCTACCTTTCGGGGCGCAGTCCCATTCGCCATCTCGACTTGACTCCTTTTGCCTTCACCGTATCGGTGCTCGGCCTGGCCTGGGCCGTTTTTGGCTTTCAACTGGTCAAGCTCTCGCCGTTGGCACGCGATTTGATCGTGGATGAGATGCAAGATGGTATGATCGTGCTCGATGCACAGGATCGGATCGTCGACTTAAACCCTGCCGCACAGAAATTGCTTGACCTGCCGCGCCCGAGCATCCTCGGGCTGACCGTTTCCGAACTGCTTCGAGGCTGGCCGCCCTTGCTCGAGCGCTACCGGCACGGGCCAGAGACGTTGAGCGAGATCACCCTGGGGGAAGGTGAAGACCAACGCTGGTACGAACTTCACCTTTCCCCCATTCACAACACCGAACGGCAATTCCTTGGGCAGGCAGTCACCATTCACGACATCAGCGAACACAAACGAACCCAAGAACAACTGCGCCAGCTCTCACGGGCCGTCGAAGCCAGCCCGACATCGATTGTGATCACAGACTCCGAGGGCAAAATCTGCTACGTAAACCCGAAGTTCACGCAAGTTACCGGGTACCGGCCGGAAGAAGTTATCGGAGAGAACCCGCGCATCCTGAAGACCGATCGAACGCCAGCCCGGACGCATCAGGAACTCTGGGAAACGATTCGGGCCGGAGAATCCTGGCACGGCGAGTTCTGCAATCGCAAGAAGAATGGAACGCTCTACTGGGAATTCGCTTCGATCTCGCCGATTGTCAGTCCCGATGGGCAAATTACCCACTACGTAGCAATAAAGGAAGACATTACCGAACGTAAGCAAATCGAAACCCTGCTGCACGAGAGCGAAGTCCGTTTTCGCCAGCTCGTCGAAAACGCCGGCGACGTGATCTATCGCACCGACGAAAACGGCTACATCACTTACGTCAACCCTACCGGCTTGCACGTAACAGGCTACCAGGAAAGCGAACTGGTCGGAAAGCACTACCTCGAATTTGCCGAACCTCAAGAGCGGCATAAAATGGCGCGTTTTTATAAACGGCAGTTCCTTGCCCGCCAACCAAGCTCCTACTATGAATTCGCCCTACGCCCAACAGCCGTAGGGGAGATCTGGTTGGGCCAAAACGTGCAAATCATCGAGGAGGATGGCCGTGTTATAGGCTTTCAGGCCATGGCGCGCGACATCACCGAGCGCAAGCGTTTCGAGGAGGCGCTGGCCCTGGCACGTGATCAGGCTCTGGAAGGCAGCAAAGTCAAAAGCCAGTTGCTATCGAAGGTCAATCACGAGCTACGCACACCCCTGGGGGGCATCCTTGGCTATGCCGAGCTGCTGCGCACCCACGCCTTTGGGCCGTTGAATGCCGAGCAAACTGACGCTGTCTCGCAAATCGTCGAAAGTGTCAACTACCTGACCGTCATCGTCAACGAACTGCTCGACGCGGCGCAAATCGAAGCGCGCAAACTGACCATCCACCTGCAGTGGTGCAACCCGCGTGATGTTTTGAAACAAGTGGAAGCCAAAATGGCGCCACTCGCAGGTGTAAAAGGGCTGACCCTTCACATCGAGACCACACCAGATTTACCGGCGCGTATCCTCACCGACTCGCAACGTTTGCAGCAGGTTCTGATCAACCTGGTTGGGAATGCAATCAAATACACACCCAGCGGCTCGATTCGCGTAAAAGCCTCCGCGCCCGATACGACCCACTGGGTGCTCCAGGTGAGCGACACAGGCGTCGGCATCCCCCCAGAAGCGCTTCAGTATATTTTTGAACCCTTCCGCCAGGTCGACAACTCCGTAACGCGTGAAAATCGCGGCACCGGATTGGGCCTCTCCATCACCCGGCAATTGGTAGAACTAATGGGTGGCGAGATTCGCGCAGACAGTGAAATCGGAAATGGCAGCGCGTTTACCGTCAGGCTGCCGATCCGCAACGATGCCCAAATGGGCACCAGGCCCTTACACCTTTTTGAGGAGCCAAACCCATGACGAAACCTTTCGCCCTGATCGTCGAAGACGATATGCAACTCAGCCAGATTTTTTCACTGGCGTTGAAGGTTAATTTCGAAACTGAAACCGTTTTGGACGGCGAGCTTGCCTTACAATCGCTGGCAAAAGCCACGCCAGACCTGATCGTCCTGGACCTGAACTTGCCCTGCGTAAACGGCGAAAGCATCCTCGACTATATTCGCAGCGAGGCGCGCCTGGAGGCCACCAACGTCATCGTGGCCACGGCAGATGCCCGGCAGGCCGAGATGGTACGCGAGAAAGCCGACATCATCCTGCTCAAGCCGGTCAATCCCGTCCAGTTGCGCGAACTGGCCACGCGTATGTGCACGCCGGCCGGCTGAGGAAGGCATTGTTTTGTCAACATCCGGTCACCAACAAGATACATCTTCTGTTCAATCCACCAGAGAGAGAAACAGCCTGCAGGCCGTCAACCTGGCGCTGGGCACGAACACGCTTTTGGCCGTGGTGAAAGTTGCCATCGGCATCATCGGCCACAGCCCGGCACTGCTGGCCGATGGGATCAACTCCACATCCGATGTCGTTTACAATCTCGTGGTGGCCATTTTCGTCCGCCTTTCGCACAAGCCGGCCGACCGCGAGCACCCCTTCGGGCACAGCCAGTTCGAGTCCATTGCTGCGCTTACCGTGGGGGCATTCGTCATTACCACAGCCATCAGCATTTTTTGGGATGCTGTCAGCGCCGTGTTCGATCAGGTCACCGGCCAAACCGTTTTACCCGGCGCCAGCCCACTGGCCTTTTGGGTTGCCTTAGCCACCATCGGGCTAAAAACCTTCCTGTTTCACTACACCAACCGGATCGGTAAGCAGGCCAACAACCCGGCCGTGATGGCCCTGGCGCTCGATCATCGCAACGATATCTTCTCGGCGTCGGCCGCGCTGGCAGGTATCAGCCTGGGCCGCATCGGCTACACCTGGATCGACCCACTGGCCGGCGCCCTGGTATCGCTGGTGGTCCTGCGGACCGGGATTCAAATCTTGCGCCAATCGGCTTCCGAGTTGATGGATACGCTGCCCGGGCAGGCCCTCGAGAAGCAGATTTTGCAAGTCTTGGGAAGCGTGCCCGGCATTTGCGAAGTGGAAGATATTCACGCCCATCGCTTTGGGCCTTACCTGATGATCAACCTGACGATTTGCGTGGATGGCGAGATTAGCGTGGCCAAGGGCGATCGGATAGCCACACTGGCCGAGGAAAAATTGACGGGCACGATCCCCTACCTTCACACGGTTCACATCCATTATCACCCGACCGGCGAAACCGCAAACCCGCAACACGACGGGGGATGAACTTGACAGCCAGAATGAATCCCGCTCACCGAACGGGAGGGCTTTTATATTCTGATGGGCCGGCTACCCACGCGTTGGATTTGGTGTTACGGTAAAGTATAATTTTCCCCATGGACCTCTTCACCCACACCATGAACGACCGCATGAAAAGCGAAGCACCGCTGGCCGCCCGCATGCGCCCGCGTACGCTGGACGAGTACATCGGCCAGGAACACATCCTCGGCCCCGGCAAGCTGCTGCGGCGCGCTATCGAAGCCGACCGGCTGTTTTCATCGATTATTCTGTGGGGGCCGCCCGGCACGGGCAAAACCACGCTGGCCATGGTGATCGCCAACAGCACGAAAAGCCACTTCGAGACGCTTTCCGCCGTGCTGGCGGGCAAGCCCGAACTGCGCCGGGTAATCGATGAAGCGCTCGAACGCCGTAAGCTGCGCGGCATTAAAACACTGCTCTTCGTCGACGAAGTCCACCGTTGGAACAAAGCCCAACAAGACGCCCTCTTGCCGCACGTCGAAAACGGCACCTTTACCTTGATCGGCGCCACGACCGAGAATCCTTACTTCGACGTAATCGGCGCCCTGGTTTCGCGCTCGCGCGTCTTTCAACTAGGGCCGCTACACCGCGCCCAGGTACGGACGCTGCTCGAACGCGCCATCACCGATCCAGAACGCGGCTACGGCAAGCGCAAAATCCGGCTGGACGAAGATGCACAGGAACATTTGATCAACGTGGCCGGGGGCGATGCCCGCAACTGCCTGAACGCCCTGGAATTGGCCGTCGAATCCACCACACCAGACGAAAACGGCGTCATCCACATTCCCCTCGAAGTCGCCCAGGAATCGATTCAACGCCGGGCCGTGTTGTACGACAAGGATGGAGACGCGCACTACGATACGATCTCGGCCTTCATCAAGTCGGTACGCGGCTCCGATCCCGATGCTGCGCTCTACTGGCTGGCAAAAATGCTGTATGCTGGCGAACACCCGCGCTTCATTTTGCGGCGCCTGATCATCCTGGCCGGTGAAGACATCGGCCTGGCCGATCCCCAGGGCCTGGTGGTTGCCAATGCGGCCGCGCAGGCCTTCGAATACATCGGCCTGCCGGAGGGCATTTTCCCCATTGTCGAAGCCACGCTGTACCTGGCAACGGCCCCTAAATCCAACACTACCACATCTTACTTCAGCGCCTTCCAGTTGATCGAACGCGCCGGGGTGACCAACATACCGCAGCACCTGCAAGACGGCAACCGCGATGCGGCTGCACTCGGCCACGGTCAGGGCTACCAGTACCCACACGAGGGCCCCGATCACTTCCTGCCGCAGCAGTATTTGCCACGTCCCTTACTGGGAACCTATTTTTACAAACCTTCCACCCAGGGTTATGAAGGGCAAGTGGCCGACCGCCTCGCTCGCTGGCGTGAGGCGCAGATGAATGCATTGGGCATCACCGAAACACGCCAGGTGCCCGATTTGCCCCAAGAAACGATCGACGCGATCAAACGCAAGCACAAAGCCGAGGGCCGCGAGGAGGCATAGCAACACGTGGCGAAACGTTGCAGGCCGAAGATGTGCGGCATTTTCGGCCTGCAATGTTTTAAGGCCCTTCCGCCTTTGGCGGGAAAGCAGGTTACAAAACCGGCATTTCCTCCAGTCTCGGAGAGGCTTTACGCAACCGCAGATATGTCAACGTCCAGGCAGAGCCGATATAGGTGCGCAGGATGCCGTTGAGCAGAACGGCCAGGGGAATGTAAACGGCCAGCAAAGCCACCGTAATGAGCATCCCAACGCTAAAAGCAAAGGGTGCCTGCGTCATGGCTGCCGTCATCGCCCCTAAAATCAGGGGGAACGCCAGCAAAATTGCAGGCAAAGTAAGCAGCAACCCCACCAGCAAGCCGAGCAACAGGTAGAGGATCAGCGACATCACGATAATGGTACCCAGGTTGTCACGGATAATTTCCCAACCTTTGCGCAGGCCATCGGCGATGCCGGCATCCTCGGCCACAACGGCGGCGCTCGCCTGCTCGATCCACACGGCGACGAACCACACGAACGGCAAGAAAAGCAAAAACCCTATACCGCAAGTCACCAATCCGATAGGCAGTAAGAGCAACGAACCAACCAGCAGGGCACCGATACCGAGCAGCAACCCCAGTGCCAACACACGCCAAAAATAAGGCAGGCCACCCTTGAATAACTCACTCAGGGAAAGGCGCTCGACACCGTTTTCGGCCTGGCACGTTCCCCGGATCAGCCCGATGCGCCCGATCGTATTCAACGCCAACGCAAGCGCGATCAATATGAGAGCCAGGGTGAACACAACTGCAATGACGAGCAAGGTGATCCACGGCTCCGTTTCTCCTACCCGCTCGACGAAAACTCGCCACAACCTCAAGATGTTCGCGCGATAGGTCCCAAAACCCATTTGAAGGAAGGCAGAAGAACTGCCATTCCCCCCGCCACCCCCGCCACTACTGCCTCCACTGCTGCCGCCACCGCAACTGGCCAGGATGCCGAACAACCACAAAATCTTATATTTCCAGGTGATCTGCCAGGCGCGTCCAAGAACAGATTCGATACTCATAGAAAAACTCCTTTAAAAGGTCAGGTTTTGCATGATCATGCCGATGATCACCATCAGCGCCCCCGCCAACCACAGTGAAATCGTTGCACGGTAGGTGTAAAAGAACGCCGCCAACCCGATAAAACGTGAGCGGGCGCTGTTGTCCAGCTCGGCCTCGGTGCCGATCGATTGCATGTGGATAAAGGCCCCCTGTCCCATCGGCATCTGGCGTACACCGCCCACCAGAAAGCCGCCCACAATCAGCAGTGCGATGCCCGCAAAAAACGAAACATTTCCATAACGTTCCCAAGCCTGTGCACCTTCGAGAGACCACTTCAAGAAATAACCGGCCGCAAGCAGGCTCCCTGCCACCACAAGTAAGGCGAACAAAGCGTTACGGAAAATGCCGAGAACGATTTCACGGAGTTCTTTTTGCTGCATGGCGTCACCTCCGGCTATGATTATACTCCCGGGTGGCTGAGTAACATTCGCCAGATGCCTGGGATGAGTGGAGAGAGCCTTCATGCCGCATTTGGAAGGGCCATTTTCTCTTGACAACATAATTTCCCGAATCCGCGCGCTATGCAGTTAAGGTCTGTACGAGTATAATTTGCAGTGTGGATGATGATTGCCATAAAATGCTGATGTCTCGCCTTTTGGGGGCCAGTGTTTGGCCGTTCGGGTTGTGTTTTCCCACCGGACTGGGCATTGAAGTGCAGTCGTTAAAAATTTGCCCCTCAATGTTCTTGTGGGATGATGGCTTGTGGCCGGAAGCGTAGCGGCCGAGCCAAAAATTAACCTTGAATGGAACTGCCATTCGCCAGCTTTTGCAGGAGTTTCAAAATGAATATCTATGTTGGAAATTTGTCGTTCAAGGCAAGTGAAGATGATGTGCGCGACGCTTTCGCCGCTTATGGGCAGGTCGCATCGGTTGCCATCATCAAGGATCAGGCCACAGGCCGCTCGCGCGGTTTCGCCTTCGTCGAAATGCCAGATGGCGGCGAGGGAAATGCGGCGATTGCGGCGCTGAACGGCAAGGATTTGCTGGGCCGTAGCCTGACGGTCAACGAAGCTCGCCCTCGCCCCGAAGGCGGTTCACGCGGCGGTGGCGGCGGTGGTTACAGCCGTGGCGGTGGCGGCGGTGGTTACAACCGTGGCGGTGGCCGCCAGGGTGGTGATCGTCGCAACAATAACTGGTAACCCCCCATATAAACAATTTCATAGAACGCCGGCAAGCTTTTTGCCGGCGTTCGTTGATTCTACAGGCCCTTCTCGTTCTCTGAACGCCCGCTCTCCGCACGAACCCGCCGCAAAAATTCAGGGGAGTTGAGGCCGCGTTCGAGCAGGTAGGTCAGATAGTGCTGCATCAGGCGCTCAATCTCCCGGTTGACCGCTGAGGATAACTGCGCACGCGAGGCTTCTGCGTAGCTGCTGCGTTGGAAATGCCGCAAGTAACGCAAGGCATCCAGCGAAATTGGCTGCGCCGAGGGATCGTGGGCGCCACATGTCGGGCACAAAACGCCGCCCGAAGCCGCCGAAAAATACTGATCTTCCGGCTGAATGTTGTGCTCGCAACGAGCGCACTGAAACAACTGGGGGCGAAAGCCGACCAGATCGAGCAGGCGGATTTCGTAGTATCGCAGCGGCACCCATGGATTGGCCTGGGTGTTCAACCGGCCGAGCGTGTCGGTGAGCAGGCGATACATCGAAAGGTTTTCCCCTTCTTCGTAGGTAAAGCGATCCAGCAGTTCGACCACGTAGCTGGCGTATCCCACATGCAGCAAATCGTCACGCAGCGCCAAGTAAGCGTCGACCGTCTCGGCTTGCGTGACCAACGGCATGTCGCGCGTGTGCGCAAGCATCAAGATGGCACGCGTAAACGGCTCCAGGTGACCGGCCTTGCGCGAGCGCGGCTTACGTACCCCCTTGGCGATGGCGCGCGTCTTACCGGTCTCGCGCGTATAGAGCCAGAGCAGGCGATCGGCCTCACCCCAGTCTGAATGGCGTAAAACCACCGCTTCGACACGTTGCGAGCGTTCTCGGGTCGGCATATGCGGGTATTTTATCTCGATTTCGTTGTGGGGTATACTTGTCGAACAAATATATTGGTTTTTTCTCATCTCAGGAGCCCCCCATGACATCCCCTTCCCGTTGGGATCTTTCTAACGTTTACCCGTCGCTCGATTCTGCAGAGCTTGAAGCCGCCATCACGACGATGCAAAATCAACTTGATGAGTTGGAACGGCTGTGCACCGAACGCCTTCAGGCAGTCGATGCCAGCAGCCCGATTTCTCAGGTGGCAGACCTGCTTGGCGCGATCGTCGAACGCCTGAACGCCTCGATCGAGCTCGGCGCAACCATCCGAGGGTATATTTACGCCTTCGTCGCCGTCGATTCGCACAATGCCGCCGCGCGCAAAAAGCTTTCTGAATACGAACAGGTTAGCCTGCGCCTGCAAAAGGCGGGGACACAGTTCCAGAGCTGGGTCGGGAAGATTGCGCCACGGCTCGATCAGGCCATTCCGTTAAATCCTGTGGCGCAAGCGCACGCTTTCAGCCTGTGCGAGACCGCCGAGCAGGCAAAATTTTTGATGAGCGGCGCAGAGGAAGTGTTGGCAGCGGAACTTGGTTTGAGCGGCGCCAGGGCCTGGAATAAACTCCAGGGCACGATCACATCCCAACTCAGCGTCGATTTCGAACTCGATGGGGAAGTACAGAAGCTGCCCATGCCGGCGCTGATCAACCTGCATTCGCACCCCGACGAAGCCGTACGCCGGCGCGCATACGAAGCCGAAATGCAGGCCTGGGATTCGGTTCGGGAGCCCCTGGCAGCCTGCATCAATGGCGTCAAGGGCGCCGCCAACACGCTCGACCGGCACCGCGGGCGCGACGATGCCCTGCATGCAGCCATCGACATGGCGCGCATCGATCGTCCCACGCTGGAGGCCATGCTGGCCGCCATGCAGGCATCCTTCCCCACGTTTCGCAAGTACTTTCACGCCAAGGCGAAGCGTTTCGGCAAGGAGAAATTGGCCTGGTGGGACGTCTTTGCGCCCGTCGGTAACAACGAGAAAACGTACACGTTCGACGAAGCTCGCCAGTTTATCGTCACCAATTTCGGCAAGTTCTCACCCGATCTGGCCGCTTTTGCGCAGCGCGCCTTTGAAAATCACTGGATCGATGCCGAACAGCGCCAGGGCAAACGCGGTGGGGCCTTCTGCATGGCCGTGCCGGGCGTCAAGGAAAGCCGCGTGCTGTGCAACTTCGACGGCTCGCTCGACCAGGTTTTCACCATCGCTCACGAGTTAGGCCACGCCTACCACAACGAATGCGCCTACCAGGCCGGCAAGACGGCCATTCAAAAGCAAACG
Organism: Chloroflexota bacterium; assembly: GCA_049325275.1. Taxonomy (GTDB): domain Bacteria; phylum Chloroflexota; class Anaerolineae; order Anaerolineales; family UBA4823; genus CAIQJJ01. The sequence continues at coordinate 666,258 of JBMOLU010000001.1, forward strand.
CCTATGACGCTGGCCGAAACCGCATCGATCATGTGCGAAACGATCGTTATGCAAGCCATCCTGGCACAGACCGACCACCCGCAGGAGGAACTGGCCATCCGCGAGGTGCGCCTGATCAGTGACGCCCAGGTGATCGTCGATATCTACTCGCGCTATTTGTTCGAGAAAGAAGTCTTCGAGCGCCGTGAAGAATCGGAGCTTTCGGCCGATGATTTGTGCGACATTATGGAACGCGCCCAGCAGGCCACCTACGGAGACGGCCTGGATGAAAACTATCGTCATAAGTACATGTGGACCTGGAAACCACATTATTACTACGCCGATCTGTCGTTTTACAATTTCCCCTATGCGTTTGGCCTGCTCTTCGGCATTGGCTTATATGCCATCTACCAACAGCGCGGCGCCGGATTCATTACCGATTACCGCAACTTGCTGGCTTCAACCGGGGAAGGCAGCGCGGCCGAACTGGCCGGGCGCTTCGGCATCGACATTCGTGCGCCCCGTTTCTGGCAAGACAGCCTGGCCGTTATCGAAAAAAACATCGAACGCTACTGCACGCTGCCGTAAAGATCTCCGGCTCCCTGGCACATTCAGGCGCCCTGCTATTTTCAGGCAATCTTGCCGCAAAATAGCAGGGCGCCTGTTTTTATCGCCGTTGGCATCAGACGGCTTCACAGTGTTTTCATAATGCGTCAACCAGTTTTTTACGCATCGTTTTTAGAATTAGGAGAGAACAGATCATAGAAAATCAAGGACCGGCAGTACAAATGCGCAACGATCCTAACCTCGCTTACTCAAAACTCAGGGAAAACCCCAGGAACGTTCTATGGTGGCTGTTCCACCGGGTTACCGCATCGCTCCGCGCGACGCCCAATTTTCTGATCGTCGGCGCACAAAAAGGGGGAACATCATCGCTCTATGCCTACATCGCGCAACATCCGGACGTTTTACCGGCCTTCCGCAAGGAAATCAAATTTTTCGACTGTAACTACTTCTGCGGCTATCCCTGGTACCTGGCCCATTTTCCTTTGCGAGGTAAGTTGCAGCATGGCCCACATATTACAGGGGAAGGAACTCCCAATTACCTGTTTCACCCAACGGCACTGCAACGCCTGGCCCTGATGCTGCCGCAGGTAAAAATCTTAATCTTACTGCGCAACCCGGCCGAACGTGCCTATTCACACTATCAACACCAAAAACGCGTCGGGCACGAGATGCTTTCGTTCGAAGATGCGATCGCCAGCGAAACGGAACGTCTGGCCGGGGAAGCCGAAAGAATTGCTGCCGACTACCGCTACCCACAGGCAAATTACATTGCCCACAGCTACCTGGCATCCGGAAGGTATATCGAGCAGATTCCGAAGGTATTTCGCCTTTTCCCGCGCGAAAACGTCATGATCTTAAGAAGCAGCCAACTGTACCAGGAAACACCCACAACTTACGCAAGCGTGATAAACTTTTTGGGATTACGCCCCTGGCAACCACCTGCATACCGGGTCTTCAAAGAAGGGAAGTACCCCCCCATGAAGGCAGAAACTCGCCAGGCACTATCTCGTTACTTCAAGCCGTACAACCAGGCGCTCTACGACTATCTCGGTCAGGAACTCGGCTGGGAAAGTGCGCTGTGAAGAAATCAACGTGGTGGCCGGAATAAAAACATCATCCCTTTATAAGCACCAACATACCCTCAGCCACGCCGAACGGGTGGCCATCAAGCCGCATCGTCCGGCCTGTTTGTGGTTTACCGGGCTTTCGGGGAGCGGCAAATCGACGATTGCCAACGCAGTCGAAGTGCGCCTGAACCGCGATTTCCACGCCCACACCTATCTACTGGACGGCGACAACATCCGCAGCGGCCTGAATGGCGATCTCGGCTTTTCACCCAAAGACCGCACAGAGAACATCCGCCGCCTGAGCGAGGTAGCAAAGCTCTTTGTCGATGCGGGGCTGATCGTGTTGACAGCCTTCATCAGCCCATTTGCCGCCGATCGCCGGCGGGCGCGGCAGATCGTTCCGGCAGACGCATTCGTTGAGATTTATATCGATTGCCCGCTGGCCGTGTGCGAAGGGCGCGACCCGAAAGGGCTGTACCGGCAGGCGCGCCGCGGCGAGGTGGCCGAATTCACCGGCATCTCATCCCCTTACGAGATACCCGAACAGCCAGAATTGGTTTTGCACAGCGGTGACGAACCGGTGGCGGCGTGCGCGGAACGGGTGGTGGCATATCTCCAAAAACACGGCTTTTTGACGATGCGGGCTTGCGTCGATTTACAGACATCGCAGGTCAGGTGCCAGCAAACAGGACGTGAGTGATGGACTCTTTGGACGAACTCGAAAACATTGGCATTCACATTTTACGCGAAGCCTACGCCAACTTCAAAAACCTGGGGATGCTCTGGTCGATGGGCAAGGACAGCACCGTGCTGTTGTGGTTGACGCGCAAGGCCTTCTTCGGGCACGTGCCTTTTCCGCTCATCCATATCGACACCCACTTCAAAATCCCCGAAATGATCGCTTACCGCGACCAGCTGGTGCGCGAGTGGCGCTTGCCGATGATCGTCGGCGTAAACGAAGCCGCCCTGGCCGCCAAAACGACCTTCCCCGACGGGCAAACGGATCGCATCAGCTGCTGCCGCCTGCTCAAGACAGAGGCGCTCACGCAAACGATCAACGGCCAGGGGGTTCGTTATCGCTTCAACCACACCCGGGGCCTTTACGAACGAGAGCAAACCCCCGAACCCTTCCACGGCATCATCGCCGGGGCGCGCTCGGACGAAGAAGGCTCGCGGTCGAAAGAGCGCTACTTTTCGCCGCGCGACGCCCGGAACGAGTGGGATATCGGCGATCAACCCCCGGAATTTTGGAACCAGTTCAAAACTGACTTCGCCCCCGGCACTAACGTTCGCATCCACCCCTTGCTCGATTGGACGGAGCTGAACATCTGGGAATACATCCAGCGTGAAAACATCCCCACCGTCTCGCTGTATTACAACCACGGCGACGGCCGCCGCTACCGTTCGCTAGGCTGCTATCCTTGCACGATGCCGGTCGAATCGGAAGCGCGCACGGTGGCCGAAATCGTGGCAGAGTTGCGCACGGGCAAGTTTGCCAGGATCGCCGAGCGCGCCGGGCGCGCCCAGGACGCCGAAGACGGCGGCGGGCTGGAAACGCTGCGCCGGGAAGGGTACATGTGATGGCACCGGTCGAGGACAGCGAAAAAATGAACATCGTTTTCGTCGGGCACGTCGATCACGGCAAAAGCACCGTCATCGGGCGTTTGCTGGCCGATACGGGCGCTTTGCCGGTGGGTAAGCTGGAGCAAATCCGCCTGTATTGCGAACGCAACGCACGGCCTTTTGAGTATGCCTTTCTGATCGACGCCCTCAAAGACGAACGCCGCCAGAACATCACCATCGACGCGGCGCGTGTTTTCTTTCAATCACCCAGGCGGCGCTACATCATCATCGACGCGCCGGGGCACATCGAATTCGTCAAGAACATGGTCACCGGCGCAGCGCGCGCCGAGGCCGCCCTGCTGGTGATCGACGCGCAAGAGGGTGTCCAGGAAAATTCCCGGCGGCACGGCAACCTGCTCACGGTGCTGGGGATTCGCCAGGTGGTTGTCCTGATCAACAAGATGGACCTGGCCGGCTACAGCGAAGCACGTTTCGGGGCCATCCGCCGGGAATACGCTGACTTTTTGCACAAGATCGGCCTGCATCCGGTCGGGTTTATCCCCGTCAGCGCGCGCGAAGGCGACAATATCAGCCAGGCAAGCGCCAACCTGCCCTGGTACCAGGGACCGACGGTCTTGCAGGCGCTGGATGCCTTCGAGAAGAGCCAGCAGCCGGCCGACCGGCCCTTCCGCATGCCGGTGCAGGATGTTTACCGCTTTACCCCGCTGCGCATCGTGGCTGGCAGCGTGTCCAGCGGTACGATTCATATTGGAGACGAGGTTGTTTTTTACCCGTCGGGCAAGCGCAGCAGCGTTCAGACCATCGAAACCTTTGGCGCAGCCGGGCCGGCGTCCGTTTCCGCACCGTGCGCCACCGGCTTTACTTTGAGCCAACAAATTTACATCCAGCGCGGTGAAATCGCCGCCCGCGCCGGCGAAACGCCTCCAGAAGCAGCCCTGCGTTTGCGCGTGAGCCTGTTCTGGCTGGGGAAAGAGCCCCTGGTAGCAAAAAAGTTTTACACCATCAAGCTGGCTACCGCGCGCACCCGCTTTCAGGTAGAAAGCTTCGTACGGGTCGTCAACGCATCCAGCCTGGATAGCGACGTTGAAAAAGTCCAGGTTGACCGCCACGAAATGGCCGAGTGCATCCTCTCACTCGACCATGCCCTGGCCTTCGATCGGGCCGATGTAGCCCCCGATACCAGCCGCTTTGTGGTCGTCGATGGTTACGAAATCCGTGGCGGCGGCATGATCCTGGAAGGCCTGCCCGACACCGAAAGTTGGGTACGCGAGCGCGTGCGCGAACGCAACGCACGCTGGATCGCCAGCGACGTCACCCAGGAAGAACGCGCCGAACGGTACAGCCAGCGCGCCGGCCTGGTGATCATCACCGGGCGGCAGGGTGTGGGGCGCAAGCGCCTGGCGCGCGCCTTGGAGGCCGGCCTGTTCCGCAGCGGGCGATTCGTCTACTACCTGGGCATGGGCAGCGTTGTTTACGGCGTGGCCGCCGACATCCCCGGCCATTCGGAGAGCGAAGATCGCCGCGAGCACATTCGCCGGCTGGCGGAGGTGGCCAACATCCTGCTCGACGCCGGCTTGCTCTTAATCGTCACCGCCGTCGAACTGACCCAGGCAGACCTCAAGCTGCTCCAAACAGTGATCGCCCCCGAGCGCATCGAGACGGTCTGGGTCGGCGAGACCCTCACCACCGACATTGCCTGCGATCTCTGGATAGAAGATTGCACATCCACCGAACAGGCAGTGGCGCGCATCAAGCAAACGCTGCAAGAGCACGGTCTTCTTTACCGGCCCTGATTCCATCGTCTTTCCGGGTACATTCAGAAAACGGCGCCCGTTTGGCGGCTTCATCGCCAAACGGGCGCCGTTTTAATCTTCATAATGTCTTCATCTTGCCAATATCCTTTCTTTACAAGCTTTTTTTAGAATCGGGATAAGTTGAAAAACAAAAATAGAACAAGGAAAGTTTCATGCAACGTGCCTTGCACCAGCAAAATTTGATCAAGCTGGTTCTTGACATTGGTAAAAGCCCGGCCTTGATCGCCGGAATCATCACGGTTTATTGGCTCACCGGCCAACTCACGGCATTCATCCGGCAAAGAAAAAAAGCTGCGCCAACCGATATGCCCATTTCACCGGTTTAGAAGCTGTCTGCAAAGTAAGGTGCGACGCACTTTGCCGACGAGAAACATGCGGCATCTACCCTTATAGAAGTGCACCACACCTGTCGGGCACTTTTCAGACCGTCTCTTAAAGTCTCAACAAACAAAAAAGGGTCTCCCGGGTTTAGCGTGAAGAATCCCCTTCCCGGCAATGCCGGAAGAGCCACAAATAAAGGAGGGGCGCTCCCCTTTTCAACGGAAGCGCCGAAGAAGGAAAAATCATGTCTCGAAAAATGGTTTTATCAATTGCAGTGGCCGTACTCGTGATAGTGGTTGCAGGAGGCGGGTTTCTCTACTACCGCCAGGCACAGGCTTCGCCAGAGCAAGCTCAAGAAAATCCATTACAGACGGCAACCGTAAGGCGTGGCAGCCTGGTGATCTCGGCCAGCGGCACCGGAAGCCTTATCCCGTCGAACGAGGTGAAGTTGAGCTTCGAAAACAGCGGCAAGCTCAGTGAACTGCTCGTTGAAGTAGGCGACGAGGTCAAGGCCGGCGATGTGTTGGCCATCCTGACCAGCAGTTCATCAGATGCTTCGCTGACCGCCCAATTGACGTCCGCCCAGTTGAACGTGCTCAAGGCACAGGAAAACCTGGAGGAAGTAAAAGCCTCCGCCAGTGACCTGAACATCGCACAGGCAGCCGTCGATCTCGCAAGCGCACAAAAAACGCTCGATGAACTGCTCAACCCTGCGGAAGGCGCAATCGCCGAGGCTGAGTTGGCCGTCATCGCAGCACAAGAAGCCGTCGATAAGGCTCAGCGTTACGTCACCAACCTGAACTACGATCGCGGCAGCCAGGAAGCCGTCGCGTCGGCACGCGCCGCGTATTTGCTGGCACAGCAGAAGGTCGATCAAATGCAGTCCAGATACGAAGACACTGGCGGCGACCCCAGCGAGGACGCCGGCAAGGCGCTGGCGCTGAGCAACCTGGCAGCGGCCAAAACCGAACGCGACCGCGCCCTGGCAACGCTAAACTGGTACCTCGGCGAACCCACCGAAACAGAAATCAACGAGAAGCACGCCGATTTGGCCCTGGCGCAAGGCCAGCTTGCCGATGCGCAGGAAGCGCTCGAAAATCTCACCAACCCATCCGAGACCGATATCGCCCTGGCAGAGGCCCACGTGGCCGCCCTGCAAGAACAACTCGATACGCTCAAGACCGGCCCCGACGACACCGACCTCAAACTGGCGGAACTCGACTTGGCCAATGCCGAAGCGCAACTGACCCTGATTGAAGAGTCCATCGCCGACCAGACTCTGGTAGCCCCGATCGATGGAACTATCCTGGCCGTCGACGCCCAGGTTGGCGACGACGTGGGAACAAGCGCCATCATCACCATGGCGGACTTGAGCCAGCCCATGCTGGAAATCTATGTCGATGAATCCGACCTGAACAGCATCGGAGTCGGATATCCCATCGAGATCGTCTTCGATGCGCTGCCTAACGATACCTTCAACGGAAAAATCACCAGCGTGGACCCCAGCCTGACCTTGCTGCAAAACGTGACCGCCGTCCATGCCCTGGCGCAGATGGACATGAGCACGTATGCCAAACCGCAAACGCTACCTGTCGGCCTGAACGCCAGCGTGGAGATCATCAGCAGCGAATCGGAAGATGCCTTGCTGGTGCCGGTTGAAGCGCTGCGCGAGCTTGCCGCAGGAAAGTACGGCGTCTTCGTGCTGGAAAACGACGAACCCGTATTGAAAGTCGTGGAAGTGGGCATCATGGATATGACCTACGCCGAGATCAAATCCGGGCTAAACGAAGGTGACGTGGTCACCACCGGGATCGTGGAAACAGGATCGGGGCAATGAACGCAGCCAGCGAACAAAAAACCGACGGAAATACTGCCCAGACCGGCAGCATGGCCATCATCGAAATTCGTGAGATGACGAAAATCTACCAGATGGGTGATGTGAAGGTGGCGGCCCTCAACGGCGTCAGCCTGCACATCGAACCCGGTGAATTCGTCGCCATCATGGGGCCATCCGGTTCGGGCAAAAGTACGCTGATGAACATCCTGGGATGCCTCGACCGCCCCACCGGCGGCACCTACTTGCTCGACGGAGAAGACGTCAGCCGCAAAGATCGCACCGAACTGGCCCACATTCGCGGGCGAAAGCTCGGTTTTATCTTCCAATCCTACAACTTGCTGCCGCAGGCAACCGCACTGCAAAACGTGATCTTGCCGATGGTTTACCGCCGGAACGGCGGCACAGCGAAGAAAGAACGTATCGAACGGGCGCACGCCGCCCTGGCAGCTGTGGGCCTGGCAAACCGTGAACATCATCGGCCCAAGGAAATGTCGGGGGGGCAGCAGCAGCGCGTGGCCATTGCACGCGCCTTAATCAACGATCCCGTCTTGATCCTGGCCGATGAACCCACCGGCAACCTGGACACCCGATCCGGCGAGGAAATCATGAACATCCTGCACGATCTGCACGCGCGCGGGCGTACCATCGTGATGATCACCCACGATGCCGAGAATGCCCGACACGCCCAACACATCATCCACATTCGGGACGGTGCGATCGAACAGGAAACGCAACCTATGCTGCAGCCGGAGGTGTCTGATGAAATTTAACGAAGTTCTGGCCATCGCCTGGGAAGGCGTTAGCCGTAACAAATTGCGCTCCCTGCTGACGATGCTGGGCGTGATCATCGGCGTCGCCGCCGTGATCGTTATGATCGCCGTCAGTGCGGGCACGGAGGCAACGATCGCCGAACGCATCGAGACATTGGGCACCAACCTGCTCTTCGTCAGCGCCAACTTCAGCATGCAGGGGCCGGGGGCACGCCAGCCCGGTGGGAATTCCACCAGCCTGACCTACGACGACGCGTTGGCCATCGCCGGCATCAAAAACACGACCGGGGTGTTGATCGAACGCAACACCTCGCAGACGGTAAAATTCGGCAATACGTCGCTGGATGCGGTCACCGTCGTCGGCACAACGCTCGACTACCCCGATATTCGCGAAATCGAAGTAGCCAGCGGGCGTTTTCTCACCCAAAAAGACCTCGACAACAACGCCAAGGTGGCGATCCTGGGCTATAGCCTGGCGCAGGACCTGTTCGGCACGGCAAATCCGGTCGGGCAAAAGATCACCGTGGGTACCGTCAAGGTTTATGTTGTCGGCGTCATGGCCGAGAAAGGTATCGTCGGAAATACCGATTACGACGCCCGCCTGTATTTGCCAATCACGCTGGTTTTCGACAAGTTCACGCCGTCGATGTTCGCGCGCGTGATGGGCAATACGGTAGACACGATCACGGTACAGGTGACCGGCCAGGATGTGATGGACAGCGTCATCACCCAGATCGAAATCCTGCTCGCCAAACGCCACACGGTCACGCTGGAAGACCTGCCCTACACTGTGCGCACGCAGTCAGACATCATCGAGACCCAGGCGGCCACCACGGAGGCCTTCCGTTCTCTGTTGGCGTGGGTGGCGGCGGTTTCGCTGCTGGTCGGTGGTATCGGCATCATGAACATCATGCTGGTCAGCGTCACCGAACGCACGCGTGAAATCGGCATCCGCCAGGCCACCGGGGCCACGCCCGGTGACATCCGTCTGCAATTTTTGAGCGAAGCCCTCATGCTCAGCCTGACGGGTGGCCTGCTGGGTGTCTTGGGCGGCGTCGGTGGGGCCTGGGTTTTCAACCTGGTCGGGCAGATGCGCACCGTGGTGGTGCCCAACTCGATCGTCCTGGCCTTCACCTCCGCAGCCGTGGTGGGCATCTTCTTCGGTTTCTACCCGGCCAACAAGGCCGCCCAGCTTGACCCGATCGAGGCCTTGCGGCACGAATAGCACCCCACACCCTACGAGGAAACCATCATGAAAATCAAACACATTTTTATATTGCTCCCCTTGCTCCTGCTCTCATTCGGCCTGACAGCATGTAAATCTACCGCCGGGCAGCCCACCAGCAGCCAGGCCGCCGGTGAGTTGCCCGGCGCCGGAGACCTGGTCAACGCGTCTCTGAGCGATGTCGAACAGCTCGCCATCGGCACCCTCAAACTGGAGAGCGGCGGGCAAGCTATCACAGCCGAACAGGCCGCACAGTTGCTCACGCTGTGGCAGGCTTACCAGGCGCTGGGCAACAGTGATACGGCAGCGCAAGCCGAGATCGAGGCCATCGTCCGGCAGATCAAGGACACCATGACCGGCGAGCAAATGGACGCCATTACGGCCATGGCGCTCACCCGCCAGACAATGTTCGAGGAAATGCAGGCTTTGGGCATCGACTTTGGCAATCGTAGCAGCAACCCAGGGGGCACGCCGCAGGCTGGGCAAGCATCACCCGGGCGCGGCCAAAACGGCGGCGGCTTTCCCGAAGGCGGTCCCGGGGGCGGCATGCCCGGCGGGGGGCCTGGCGGCAGCATGCCCGGGGGCGGCGAGATGAGTGGCCCCGGCGGGTTCGGCGGCCAAACCACGCCGGACGCGACCGTGCAAGCCCGCTTCGCCAATCAGGCCAGCCGAGTCAACCCCATGCTGTTGCAAGCTTTGATAGAAATGCTAGAATCAAAAGTACCATGACCAAAACCGTTCTGATCATCGATGATGAAGAACGCCTACGTTCGCTTCTCAAGGCCTACTTGGGCCAGGAAGGCTTTCGCGTCCTGGAAAGCTCGAACGGCCGCGAGGCGATCTTTGTGGCCCGGCAGGAAAAGCCCGAGCTGATCGTGCTCGACATCATGATGCCAGAAATGGATGGCTACGAATTCATGCGCCTGCACCGCCAGGAACGCAACACGCCCATTATTCTGCTGACCGCCAAAGTGGAAGATAGCGACAAAGTCCTCGGGCTTGAGCTGGGCGCAGACGATTACGTCACCAAGCCTTTTAGCCCGCGTGAGTTGACGGCGCGCGTGCGCGCCGTACTGCGCCGTACCGGGCAGGACTCTCCCGCGGCAAAACTGTTACAGGCCGGTGAAATCATGCTGGATCGCGACAGCCACTTGGCCACGCGCCAAGGCACCGAACTGGCTTTGACGCGTTCGGAGTTCGACCTGCTCTCAGCGCTGATGGCCACTCCCGGGCGCACTTTCTCACGCCTGGACTTGCTCGAATACCTGCAAGGCACGGCTTATGCCGGCTACGAGCGTGTTATCGATGTGCACATTAAAAATCTACGCATCAAAATCGGCGACGACCCGCGCCAGCCGCGTTACATCGAAACGGTATACGGCGTAGGATATCGCTTCAAACTCAATGTGTGACTGAATATCCGGTCCGGTTCGCAATGTTTAAGTTGCCTTCTCCCCTCCCCTTTAACCCGCGCTCCCTGACCTTCAAACTCGTCTTTGCGTTCTGGCTGGTCAGCCTGATCGGAATCACGGTCGGCATCTTGTTTGCCGGGCAGGCCAGCTTTCGGGAGATCGGCAATCTGGCCGATTCACAGCGCTTGCAAGTCCAAATTGCCCGGCTCGAAAGCTATTATCAGGCCAACGGCAGCTGGAACGGGGTCGATCTCTACGGGCTTTTGCGGGATAGTTCAGAGCCTGCACCCGACGGACCCGCGCCGGCATGGAAAATCATCCTGGTCGATCCACAGGGGAATGTGATTGCCACCACCGACAAGCACTTCCAGGGCACGGTTTTGCATGCGGAAGAAATCGAGCGGGGCCACGAAATCGACATCGATGGGGAAGTAGTTGGCATTCTGATATTTGGCCCCTGGATGCCCGAGATGCGCCAGCCACCGATCACGGCGATCCTGGAGCGCGTCACACACAGCCTGCTGGTTGGCGCCCTGGCCGCTTCGGCGGTCTCATTACTCCTCGGATGGTTACTGGCGCGTTCGTTCCTGAAACCGATCCACGCGCTGAATGCTGCCACCCAACTCGTAGCGCAGGGTGATTTCGAAAACCCCGTGCCGGCCAATGCCAAAGACGAGATAGGCGCCCTGGCGCGCTCGTTCAACGAGATGATCCGCCGCCTGAAACGCGCTCGTGACCAACGCCGCCAGATGACAGCCGATATCGCCCACGAACTGCGTACACCGCTCAGCCTGATCCTCGGCCACACTGAAGCGATGAGCGACGGCGTGCTCCCGCCAACACCTGAAACCCTCAGCATCGTCTACGATGAAGCGCAGCGCCTCACCCGCCTGGTTGAAGACCTGCGTACGCTTTCGCTTTCGGAAACCGGCGAGCTTTCGCTGGATCGCCAACCGGTTTTACCGGCCCAGGCCTTCGGCGCTATCGCCGAAATCTATCGCAGCCGGGCCGAACAGCACGAAATCGAGCTTGACCTAGACATCCCGGCCGATCTACCCGGTATCCTGGCCGATGCGGATCGCATCGGCCAGGTACTGCGCAACCTGCTCGAAAACGCATTGCGCTTCACCCCTGCCGGTGGCCGGGTGTCGCTCTCCGTAAGAAAAGTGGGGAACGGCCTTCAACTCCGCCTACAAGACAGCGGCCCGGGCATTGCTGCAGACGATCTGCCGCACGTTTTCGAACGTTTCTACCGCGCCGACAAAGCGCGTAATCGCCAGGACGGGGGCTCTGGTCTCGGCCTGGCGATTGCACGGTCGCTCGTCGAACTACACGGCGGAAAAATCTGGGCGGAAAGCCGGCCCGGTCAAGGAGCGGCCTTCACCATCTGGCTGCCAGCCGTCAGCGAATGAGGATCGGCAGGTAAAGCATGTAGTTTTCAGGATAGTCGAGCGCATAGGGATAAGCCGCACCCTGTTCGAGGATGTCATTGACCGTCTTGCCCTGGGCGCCCACCAGCGCCGTACTGCCGTCCTGGCTGATAGCCACCGACCAGCCAAAGACATCGCCGGAGCTTCCATCGGCCGCCTGGGGCACATCGCGCGGCAACCAGTCCGAACCCTGTCGCACGAACAGGTAAGCCTTGCCCTGGTTTTCCTTGCCACTGACATCCGTGCCCCACGCGCCGATCAGGGCCACCCGGCCATCACCGCTCAAAGCAACCGCAGAACCGGCATAGTCGTCAGGCAAAAGGCCCGAGATGGCAAAGCGATATGGCTCCCAGCCGGTTCCGGTCAGGGTGTACGCATACGCCTTGTTCAAGTGAGCGCCCACCAGGGCCAGGCTGCCATCATCGCTCAAGGCAACCGACAGGCCGAACCAGTCGTCTACCGCGCCATCTGCGTCGAAAAACTTTTTCTGCTCCGTCCAGGCCGAACCGGTGCGGGCAAAAAGGTAGGCGGCTCCGCGTCCACTGTTGGCGCCGTAAGCGCCGACCAGGGCCATGCTTCCATCGGCATTTAGCGCCAGTGCGCGGCCGAAAAAGCCGTTGGCATCCGGTTCGGAAACGGGCAGCGACGCCGGCTGGATCGTCCAGGTGTCCCCTGCCCGCGTGGCAACATACGTTGCGCCCTGGTAGTCTCCTGCCGGGCCATCGGCGCACGAAGCACCGATCAAGGCGGTATTCGCATCCCCACTCAAAGCCACGGCCACGCCAAACCAATCCTCTGCCGCCCCAGAAACGGTCAGTTTTTGCGCATCGTTCCACACGCCGTCCTGGCGGGTAAAGACGTATGCTGCACCCTGGTGTATGTTTCCACCAACGGTTGCTTTAAAGGCGCCGACGATGGCCGTGTTGCCATCACCGCTCAAGGCGACAGCACGGCCAAAGCTATCACCCGCAGCCCCGTCGGAAGCCACCAGCCGCGCCTGGAACTGCCAGACGCCTGCCGAACGAATGAAGATGTACGCCGCGCCTTGGTCGAGAATGCCCTCGAGATCGGTGTGGGGGGCGCCAACGATGGCCGTGCTGCCGTCTGCGCTGAGGGCGCTAAACCAGCCAAACGAGGCCTGCGGCGCGCTGGCGCCGGTCAGTTTTTGTACCTGCTCCCAGGCTGCGTCGACGAACGTAAAGGCATACACGGCGCCTTGCCCTTCATTGCTGCCAATATCGACGCCCACCGTGGCCACAAAGGCTGTCGAGCCACTGTCATCCAGGGCTGCCGCAACACCCAACCAATCTTCGGCTGTTCCATCTTTAGCAAGCAACTGCGCTTCATGCGACCAGGTCGCACCGGAACGTGTGAAGAGGTGTGCCGCTCCCTGGCGGGTTTGGCCGCCAACGGTCTCCCAGGTTGCGCCGAGCAGGGCAGTGCCGCCATTGTCGTCGAGCGCAACCGAACGGCCAAGACGCCCGCTGCCGGCCGCCGTGAGCTTTTGTTCGTCTCCCCAAAGCACGCCTGCGTGACGGGTGTAAACGTACGCGGTGGGTTCTACTATCGAGAAAAGATGACCATACGCGCCGATCAGGGCCGTGCTCCCATCGCCGCTGACTGCCACGGCGCCGCCGAAACCATCATTCGCTTCGCCGTCGCTGGCAGTCAACCGCGTGCCAGACCAGGTATCCACGGGTTTGGCGAACACATAAGCCATACCCTGGTTCTCCTTCCCGTTCACTGTCGCCCCTGGCGCACCGATTACGGCGGTCAGGCCGTTGTCGTCCAACGAAACGGCGTCGCCAAACTGATCCCCTGTTTCACCGGAAGCGATAGAGAACATTTCTGCTTGCGTCCAGCCCGATACGCCAAGTGTAAAAAGATAGGCAGCCCCCTGGTTTGCGTTTGCGCCGATATCTGTACCGGGCGCACCGATCAAGGCCGAAAGCCCATCACCACTCAAGGCAACCGCATCGCCGAATTCATCATCCACGGCGGAAACGTCGGCGATCAACGTTTCTTGCTTCGTCCACGTCGTCCCGGAGCGGGTAAAAACGAGCGCAATCCCCGACCCCGCATCTGGCGCGCCGATCAGGGCCGTGTTGCCGTCGTCGCTCAACGAAACGGAAAAGCCGAAACCCTCGGTCACGCCGCCGGCGGCCGCATCGATCCCCTCACCGGCCGGCAGTTCGGGCAGGCCGTAGTTAGCCAGTGTAGCCTGGTGTTGCCAGCTTCCATCCACCCGAATGAAGACGTAAGCAACGCCGATGTTTTGGTATTCCTGTAAATCCGTGCCCGGTGCGCCGATCAGGGCCGTGTTACCATCTGCGCTGAGCGCTACCGATTGGCCGAAAAAATCGGCCGGGGCGCCCGGAAAGTCCAACCTGCCTTGCAGCGTCGCGCCATAAATCGCAGAAGCAAACCCGTCTCGCAGGTCAGGCGGCAAGGAGGCCGCGCCATCCGGTGCAAGGGCAGCAGATGAGTGTACAGGCACCCGGCCCCACAGGCTGCATAACAAGGCCAACAGAACCACAAAGCGGAAGCGTGAAAAAGTGTGAGACATCATCGTACTCCTTTGCATTTCATAAACTTCTGGACTTCAGCTTGAACAGATTTTTGACAGCCGCACCAGCAATATGGCGACAGCAAACAGATACCAGGCGCTACCCATTCGATGTAGCCTTTCCGGTGGGCTGCTCTGCGTCATCGATCTGCGAAGCGATAAAAACTTGCAAGTCGCTGAGCGATGTGAAGTAACGTTTTTGCCTGCTGCCGATGTGCTCGACCGAACCGCGCCATTGAATTTCTGGCGTTGCTTTTGTTTCCGCCCACAGGCGCACGATGAAGAGATGGTGATGAAGCGTGGGAATCTGATTTTCAGCCATACCTCTATTGTAAAAATACCGCGTCCAAAAAACGTCCAAAAAAAAGCCTGGCGTGGCCCTAAAACCGATGCTGTTTGATAAGATGCAACGCACTTGTCTACCGGCCAAAAGCCGCTTGAAAATGTCCAAGTGCGTTGCATCTTGATCCGCGTGACCGGTCCCCTGTTATGGAACAACACTATTCCAGAGCGACGGGGTTACGTGTATTTCGGCCACTCATTGCGTTCGTACGCAGCAATGATTTGTCGATTGAACGGCAAACGCAGGTAGTTGTTTTCAGCGACCGGGCTATTGGCAGCCATATCGGCGGATTTTTGTTGCAACACAGCATAAGCCTGGGCCAGGAATTCCCCGGCTCGTGCCTTTTCGCCAGTATGACTATAAACCTGCGCCGCAGCCCACAAGATGTACTGTGGGTGCATCATCGCATCCTGTGCCTGCTCATAAAGCGCCAGCATTTCAGCACACGAACGCTGCATCGCCGTAGTGTCTCCCTTACGGCAGTAAGTTACCGTCAGATCACACAGATCGGTACCCAGATCGGCGGGCTGCCCCAGCTCGCGGCGGGTATTCAAGCCAGCCTCCATATGAACGATGGCGTCATCCAGTCTGCCCAATTCACGTTCCGCGCTGCCAAGGTTTGCCAGCGCATTGGCTTCCATGACTCGGCTGTTCATTTGGCGCGCCAGTTCCAGGCCACGGCGAGAGGCCGTATAAGCCGACTCATATTGTCCCAGGTAGAGTGCTATCAAACCTTCGTTGACGGCGCAAACCGTTTGGCCGCGCACATCTTCCAAGAGACGGAACATCTTGGCTGCACGCCGGATCAAATCCAGGCCATCTTCGTAAAGGCCCAGCCGTCCAACCAGCAACAGGCACCGGTTGACCATGACGGCCGCCTGCCCCTGGCGCTTCCCAATCGCGTGGTAAAGCTGTTCAGCCTGGATGTAATATTCGCCTGCTTGCGTCACGTTGAAAGTGCGAGCAGAAACTGCGGCCAGGAGCGCCAACGCATCGGCTTCGCCATTTCGATCGCCAACTGTGCGGCACAGATCGAGCATTCGATGGGTCAGGGCTTTGGCTTCGCCAAAGTTTTGGTGAGCAAACAAGGCCCCACTGGCCGTTCGCAACGACTGGACCAGGGCCGATGGGTTGTCGCACGTCGAAGAGCAAGCTTCTGCCTGTTCGAGCAAAGCCTGCACATCGGCAAAACACCCCTGCTCGATGGCAATATTGGCCAATGCGCAGAGGCAAGTGATTCGCCCACCCACGTCGCCGGCAGCCTGGTACAGCGCCAGTGCCTGTTGCAGGCAGGCTTGTGCGTCGGCATAAGCATTGACTAAGGCCTTGTAATTTCCCTCAGCGAGCCAGGCCCGTGCCCGCCACGATGGATCGGAAAGTGGATGAACCCAAGTTTTGAGCTGGCGAATCTTTTCCGCTTCGAGCTGGCGTTCACCAAGAATAGAGTGATAGGCAATTGCACGCAGCCATACTTCGCAGGTTGCCGAGGGGTCATCGAGCGCCGCTACCAACTTTTCGAGGTGCGCAAGATCGTCTTGCTGTGCAACCCGATCGCCGCTGCGGTGGTAGATCGCTTCACGAAGCAGCAGCAAATCGACCAAAAGCCGCTCTCTCTTGAGGGAAGGGCCTTGCTCGGCCAGGAACAAGGCCCGATTGAGCGCAGCCAGGGCTTCACTCTCGGCAAAGACGGCCAGGTATTTCTGCACGGCCTTCTGATAGTAGGGGATGGCCCGCTCTGCTGCCCCACCTCGATCATAGTGAAGCGCCAGTGTACCGGCCAATGCATCACGCGGATCGGGGTAGAGCTGTTCCAACACCTCGGCGGCCCTTAAGTGGCGATGGCGGCGCTTTGCTTCGGGGATCTGGGCATACAGGCTGGACTGAATGAGATGATGGATGAAAGCGTATTCTGTACTGGCAGCCGTGTCACGTACCAGTTGGGCATCAAGCAACTCCGAGAGCGCATCGAGCGCCTGGCATTCACGCCAGCCACCAACCTCGCGGCTGGCGTCGAAATCGAAAGTCGTTCCTAACACGGCCGCGATCTCGGCATAGCTGCGCGCAAACGGCGAAAGCTGCGCCAACCGCAAAGAAATAGCCGCTTGTATGCTCTGCGGCAAGGCTGCCTCGTCAAATCGCCCCGTTTTTTGCCAATCCTGTAACAGCAAGTTGAGGAATAGTGGGTTGCCTTCGCTAGCATTGTGCAACCGCGCAGCTGCATCCAGATGCGTAACACCGGACGGCAGATTAGCCGCAGAGAGCTGTACAAAAAGGTTTTCTACAGCCCGGCGGTTTAAACGGCGCAGGGCCTGGTGTTCCACCAACTTCTCGGCCTGCAAACGGCGGCGCATGGCGCGCAAAGGATGCGAACGCGGCACTTCTTCTTCACGGTAAGAAGCCACGACCAGCAGCGGCTGGTGCACTGCCCGCCGAACGATAAACTCGATCAGCGCCAGCGTCGATTCGCCAGCCCAATGCAAGTCCTCTACAACCAGCAGCAGGGGACGTGGAACAGCTAGTTTTTCCAGAATTGTCGCAACAGCGTCGAACAGCCGGACACGCTCTTTTTCAGGTTCAAGGGCCGGCAAAGAAGGCAACGTACAGCGCGTATGGAGTTCTGGCAGCAGACCGGCCAATGCAGCCAAAGAAGTTGAGACATACCGCAAGTCGAGCAACAAAGGCAAAGCCGATTGCAAGGCGTCGATCATGGCCTGGTAAGGGCGCAGCTCGTAGGAAGGCGTACTGCCATACAAGACACGTCCACCCTGTTGCTCGGCTAACAACCCCAGTTCACGCAGCAGACGCGTCTTCCCTATGCCTGCCTCGCCGCCAACCAACGCCAGGCCACCATGCCCACGGGCAGCACGATCCCACCAGGCTGAAAGCTGCGCCAGTTCACTATCACGTCCGACAAAAGGCAGGAAAGATGGCGGTGCGGTCGATGTTTCTGAAATGGATGTTGCGCTCAGTTCTTGAGACACCTCCGCACCGGGTAAACGCGCGTTCTGCAGCACCAACTCGTATAAGGCTTGCGTCTCGGGCATGGGAGTCAAACCCATCTCTTGCTGTAGACGGTGCATGAAAACCTCATACTCTTGAATGGCTCCCGCCCGATCGCCCGCTTCGTACCGTAAAGAGACGAGTTGGCGCAAGGCATCTTCGCGGCAAGAATCGTGCGCCAAAATTTTCTGCGCAAAGGCAATGGCTGTGGGATAACTGCGCTGCGCCCGGTGTTGGAGAACCAGTTGCCTCAGGCAGGTAAAATAGGCTTCGCGCAGCCGTTCACGTTCAAAAAACACCCAATCGTCGTACGCGTTTTCGAGCAAATCGCCCCGGTAAAGTTGGACGGCATCCGCCCATGTCTCTGCCTTGGCAGACAGGACCTCGAAGGCCGCCACATCCAGCCAGAAATCAGTGGAAGGGTTCCAACGGACAGAAGCAGCATCCAGGAGCAGCCAGGGGCGTTCCGGTGTAGCGGGCGGCAGGGCACGCTGAAGCTGGTGCAGGTGACGCCGCAGCTTGGCGCGTGCATCGGCCTCGTTGTCGTCGGGCCATAAGACAAAGGCGATTTGCTGGCGAGAAATCGCCTGTTGGCGATGCAAAAGCAAATAAGCTAACAGGGGAAACGTCTTCGGTGGTGCAGCGAAACGAAACGGCTGCCCATCGAACAACAAGAAGGGCTGGCCCAACAAGTAAATGGCAATTGACATACGATTATTTTACATCAGGCAATCTGATATGCCACGCCACAAAACCTTCACGGCCGGCAGCAGCCCTGCCCTCCACAAAAAAAAACGAAGCCCCTTGCGCAAATCACTCGCAGGGGGCTTCGTTTTCACGAAGTGCCTTTACGGCGCCTTTCGGTTACCGTCAGGCCGCCACCGATTCTTCTTCGGGTGGGTGAGTCTCAGCCTGGCGCAAGACGATTTCGTCGTCGGCGACGTCGACCAGGATCGAATCGCCGTCTTTGAACTCACCTGAAAGCAGGCCATCGGAAAGCACATCTTCCACTTTTTGCTGGATGACACGCTTAAGCGGACGGGCGCCCATGTCAGGGTCGTACCCTTCAGCGGCCATTAAATCTACCGCGGCCGGGGTTGCTTCCAAGTGAATGGTGTGTTCTTGCAAGCGTAGAGCAACCTTTCGCAGTTCCAGGTTGACGATCTGGCGAATATCCTCTTTCGTCAGCGCCCGGAAAACGATCATACTGTCCAGGCGGTTGATGAACTCAGGGCGGAAAACACGGCGCAGCGACTCGGTGAGCTTCTTGCGCATGTCATCGTATGCCAGGCGTTCTTCGACCGCTTCGTCACGTTTCAGCGCAAAGCCAAGGCTCGACTGACGCTTGATCATGTCTGCACCGACATTCGAAGTCATAACCACGATCGCATTGCGGAAGTCGACTTTACGGCCCTTGGCATCGGAGAGATGGCCCTCTTCCATGATTTGCAAGAGCATATTGTGCGCTTCAGGATGCGCCTTCTCGATTTCATCGAAGACGACAATCGAATACGGATGGCGGCGCAGCGCTTCGGTGAGTTGGCCGGCCTCTTCGTAGCCGACGTAACCGGGAGGCGCGCCCACCAGGCGGCTGACCGAGTGCCGTTCCATGAATTCCGACATATCCAACTGCACGAGGGCATCTTCCGTGCCGAACAAGAAGCGTGCCAGGGCCTTGTTAAGCTCCGTCTTGCCAACGCCGGTCGGGCCAAGGAACATGAACGAACCGATCGGCCGGCGCGGGTCTTTCAGGCCGGCGCGTGCCCGGCGCACCGCTTTGGAGATGGCCTTGATGGCTTCGTCCTGGCCGATAATCGACTTGCGCAGCTCGTCTTCCATTTGCAGCAGGCGCAGGGTCTCTTCCTGGGCAATTTGCATGACCGGCACCCCGGTCCACATCGCCACCACTTCTGCAATATCATCCGCCGTGACGGTGGGGCTGTTTTCGCGGTCTTTGCCGGTTTTCAGATGCTCGAGCTGGCGTTCGAGGGCTTCCTGGCGCTCGAGGTAGTCTTGTGCGTCATCGCTGCGGCCGTTCTCGACGGCCAGCGTGCGGCTCTGGCGAACGTCACGCAACTGAGTCATCAACTCTTTGGTCAACTTGGCCATCGGGCTTTTGTACATGCGTACCCGAGACGACGATTCATCGATCAAGTCGATGGCTTTGTCGGGCAAGAATCGCTCGGTGACGTAACGAGCCGACAACCGCACGGCAGCATCCAGGGCCTCATCGGAAATGGTCAGGCGATGGTGATCCTCGTAAGCCTTGCGAACGCCGCGCAGGATGGCGATGGCCTCATCGACCGTCGGTTCCTCGACCATTACCGGTTGGAAACGGCGTTCGAGTGCGGCATCGCTTTCGATATGCTTGCGATACTCGTCGAGGGTGGTTGCACCGATTACCTGCAACTCACCACGTGAAAGCGCCGGCTTGAGGATATTGGCTGCGTCAACGGACGAACCGGCCGCGCCAGCCCCGACCAACATGTGCACTTCGTCGATGAACAGGATCGATCCCGATGACTTGAGCTCGTCGATCACGCGCTTCAAGCGCTCTTCGAACTGCCCGCGATACATCGTACCGGCCACGAGCGAGCCGACATCCAGTTGCAACACACGCTTCTCGAGCAGTGGCGCAGGCACGTCACCTTCGATAATGCGTTGCGCTAACCCTTCGACGATGGCCGTCTTGCCAACGCCGGGTTCGCCGATCAGGGCGGGGTTGTTCTTCGTACGCCGTGCCAGGATCTGGATGACGCGTTCGATTTCCATCTGGCGGCCGATCACCGGGTCGAGTTTCCCTTCTTCGGCTTTGGAGGTCAAATCGCTGGCAAGCTGATCGACCAGCGGAGTCTTGGATTTTTGCTGCTCGCTGCGGCCACCGCTGGCAGCCGCTTTTTGCGGTTCGGAGCCGCTCTGCTGGCGAGGGTTGTTTGGGCTACTCTCTTGCAGGACCCGCCGGGTTTGCCGCCGAATCTGCTCGGAGGTAACGCCCAACTTGCGTAACACATCCATCGCTACGCCTTCATTCTGGCGCACCAAGCCGAGCAACAGGTGTTCGGTGCCAATGTAGTGATGCCCCATTTTCTGAGCTTCCTCAATGGCAAATTCTAAAACCTGCTGTGTTCCGGGAGTCAGATCGAGACGGGCGCCACGATACTGGCCGTAGCCCGTCAAACGCTCGACAACTTCTTGCATGCGGCTGGTTTCGAGACCAAGCTCACGTAAAACGCGTCCGGCAACACCGCCTTCTTCCAAGATCAACCCCAACAACAAATGTTCCGTACCGATATAGTTATGGCGCATACGCTCGGCCTCTTGATGAGCCAGGCTGAGCACACGCCGCGCCCGTTGTGTAAATCTTTCCATGCTGTTTGCCATGGTAATCTCCCGTAAATTGGGTCCTCCGCATTCCTAATTCTTGTCATCAGGAAAACATTAAATTCGATTCAGATACTTTTGGTCCAATTGATTTTACCAGGATTCAAGGTGAGATCATCATACCATATCGTTAGTTTTTTATTAGATTCGTGCCATGCGGCGCGCGGTTCCGTAAAGTGTCAGTTTTTACCCGGTTATGACGGTCAAACCGGCCGAAAAGTTTCCGTTGGCTTTCGCTACAACAACAAAGCGCACCGGGCTGGTGCGCTTTGTTGTTGATTCGGTGAGCGAGAAGCGTTAGTTGGTGGCTTCAGCCGCTTCTTCGGTAACTTCTCCAGCCACTTCTTCGGCGACTTCTTCTACCTCGGCATCTTCAGCGCTGTCGACAGTCTCTTGCATAGAAGGCAGATCGGCTGCAAGGGCTTTCATATCCTGGTCGGCGTAGGCGGGTGAGTCCACCTTGCGCAAACTAAGCCCGATACGGCGGCGTTCGGCGTCGACTTTGATCACGCGCAAGCTGACCACATCGCCTTCTTTGACAACTTCTTTCGGATGGTTGATGCGTTGTTCGCTCAGTTCCGAAATGTGAATCAAACCTTCCAGGTCTTCACCCAGGCGGGCAAAAGCGCCAAACTTGGTCAAGTGGGTGATGGTACCTTCGACGAGCTGGCCTTCCTTGAGTGCTTCCACTTTACGCAACCAGGGATCTGACTGCGTCTGGCGGATGGAAAGGCCAATGCGTTTGCGCTCTTTGTCCACAGCGATCACCTTCACCTGGACTTCCTGGCCGACCTTGAGCACTTCACTGGGGTGTGTGATGTGTTCCCAACTGATCTCAGAAAGGTGCACCAGGCCATCGGCGCCGTCAATATTGACAAAGGCCCCGAAGTCGGCAACGCTGGTAATGCGCCCGGCGCGAACGGCGCCTTCGACCAGTTCATCGAGCAAGCGTTCTTTGAGGGTTTCACGGGTTTCCTGCAACGCCGAACGTTCTGACAAAATCAGCCGGTGGCGTTCGCGATCCACTTCGATCACCTTAACCTTGATGGGTTGGCCGACCATCTTGGCCCACTTCTGATCCGGCGTGGCGGTATCACCGGCGCTTTCGCTGCGGCGCAGCACGCTGACCTGCGACGCCGGCACGAAGCCGCGCAGGTTGCCAACGGCAACAATCAGGCCGCCTTTGTTATAGCCGATGATCTTGCTCTCGTATACATCCGTCGAAGTCATCAACTCTTCCACCATGCGCCAGTCCGCTTCTTCGCGGGCACGCAGGTAAGAGAGAACAACATTCCCATGCTGGTCTTCGGGGCTGATCACGAAAACTTCGATCTCATCCCCAACCTGGAATGAAGCCATGTCTTCGGCAGGAATTTGCTCTTTTTCCTTGCCGGTGATGACCCCTTCAGACTTTGTGCCGATGCTGACCAAGATTTCGTTGGCAGTAATGCCGGCAATCGTACCTTGGCGAAATTCACCAGCCTTAGGCAGGTCTAACGAGAGACCTTCTTCCTCTAGCAAGCTTTCCATAGAAACGTTTTGGGAAGTTTGCTCCTCCTGAACTTGGCTATTAAGGGGCGTAGCCTCCTGCCCAATCAGGGCGTTATTTTGATCCATATGATTTTTAGACTCCGATTAAGGTGAGATTAGCGAGGACATTATACCCGCTCAAGGTACGCCTGACAACCTTTTGAGAAGATTGATTTTTATGGGCAAGTTTATCCAAAATATTCGGTTATACTTTAAAAATACAATCCCATATTCCTTTCATTCCAGGAGGTAGCGCTTTATGAAGGCAAACCACTTCCGCTGGCTAAACTTGTTCGTCGTCCTGGCCATGCTTTTGCCCACCGCTTCCGGTGCAGGAGGGGCATCGCCCGCGCACCCACAACCTCCTCGGGCACCGACCGGGAATGTCATTTTAACCCACGTGGCCACAGCCGGGGGAAGCGCGCAGGCAGTGGCCGTTCAGGGCAGTTATGTTTATGCCGGCATCGGCGTGCAGCTGCTTGTGACGGATGTAACCGTTTCTTCCCAACCAACCCCACGCGGCAAAACAAGCTTATCATCCGGCGTCGTTCGAGATATCACCATCCACGGAAGTTTCGCTTATGTAGCCGCAACATCAGGGATGGCGATGGTCGATATCTCCAATCCAGATTCACCAGCGGTTGTGCAGCCTGAGCTTTCCGTGCCGGCCAACGGGCTGGCGCTCAGTGCCGACGGCCTCTTTGCATACACCATCGGGGAAGACAAGCTCGGCATCCTGGACGTTTCGAGCGTATTTCCGACCCTGTTGTACTCATCCACCTACGCGTCGCCCACAGGTTGGGAAGACATCACCGTCGACGGCAACTACGCGTATGCAGTCGGCGGCGGCGAACTGCTCACGTTGAACGTGACCGATCCGTTTTCGATCACACAGTTGGATCGCAGGGCCATCCCCGACGTTACCCAAAGCCGCCAGTTGTCGGTGTATAACGGTTATCTCTACGTCGCGGCCTGCGAGCAAGGGGTGCATATTTTTAACCTGAGCAACCCAAGCCAACCGGCCCCTACGGGCGTGCTCAACACGTCCGGAGCGTGCGCCCTGGGTGTACAAGCCTACGAGAATACCGCCTACGTGGCAACGGGGACAAGCGGCTTGCAACTGTTCAACGTAACGGAGCCGGCAAGCCCGTCATGGCTGGGAGGCATCGATACGCCAGGCCGGGCCTGGTCTGTGGCCGCACCGGGAAACGGCTATGCTTACCTGGCAGATGACAACGCCCTGCGCAGCATCGATGTAAGCACACCATCCGCCGTTCGTCAAACCGGTGAGTACGTCACGCACGGACAGGCCAACCAGGTCGTGGCCGTAGATAACTTTGTCTACGCGATGGATCAAATGGTCAGCGGTGGCTTACATACCTACGATGTGCTCTCACCAACGCTGCCCATCTTCCAGTCCACCTTACACAACGAAACCAACACGGCCACGAACCTGGCCGTGTTGGACCGCTATGCGTACTGCGCCGGCCAGTTTTTGCATGCGCTCGATTTATCTGTTCCGGCCTATCCTTCGCCGGCAGGTTCGCTCGAACTTCCCTTTACACCGCGCCAGGCAGCCGCTTTTTCTGCGGCGGACGGAAAACGCTACGTGGCCCTGGCAGCGCAGGCAGATGGCTTGCAAGTGGTAGACGTCTCGAACCCCGCAGATATGACTATCGTTGGAACGGGCATAAGTGCAGATGCACAGGGGGTGACGGTTTTCGAAAGTCGCGCGTATGTGGCCGACGGAGCCAACGGCCTGCGTATCTTTAGCCTGGCCGATCCAAGGGCGCCACAACTGTTGGGCGTCCTTGACACCGCCGGATATGCACATGCCGCGATCGTGCGGGGTGGGATAGCTTATGTGGCCGATGGGGCGAATGGTTTACAAGTCGTGGACGTGAGCAATGCAGCCGCCCCCTTCTTGCGCGGCAACTTCAATACAGCCGGGGAAGCTCTCGATGTACGTATATTGGGACGTTATGTCTTCGTTGCCGGCGCATCCGGCGGGCTACACGTCATCGATGCGAGCAGCCCCGATGAGTTGCTTTGGGATAGTTCCTACACTGTCCCGGGGAAGGTAAGCAGTCTGGCCATCGCCGACGGATACGTGTACGTGGCCGCCGGTGACGGCGGCCTGCTGGTTTACCGGGCCAACTATTTCCCGGCATACACCGTCAGCGGCAGAGTTACCGATGGCAGCGCAATGCCCGTTCCGGGCGTCGCCGTTTTCAGCCCCGGCACCGGTTACGTCCAACACACCAACGCCGCGGGCGAATATCTTTTCTTCCACATGCCGACAGGCGCCCACCAAATCAGGCCATACAAGGCCGGGTACGACTTTACCCCTGCCTTATACACGCCCATACTGAGCGACGCGCCGGCGCCAAACTTGGACTTTACCGCCGCAAGCCTCACCTACACCGTCACCGGCCGCGTCACCAATAGCCGCGGCCAGCCACTCGCCGGGGTGACCGTGTCGGACGGGCTGGGTAACAACGCCACCACCGATGAAACCGGCGACTACAGTCTCTCTCTGGCAGCCGGGCCGCATCACTACCGCGCCAGCCTTGGTGGAAGCACTTTCTGGCCGCCAGAGCGCTTTGTGGATGTGCCGCCAGGCCTGACGGAACAGGATTTCACCGTACCGGCCCCGGTCGAACTGGCTGCTTATCGCTATGGCGGCTTGAGCCAGATTGTCGCCCGGCAAGATGGCCTGCTTTACATGGATACCGGCGCGGGGTTGGCCGTGCTCAACATCTCGCGGCCCTACACCCCCACGCTGGTCGGGAAATCGGAACCGCTTCCCGGCAGTATCGAAAGCCTGGCGCTCAACGGGCAGTATGCTTACGTGGCGCTCGCTTCGGCCGGCGTGGGGATTCTCGATCTGAACTGGCCAACCCGCCCAAAGCTGGTGAACTTGCTCCCGCTGGCGGGCCATACCCTGGGGGTTGCCGTCAACGGCGCATACCTGTACGCTTCTCTCGAGAACGGCTTACAGATATTCAGCCTTTCCGCCCCGGCAGAACCGGTTTTCGTTGCCAGCGTTCCGCTTGCCGGTGGCGGGCCGCTGGCGGTCGGCAGCGGCATGGCTTACGTGGGAATCGGCTGCGATGGCCTGGCAACCGTCAACGTGAACGTGCCCACCGCTCCGGAACTGAGCACGTTCACGCCGCTGCCGGGCTGTATGCAAGATATTGCCCTGGACACGGGTTACGTTTACCTGGGGCTTGGCCAGAACGGACAAAGCGGTTTGCATATTCTCGACAGGGTGCAGCCACCCACGCTGGTTTACAGCGAAACACTGCCCGCATGGGGCGGACGCCTGACTTTGGACGGAAGCTTCGTCTACTACGGAGCCGATGGGCTTGGTTTCAACATCTACGACGTTTCCATTCCGTTCAATGCCACCCGAGTGGGCCACATCCCCCTAACCAGCGCTGCGTATGATGTAGCCGTTAACGGAAACACCGCGTATCTGGCAACCGGCGATGGTTTGCGCGCCATCGATATCAGCGACCGCACCAGCCCAATCGAAGCGGGCATTTATACAGAAAGCTTTGTCGAACAGGCCACCGGGATCAGCATCCAGGGCGCTTATGCCTACGTGGCCGGTTATATCGATGGTTTGCAGGTATACGATATCACCAGCCCTCACAATCCAATCTTCAAAGGCAAGAGCAGTGAGATCGCTGGCGATATCGTCAACGGTGTTGCCGTGCAAGGGCAGACCGCCTACGTAGGGAGCGGCGCTAGCGGCTTGTATATCTTGAACATTACTGACCCCACGCAGCCACAGTTATTGACGACCTATCCCACCAGTAGCATCTCCGATATCGCCGTCGCCGGCGACTATGCCTACCTGACCGGCTACACTACCGGGTTGACGGTGATCCGGATTGCCAACCCGGCCGAGCCAACGCTGGTTGGCAGCTACGATGCCATCAGCGGCACCTACGCCGTCGAACTGGCAGGCAACCTGGCCTACATCGTGCAACCGGCGCTTGGGCTGCGCAGCATCGACGTCAGCAACCCTGCCAGCCCCATAGAAGCCGGCTTTTACGATCCACCGGTGCGGGCCAATAATGTTTTCGTCGCCGACGGACGCGCCTACCTGGCCACCGACGCCGGGCTGATCGTTCTCGATGCGGCTGACCTGAGCGCTGCGCCTTTGGGCAGCTTCGAGACACCGGCAGCTGTCCACGATGTACGCGTTGCCGGAAACTTCGCCTATCTGGCGACTTCCAAGGGGCTGCTGGCCGTCAACATCAGCCACCCGGAACGAATGGTCGCAGCCGGCTTTCTGCGCAGCACAGACGCCTGGGACAGCCGCCTGGCGTTACGCGGCAATTCTCTCTACCTGGCGCACACGCAAGCCGGCCTGCTGGTGTACGATCTCAACGGACCGCGTCCCTTGAACGTGCTGCCGGCCGGGGGCGTCAACGATGCCCCGCAAACGATCACGATCAAGGGTGTGAATTTCCAGCCTGGCGCACAGGCTTTTCTGGGAAGCAATTTGTTAGGTTCGGTAACGGTGATCAGTTCCACACAAATAACAGCCATGGTTCCGTCCGGTATGCTGCCCGGCAGTTACGCCCTGTCGGTGCGCAACCCCGACGGCGATTCGGGATTCTTGCCCTTCGCCTATAGCGCTTATCTCAACGCCCCACCCGCAATTAGCGGGGTTACCCCCGTACAAGGGGCCAACGATCTGCCGGTAATCGTCGATATCTTCGGCAGCAACTTTGCCCCCGCAGTCACCCTGCGCCTGAGCGGTCCGCAAACCGTGGCAGTAAACAGGGTTTTGTATATCAGCGCCAACCACCTGCGCGCCGTCATCCGGCCGGAACTAGCCACCGGCGTCTACGATCTCGCTGCGATCAACCCCGGTGACCTGGTCGCCACCCTGCCGGGGGCCTACACCGTACGCACAGCGGCCGAACTGGACGATTTGTACGCCTTTGACTTCGACGTTTTCCTGCGCCCGCATTTCGCCAACATCGGTGTGCCTAACGCGTTGGCGCTCAGCCTGCGTCGGCAAGGAGGCGTTGCACCGCTGACGAATGTCGCCGTAGATTTTTATGACGGCGATCCGCAGGCAGGCGGCGCCTTGCTCGGCCGCGGAATGGCAGGCAGCATCTCGCCGGGCGGGGTGGCTTCGACCACACCCGTTTCCTGGACCCCCAACCGCATCGGGCTGCATCAAATTTATGCCGTCATCGATCCCACCGGCCAGGTAACCGAAAACATCGAAACAAACAACACCATTCGACATGCCATCACGGTGTACTGGATGCCCACAGACACCACGCCGCCTAGCGTCACCGGCTTGAGCGTCAACCAGGGCGCCCATTTCACCGATACGCCCCTGGTTACGCTCAATACGCTCGCCGAAGACAATGCTGGAGGCAGCGGCGTGAAGTCTTTGTTGTTTGTCGAGTATGAATACATCAAAGATCAGGCCGGGTGGGTAATGACGGCCATCAGCGGTTGGCTTCCCTACGAAACCGCCTGGCAGGACTACCCCTGGCGGTTGACTCCGGCGCCCGGCGTCCATTACATCCAGGCCTGGGCTGCTGACTGGAACGGCAATATCGCCGCGCTGCCTGCTTCGCAGCCGATCAGTTACCTGCCGGAAACGGTTGCCATCTTGACTGGCGAAATCCACACTTTCCGTATACACTTGTCGGCCGGCGATCCGTTGCAAGTTTCCCTGGCATCGATCACGGGTGATGCAGATGTGTACGTTTTCGCCCCCGATGGCAGCCTGGCCGGCAAGAGTGAAACGACCGGGCCGGACAACTTATCGGTTGTGGCGCCCGTAGACGGTCTGTATCAAGTCGAGGTCGAAGCGGTAACCGAGAGCACGTATCGCCTGTCGCTCAGCGTAAACGGTATCATGCTACCGGTATCACACCTGCCCGATGGGCGGCATCAACCCCATCCGCGCGGGCGCGTCCAACCTGCCAGCGATCCCGGCGGCGCCCCCGGCGACGACATCGGCCTGCCCAGCCCTACCGTGGGTCACACGATCTTCCTACCCCTGACCGTGAGGTGAATCCATGAGCGTCCTGCTTTCTGAAGCCAACGCCTGGCAAAGCTTTCTCCCCTGGCACGTGTTGAAAAGCCTGGTGGAAGACCCCACCGCGCCTGTAGGCCAGGTGCAGCGCTTCGACGCTGTAGCCTTGTTTGCCGACATCTCGGGCTTCACTGCCATGAGCGAGGCGCTGGCAGCCAGCGGCCGTGCCGGGGCCGAAGAACTGACCCATATTCTCAACCGCTACTTCATCCCGATGATCGATCTGGTGCACGGGTATGGCGGCACAATCGGCAAGTTCGGCGGGGACGCCATGACCGTGTTGTTCCCCACCTTTCAAAACGATGACGATCCTTCGCGTGCCCGGGCAGCCGTTGCCCGCCGCTCGCTGCAATGCGCCATCGAGATGCAGGCACTCATGCCGCGCTATGCCAACATTCAGACCAGCGCCGGTACGTTCAGCCTGGCAATGAAGGCCGGGCTAGCCTTCGGTCCTGTACTGGCAACGCTGGCAGGCGACCCCGCCGTCCGTCTGGAGTACATCATCGCCGGAGAAGTTCTCGATTGCAGCGCCGAGGCAGAACACCAGGCCGCGCCGGGGCAGGTGATCGCCCAGGCGCGCGTGGTCAGCCTGGCGGGTGAAATTCCATCGCCGGGCAAAACGTACTGCCAGGTAACACGCCTGCGCCCGCGGCCACACCCACTTTCCCTGCCAGTACCGGGCGATTTGGCCCCGGTGCCTGCAGAAACCGGTTGGGCTTTCATTCACCCTTCGGTTGCCGAACGCCTGCGCCGACGCCAGGAAAGTTTCATCCAGGAACACCGTCTCGTCACGGTCCTTTTTGCCGGCTTCTCAGGCTTCGACTACGATAACGATCCAGATGCAGCCGCGCAGTTGCACGTTTATCTCGATCAAGTTTTCCGCTGTGTGGCCCGGTACGGTGGTTACGTCAACAAGGTGGACATGGGCGACAAAGGCAGCAAGGTGATCGTCCTTTTCGGCGCACCGATTGCCCAGGAAGACGATCGCATCGCAGCCCTGCGTTGTGCGCTGGAACTCTCCCAACTGCCCGGGGCCGTGATGCGCATTGGCGTCAATACGGGCTTCGTCTTTTGCGGGCAGGTCGGTTCGCCGGCGCGCCGGGAGTACACCGTCATGGGCGATGCCGTCAACCTGGCAGCGCGCCTGATGCAAAAAGCTGAAGAGGGGCAAATTCTGGCCGGGGAGGCCACACAGCAGCCTGTGACAGATCGCTTCGACTGGGATACTGCGCTACATACGTCGATCAAAGGCAAACAGGAGCCGGTGACAGTTTACCTTTTGCACGGCGAACGGCAAACAGAACCCTTGCGTTTCCAAGAGCCCCGTTACAGCCTGCCCATGGTTGGCCGGCAGGAGGAACTGGCCGCCGTTCGCCAGCGCCTGTCGCTGGCCTTGCAAGGCCAGGGACAGATCGTAAGCATCACCGCCGAAGCCGGAATGGGAAAGTCACGCCTGGCCGCCGAAGTCATCCGGGTAGGAACAGAAATGGGGTTCGCCGCATACGCCGGCGAATGCCTGTCTCACGCCGCCCAGGCCGGCTACCTGGTGTGGCGGCCGATCTTGCGCGGCATTTTGGGAATCGACGGCAGCTATCCGGAAGGCAGCCAGATTAACCAACTACAAGCCACACTTTCAGAAACCGATCCCGCACTGCTGCCACGCAGCCCGTTGTTGGCCCTGCCACTCAACCTGAACATCCCCGAAAGCAAGACCACGCGCGTCATGGAGAACCAGTTGCGCAAGGAATCGCTCGAGGATCTGGTGATCACCTGCCTGCGGGCCCGCGCAGCGCAAGGAGCGCTGCTGATCGTCCTCGAAGACTTTCACTGGATCGATCCGCTTTCGGCCGATCTTCTCGATGCAGTCAGCCGGACGGTGGCAACCCAGCCGGTTGCATTGCTGATCGTTTGCCGGCCGCCGGAAGCGGGGCACGCCCAACCAGCTTTCATGCGCCTCCCGAACTTTATCGAGATCAGCCTGAACGAATTGACTCTGGCAGAAACGGAACAACTCATTCAACACAAGCTGTCGCAGTTTGGCTTTGCCGTCGATCAGATTCCGCAGCAGCTTTCTGCATCCATTAACGAGCGTGCCCAGGGCAATCCCTTCTTCGTGGACGAAATCGTCAACTGGCTCCACGACCAGGGTATTTCACCAACCGACGCGGCTAATCTACAAACACGCAACCTGCCCGATAGCCTGTACAGCCTGATCATCAGCCGTATCGATCAACTGGAAGAGCAGGCGCGCACTACGCTTAAGGTCGCCAGCATCTTGGGGCGGTCCTTTCGAGCCAGTTGGCTGTGGGGCATTTTCCCCGAAATCGGCGCGCCAGAACGCATCAAACGCCAGCTCAGTCACCTGGCCGAACTGGAATTCACCCCACTCGACCGGCCTGCCCCGGAGCTCGAATATCTCTTCAAGCATATCGTAACCCGTGAAGTCGCCTATGAAAGCCTGGCGCTCGCCACACGGCAGATGCTGCACGAGCAGGCCGGGCAGTTCATCGAGCAGAACTACTCGAACGAGATCGAACACTTCGTCGATTTGCTGGCTTACCACTATGGTCAAAGCACCAACACCCCAAAACAGATCGAATATTTCGAAAAAGCTGCCCAACTCGCCCAAAGGGCCTACGCCAATGCCGTGGCGATCGCCTACTATCAGCGTTTGCTGCCGCTGCTCGAGGGGATACAACAAGCCGCCGTACTTTTACAACTCGGCGATTTACGCCTGCTGACCGGCGAATGGCAACAAGCAGAAAACGACGCCAGCCGGGCTTTAAAGATTGCCACCCAGAGCGGGGATTCCCATCACACAGCGGCCTGCCAGAGCCTGCTGGGCGCCATCGCCCGTTATCGCGGCGACTATCCGGCGGCGCTGAAGTGGCTGCGCAAGGCCCAGCGCGGCTTCGACGCGCGCGGCGATTCGCCCGATCTGCTGGGCGTGCTGCGCGAAATCGGCACCGTCCACTGGAGCCAGGGCGAGTATCACCGCGCCCTGCACTACTTCCGCCGCTGCATGAGCCTGGCACAAGTATTACAAGACGCCCGCGGCATTGCCCAGGCACTGACCAACATCAGCGCCGTATACATCAACCAGGAAGATGCGCTGCGCGGCCTCGATTACGCCCGCCGCGGCCTGAAGTTGGCCGAAGAAACCGGCGACCGCCTGCGCATGATCAAACTGGTGGGCAATATTGGCACGATTCACCAGACACTCGGCGATTACCCCCAGGCCATGCAAGATTTCACCAATTCCCTGGCACTCTCACAGGAATTGGGTTACCGCCTGGGCACCAGCATCGCCGTGGGAAACATCGGCATGGTGTACTACGACTGCGGCTATCCACAACCGGCGCTGGCCTGCTATGCACTGAACCTGAAAATGGCCAGCGAGCTGGGCGATCAATTGGGCGTCGCCTTCGCCATGTGGAGCATTGCCCTGGCCAGGCAGGCCCTGGACGACTTGCCCACCGCCGAAGCCTGGCTGGCAAAAGCCATTGCACTCGCACAAACGCTGGACACACCGTATGAATTGAGCGATTTTTTCAGCACCCAGGCGGCGCTCTATGCGCAAATGGAACGCTGGCCGGAGGCCCAGGCAGCCAACCAGAAAGCCCTGGAAACCGCCCACAGCGTGGATCGCCAACCGCTCGTATTCCAGGCACAGTTGCTCGCTCCCTGGCTCGCTGTCCAGGCCGGCGAACAAGACCGCCAGCAGGCCGCCCAAACGTTACAAGGCCTGCAAGCCTCGTTCGATACACGCGATGGCACCCAACCTGCCGCCTGGCACTACCGGCTCTGGCAAGTCACGGGGGAAGAAGCGCACCGCACCCAGGCAGCCGAACGTTACCGGGCGCTCTACGAGTGCACCCCTAACGTGACTTACCGCCAGCGTTGCCTCGAATTGGGTCTGGTTGACCTGCCCAGTGCGCCCGACCTGCCCCCCTTGCCCGAACTGGTGAGCCAGCAAACGCTCGATCTGGTTTGAGGCACAACACCTACACCCGATTCGCCAGCATCAGCGACAGCAGGGCGCGATCCACCTCGTAACCGCCGAGCTTCTCATACACCGCCCCCGGCCGCCCGTGGCGGACGATACCGAACGCGCCTTCGAACTCCCACAAGCTGTACCCCCAGCCAAACTCGCCGTACAAACCAAACAAATCCTCGAACCAGCGCAGGGCAATGTCGTTGGGTGTGCGGTTGAAACAGCCCATCTCGCCGATGTGAACGGTAGCGCCGGCAGTTTCTACCTCGCGCCAGGGCTGGTAAAACGCCCGCAGGCCATCGCGATCCCAGATACGCCCATCCCATTCTAAACCGGGGTACTGCGGATCGGGAGCCTGCGCATAACCGGGCCACCACTGCGCAGCGTGATGGCTGACCGGCATCGGCTGGTACCCGCGCCCGCTGTGGATCACACCCAAACCGCCGTTTTCACGCCCGCAGCCGGCCAGTTCGGGCATGGCCAGGTGTCCGCCACCCAGGCCGTCGATGGCGATCGCGCGTTGCGGGTCGATCGCCCGAATGGCCGCCACGGTGCGGCGCATGATGGCAGCGTGGGTGTCACGCGTCAGGCCATACTGGCCCACTTCGGGCGGTTCATTGACCAGATCGAAGCTCAAATCTTTGCCGGATACGCCCCGGTAACGGCGGGCAAATGTTTCCCATAAAAAGACAAAAGCATCCTGGGCGATCTCATCCTGCCACAAGTTGTGCTTCTCGATGTGGTTGGCGTTGATGCAGTAGCCCGGGGCGCGGTGCAGGTTCAGGCTCATGTGAATGCCGCGGCTGCGGCAGGCTTCCAGGTAGCGGTCCAGGTAAGTGAACACCGCTTCGTCCGGATGGAAGTAGTCGAAGTCCTTGGTCCAAAAGCGGTAATCGGTGGGAATGCGCACGAAGTTGAAACCATATTCGGCAAGAAAATCGAGCGCTTTGTCATCGTGGGAGAGCGGCGCCTGATCGCGGCGCTGGCTGAACATCCAAAGAAAGTTGAAACCATAGTGGGGCATACGATACCTTTCACAAAAATCCTGCATGGCCTGACCGGCAAAATCGTACGGGCATTGTACCGCGAATGTGCCGGACTGACGCTGCCGCCGAATTGCATCTTGACTCGCGTCGCAGGATTCGCTATGATGATAGCATATTTTATGCATACGATTGCGGTAAATCGTAATCATGACAGGATACCATGGCAGCAGAACTTTCCAACCGGCCCGAAACGGTCACCATGCGCGATGTGGCCCGTACAGCCAATGTGTCTCAAAGCACCGTCTCGCGCATCTTGAGTCATACACCTTCCAAAGTCCCCATCAGTGAGGAAACCCGGCAAAAGGTACTGGCGGCGGCCAAAGAACTCAACTATCACCCCAACCAGTACGCGCGTAGCTTGCGCGGCAAGAAAAACCACATGCTCGGTGTGCTGATCGCCGATATCACCAACCCCTTCTACCACCCCCTCGTGCGCGCCGTGCAGGATATAGCCTTTCAGCACCGCTACGATGTGATGATCGCCAACTCCGATCACACGCGTGAGAAAGAACTGCTGTTTTGCGAATCGATCGTGCGACGCCCCGTCGATGGGGTGATCATGGTTCCCTATCATCTGACCGATGAGGACCTGGGCAACTTGAGCGCCCGCACGGGAACGTTGATCGGCGCCATCGGCAATCACATTCAACATCCGGACGTCGACGTGGCTTACGGTGACGACACCAAAGCCAGTTACGAGGCCATACGCTGGCTGATCGAGCGCCGCGGCCACCAACGCATTGCCATGATCTGTGCCAGCCACCAGTTCCCCGTCATCGTCCGCCGCTACGGCGCGTTTCGGCGCGCCATGGCAGACGCCGGACTGCCCGTGCCGGAGAATTTCGTAATCGAAACGGATTGGTCCGTGGAAAGCGGGAGCCAGGCGATTCAATCTCTGTTGAAACTGCCCCAACCACCGACGGCCGTGTTTGCCGCTAACGATACGATTGCAATGGGCGCCCTCAAAGGCGCCGAAGAAATGGGCCGCAAGGTGCCAGATGACGTTGCCATCATCGGTTTTGACGATATTCCAGAAGCGCAGTGGGTTCGCCCAAAGTTAACGACGATCGCCCAATACCCTGGCGAAATGGGTCGCTTGTTGGCACAAGCTATCTTCAAGCGCCTCGAAGGTGACGAGGATTCGCCCAGGCAGGTGTTTGAAGTACCCTGCAGTTTCATCGAACGCCAGTCAGCATAATGCCTGCAAGCACGTGGCTTCCAAAGAGGCCTTCTGCCTCCGGCAGGAGAGCCAACAAAAATAACTCTTTTCTCCTCATTCTATACTTCTTCCTTCTTTAAGGAGGTGCTTGCAAACGATAAGCGTACACAGGGTGTGGCAACGTTACCATACCCACATTTATTATCCTTGGTTGTCGTCAGTCACTAAAAAGGAGAAGTCTATGTCTATACTAACAAACCGAAAGCTTACCCGCCGGGAAATTCTGAAACTGATCAGCTATGGGGCCGTCGGAGCGGCGTTGACCGCATGCGGTTCGAAAGCCACCGAGGAACTCACTTCCGTAGCAACAGAAGCAAACGGTCAGGAAGCCGGGGATGAACCCGCGGCAACCGTCGACCCCAACCTGCCAACTCCGGAACCGACCGCCGCCATTAACGCCTACGGAAGCGGCGACAAACCCGTCGTATTATGGCACGGGCTGACCGGTACCGATGGCGCTGTTTTCGCCACGCTCTTGCAAAAATATGCCGAAGCCAATCCCGAGCAGGGCGTCCGCTCCGAGGCTTATACCTGGGATGTCTTCTTCCAAAAATTCCCGACCGCGGTGGCTGCCGGCACGCCGCCCGATCTGGCGATCTTCCATGCCGCCGAAGTGCAACAAATGGCATCCCAAGGCCTCATGCAGCCGATGGATGCCGTTTTCACCGCCGCAGGTATCCCCCTCGACGATTTCAGCAAGCCGGTTTTGGATGCCTGCACTGTCGATGGCAAGGTCATGGCGGTCCCCTTCGATAACCACGGCTGGACCAACTGGATCAACACCAAGGTCGTCAAGGATGCCGGTTTAGACCCAAGCAATTTGCCCAAGAATGGGGATGAGTTTATCGAATGGGGCAAGAAAATCGTCGTGGATGAAGCCGGCAAGCACCCCGACGAGGACGGATTCAACCCCGACAAGATCAAGATCTGGGCGCACTGGTTTACCTGGCCGCGTTACAGCATGGTGACGACCTGGCTTCAGTATGGCGGCGGCGCCTTCGATCCGACGACCAACAAAGCTACCCTCAATACGCCCGCAAGCGTGGCGGCTGTTCAGTACTGGTACGATATGATGTACAAGCACTTTATCTGCCCACCGGCGCTGCCCGGCGTGCCCTGGGCGGGCGATGTCTACATCACCGACTCACTGGCGCTCATGTGGGAAGGGACCTGGACCAAAGGCCTGATGAACGATCATCCGGATATTGCCGAACACACCATCTGCGTGCCGATCAATTCGTTGGCCCCCGATGGCAAGATGGCCCAGAAAATCGACGCCCACATCTTTTGCATCCCAACCGGCGTCGCCCAAGAGGGCATCGATCGCGCGGCCAAACTGGTCAAGTACCTCTCCGACAACGGCGCCGCCTGGGCGAATTCAGGTCAGGTTCCGGCCCGCCTATCGGTCCAGAAGGACCCCATCGTACAGGATTTGTGGTCGGTCAAAGCCAGCGCCGAGGCGTTCGAAAAGTATGGGAAAACCGATTTCCCGCACAAGGCTTTTATTGAGATTCAAACCGTCTGGGAAACCGCCGTGGGCGCCGCCCTCGCCAAAACGACACCCGTCCAGCAGGCGTTGGACGAAGGCAATGCACAAATCCAGGCAATTCTCGACCGTGCTTGATCGGATCGGTTGATTTCTCCTTGCCCTCCACCCGGAGGGCAAGGAAACCTTCCGGCCTGCGACAGCATGAAAGAAATAAACACATGGCAATCACCGATGTTCTCTCAGCCAAACCCGGAAAACGGGCCATGCAGTGGAAGCGCCTGCGCAAACAGTTGCCCAATTACCTGTTCATTCTCCCGCATCTCCTGCTCTTCACCATCTTTCTAGCTTACCCAATCTTTCGCGGCCTGCAAATCAGCCTGTATGACTGGAAGATCATGCTGCCCCTGGGCGAACAACGATTTCTCGGCCTCGAGAATTTCAAAGCACTGATGAAGGACCCGCTATGGTGGAAGGTGCTCGGCAATACGGCCAAGTTTACGTTGATGACGCTGGTGGCAAACACGGCCTTTGCTCTGGGCATCGCCGTTGCACTCAAACAAAACTTTCGCGGACGCGATTTCTTCCGCACGCTATTCTTTTCCACCAGCCTGCTCTCGGTAACGGCGCTGGCCATCATCCTGGGACGGGTATGGGATCCACAACGCGGGATCGTCAATTATTTCCTCGTCGACGTGCTCAATCTGCCACGCGTGCAGTGGCTCGGAACCGCCCAAACGGTGCTTCCCACGCTGACTATCACCACCGTTTGGTGGACGTTCGGATTCCCCATGCTGGCTTTCTTGACCGCTTTGCACAGCATTCCCGAGGGTCTCTACGAAGCCGCAAAAATCGACGGCGCCGGGCCCTGGCAAACCTTCACCCATCTGACGTTCCCCCTGATTACACCGACAATGCTCTTTGTTGTTTCGACACAGTTCATCGCCCACATGCAAATGTTTGGGCAGGCCTATACTTTGACGGCAGGCGGCCCCGGACACGAGTCACGCACGGTGATGATTCTGATGTACGACACCGCCTGGAAATATTTTCGCTTTGGTTATGCTTCCACCATGGCGGTTGTCTTGGCGCTGATCATGATCGTCGTTACCCGCGTCTGGTTTGGGCTTTTCCGCGGCCGCTTCGAATACTAGACGCCTTTCCTGCACAACAATGACCGTAGGAGGTCTTATGGGCATTCCACTACGAACACGCCAACGTGCGGGCCGCCCCGGCATCAAGTTTTCGGCAAAAACGGTGCTCTTGTGGGCCATCCTGCTGCCGATCGGCATTGTCATTGTCATGCCGGTCTGGTTTATGGTCGCCAAAGCTTTCACGCCGGAGATCAACCAGATCAAGTGGCCGATCGTCTGGGTTCCCGATCCCTTTACGACCGAAAATTTCGAGCACATCCTGGCAGACAAGACGCTGCCGATCATGCGCTGGTTGATGAACAGCCTGCTCGTAACCGGCGTCGGAACCGCGGCCGTGCTCTTTTTGTCTGCGCTCAGTGCCTACGCCTTTGCGCGCCTGGAATTCCCCGGACGAGATGTGATCTTTTTCATCCTGATCATCAGCCTGATGATTCCGGCAGTAGCGACCTTCATTCCCACCTTTCTGGTACTGCGCGACATGAAGCTACTCGACAACTACCTGTCGCTGTGGCTGCCTGCCGCAGCCAGTGTCGGCGGCATCTTTTTCCTGCGGCAGCAGTTCTTTGCCATCCCGCGTGAACTGGAAGACGCCGCCGTTGTCGATGGCGCAGGTCCCTTCCGCGTATTCTGGCAGATTTGCCTGCCGTTGGTGCGCTCAGCATTGGTGGCGCAAGCGATTTTGACGGCCCTGATGTTCTGGAATGACCTGTACTGGCCGCTCGTCACGATGAGCACGCGCGAGCTGCTCACGATGCCGGTCGGCCTGTTGGTACTCAGCCAAGGCAGCTATATTCAACGCGGGCTGGCCTTCGCCGGCGGCTTCATGGCAACGGTGCCACCCTTGATCGTGTACGCCATCTTCCAGCGCCAGATCATCGAAGGTATGACCACAGCCGGCCTGGCCGGACGCTGAACGAAAAACAATGAGAACTTTTCTGTGCATTCTACTCCTAGCGACCCTCCTGGCCGCCTGTGACCCGGCCACAGCACAACCGGTCCCCACCATCGATCCATCCACGATGATTGTTGAGACGGCCGGCGCGAACACCAACGTCCACGACCCGACTCTGATCAAAGCCGGCGGCACCTATTACCTGTTCTCAACCGGCGCCGGCGTGCCATACCGGTGTTCGCCCGACATGAAAACCTGGAAAGCCTGCGGCCGGGTTTTTCGCCTGCTGCCGCCCGCCTGGGTACGCGAAGCCATTCCGCAGGTGCGAGATTTGTGGGCGCCCGACATCGTTTTCCACAATGGTAAATACTATTTGTATTATTCAGCGTCATCCTTTGGCGTCAACACATCCGCCATCGGCCTAGCCACGAACACGACACTCGATCCAGACGACCCTGCATACAGTTGGGAAGATGAAGGCCTGGTCATTGCATCGCAGCGCAGCGATCCTTATAACGCCATCGACCCCAATTTGAGCTTCGATAAAGATGGCCAACCCTGGCTGCTTTTTGGCTCGTTCTGGAGCGGTTTGAAGCTGATCAAGGTCGATCCACAAACCTTCAAACCGGCAGAAGGTGCCAGCTTGATCGACCTGGCCTACCGGGCCGGCTCCAACGCCATCGAGGGCGGCTTCGTTACCCGCCGCGGCGACACTTATTACCTGTTTGTCTCCTTCGATTTCTGCTGCCGCGGCGTCAACAGCACGTACAACATCCGCGTTGGACGCTCGGCCGAAATCACCGGTCCATACATCGACCGCCAGGGCAAGCCCATGCTGGAAGGCGGCGGCACGCCGGTCTACCAAGGCTCGTCGCGGTGGATCGGCCCGGGCCATAGCTCGATCTATATCGAAAACGGCGTTCATTATATGGTCTACCACGCCTACGATGCCGAGAACAACGGGAACCCCACGCTTCACATCGAAGCGTTGTCCTGGGATGCGGATGGCTGGCCGCAATCACCCAGCGCTTTGTTGGGCAGATAAGCTGCTGCAACAAGCAAGGATGTGATTTGCCAGGCATTTTCATTTCTATTCCTTTTGCAAGGTGATTGGCGGGTGTTTCGAGCCGCAATCCGCCAATCACCCCAAGGGATGTGTGTATACTTAAGGGCGAATATATTCGGGAACGCCTCCCTTCCGGTGGCGGCCGGCGCTCGCCAGCAAACCATCTTGCAGGAACAGCTTTCTCCCGCAGGGGAAAGCTAAAGAACGGCAATCCATCACATTGAGGAGCAGCATGAAAGCTACACAGGTTATTTACCATCATGATTATGAAATCGCCCCCGTAGATGAGCGCATTTTTGGCGGCTTTTTGGAACATATGGGACGTGCGGTTTATGAAGGGGTCTACGATCCCAAGTGTAAGCACGCCGACGCCGACGGGTTTCGCAGCGACGTCTTGCAGGCCCTGCAACGCATCGGCTATACTGCCATGCGTTACCCGGGCGGCAACTTTGCTTCGGGTTATCACTGGATAGACGGCGTCGGCCCGCGCGACAAACGCCCCGTGATGCGCGACCTTGCGTGGCAAAGCCTCGAATCCAACCAGTTCGGCACCGATGAATTCGTCAAGCTGGCCCGCCGGATGAACTGGACGCCCATGATGACGGTCAACCTGGGCACCGGCACCCCCGAAGAGGCCCGCAACTGGGTGGAGTATTGCAACAGTCCCACCGGCAGCTTCTATGCCAACCTGCGCGCCGCCAATGCATCCACCGAACCCTACGATCTGAAACTGTGGTGCCTGGGCAACGAGATGGACGGTCCCTGGCAGCTCGGCCACGTCCCCGCCGACCAGTACGCCATTCGCGCCCAACAGGCCGCCAAGCTCATGAAGGACACCGATCCCGGCATCGAACTGGTCGCCTGCGGCTCCTGTGCCCCCGATCTCCCCACGTACATGGAATGGGATCGCACCGTTTTGGAATACATCGGCCCGTTTGCCGATTACATCAGCTTGCACCGTTACGTGGGCAACGCGAAAGGCGACAGCGCCGACTTCCTGGCCGTTACCAACTCGATCGACCAACAGATCGAGGAAATGGACGCCGTCTGCCGTTACGTCCAGGCCCGCACACGCAGCAAGAAACGCCACTATCTCTGTTTCGACGAATGGAACATCTGGTACCGCGCCCGCGACGGCGAACACGTCAACGGCCGCGGCACGTTTGCCCCGCACCTGATCGAAGAGCAGTACAACCTGGAAGATGCGCTCGTGGCAGCCGGCTTCCTCAACAGTTTCATCCGCCACGCCGACATTCTTAAGATTGCCAACATCGCCCAGATCGTCAACGTGATCGCCCCCATCTTGACGCGCGGCGATGAGATGCTCATCCAGTCGATCTACTACCCGCTCGTCATGTACTCGCAGCGCCGTGCGGGCGTAGCTTTGCATCCCGTCGTACGCGGCCCGGGCTACGAAAGCGCCAGCTACGGTTACGTCAACACGATCGACACCAGCGCCATCTGCGGCGATGGCGTGCTACACGTGTTTCTGATCAACCGCAGTCTGAACGAGAAAGCGCCGGTCGCGGTGCAGTTTCCCGGCGGCCGGCTCACGGGCGTCGAATCCGCAGAAATCGTCGCCGGCAGCGACCCGCAGGCGCTCAACACGTACGAGCAACCGAACCGCATCACCAGCCAGCCGCTGCACGGTGTCGCCGTGCGTGAGGGGCAGGGTCACGTTGAGCTTCCACCGCTTTCCGTGGTAGCCATCACCTTCAAAACGTGAACGCGCGAGCCTGTCAACTTGAGAAAAAGCTTGCATTCAGGCTTTCAAAGCCTTCTCCGACAGGCTGCCAGAGAGTAAAATAGTGTAGCGTTACTTCACCCACTCACCTTTGGAGGACTCATGACCGTTTCAGTTACCATCAACCCCTTCGATCGCATCGCCACGATCAACCCCAACCTTTACGGCCACTTCGCCGAACACCTTGGGCGTTGCATTTACGACGGGGCCTGGGTCGGTGAGGAGTCATCTATACCCAATACCGGCGGCTTCCGCAACGACGTTATCGCGGCCTTGCGCAGGCTCAAAGCGCCCGTCATCCGCTGGCCGGGTGGCTGCTTTGCCGATGACTATCACTGGCAAGACGGTATCGGTCCCCGTGCCGGACGCCCACGGCGCATCAACATCCACTGGGGCGAAGTGATCGAAAGCAACCATGTCGGCACACATGAGTTTGTCGATTTTTGCCGCCTGATCGGCGCCGAGCCTTATTTTTGCGGCAACGTCGGTTCTGGAACACCGCGTGAACTGCGCGACTGGGTGGAATACTGCAACTTTCCCGGCGATTCGAGCTGGGCGCAGTTGCGTGCGGCCAATGGCTCGCCGGAGCCGTTCAACGTCACGTATTGGGGCGTCGGGAACGAAAACTGGGGCTGCGGCGGCAATTTCTCGCCCGAAGATTACGGCACCGAATTCCGCCGTTTTGCATCCTTCCTGCGGGGCTTCGGCGGCAAGCAGCTTTACCTGATAGCCTGCGGCTCCCCCGGCAACGATGTAGAATGGACGAACCGTTTCTTCCGCAAGCTTAACAAAGATTACTGGGCCTTCAACAACATTCATGGCTACGCCAGCCACTACTACTGCGGCACGGCGGGTACGGCTACCGAATACAGCGTCGACCAGTGGTACCAGCTCATCGCACAGGGCCTGTTCATGGAAGAACTCGTCGTCCAGCAACGTGCTGCGATGGACGCCTACGACCCGCAGCGCCGCATCGGCCTGATCATCGACGAGTGGGGCACCTGGCACCCGGTCGAAAAAGGCACCAACCCTGCCTTCCTCTACCAGCAAAGTACCCTGCGCGATGCGCTGGTCGCCGCCACCAGCCTCGACATTTTCAATCGCCACGCCGACAAGGTCGTCATGTCCAATATCGCCCAGACGATCAACGTGCTACAGGCCATGATCCTGACCGAAGCAGAAAGAATGCTCATCACCCCCACCGGTTACGTTTACGAAATGTACGCCCCGCACCAGGGCGGGCAGGCCGTGCGCACGCTGATCGAGACGGACACCGTCAGCTTCAAGCGTGGCGACAAAGACGAGACCCTACCGCTCGTGGCCGGGTCAGCATCGCGCAAAGAAAAAACGCTCTTCGTGACGCTGACCAACAGCCACGCCGATCAGGCGCAGGAGGCAACCCTGAATTTGTTGGGCGGGGTCACGGTCCAAGCGGTTCGTGCATCGGCCCTGTCGGGTGAAATCCACGCGCACAATACGTTCGAGAAACCCGAAGCGCTTACCCCACAGCCGTTTGCCATCGATGCTACGGGGAACAGTTTTAGCGTGACCTTGCCGGCCGCATCGGTCACCGCGTTGACCATCACGCTGGCATAGAAAAGCTCCCGCGTCAAGTCTAATGTCGTGCTGGCAACTGCCAGGGGTAAAAACGCCAAAACGTTTGATCTTAGACGGGCTGCCCAGAAAAAGGGCAGCCCGTTTTCATTTATTCACTTTACGCATCGGCTTGCGGTGCGCTCAACTTCTTCTTACGCTCGTCAAGCTGCTGCTGCACGGCGTCGCGTTGCAGCACTCGATCGATCTGCTCGTCCAGGCTGGCGGCACGCATTTCCGTGGCTGCGGTGGCCTTGTCTAAGCGGGCGTTGATCGTTTGGGCGATGCGGCTGATGTCGCTGTCACCGGAACCGGCCAAATCATCCAGGGTATCGATCGTCTTGACGACGGTTTCCTTACTTTTCGTCAGCTCGAGCAGCGCTTGCAGTTCGACGCGTTGCTGTTTCATCGTTTCCAGGCGGGCCTGGAGTTTGACGCGTGCGTTCAACAGCTTCTGGTACTCCGCATCCTGGTTGGCGGCCTGCTCCTCGTACGTGGCAATCAAGCGCTGCGTGCTGTTGAGCTGGCTCTGGGCTGCCGCGGCAGAAGCATCGTTACCTTCCATGAGAAAGGCGTCGATCGCCCGGTCAAGCCCGGCGGCCTTTTGCTGGTGTTCCACCACCTTGCGCCGCAGCGACTTGACGCCCGCGCCGATCGTCGTGGCCGCATCTTCCAGGTCTTCGAGCTGCTCTTCCACCTGGCGGATGTATTGATCGATCACCGCCAGGTTGTTGGCCTTGAGCGCCTGATCGACCAGGGCATGCAAGTTAGCGGAGATCAGGGTAGAAACTTTTTCAAGCAGGGTAGCCATAGAATTCTTCCTTCGTTTATTTACTGAGAGACTGTCTGAAAAGCGCCATGGCAGGTACGACGCACTTCCATGTAGATAACGCTTTTTCTCATCGGCAAAGTGCATTGCACCTTACTTTTCGTCTCTGGGCCGTTCCAGCGCCTTGGTGGTAAATGACGGTCCAAGCGTCATCACCAAGGCAGCGATGACCCGCCCGCTCTGCGTTACAGCAAAGATATCGGCATAACCGACCGAGAGACAGGTCGTGATATAGTAAAGGGCATCGACATACGTATTGATCTTCGGGTTGGCGCCTTTTTCGGCCTGGTAGAAGGCCCAGGAAGCGATCCCGATAAACTCGAAGTTCGCATCCAGGGGATTCTCGTCAACCCAATCACGCAAACGCTGTTCGTAAGCATCTTTTTTCGACAAAGCGGCCTGGACGAACGTCCGCACGTCCTGCATGGAAACACCCAGCCAGGGTTGCAACCAGTCGGCCTGAGGCGATTGCTCAGGTGGCGGAGCTTCCGGTTTTGTCACCAGGCGCATCAGTTCGTCGAGCGCCTGCTGTTGTTCAGGGCTGATCGGCATCGTCGGCTGTCCTTCCTCCTGGGCGATTTAACTCCTGGCGGGTTGCCAGGCGATCTTCGCGCCAGGCGATTTGCTCCTCTCGCTGGCGAAACTGGGCCTGCAAAGCTTCAGTCTGGCGAGCTTGTTCACGCTGCAAGCGCAGGAGTTCTTCGAGGGCCTGGGCATGACGCTCGCGATCGGCGATGGTTTGCAGCCGGTGATGCATCACGACCAGGCGTTCTTGTTGTTCTTGCGCAGCCAGTCGCAGTTGTTCGGCAAGCTGCCGGCTGGTTTGGGCCAGATCGCCCAACTCGTGCGCCAACACATCAGCGCGCCGGAAATCTTCCAGGTGTTGCCTGGCTTGCTCGTCCTGGCCGGCCTGTAAGGCCGCGTCCACACGCGCATCCAGTTCCTTCACCCGGGTCGACGCTTGCTGCCAATCTTGTTCCAGCGACCTGGCATGG
The DNA here is from genome assembly GCA_049325275.1 of Chloroflexota bacterium. Lineage (GTDB taxonomy): Bacteria > Chloroflexota > Anaerolineae > Anaerolineales > UBA4823 > CAIQJJ01. The sequence continues at coordinate 711,181 of JBMOLU010000001.1, forward strand.
CCGGCGGCGTTGGCCGCTTCGAGGTGCAGCATATCCAGGCGGGCTTGGGCCTCGGCCAGCAAATCGGACATTCGTTCGTCGCTATCCGGCGACGGCTCGTCGGCGCCAGGTGCAAGCCGGGCCAACGGTTCCTCATCTTCCCCAAACACATCATTCAGGATGGTTTTCGCCAGCATTTTGAAGCGTTGGAGCAGTTTCATAAGGCTGTCCTTTTCCGTTCCCACCCGTTCAAGCCGGGTGGGAACGGAAGGCATGAGAACGTCAACCGGCCGTGGTAATGCGCAGGTACAGGTCTTCGAAGGGCAGTTCATTGAGAACAGGTAGCAGCGCCAGGGCTTGCTGGGCCTTCTCGATGGTCTGCTTTTCCTTCTTCGTCGCTTTCTGGCTGAGCGTTTCGAGCACCTGGGCTACGGTCTGGCCTTTGGTGGCATCCAGATCGAGCTTCTTTTCGACCATCTGGACGATTTCCGGGATCAGTTGGGCAACTTCCGCCAGACCTGCCGCCGGCGTCTCCGCCTGGGCCGGCTCCGCAGCGGCCGGTCGGTCGCTGTTCGACACCGCCTTCGCAGGCCCATTTCCACCGGCAAGCTTGCCGATCAGTTGCTGGCCCAACTCACGAACCGGTTCAGGCGTGGCGTTCAAGATGTCGCCGGCCCCATCGGCCATCGTCACCATGCGCAGCAGGGAAGCGGCGGCAGTCGGATCGCCGATCATCTTGATATTCATCGAAGCCATCGCCGAACCTAAGGCCTGGGCCTTGGCGACTTCAATACGTACCTGGGCGTCGAGCTGCAACTTGAGCAGTTCCACCCGCTGGGCCACACCCTCGAATGCGGCTAACGCTTCGGCCTTGGCTTTTTCGGCCTCGGCCTCGGCCAGGCCCTTGGCTTTGATGGCTTCGGCTTCACGCATGGCCGCATCGGCCTTGGCTTTGAGCACGTCCGCTTCGGCAAGGCCGGTGGCCGAGGCTGTCGCCTTGGCCGCTTCGGCGCGTAGCTTGTCGGCTTCCACTTCGGCCTGGGCTTGCGTGCGAACGGTATCGGCCTGTTTGAGAGCCGCTTCGGCTTCGGCAGCAGAAATTTCCTTGAGGGCCAACGCCTGGGCTTCGGCTTCGCGCTGCTTGCGCAGGGCATCCAACTCGATGCGGTTCTTTTGCTCGATCATCGCCTTTTGGGCTTCACGCTCGGCTTCGATCACGCGGATTTTTGCTTCACGCTGGGCAGCCTGGGTAGCTTCGACGGTTGTCACCGCCTGGGCAGCCTCTTCACGCTGCGCTGAAACCAACAGGCGCTCCTTTTCGGCGGCTTCACGTTTCTGCTGTTCGCGCAAAACATTCACCTGGCGCTGCTGCTCGGCCAACTCGATCGCCTGGCGGCGCAGCACTTCGGCGGCCATGACTTCCTGCTGCTTGCGCTCGTTTTGAATCGCCAGCTGCTGGTCACGTTCGATTTCGGCCAGGGCAACAGCTCTTTCCTTCGAAACGCGCGCCATTTCCGACTTTTGAAACTCTTCATACTCACTCTGCTCTGCCTGGGCCTTTTCTTGCGCCTGGATACTGCGGATTTCTCGCTCTTGGGTAGCAGTTGCCAGGGCCAGCTCGCGATCCAGGTTGAGGCGCAGTTTGGCCGTGTCGGTGTCGCGCTTTTTGACTTCCACTTCTGCCTGGCGTTCGATGTCATTGCGCTCGCGCAGAGCTTGAGAGATCACCTGGGCGTTGGCACGCGCCACCTGGGCGCCAAACACATCATCCGTACCGAACGAACCTTGACGGGCAGCCCGCAGCGTGAGAATAGAAACCGATTCCAGCACCAGGCCGTTCTCTTCGAGATCGGTCTTCAAGCGGCTCTGCACTTCCTGGATGAACTTCTCACGTTCCTGGTGCAGGCTCATCAGCGTGAACGAGGCGGCCATGTCACGCAAAGCGCCGTCGAGCTTGGCATCGACCAGCTGCTTGACGGCGTTGGCATCGACCTGTTTGCCGCCAATCGTGCGGGCAGCATCGATGATGCCTTCCATTGTTGGGTTGACTTTGATATAAAAGATCGCCTTGATGTCTGCATACTGGGGGTCCTTGGTCAACAGGGCGTTGTTTTCTGTACGCTCGATCTCGATCGCCATCGTACCCAGATCGACCCACGTAATTTCATGGATCACATGAAACACCCAGGCGCCGCCGTTCATGACGACCTTGGGCGGCATATTGGGCCTACGCCCCAGGCCGCCGGTGCGCACGAACGCCCGGTTGGCGGGGGTCTTGACGTAGGCCTTCATCACCGAACGAATCAGCACCAGAATGCCCAACAGGACAAGGACAAAGGCTGATACACCGAATAGAAAAGCGAATTCAATGGGCATAGGAACCTCCAAAATGGTTGGCCGGCTTCGGATTGTTCGTCGATCCTGCGACGAGGCATTCTCCTCAGCGGCGAGTGACAAGGTAACGCCGTTGTGCGGCATCGTACGACACGAGAATGACCTGCTCACCCCGCGGTATGGGCTGCTCATCCTCCGTGACGGCAAAGAGACTGATCAGGGTGCCCCCCTGATCGCGCAAGTGGATCATGCCATAGCGGCCATCCACGTACGGGCTGATCACCGTGCCATGCTGTCCGACCAGCGCCTGGGCACGTGAGACAGTAGTGCTGATGGGCGGCAAAATCTGCCCGATCAGGCGCGTGAGGCGCGACGTAAAGATACCACCGGCAAGAAAAGCGACCGGCCCGGTGATCACAATCATCAGGCCCGGAAAACCGGTAAAAATCGACAGTACCAGGCTGTTCAACAGCCAGCCCAGCAGGCCGATCGCGCCAAACAGAATCAGCAGCACGACCAGCAGGGGAACTTTTCCCACGCCAATAAAGGCCAACAAAGAGAAACCAGAATCGGAATGGCCCACATCGTGGCCGCCGGCATCGTGATCGGCGCCATGGTCGAGCGCGTGATCCAGGTCGTGGTCGACGTCATGGCCGAGGTCATGATCGAGGTCATGATCCAAGCCGTGTGAAAGATCGTAGTCAATATCATGATCCACGCTCAGATCTGCATCGGCGTCGCCACCGGCATCTGCCTGCGAGTCGCCATCCCCTCCCAACCCGATAAGCTGTAACGCTGCCAGGAATAATCCCGTCCCGATCAAAGCCGTGAAGAGAAGGTTGTACCAGGCAAAGAGGAAATAAAACAGGTTTTGTATCATGGCTACTCCGATTGCGAACGGTTGTCCAACCTTTCCATGCCCGGTATGGTAAGCAAATGAAAGGCCAGTGTAGACATCCAGGGAGTCTTACGAACGTTTTTCCCGTTCGGAGAGATGCCGGCCTGTTGCAAAATGACACGACAGCGGGCCGATAACTTCTCGTCCGAAAAGACATCTTCCAGCGCCCGTTCGCCCGAAAGAACCGCCCGAACACCAAGTTTTTCATAGATCTGGCTCGTGATTTCGGCCACGAAATCGGTGCTGATCACCAGATCGTCGGCAATATCGCGCTGCCCCAGACTGAAAAGCACACCCAGGCGGGTCAGATCCTTTTCGCGAGGCGTAAAGTCTGCCACGGGCAGCGTCCCATCTAAAACGACCGTATCTGCCGGCAGGTCCACGCATCCCGAAATCATCTGCGTTCCAGGGGTAAGCACAAAGTGCCCATCCACCGCCGCAGAAATCGCCGACGCCAGGGAGTAAAGAATCTCACCCTTGACGAGATAGCCTCTGCCCGTCGCCAGGACGTGTTCCAACGTGTGGCGTGTTGGCTGTGTACAAGTATACAGAATGACCGGCGGCTGCGGCAGCGAGCGAGTGATTTGGGCCACCTTCATCGGCCACTGTTCATCGTGTGGAACTTCCGTGTCGACCAGCAAAACGTCGACGTGTGCGGCGGGCCGGCGCAGGGCATGATGGAGTTCGATAGCGCAGTCGCTGCCATATTCGCCCACCACGCGTGTGCGCCAGTCGCGGCGCAACAGCATGGACATGAATTCGCGTGCGTAGGGATCGTCTTCTACGAGAATTACCTGGATATCTTTGAGCATGGTTACACCGCTTGATCGTTTACCGATGCTTATATTGTACATGTGGCAGCCGGAATACACCCCATATTTTCCGGGGTGCACGGCGAATAAATCTGGGGACTGGCCCGCGGTTGGCCAGCCGCGGCAGTCGATATGCCCCCAGGGCGGTTTACAATCGGAAGTCGGTCACATCCGTCACAGCATCCAGGTTAAGGGCGCCATACAGATGTGGAAAGAATTCCCCCGAATCGGCTTCGTGCGCCGAGGGTTCGTAACGCAGTTCATGTTGCAGCCGCGCCGGCTGGACGCGAAGCAAGACCAGATCGGGCACATCCCGATAAAAGGCCTGCGCCACGCGGGCAACCTGATCGAACCTTGAAAAGTGAATGAAACCATCGGTTTCCAGCGAGGCGGCGCGGTAGCCGCCATCCACCTGCGCCGCGTCCCAATCCTGCCGCCGGCATAGGTGCGCCACGGGCTGGTGCTCGTAATCGTGGCGGGTGATGCCCAGGCGCCACTCGTCCAACAGCTGCCCCTTCTTGCGAACAGCCAAACGAGACGTACCTTCCAGTTCGAAACCACACTTCTCGAAAGTACGGCGGCTTGCATGGTTGCCCACGAACACCTCGGCTTCGATCTTCTGCAAGCCGAGGTAGAAGAAACCGTAAGCCGTGATCCACTGGACGGCCTGGCTGCCAATGCCCTTGCCGTGATAAGGCGCCCCGACCCACAGGCCGATATCGGCACGGAAATCATTTCTCGGACGGATATCGATACTGCCGACCGGTTGGCCATCTTGCCAGATGGTGAATAAGTGGCGCTCGCCACACGCCACCTCCCTGGCACGCTCGGCCAGCGCCTGACGGTACTCGTCGAGCGACTGCGGACCATCCCATAGCAACCAGTCGGTCACGCCTGCTTGATAAACCAGGGGAAACAGCTTTTCAGCATCTTGTGCTTGCAGCGGAGCAAGTTTTATCATTTCATCACCTTAAAAAATTTCGGCTCTGCCGGCTTCGCCGTGAAAGGGATTCTTCACACCCAACCCGGAAGGCCCCAAATTTCGATGCAAAACGGCCTTGGCGTCGTCGAAGGCCATCCGTTGCGAAACCATTACGAAGCAAGCAGCCCCATCACACGCGCCAGCACAGCCTCTGCCACAGCATCCTTGCCCAACAACGGCAGGTTTTCCGCGCCGCCTGCATCCAGCAGCGTTACGCGGTTGGTATCCACGGCAAAGCCGGCATCGGAGGCAGAAATGTCGTTGGCGACGATCAGATCGAGCTTCTTGGCATCCAGTTTACGACGGGCATTCTCGAGCAGCGCCTGGCTCTCGGCAGCAAAACCGACTACAACGCCCGGGAAACCGGTCTCGGCCTTCCGGCGGGACACTTCGAGCAAAATGTCGGGGTTGGCTTGCAACGTGATAGTTGGTACGCCAGATTCTTTCTTGATTTTCTGGCCGGATGGGGTGGCAGGACAGAAGTCGGCCACAGCAGCGGCCATCAACAAAGCATCTGCATCGGCCGTTTCAGCGAGGACGGCAGACAACATTTCTGCGGCCGTTCTCACGTCAATGCGATGCGCACCCACGGGCGTCGGCAACGACACCGGCCCGGCAATCAGCGTCACCCCGGCCCCCAGGTCGAGAGCAGCCTGGGCCAAAGCGAAACCCTGCTTGCCGGAAGACCGGTTGGCTATCACGCGCACCGGATCGATCGGTTCCTGCGTGCCGCCGGCGGTCACGACAATCTTGCGCCCGGCCAACGGCCCGGACTGCGCCAGCTTGCAACGGATATGGCCGTAAATTTCCGCCGGTTCCACAAAGCGTCCCAGGCCGCTGAGGCCCGACGCCATGCGTCCTTCCACCGGCCCCACAAAGGTCACGCCCCGCGCCCGCAGCGCTGCCACGTTGGCCTGTGTGGCGGGATGGCCGTACATGCCCACGTCCATGGCCGGGGCGATCACGATCGGGCAGGGTGGGTCGGTACGCCCCCCCGCCGAAAGCGCCGTCACCGAAAGTAAGTTGTCGGCGAGGCCGTTAGCGAGCTTGGCCAGCGAATTTGCCGAACACGGTGCGATGACCAGCATGTCGGCGCTGTGGCCCATGCCCACATGCAGCACATGCGCCTGGCCGCCCCACAGATCATCGTCGGTGTAGGCTTTACGCCCGGTAACCGATTGAAAAGTCAGCGGTGTGACGAAGGCCTCGGCGGCGCGCGTCAGAAGCACGTTCACCTGCGCGCCGGCCTGGGTCAGCCTGGAGGCCAGTTCGGCCGCTTTGTAAGCAGCAATGGAACCGGTAACGCCAAGAACGATGTGTTTGGCATCAAGAGGAGAAGACATAAAAACTCCGTACGGTGTGAAATGTGGCGGGCAGGTGCACAGTCTTACACAAACTATTGGCTTCACCACCCGCGCAGTCGGTAGACGGCCATCCCGATGTATTCTTTCAACACACGTGACGTAGCGGCGAGGTTATCGGCGGACGGCAGCAGACGGACGAGCAGGCCGGGGCCGGATTCGGTCAGGGCGTCCCAATCGGCCTGGGTGACGGAATAGTCGGTAGGGGCCGGAATCACTTCAAACCCCTGGTTTTCGAAAAGCGGCACGGAGCGCGGCATGTGAAAGGCCGAGGTAACCAGGATAATACGCGTGATTCCCTTTTTCCGCAAGATCTTGGCACATTCGGCCGCGTTTTCGGCCGTGTTGCGAGAATTTTCTTCGAGCCAGATGGCTTCTTCGGGCACCCCCATCAAGTCGAGTAGAAAGGCCATATCGTCGGCGGCAGATTTACCCGTTTCGAGCCAGTCGATTGCCCCCCCGCTGGCCAGGATGGCCGGTGCGGCGCCCTGCCGGTATAACCAGGCCGCGTAAACGACACGGTCTCCGGCGCCGTTGAGTTCGACCGTCGAACGGGGATAGTTGGCCGGCGATGTACCGCCGCCCAGCAAGACGATTGCACCGGCATGAGGAAACTCTTCGGGTGGAAAGTACTGCCATTCCACCGATCGGGTAAGCGCCATAGAAACGAACTCGTTGCTGCCAAGCAACAGCACGAGCCATGCCGCCACGAGCAAAGTGCGCTGCACACGCGGCTTACGCTGCAAGAAAACGGCGACGGGGATGGCAATCAGCGCCAGGCCGAGGGGATAAACGAGCGGAGGGAGGAGTTTGGACAGGAAAACGAACATGGGGAGGTGGGCGAACAAGAAAAAGGCTACCAGCAGGGAAGAGCGGCCGTCCTGGCCGCCGATTGCGGGCAGCGCAGCATACGATTTTCGGGCGAGCAAGATGCCCGCCATCTCGGGGGTTACGTCTGGATCACGAGCAGACGATCCAGGCCGGCAAGATCGGGAAGGACACGAACTTGAGCTGTGGGGAAATGCCGGCGCGCGAGCGCAACAGCGACATCCCCTTGCGTGGCCTCGATTTCGAGCAGCGCCATTCCACCCAGGGCCAGGAAGGCCGATGCATCGGCCAGCAAGCGGCGGATCAGGTCCAGGCCGTCAAGGCCGCCATCCAGGGCGAGCGTGGGTTCTTTGCCGTATACGTCGAGGCCGAGAAGCGTCGGTGTAGGAATGTAAGGCAGGTTGGCAACCAAGAGGTTGAAAGCCGGCAGGCTGCAAGGCTGCAAGGGAACCAGATCGGCCTGGATGAATTGAACACGGGCGGCAACACCATGCTTTTGAGCATTGGCGCCGGCTACAGCCAGCGCCGAAGCCGAAATGTCGGTGGCGACGATACCGGCTTCGGGCAGATGAACGGCCAGCGTGACGGCAAGGCAACCGGAGCCGGTGGCAACATCGAGGATTTTGGGTTGTTGCATGACGCCAGCAGCGCGCAGGGCCGTTTCAACGATCAGCTCCGTCTCGGGCCGGGGAATAAGGACATCGGGCGTGATGAGAAAATCGAGACCGTAGAATTCCCAGTGACCGAGGATATAAGGCAGCGGTTCACCGGCCAACAGGCGGGCCAGGGCCGCATCGAAGGCTGCTGCTTGCTCGCCGGTAAGAACGGCTTCGGGGTGGGCCAACACCCAGGTGCGTGAGCGGTGAAGTGTGTGAGCGAGGAGGAGTTGAAGATCGTGCTGCGGGATAGCAGACGGGTGCGCGTGCTTTGCGAGGAGCGTCCGGACGGATGTTTCACGGTACACGCTTCACGCCTCCACAAATCCAAGTTTCTACCATTTCTTCCAGCACATCGAGCGGAACGGCTCCGCTCGTCAGGATCACGTCGTGAAACTGACGCAGGTCGAACTCGGCGGCAAGCGCCTGCTCGGCGCGGCTGCGTAGCTGGCGGATCTTGATCTCACCCAACTTGTAAGCAACGGCCTGCCCCGGCCAGGCGATGTAGCGATCGACTTCGTTGGTGATATTGCGTAAGGTCAGGCTGGTGTGTTCGGCCATGAAGTCAATCGCCTGCTGGCGCGTCCAGCCGAGGGCGTGTATACCGGGGTCTACCACCAGGCGGCAGGCGCGCCACATTTCATAGCTCAGGCGGCCAAAGTTACTGTATGGATCGGTGTAGAAGCCATTGCCGATGCCCAGGCGTTCGGCATACAAGGCCCACCCCTCGATATACGAGTTGAACCAACGAAAACGCCGGAACGGCGGCAGGTCGAGTTCCTGCTGCAAAGCAATTTGCAAATGATGGCCCGGCACGGCTTCGTGCAGCGAAAGCGCTTCCATCTCGTAAAGCGGACGGCTTTTGAGATCGTAGGTATTGACGTAATAGGAACCGGCGCGCGTACCATCACCGGCGCCGGGCTGGTAATAAGCGGTAGTGTTGCCGGGAGCGGCATAATCAGGGATTGGGCGGATGCCATAGGGCATCCGCGGTAAGGTTTTGAACAGGCGCGGCAGTTCACCGTCCATGCGTTTCAGGATCAGGGCCGTCTTTTCGAGCAGTGCTTCGGGCGTGGTGACGTAGAAGCGTGGATCGGTCCGCAAAAACTCGACAAAGGCTTGAAAATCGCCGTCGAAGTTCACCTGCCGGATCACCTCCTGCATTTCCGTACGGATACGCTGCACTTCCTCCAGGCCGGTTTGATGAATCGCTTCAGGGCTGAGATCGAGGGCGGTGTGATAGCGAATGCAGTGTTGGTAGTAACTACGGCCATCTGGCAGATCGCTGGCCGCGATCGTTTGGCGGGCTGCAGGGAGATACTCTTTTTCGAGAAATGCCAACAAGGCCGCGTAGCCCGGCACGACGGATTCGCGGATCGCGGCCGCGCCGGCTGCCGATAAAGCGGCGGCATCTTGCGCTGCGATTCCTGCTGGAAATTGCCGGAAAGGCGTATACAGCTGGCTCTGTATGGGATCATCGACGAGATGCGGCCGGATGGTTTCTTCAAGGCCCAACAGGGTAGCCCGTGCCGGAATCTGGCCTTCGTCCAGGCCTGCGCGCATCACTTCGAGATGATCGTCCACGTACTGGCGAAAGGCGCGCAAACGGGCGATATAAGACTGATGATCGGCCAATGTTTCCATCGGCATCATTCGGTACAGTTCGGGAAACGAAATATGGAACCCCCCTGCCTTGGAGAGCGGCATGCGATAGGCGTGGAATTCGAGCATACCGATTTCGTTCGACAGCAAGCGATCGAAGATGTCGTAGTTGAGTCGTTCGGCGGACGGCAAGGCGGCACGGTCGATGACCTTCAAACGCTGCACGAAAGCGCGCAGTTCTTGAAGCCGCTGCGCCATGGCCGCTTCGTCCACGCGGGGCAAGCGATCGTCAAAACGATGATCGCCCGTATCGGTTGCGAAGAGCGGGTCGGCTTGCATTTGCGCATCCCAATCGTCGGCAAGCAACTGATGAAAGGCATCGAGGTGAAGTTTGTAAGGCATATTGTTTCCTGATACTGGTACAATCCTTCTATCACACCGGAGAAAGATTTTACTATGGATTTCAAAACGCTTACGACAACCGAAGAATTTGCGGCGCTGGCGACTGAATGGAACGCCCTGTTGGCCGCAAGCACCGTTCACGTGCCTTTTTTGCGTCACGAATATCTCATCGGCTGGTGGGAAACGCTGGGCGGCGGGGAATGGGCGTATGGCGAGCTGCGCATCGTTACGGCCGAACAGGATGGCACGCTTGTCGGCATCGCCCCATTGTTTCTGACGCAAAACCGCGACGGCCAACCCGCCCTGATGTTGCTCGGCAGCATCGAAATCTCCGACTTTTTGGATATCCTCGTGCGGCCTGAGGCGCTGAACGAATTCGTTGCCGGCTTGCTGGTTCACCTGGCCGGGATGGATGGCTGGCAGGTGCTGGATTGGTACAACATCCTTTCCGATTCGCCAACGCCTGCAGCCCTGCAGGCCGGTGCAGCGCTGCAGGGCTGGTCCTGCACAGCCGAACACGACCAACCCAGCCCGCATATCCTGCTGCCGGGCGATTGGGAGAAGTACCTGGCCGAACAGGTCGACAAAAAACAACGCCACGAAATTCGCCGCAAGATGCGCCGCGCCGAAGAGTACGATGTACCCGTACATTGGTACATTGTGGAAGACAGCAACACGCTGCACGCCGAAGTGGACGAGTTTCTGGCCTTGATGGCGCAGGATGACCACAAAGCAGCATTCCTCACCCCCGCCATGCGCGCCTGCTTTCATTGCACGGCCCAGGCGGCCTTCGATAACGGCTGGCTGCAACTGGCCTTCCTGATCGTGGATGGCAAAAAGGCTTGCGGCTATTTCAATTTCGACTATGATGGCCGCATCTGGGTGTATAACTCCGGGATCGACTTCAGCTTCCAGCAAGTCTCTCCGGGATGGGTGCTGCTCGGCTACCTGTTACAGTGGGCCAACGAGAACGGCCGCACGGCCTTCGATTTCATGCGCGGCGACGAGGAATACAAGTATCGTTTCGGCGCGGTCAACCGTGAGGTGCTGCGCGTGCAGGTCAAGAAAGCCTGAAGGACAAATGAGTTCGTTCGCAGGCGCCGCATCTAACGCTTGCGGGCTGCAGCCCGCAAGCGTTAGATGCGGCGCGGCATGCCCCGGCCGTGCCGTTGGACCGTTTCGGGCCTGTCCGTCCACACACCGGGAATAGCCGTGCCGCAGGCCGGGCAGGTTCCTTGCGGGGTGAGGTGATAACTGTAAACGGTGTAGCCTGCACGGGCAACGACGACGGCCTGGCACCTCGGGCAGCGGGTGTCTTCGTAGTTCTTGACCCGGCCCGGCAGGTTGCCGGCATAGACGTACCGCAGGCCGGCTTCCTCGCCGATTTCAGCAGCTTGCAGCAATGTGCGCGGCGGTGTCGGCGATGGATCGGTCATTTTGTAATCGGGATGAAAGGCGGTTACGTGCCAGGGAATATCGGGGGAAACCGAGGCAATGTAACGCGCCGCATCCATCAGTTCTTCGGAGCTGTCATTGAAACCGGGGATGACCAGCGTCACGACTTCCACCCACAGGCCCAGGGCGTGTGCCCGGCCGATCGAGTCCAGGACCGTTTGTAGCACGCCTCCGCACGCGCGATAGTGTTTGTCTTGCATTGTCTTGAGATCGATTTTGTAAGCCACGAGGTGGGGGCGCAAATAGTCGAGCACTTCAGGGGTTGTATTGCCGTTCGAAATGTATGCGCACTGCATCCCGGCCTGCCTGGCCTGCTCGAAAACAGCCACCGCCCACTCAGAAGTGATCAACGGTTCGTTATACGATGAAGCGATCAGGCTGCAACCATGCTGCCTGGCGTAACCGACAAGTTGCTCCGGTGAAACCTGGCGAATGTAATCGGCAGCGATATCGGAGGCCGGGTTACGTAGTGTTTGGGAGGTAACCCAGTTCTGGCAGAACGAGCAGTGGTAGTCACATCCCAGCATTCCAAAAGTCAACACACTGCTGCCGGGCAGCAGATGATTGAAGGGTTTTTTTTCGATCGGATCCGCCTGCAAGGCGGCCACGTAGCCCCAAGGGACACGTAGCGTCCCGGCCTGGTTGAAACGGACCTTGCACACACCGCGCCGCCCCTCGCGAATCAAACAACGATGCCCGCAGGCGAAGCAGCGTACGGCGCCATCGGGAAGACGCTCGTAGAGTTCACCTTCACGGGTCAAACTGTCGAGAAAATCGGCTACCGTTGACATATTCTGATCCTTTTCTGCGCTAAGGTTCGTAAACGGAAAACGGGCATTTCTGCCCGCTTTTGCTCAAATTTCACGGATCGACTATCGTCTGCGGCGGTTGTTCTTCTTTCCGCGGCCAAAAATCCACTTGACCACATCTTCTACAGTAATAAAAGAACCAACGACAGAACCGATCAGGCCCATCCAGCGCGCCTGCTGGCCGCCGATGCCGAACAGGTTGACGACATCGACTTCAAGGGCCTTGGCATACAGCGGCTGGCGGATGGACTGTCCGCCGCCCAGTGGGGTGAAGATCAAGGTCATACGCACTACGCCGCGATAATTGCCGGCACTGTCTGGCTTGATCGTCCAGGCGAAACTGGTGCGTTGGCCCGGCAAGACGGGCATCACCAGCGGTTCGGGAGGGTTGACATTGGCGCCGGGTAAGTCCAACTGCGCCTCGGCCTGGACGGAGAACGTGTCGTAGACATTGGGGATGGGAATGGTCGTTTCGGTAGTGGTGTGATCGTCGAACTGGGCGGTTGCGACGACACCCTGATCGCTGGCTTCCAGGGTCAGCAGGATCACGTCGGAATCGCCCTCGCGCATGCCGGGTGGATACTCCAGGTTGACGCTGCGGTTTTCCGGAATGCCCGCCGGCGGGTTGGCGCTTTCGGCGCTCTGAACGCCCTCCCGCCCGTTGTTTTGCTGTGACTGGGCAGGAAGCTGCATCTGCTGCGGCAGGAAACCTTCGGCCAGCCGGGTAGCCTGTGCAGGCCAAAAACCCCAGGCTACGAAAATCAGGGCGGCGACTAAAATGATAAGGCCGATGAGGAGACGGATGGTTTTCATGGTTGCATTATTCCTGACCCGCATAAAGCGAGATGAGATTTTGCTTTTGCACGCTGTACACCTTGATCATACAAGAAAATCGCCAGATGTCAAAAGCAATTTTGGGTCATCCGGATTGAGCGTGAAGAATCCCTTTCACGGCGAAGCCGGGAGAGCCGCAATGTTTAAGAAGCTGCCTGAAAAATACCGAAGAGAAACAGGCATCATCTACTCTTATGGGAGTGCGTCTCAGCTTTCGGCAGCACTTTTCAAACAGTCTCGAAGACGATGGTGGTGAAACGACAATCTGCCGCTCGCAGTTCCCGGAAGGCATTGTCGGGGAAATTTCCGATATAATCGACGGCATCCGTGCCGCAAACTTCATCATCATTCCGGCCCCGTCAAAGGCAGAAGGGCCATCATTCCGTATGGAGCAGCCATGTCTCCTTCGCTCGATCTCGACACGTTCGTCCGCCTGAAAAGCTACCTGGGCAATGCCCTGGCACACGAATTCCAGATTCGCCCGCCGGAGGGCAGCCCACAGCAGGCCGCTTTCCAAGTGCTTGAAGCCGTGTGCGCCCGTAACAAGATCAACCTGGATCAACACCTGCGCCAGCAGCTTTTTCAGCAAATCGTGGCCGAGCAGTTTGGCTACGGGCCGATTGAAGCGTTCCTGGCCGATGAGAGCATCAACGAAATTATGGTGAATGGCTCGCAAAGCATCTTCATCGAACAGGGTGGCGTATTGCTCGAAACCGACAGCCGTTTCGAGGACGATCTTCACGTGCTGCGTGTGATCGATCGCATTCTGCACCCCTTGGGCCGCCGCGTCGACAGCGATCACCCCATGACCGATGCCCGCCTGCCCGATGGATCACGCGTCAACGTGATCATTCCACCGGCCGCCGTGGACGGGCCATGTATCACGATTCGCAAGTTTCTGCAAAACCGGATGGCGGTTGAAGACTTGATTCGCAGTGGCTCGCTGACCGAGCACATGGCAGAGTTTTTACAAGCCTGCGTGGCGGCGCGCTTGAATATCCTCATCTCTGGACCAACCAGTTCGGGAAAAACCACGCTGCTCAACATTCTGAGCGGCTTCATTCCCGCCAACCAGCGCATTGTGACGATCGAAGATGCGGTCGAGTTACAGCTTAAACAACGCCACGTCATTCGCCTGGAAACGCAATCGGCGAATATGGACGGCCTCGGCGCCGTTGCCACGCGCGACCTCGTGCGCAATGCCCTGCGCATGCGCCCCGATCGCATCATTGTCGGCGAGGTACGTTCCGGCGAGACGCTCGATATGATCCAGGCGATGAATACGGGGCATCACGGTTCGATTACCACCGTGCATGCCAACTCACCGCGCGATGCCGTTGCCCGCCTGGAGACAATGGCGATGATGGCCGAGCTGGATATTCCCCTGCTTGCCATCCGCCGCCAGATCGCATCGGCGGTCAACCTGGTCATCCATATCTCACGGCTAACTGATGGCAGCCGCCGGGTTACACACATTACCGAAATCTCGGGCATGGAAGGGGACGTCGTCACGATGTCCGATATCTTCAAATTCGAGCAGACCGGTGTGGGTGCAGAAGGCAAAATCCAGGGGGCCATGAAGGCCACCGGCCTGCGGCCGATGTTCACACCCCGCCTGGAGGTGGTGGGATATAAGCTGCGCGGAGAGATTTTTGGCGCCGGGGGAAAGTATGGCGGCTGACCGGCGAGTCTATTCGTGGTGGCTTTCCGCCAGCGTCATCAGTACATCTTTCAGTCGGGCCACTTCATCCAGCGTGTTGTAATGCACCGGCCCGACGCGCAGCATGCCACCCTGGCCTTCCAGGCCCAGGCGCTCGGTAACGGCAAGCGCGTAGTAGTTGCCATCCCACACGTAAATACCCTGTTCGGCCAGCTTTTCTGCCAGGCGGTGGGGATGCCAGCCTTGCAAGGTAAACGAAAACGTGGGCACGCGCGCTTCCAAACGGCGCATGTCGTTCGGGCCATACAGTTGCAGGCCTGGGATTTCGTTCAACGCGCCCAATACGGCACGGCTGATCTCGAACTCATACGCGCGAACGGCCGCCATGGCCTGTTTCAGGTGCAGGCGGCGGCCGGCAAAACGCTCGCCGTATTTTTCGGCATAAGCGACGCCAAAAGATTGGCCCAGCCAGGCCAGGTACTCGAGGGCACCCAAGACTCCGGCAATACCTTCGTGATTTTGCGTGCCGGTTTCGAACTTACCCGGCAAACGATCGGGCGCGGGGCGTACTTTGTAGGCAAACAGGCGCTCGAGCAGATCGAACTTGCCATAAAGCATACCGGCATGGGGGCCGAAGAACTTGTAGGCCGAGGCGACCAGGAAATCGCAGCCCAACGCCTGCACATCGATCGGCCCATGAGCAGCGTACTGCACCGCATCCACGTAGACCTGCGTGCCGGCGGCGTGCGCCATTTCGATTATTTTGGCAACGGGGGTGATCGTGCCCAGGGCGTTGGATGCGTACGTTATGGCAAGCAGGCGCGGCCTGGCGTCGAGGATACGTGCCAGGCCGTCCAGATCGAGGGTGCCATCTTCGAGGTGGAAGTCCACCAAGAGCACATCGACGCCGCGATCTTGCGCAGCCAACACCCAGGGGGTGATGTTCGCATCGTGGTCGAGGCGGGTCACGGCAATCGCATCGCCGGCATTCCAGGTACGCGCCAACGAACGGCTGATGTGCAGCGTGAGGGTGGTCATGTTGTTGCCGAAAACGATCTCTTCAGGATAGGCGGCGTTGAAAAAATCGGCTACGGCGGTATGCGCCTCGGCCAGGAGAGCATCCGACTGCCGGCTGGTGGGGAAGACGCCGGCATGATTGGCGTTGCAGCCCAAGAGATAGGCGTTGATGCGGTCGAGCGCCTGCCGGGCAATTTGTGTGCCGCCGGGGTTGTCGAAAAAGACAACACCCGCTTTATGCACCAGGGATGGGAACTGTTGCCGGATGGCAGCAAGATCAAGGGACATCGAATTCTCCTTCTCAAGTATTGGGGGGTGACTTCTTGCGTGGTTAGAACGCATCAACATCAAATTTCTGGCCTTCTAGCAGCCTGCCGGAGAAGACTTCGGAAGTCTCCGCGACCGCTTAAAAGCCGTGGTTTTCGAGCAATTTTGCCCTATTTTGTGCTCAAACGGCCCGGGTAGAGACTTCCGAAGTCTTAGCCGAGGTCTCTCCGACACCCTGCTAGGTGGTTCGGTGTAGAATATTTTCATAAGGAAGGTGTCTTATGTGGCTCCGACGGCTTTGGGAACACTTCTTGGAAGTCGAAAACCGTGATGAACTACAGGAACTGCGCAAGGATCTGCTGGCAGAGATCAGTAGCGTTACCATCATCTTCGGATGGCTGTTGACCGTTACGGCGATTGCTTACCGCGGCGAGCTTGAAGGTTTGTTCGTGGCGCTTTTGCTTTTTGCGAGCGGGCTGAGCTGCATTTGGTTCAGGAAGAAAAGCAGCTTCCTGGCCTTCTTAGCCCTGATCGGTGGCGTGACAGCCGCAATCAGCGTCCATCAAACGCTCTTTCCCGACAGCCTGGCGTACTTTTTTTATCCGATCGTCATCATTGTTTCAGGATTGATGGTTTCGACATTGAGCATTTTTATCATTGCGACGATCGTGAGCACGATTTGCCTGGGGATAGCACTCTGGAATGGAGCAGTTTTTCTTGACGGGAAGCAGGTTTGGACACCGATTTTACTGATTTATATCACTGCTTTTGTTTCCTGGCTGAGTTCACGCCAGATTCGTGATGTCTTGGGAAGAGTAAAAACCAGCTACACCGAAGCGCGCGACTGGCTCGAGCAACTGCGCCAGGAACGGATCGCACAGCTCCGTACGATCAAAACGCTCGAAGAAGCTTATGTGCGTATCGAAAGGCTCAACTACCAGCTGGTCGAGGCGCGCATTGCGGCAGAAAGCGCCAGGCGTCTGAAAGCTGAATTTGCGGCCAATATCAGCCACGAACTACGCACGCCGCTGAATCTAATCATCGGCTTCAGCGAAACGATGGCCAACGCGCCCGAAACATACAGGGGGGTCACCTGGTCACCGGTTTTGCGCGGTGATGTCGATGAAATATACCGCAGCAGCCGCCACCTGTCCGAATTAATCGACGATATTTTGGATCTTTCGGCGCTCGAGGTGCGCCGGCTGGGATTGAATCTACAAGAAACGCAGATTGGCCCAATCGTCGAGAGTGCGGTATCGATGATGCGTGAACTTTACCGGGCCAAGCGTCTGTATCTCAAGGTAGACATCGAGGCCGACCTGCCCCCCGTCCTGATCGACGAAACACGCATCCGGCAAATCTTGATCAACCTGTTGTCCAACGCCAACCGTTTTACCATCCAGGGCGGCACTACGATCAGCATCCGGCGCCTCCAAGACAGCATTCAAATATCCGTTGCCGACACGGGAGTCGGCATTGCGCGGCAAGATATCGACAAGGTCTTCGAAGAGTTCGGGCAGGTGGACAGCTCGATGACCCGCGCACACGAAGGCACGGGGCTAGGCGTGCCGCTAAGCAAACGCCTGGTCGAAATGCACGGCGGCAACATGTGGTTAGAAAGCTTTCCTGAACTGGGTACGACCTTTTACTTCACACTTCCGCTGCGCCACAGCCCGTCAGCCGTGGCCCACGCGGCAAACAATGATCACGTGGCCGCAAATGTCACCCTCGCGCGCGCTGCAATGCGCAAAAGCATCTTTGTCGCCGAAGCCGACAGCCTGCTCCTGCGCACTATGCGCCGGCACCTGAGCGCCTACGATCTTGTCGAAGTTTCTCGTGCCCAGGATTTGGCGGAGGAAATTAAAAAGCACCATCCCATCGCGCTGGTGATGGCTCAGCCGCTAACGAAGGACCATACCCATACCGATCAAAGCGATTGGTCCGATGCCGTGCCACCTGATTTACCGGTAGTTTGGGCCACGCTCGAGGGGAACTTATCGGTAGCCGAAGCATTGGGGATCGAGGACTATTTGCTCAAGCCGATCGCACGCGAGCAATTGTTGAGCGCCATCGAACGCCTGGCAAAAGATGCTCGGCATATCCTGGTCGTCGACGACGATCCGGAGCTGTCGGATCTGTTCAAGCGTATGATCGAGTCTGCGGGCGATGCATATACAGTTCATCAGGCATTGCAGGGAAAAGATGCCCTTCACATGCTGCACACTCGCTCGATCGATCTGGTGCTGCTAGATTTGTTCTTGCCAGACATCTCGGGTATGGATGTTCTTCGCCATATCAAACAAGAACCCATGCTGCGTGCCGTCCCCGTGATTATGATCAGCGGGCAGTATCCCGAGGAATTGGCTTCTTCACATCCCTTATCTTTACATTTGCAGCGCGCACACCATGCATCGCTCATCGAGATGCTTGACTATCTTCGGGCGTTGTTGGGGGCACTGTCAGCGGAGGCGCCGTATCCAGAATCTGGTTCAAAATTTCCAATAAATCCAGACGAGAAACCGGTTTTTTGAGGTAGGCTTTCGCCCCCAAAGAAAGCGCAATTTCAGGCTCTTGCAATACGGAACAAACGATCACCGGAATACTGGCCGTCGAAGGGTTTTGAAACAGTTGGCGCAAAATCTGCCAGCCATCGGTTTGCGGCATCATCACATCCAGTGTGATCGCATCGGGTTGGGCCTTTGCTGCTAAGCGCAGCGCGTCCGCGGCATTGTGCGCATGCAGGACCTCGTAACGATGGAGCGCAAGGTAACGTTCGAACAACTGGTGAATGGAAGGATTATCGTCCACAACCAAAACCCGCTTTTGGCGATCGACCGGCAAGCCTAGTACGACCCGGCAAAGTTGTCCGTCAGATTGTTCCAAGTGCAACTGGCTGCCGAGCTGATTTGCGAGCAGTTGGATGATTTGCCACTCTTCTTCGACAACCAAAATCTGGCAGTATGCAGCCTGCAAATCGATCTCCACCCGCTCGCCGGAAAAAGCAACCAGAATGTCGAGCGTCTGTGGGGAGGCAACCGTCATGCGCTGGATGAGCTTGTATAGAACTTGCCGGGTAAGTGTGGCATCGGTTAAGACGGTTGGCAGATCTTCGGGCAAGAGCGCATTCACGTGAACCGAACGCTGCTCGAGCAGAGGTTTGAGCATCCACAAGGCATCTTCCAGCAGCGTAGCGATGCTCAACGGTTGGCGCGTAAACTGCCACTGGTTCAGTTCATTCTCGAATTCTTGGAGCAGATCGGCATCCGGCGAAGGCTGAGGCTGCTTGCGCGTCTCGTCCTTTTCGGCAAGCGCAAAACCGGCAAGTCCGGCTGCATCCATACGTGCGCGGCTTTCATGCCCTTCACTCATTCCCCAAAGGATATCTGAAAGTGCATCCAGTCCTTTACGCAACTCACGTTGAAGTTGGCGCAGGCTGATGCCCAACTCCATTTCGATTTGGGCGAGGCTCATCCCCTGTACGTAACGACAGCGCAAAGCCAGGTAACTGCGCCACTCGGGCGCATTCGGCGGAATGGTTTGCAAGGGACGTAAGGTTTCGATCGCATCTTTCAACAAGCCGCGCAGGCTTTGGGCACGCGTGGCCTGAGCAGAGGCTTTAACGGACGAAAACTGGTGCAGTAAAGGATGAACCTGGAGATACGCCGGATCGTACAGGTGTTCCAGCGCATCCTTGGTCTGTTTGCGAAACTCGTTGTATTCCATGAGATTTATGCAAATGGCACGATCTTGGCACAAATTTGGCGCTCACACTGCCAAAAACTTCTCTATGATCAAGTAACGTAATTCTATCATCGGCCTAGAAATTGCTCATAGTTCAAAACTCGAAAAAGTGCTCTGACTTACCGGTGTCGGCCCACCCAGTTTGTCAACACGTGTCCAGCAAACGCAGCCGATGGCAGAACTGCGCCGAAGCCCAATCCTCAAGATTCATTTTTTTCGGAAGGAGAAACCCTGTATGAAAGAGAAACTGTTTGCCTTTGTTTCCATGCTGGTTTTGATCAGTATGGTGCTAACGGCCTGTTCTCAACCGGCCACCATTGCACCGACCGAAGTCTCACAAACGGAGCCAACCGCCGTAGAAGCCGTGCAGCCAACCGCCGCAGAGCCTGCAAAAGATGCCGAACCGGTCGAAATGCACATCAGTTGGTGGGGTTCGCAAAGCCGACACGACATCACCATCAAAGTGATCGAGATGTTCATGGCAGAATATCCGCACATCACAATCACCTACGATTTTGCCAGCTTTACCGACTACTGGACGTTGATGTCCACCAAGGCCGCGGCCGACGGCCTGCCTTGCGTCATGCAGCAAGACTACGCTTACTATAAACAGTACGTGGACGATGGGCTGCTCATTCCCCTCGATCCTTATGTGGCCGATGGGACCCTCGATCTCTCTGCCGTAAAGGATGAAGCCATTGCCGGCGGCAAGGTGAACGATCAGCTTTATGCGCTCAGCCTCGGCACCAACTCGCAGTCGTTCGTGATCGACCTGGATCTCTTCGAGCAGGCGGGCGTGGCCGTTCCAGCAGGCGACTGGACCTGGAAAGACTTCGAAGATGTCAACATGCAAATCAAAGAGAAGTTGGGGATATTCGGTCACGGCTATGGCTTGAACAACCCGCAAATTCTCAACGGCCTCTATCTCTCCTTGGGCCAGGGGCTTTACTCTGACGACGGGAAATCCCTTGGATTCACGGACGCACAGCCCTTGATCGACTACTTCGAGATGTACGTCCGCTTGCAAGAAGCCGGGGCCATCCCCAGCCAGGAGGAATTGGTCGCCAATCCCGGCACGCTGGAAGATAACCCCTTCGTTCGCAAAGAAGCTGCGCTGTACTTCGCACACACCAATCAATTGGTGGCCCTATGGACGGCCGCCGGTGAGGATCGCAACCTGCAAATGGTGCCGGTGCCGCGGGCCGAAGGTGCAACGCAGCCGGCCAACTACTTCAAGCCTTCGATGTTCTTCTCGATCAGCTCACAGTGCAACACGCCCAAAGAAGCAGCCATGTTCATCGATTACTTCACCAACTCGGTGGAGGCGAACGAGGTCCTGAAGGCCGAACGCGGCGTCCCAATTTCATCCGTTGTCGCCGATGCTCTCAAGCCTTCGTTGAGCAAAGCACAAATCGCCAGCTTCGACTTCCTGGCATCGCTCGAGGTCAGCCCCATTCGCCCGCCCGACCCGGCGAAACACAATGACATCTTGACCAATATTTACGGTCCCCTGGTGATCGATCCCATGCTCTATGGCGAAATCACCCCCGCAGAGGCCGTAGCGCTGTACATGGAGGAAGCCAATAAATCACTGGCCGAAGGACAGTAAACTGGCTTCGTCTACGACCTGGTGATATTCGAGGGTGGCGTCAGCACGGCCTGTAAGCCAAGCGCTGACGCCACCAAATCTTCCGGTATGTTATTCAGCCGCAGTGAACGCTTACTGGCGCTCCCGTTTCAAGAGGTAACGCATGAATGAAAGTATCGCCACTCCCAGCGCCCAGGCGCAGGTAATTCCCCAGGGGAAAGGCAAAGCGCGCCGTTCTCACCGGCGGCATGATAATCTGATGGGCTACTTGTTCATTTCACCCTGGTTGATCGGCTTCTTTATTTTCACACTGATCCCGATGCTGGCGTCGCTGTACCTGGCTTTTACAGACTTTCGCTTGACCTCTTCGCCGCACTGGATCGGAATCGAAAACTTTCAGAAGATGCTTTTTTCCGATCCACGTTACTGGAAATCGGTAAGAGCTACCTTCTTCTATGTGCTTACAGCCGTCCCACTGCGCCTGATTTTTGCGCTGGGGATCGCCATGTTGCTGAACAATGCGCGGCGTCTCAACAGTGTCTATCGTGCGGCCTTTTATGCCCCGTCGATCATCGGCGCCAGCGTAGCCGTCGCCATCATGTGGCGGCAAATCTTCGGCGGGCACGGCATCATGAATGCTTTGCTGGAGCCCCTGGGGATCACGGGGCGAGCCTGGATCGGCAATCCGGCCACCGCAATCTGGACGTTGATTTTGCTGGCCGTGTGGCAGTTCGGCTCGCCGATGCTGATTTTCCTAGCGGGCCTGAAGCAAATTCCTGGTGAATTGTACGAAGCCGCCTCGATCGACGGCGGTGGCGCGTGGGCGAAGTTCGTCAAAATCACGCTGCCAATGCTCTCGCCAGTAATATTTTTCAACCTGATCATGCAAATGATCAGCGGCTTTCTGGTTTTCACCCAGGCGTTGGTCATCACCAATGGCGGCCCCATGGATACGACCCTGGTCTATGCGCTTTATCTTTACCAGCAGGCCTTCGTGGTTTTCAAGATGGGTTATGGCGCAGCCATGGCCTGGGTATTGTTACTGGTCATTGCCATTTTCACGGCCCTGACATTCAAGTTCTCGACAAACTGGGTCTTTTATGAGGAAAAGGCAGATTAGTTATGAACACCTCCCAAGAAGTTTCCGGCCGTGGGCCGTTCACCAAAAAGCAAAAAGATGCCCTGACCAGCCTGATCTACCATGTGCTGGTGGGCGGCTTTTGTCTCATCATGATCTACCCCATTTTGTGGATGTTTGCCAGTTCCTTGAAAGGCCCCTCTGAGATTTGGACCACGCTGACTTCATTAATTCCAAAGGAGTGGGCCTTCGAAAACTACGTGGACGGCTGGAAGGGTTTTGGTGGCGTCACCTACACGACGTTTTTCCGCAACTCGTTCTTTTATGCCGGGCTGGCGACGCTGTTCTCGGTGATGTCTTCCGCCATCGTGGCCTACGGCTTCGCTCGCATTCGCTTTGCCGGGCGGACGTTCTGGTTTACCTGTATGATCCTGACCCTGATGCTGCCGGGACAGGTACAGTTGATCCCGCAGTACATCTTGTTTAGCAAACTGGGTTGGGTCAACACCTATTTGCCGCTGTTGGTACCGCGTTTGTGCGGCGGCGCATTTTTCATCTTCATGATGATGCAGTTCATCCGCGGCATCCCCAAAGAACTGGATGAAGCGGCGGAAATCGATGGATGCAGCCGGCTCGGCATCTTTTTCCGTATCATTCTGCCACTGATCAAACCGGCCTTGATCACCGCTGCGATTTTCTCGTTTTACTGGACGTGGGAAGATTTTCAGGGGCCGTTGATTTACCTGAGCAACCCCAAAATGTATCCGCTTTCACTGGCACTGCGTGCCATGTCGGATGGAAACTCGGTCACCAACTGGGGAGCAATCTTCGCCATGGCGACTTTGTCTTTGATCCCGGTGTTTGCGATCTTTATTTTCTTCCAGCGTTACCTGGTTCAAGGGATCAGCACAACGGGTTTAAAAGGATAGTGCTGCCCAACAGTACTGGCGAACTGAATCGACTTCACCGACCACCATCAACCCGGCCGCGCGCTACTCGGCCGGGTTTTGCTTTGCTGCTTGCTTCGCCAAGAGATAGAGGCGCAGCACCTTCAAAACATCGAAACTGACTTCGGCATTCAGTTCGTCGAACACCGGGCGAAGGTAGTCGACGCCGAACCGTTCGAAGGCTTGCAACGCAGCCTGTTTTTGTGTTTCGGGCAAATCGATCAGATCGAGCAAGTCGTCGCTCCTGCGCAGTGCATTGCCTTCGCCGGCGTATTTCCACAAGTGATCGAGAATGGTCGTTTGTTTTACCGACCAGGCTGCCATGAGTTCAGAAACGGACTGTCCATCGTTATAGGCTTCTGCCACCACCACATGCCGGGGCTTGAGCGCCATTTGTGCAACCGGAACTGTCTCTCTCGACGGTTTCGCTTTCTCGGCCAAATGATGCGCTTCGCAGTACTCACGAATCACGTGCAGGAAAACCTGGCCGTAGCGCTCCAGCTTGACGCGCCCCACGCCGTTAATCTCGAGCAGGCTGGCTTCGGTCATGGGGTAATATGCGGCCATTTCGACCAGGGTGCGATCGGAAAAGATGACGTACGGCGGCACGTTGGCCTCGTCTGCCAACGCTTTGCGTTTCTGGCGCAGCAATGCAAACAAGGTCTCATCACGTTCGAGTCCACCCGCCTTGCCGGCCGGTTTTGCCGTAGAGGGCACTTCTGGATGCAACAAGCCGCGAATGGGTGTACGTGCTTTCAACGCATCGTGGGCCTGCCGGGTCAGCTTCAGCGTGCGGTACAAATCCGGGCTTTGCTCCAGGAAACCCTGTTCGAGCATTTGCTGGCCGATCAACTGCCACTGTTTCTGCGTCAGGTCTTTGCCGATACCGAACGTGGAGATATGCTGATGGCCGTAACGCTGTGTTTTTTCGTTATCGACTCCCCGTAAAACGTTGATGACATGCAAGGCAGCAAAACGTTCCCCGGTGCGCGCCACGCACGAAAGGAATTTTTGCGCCGGGATGGTAATATCTTCGAAACGGTCAGCGCCCCGGCGGCAGTTATCGCACATGCCACAGCTTTCGACCGTGTACGTCTCACCAAAGTAGGCCAGCAAGGGCATGCGGCGGCAAAGCGTGCTTTCTGCATACCGGGTCAGCAGGTTAAGGTGTGTCATCGCCACCTGGCGCTCGGGTTCGCCTTTTTCACGGATGAAGTGCATCTGCTTGACGACATCCCCGGCGCTGTACAGCAGCAGGCAGTGGGCGGGCAGGCCATCGCGGCCCGCGCGGCCGATCTCCTGGTAGTAGCCTTCGATGCTCTTGGGCAGGTCGTAGTGGATGACGAAACGAACGTTGGGTTTGTTGATCCCCATACCAAAGGCGATCGTTGCCACGATGATCTGCACATCATCCCGGATAAACGCCTCCTGGTTTTGACGGCGCACGTCATCTTCCAGGCCGGCATGATATGGGCGCACCGAATAGCCTCGTCCGGCCAGGAACAGGGCCAGATCGTCTACCTGTTTGCGTGAGAAACAGTAAACGATGCCCGATTGGCCTTTGAACTGCTCAAGCAGCGCAACGGCCTGGCTGACGGCAGCAGATTTAGGCTGGACCTCGATGTAGAGGTTTTCGCGGTCGAAGCTGGCAACGAACTCGTTGGAATCCTGAAAATGGAGGGTGTTACGAATATCGGCACGCACACGTTCGGTGGCCGTAGCGGTCAGCGCCAGACACACCGCCTTTGGAAACCGTTGGCGTACAGCAACGATCTGGCGGTATTCCGGGCGAAAGTCGTGCCCCCATTCGGAGATACAGTGCGCTTCGTCGATGGTCAGGCATGCGAGCGGGAGTTCGGCCAACAAATTAAAAAGTCGTGGTGTGAGCAGCGTCTCCGGCGCCACGTACAGCAACTTGGTTTCGCCGCTGCGTACACGCGCCATGTTGGCCTGGTACGCTTCAAAAGAAAGCGAGCTGTTGAGAAAAAGCGCCGGGATGCCCAGCGCGGTGAGTTGTTCCACTTGATCCTTCATCAAAGCAATCAGGGGCGAGACAACGACCGTCAGGCCCGTGAAAGTTAGAGCGGGGATCTGGTAACATAGCGACTTTCCGCCGCCGGTTGGCATGATGGCCAGCGTGTCGCGTTTTTGCAGCACGTTTTGGATGACCTCACACTGCAAGGGCTTGAATGCATCATAACCAAAGACAGTTTTGAGCAGGCTGATGGGTGAAGGTGTAGCAGGCATAGGCTTGATCTCAGGAGTTTCCCCCGGGTGTTAAAAGCGCAGTCGCCTGAGTGAGGGGGGCACCCAGGCGACTGCTGTGTGTATTTTACCGCATTTACCAAAAAGATCATTGCAATTCCGTTGCAAAAGACCTGATTTTCCCAGCTTTTTTGCAAGGCAAGCGCTTAGGAAATATCGAAAAGTGCCACCGACAGGTGCGACGCACTTCCATAACGCTTGCCTGTTTCTAGCAGCCTGTCGGAGAAAACTTCGGAAGTCTCCGTGACCGCTTAAAAGCCGTGATTTTCGAGCAATTTCGCCTTATTCTGTCCTCAAACTGCCCGGGTAGAGACTTCCGAAGTCTTAACGTGGGGCCTCTTCGACACCCTGCTAGCCGACGAAGTGCGTCGCACCTTGTTTTCAGACAGCTTCTTAGGATAAGGTACTGGCGCCCCTGGCGGGAGTCGAACCCACAACCACTGCGTTAGGAGTGCATTGCTCTATCCTTTGAGCTACAGGGGCGTGCAGGGCGATTATAGCATAAGAAAAGGCCAGGGAAATTCCTGGCCTTTCGGAGTTACAGGTATTCTCGCAGTTGCCGCGCCCGGCACGGGTGACGCAAACGCCGCAGCGCCCGGCCTTCGATCTGGCGGATACGTTCCCGAGTCAGGCCAAATTTTTGGCCGACTTCCTCCAGCGTATAAGGGCGATCGTTATCCAGGCCAAAACGTAAACGCAGGACGCGCGCTTCGCGTGGGGACAGGGACGATAACACCTCCTCAATTTTTTCCTTCAACAGGTTGTCATAAGCGACCTGTGATGGCGCGGGGGTAAATTCGTCTTCCAGGAACATGCCAAACTCTGATTCCTCATCGTCGCCGATCGGGCTTTCGAGCGAGATGGGAATCCAGGAGATTTGCAGCATCCACTGCAGCTTATCGACATCTACCTTGAGTTCGTCGGCCAGTTCTTCCGTTGTTGGTGGGCGGCCCAGCACCTGTTCCATATCGTGCACCGTGCGGTACATCTGGCGGATGCGATCGGTCATATGGACGGGGACCCGGATGGTGCGTGACTGGTCGGCAATGGCGCGGGTGATCGTCTGACGGATCCACCAGGTAGCGTATGTCGAAAAGCGAAAACCACGTTGGTACTCGAACTTTTCCACCGCTTTCATGAGCCCAAGATTGCCTTCCTGGATCAAGTCCAGAAACGGCAGGCCGCGGCCGATGTACTTTTTGGCGATGCTGACGACGAGACGGGTGTTGGCCTTGATCAAGTGTTCACGGGCCAAGATACCGTCCATAACGAGCGCTTCGAATTCCTGGCGATGCTGTGGGTTGGTGCAGCCGTTGTTTTTCGAAAGGTTTTGCCTGGCAAATTTACCTTTTTCGATCCGCTTCGCCAAGCTGACTTCTTCTTCGATTGAAAGCAGTGGAACCCGGGACATTTCCCGCAGGTAAAGCCCCACGGTATCTTCCGGAGAAATATGCTCCATGCCCCCTAAGGAACTTTCAGCTAGTTCACTGTCCCCCAAGTCGGGCGTGACTCCATCGTTTTCATCGTCTGTAACTTCAACACCACGTTCACGCAGTGCCAGAATTACATTTTGGAACTCACCATCCTCTTTACCCCAATCATCGAGTTCGAGGATATCATCGTACGTCAGGTATCCTTGTGTACCTGCTTTAGCGAGCAGAATACCCAAGAACTTTTTACTGGATGAGTGTTGGACCGGGTA
The DNA here is from genome assembly GCA_049325275.1 of Chloroflexota bacterium. GTDB lineage: Bacteria > Chloroflexota > Anaerolineae > Anaerolineales > UBA4823 > CAIQJJ01. The sequence goes on from JBMOLU010000001.1 coordinate 738,398, forward strand.
TACCATACACTTTCCTCCTGGCAGTGCAGAACTAAATTGGCGACAGTATTATGATGAGAGACGATACTTACAAGTCTTCCTGATCCTTTTTTAAGGATTTCAAAACGGCCAGCCGTTCATCGATCGGCTGGTCGTCGTGTTGACAAACTTGTTCGTTCAGATTACCGCCACAGACAGGGCAGAGGCCTTTGCAATCCGGCCGACAAAGCGGCTTAATCGGCAGTTCGAGCAACATATATTCCCGCAGCAAAGGCTCTAACGAAATATAGCCATTCTCTGGCAGTAACAACCCGGTTTCAGAGACCGTTTTCTTCGAAAAGGCATACAACTCAGAAAAATCCACTGCCAACGAGTGAACATACGGCAAAAGGCAACGCACACACTCCAACTCGACATCGGCCTGCATTTTAATTTGCGCCAGCAAGCCCTGAGGGGTGCGCGTAAAACGGGCCACGCCTGTCAGGTTTGACAGGTCGAAATCCGGCGGCAAATGAATTTCGGGAATATCGAAAGGGAAGTCGCGGCTGTAACCAATGGCTTGATTGATCAAGAAGCCGACATTCAACCGCAAGGGGGAACGTGGATTGGACACTGGTTATGCTTGAAAGAAAACGGCAAGAAATTTTATTAAGAACGAAAATATTCTAACATACTTAGAATCTTACGTCAAGTATTGCCAAATTTATTGAATGATTTTCTAAAAAAGTGGCCGCACATTGCAAAACTGTAAGGCAAAAGGCCTGATTTTGTCCCCGAGTACCGGGCCAGACGAAACGGGGAGGGCGAAGTAATTTTCACGTTCGAAGCATGAAACATGATTTTTTGCCTGGATTCGAAGGCAGATGGCTCCGTGAGATGGGGATGCGTAGAAAAAGGTGCGCAGGCATACCACAAACGTCAGCGCTTTTCGCCGCAAATGCAAACCTTTACAACACGCACAGCAGATTTCAGCGTACAATGGGTTACGGCAGCTTTGTGGCCGCAAGCAAAAACATCTAACGCAATATTTTATGCGGCCGCAAAGAGCTACGATCAAGAAGGACAACAGCGTGAGGAGAAATGGAAAGTGCGTAAAGTTTTAATTGGCAGTAACAACCCGGGCAAGCTGCGCGAAATCCAGGCGCTCGTTGGAGATATGGCAATCGAATTGCTCCTCCCCAAACAGCTTGCCCTAAACGAGCTTCTTGTGGAGGAAACAGGGAGCACCTATGCCGAAAATGCAGCGCTTAAAGCACGGGCCTTTGCGAAAGCTTCGGGGTTGCTGACGCTGGCAGATGACTCAGGGTTAGAAGTAGAAGCGTTGGATGGTGCACCGGGAGTCTATTCGGCGCGCTATTCTGGCGTCTCTCATGCAAGCGATGCGGACCGGCGAACGTATCTGTTAGCGCAGTTGAAAGGGCATCCCCGGCCCTGGAAAGCAAGGTTTTGCTGCACGGTTGCCCTGGCAATCCCCGACGGACAAATTGAATTCACTGAAGGCATTTGCCCCGGCGAGATCATCCCCGATGAACGCGGCAGCGACGGCTTTGGCTACGATCCGATTTTCCTGCTGCCATCTCTTGGGCGTACCATGGCCGAGCTCAGCATGCAGGAGAAGAATACCCTCAGCCACCGAGCACGCGCCGTAGCTGCTGCCCGTCCCATGCTAGCAAAGCTGTTAGCCACCTGATCTGATCTCGCTTTGCGTTTCGAGGGTTTTTCGATTATCATAAGACCATGGAGTCGCTCGATCCTTCAACGATGGTTTGGCTGATAGGCCTGGGGGGAGTTTTTGCCGGTCTAGCACTTGGGTACCTGCTCACCATGCTTGGCACACGAGTCCAAAGGAACAAGATGCAGCAGAGTTTGCGCAAAGAAACCGAGAAGGCCATTCAAGCCGAACGGCAACGACTGCGCGTCATCTTCAACCTGATTTCTGCTCTCAACGCCACACTGAACTACCAACGTGTTTTGGATACGGCGCTCGACCTGAGTTCGGATGCGCTCGGAAAAATCAAAGCGACATCGGAGCGTATGTTCAGTGCCGTGCTGCTGTTTTCAGAAACGGATAACGGCCAAACACAACTGACCGTTGGCACAGCCCGCCGTCTGACACCTGCGGATACACGCATCACATTGCCAGGTACGGATGGCGCCATCGGCAAAGCTATCGAAGAAGGAGTGCCTGTCTTCACCAAAGATATCGCCGAAGATGCCGAGCTTTCACGCTTTGTAGCGTTGCGGGCCTGCAAATCGGCTTACTGCGTGCCAATCAGCACCGGGTTGGATCGTTACGGGGTCCTGCTCTTCGCACACGCTGAGCCAGATTACTTCACTGCATCGCAACGTGAAGTTCTGGATTTGATCGGTAATCAAACCATGACCGCTATCCAGAATGCCCGGTTGTACCAGGACTTGGAGCAGGAAAAAGAGCGCATGATGGAAATCCAGGAGGAGGCCCGCAAGAAACTGGCGCGCGATCTGCACGATGGGCCAACGCAATCCATTGCGGCCATCTCCATGCGGGTCAACTTCGCGCGGCGACTGATGGAGCGGGATGCAAAGGCCGGCGCCGAGGAACTTTACAAGATCGAAGACATGGCGCGCCGCACGACCAAAGAGATCCGTCACATGCTCTTTACGCTGCGTCCGCTGGTGCTTGAATCACAAGGGTTGGTGGCGGCGCTCGAGGCGATGGCCGACAAGATGAAAGATACGTACAACCAGAACGTAACCATCGTGGCGGACCCGAATGTCGTCTCGGATTTAGAAATGGGCAAACAAGGGGTGATCTTTTACATTGCCGAAGAAGCGGTAGGGAATGCCCGCAAACACGCTCAGGCAGCGAATATCTGGGTGCGCATTAAATCCGTAGAAGCGGAAGTGGCCATGCTAGAAATCGAAGACAACGGTGTGGGCTTCAATGTGGGCGCCGTGGATGCATCCTACGAACTACGAGGCAGCCTCGGGATGGTCAATATGCGCGAACGCACCGAACTGGTCAATGGGATTTTACAAATCGACTCAACCGAAGGAAAAGGGACCCGTATACGGGTTCTCATTCCGCTGAGTGAAGAGGCCTCTGACCGCCTCCGCCGTGGAGAACTGACGCGGCCCATCCAATAATGCCAATCCTTGCCGACACCTACTATCATCTGTACGAGGGGGGGAATAGACTTTCCCCCCCTGTCGTTTTAATGCACGGCATCGGCGGTTCTCATCTGGATTGGCCGCCTGATATCCGGCGTTTGCCGGGTTACCGTGTCTATGCGATCGACCTGCCAGGGCACGGCAAGTCCAGGAAACACAGCTACCAGTCCGTTATGGGCTACGGAAAAAGCGTTCTCGACTGGCTCGACGCGGCCGGGCTGTACCATGCGGTCTTCGTAGGCCATTCCTTGGGGAGTGCAATCGCCCTCTACCTGGGCAGTTCTTATCCAGAGCGAGTGATGGGGTTGGGCATTTCTTCATACGAAAAGCGCGCGGTCATCCCGGGCAACATTCTCGAGGATGTCACGCATCCCAGCACTTTCACCAGGGGGGTGCAGAGCCTGGTCGAGCAGTACTTTCACCCGGATGCCAACAAGAACCACATTAAAACGGTCATGCAATGGTTAACGGCCAACCGACCCAGCGTTCTACATGGAGATTTGCTCGCCTGTAATACGTTCAACCCGAATGGGGAACTGTCTCAAATCCATGCGCCGACCTTAATCGTGCACGGTGAAGCCGATCGGTTCGTCCCCCTGCGCCGGGCACAACACCTGGCCGACATCATTCCCAATGCCCGTTTAGCCATCATCCCAGGAGCAGGCTATATGGTTGCCCTGGAGCGCCCACAGGCGTTTGCGGAGCAGTTAAGCCGTTTTCTGGCAACGATCTCTTTTCATCCCGGAAAAGCATAGGCTCGAAACAGAATCACTTTTCAATGTTTCCTTGACACACGCATAGCAAACGCTTATAATCCCGCTCGCTTTACCCCTATTCCTCGATAGCTCAACGGCAGAGCGGGCGGCTGTTAACCGCTAGGTTCCAGGTTCGAATCCTGGTCGAGGAGCAGACCATCCATTTGCCCTGCTTGAGCAATTGACAGGAAACACACGACCCCACAACAGGGCTTGCCTTGTGGGGTCGTGTGTTTTAAGCCTCTCGTTTGCTGTAAGCCGGTTGACGTTCGGCCTTTGCATTTTGGGAAATTCCTCCGATGTCAGTCCCTACCCTGATCCCCATTCCAGAAGCTGCCCGGCGATACGGCCTGGCCGAGGCCAGTTTGCGCGCCCTGGTGAAAGAAGGTAAAATCCGCGCCGGGAAGCTTTCGAGTGGAGAAATCGTTGTGAGCGCAGAAGATACTGAGGCCCAGAAGCCTACGCCTAAAGAAAAACATCCCTGAGTACGAAAAACACGCCAAACTCAAAGGGCAAGCGATTTGGATTAGTGAAGCTCAAAGGAGATACGGCGTACCTAATCAGAATATTGTTCGATGGGTTAAAGCAGATATCATCAGAACTTTGGGTACAAAAGGAAATAAGGTACTAATCGATGAAGCCGATGTAGCTTACTGCGCAGAAATCTATCATCAACGTCAAGGGCAGGGAAAATGGCTTTTCAACCCTGATGGTACACCTTACAAACATGTTTCGATGAAAGAAAAAACTCCCGAAAAAGGTCTATAGACGGGCACGATACGGGTGGGAAAACAAAGATGATCATTTTTACATCCTTATGATGTTGTTGGCGAATTCATTCATGCTGGTATTAGAGTTGCAAGGTGGGATGTATAAGCTACCGAGCGGGGTTTTTCGGCAAGCCAATTCAACATCCGCTGGATATTGACAGCAGCAGCTGTAGTC
>JBMOLU010000002.1:0-10610 GCA_049325275.1 Chloroflexota bacterium
CATCAAAAACGCGCCCCTTTTCGTTTAGCAAACGCGCCCCTTTTCAATTATCAAGTTTTCTGCCAATTCACCAAATCGCGCCCCTTTTCGACTAACAATCGCGCCCCTTTTCACTTGACAAAAACACTTTCCGACTCTACGAATGCAGTATTTGGTTCCCGCAAATAATACACCATATTTTTCGGGTTGAGTAGGGGTTTTACGTGCTTTTTAGGCTTGTTTTGATATTCGAGAAAAAATCACTTGCCAGCTAAAATTTGCTTAACCGCTTGGATCAGCGTTGAAAAACCGCTTGACTTGTGGATTTCAGGTGTTAAGGCGTTCATATCTCTGAGCAGATCGGTTAAGTGGTCAAAACTATCTCGGATGCGTTTGAATTTTTCTAGGTCAGCAATAAAGCCAGCCAAGCCAGTCATTTCTTTGGTTTGTTTTATGGCTTGGTTAAGTTCTTCTATTTTTCCATCCCAATCTTGGATATACCCAAGGCGCTCAATAGCTTTCCAAATGTGAGCATCCGCTAAGACAATTGGGAAAACCCTTTCTCGTAGATTTTGGTTTTCAGCCACCTTTGCCAATTCATACATGCAATGCTCAGAGCGCAAGTATTTATCACTGACAACCAAAACAACACACTGCCCCTTGCCTATGCGTTGTTCAAAGGCCTCGATAGAACCTTTATAATCAAGGTGTTTTTTATCGCGGACAATGTTTATCCCATTTTGGGCAAAGGCCCGTTCTAATTCGTCTACTGTGCTTTCGCTTTCACCTCCCCAAGCATACGAGACGAAAACCGCTTTTTCATATCCCGTTTCGCTTTGTGATGGTTCGGCGGGTTCAAGTCGTCTTTCTTCTGCATTTGTCAGGATTGTTTTACCTGGTGAAGTGGACTGGCTGTAAAAGTTTTGGTTTATTGTGACGTCTCTAGCATTAATTTGATTGGCATAATCTCCAGCTTTCTGACTGATATTTAGTGTCGAATTTTCATTCGGCGTTTCCGATCTTTTTTGTAGGCTTTCTTCCAAAAAGGCCCGCGCACGTTTTTCCGCTGTACCAATCATCGCCTTTTCGCGTTCAGCTTTGAAACGTTCTTGGGTATCTTTACTGTTCAGGTCTGGTAAATTGCCTGTTCTGAGAAATTCATTTGCTTGCCAATCAGTAGCTGCTCTTAGCAATCGCATTCTTTCGGGTTGAAGTGCACTTTTGTAAGTGGTTGGGTCTGTAGGTATCTTGAAGCGCTTTAGTAGATAGCTTTCCAATGCCTTAAATGCTTTGCTTTCACCACTTGGTAAAATATCGTACTCAATACTTACCACTCCATCCGCTAACGGCACTTCTTTCGCCTTTATTACCTCAGGATCAAGATACCACGCTGCTCGTCCTTCACTTTCTCCGCAAAATTTCCAACCAAGATAATAATCTCGGTTGCACTGGTTAATAAATTTTACTACTTCCGATAGATCAGCCTGCAAAAACATGTTACTACTCCCTCCTGTGCTACAATACGCACGGGCTACATACCAACCGCCTATACCGCCTGTATGTGTACCAGCACAGCAGGCGGTTTTGTTGTTTAGAAACCTACTACAACGTTCAACAGGTAGCCGTCCAAAATATGCAAATAACGTGTAATCCAAGCAATTATACTGGTATTGGTGATTGGAAAAACTGACTTGCCTTTTATGTTTGCCGTTTGTTGAGTTAAGCATAGACACTTCAACCCTGTATACTTATCCCCTGTGGTTGAAAACAAAAAGCAACACATCAGGAATAACCTATACAGGCTATTGCTCCTAATGGCTGCTTTGTGTAAGCTTGCCCAAAAAGTATTATGATTTTACGAAAGCAATTATAGAACATACGTTTTTGTTTGTCAAGGCAAAACATCCTGTTACAAATCCAGCGCTACCGCGGAGTTTTGCTGGAAAATCTCAGCATCCCGAACGTAACCGCGGAAAACTTCAAGGGATTTATGCCCGCTTTGGCGCATAGTCTCACGCTCCCCTGCCCCATTCTTTGCTGCCTGAGTAATGTGGCCAGCGCGTAAGCTGTGAGCGCCGTACAAATCGGGTTCAAGGCCCACAGTCTGACATAACCCTTTGACAATCAGACTTACAGATTTTGACTCTAACCGGTCAGGGGTGACAATCCCGCCGCGTCGAAGCCGACGAAAAACCGGGCCGCTTTCGATATGGGCCGTTTCGAGCCAGGCCAAGAGCGCCGTTACCGGGCAGGTGGGCGATGGGGTGCCGTTCGTGATTTTTCCGTAAGGGATACCTACGCGCCGCCCCTTGCCTTCTTGGTCGGTCTTGCTCTTGCGGAGGGTGACAATCACCCCTTGCGGGGTAAATTCCAGATCGGAATAATTCAAGCCCACCAACTCAGAGCGCCGGAAAGCGCCAGCGAAACCCACCAGCACCAAGGCCTTGTCACGCATCGAAACCAGGTCATCACCTAACCCACTTACCCATGTTTTGACGTGTTCGGTCAAGATAGGGGCTTTGCCCTCGGTAGCCGTGCCGATGGTGCGACGAATCCCGCTCATGGTGGCCCTTACGATTTGCGCCGCGGTGGGCGATTCGTAACCACTGCCCTTGTGGGCTTGGGAAATGGCCACAAGCCGCCGCTGAATTGTTGATGTTTTGCTGCCCGACTTGGCCAGGTGGGTGATATACAGCGCCACGGTTTCAGGCCGCGCCGGGCGGGTGGGGACATTATGCAGCGTTGCCCATGACTCGAAATCGGCCCAATCGCTGGCATAAGCGTTTTTTGTATTATCGCTTTTGCTCTTGCTGGCATAGTCAAGGGCCAGTTCTTGCAGTTCTTGAATGCTGGCAAGGCTATTTGCGGGGGCGGGGATTAGGTTTTGAGTCATGGCGAAAACTCCATAGTAACTTGACATAATCTTTTATTATCGGTACTAAACTATACGATATAGTAGCATTATAAGTGGGCAAAGTCAAGTGAATTTTGAAAATTAAGTAGCACAAATACAAGCGACTTGATTGGAGTTTCTGGAGGAATGCAAAATGACGCCTACAGAAATTCTAATAGTCGAATCGGTAAAAGGCCTGTTGGAAAGCTTGATAACCGAATTGGTAATTAAAAGCTTAGGTTATCTGTTAAAAAAACCTTGGGAAAACCTTGTCGCTAAATGGGCAAAGCACAAAACACGAAAGAGTAAAAAGCAGAAAAGTGACAATAAAAAACGCAAAACCAGAAAGGGCCGAAAGCATAATGCAGGGAAAAACAAGAGATAGCTACTCTCCCCCATCATCAACGGGGCTTTTGTACTTGTCCTTCAAGTCTTGGGGCTTTTGCTTCGCGTATCTTGCCACCAGCACGGTGGACGTGTGGCCCAATAACCGGCTGATTGTCAGAATATCCACTCCTGCCCGCAATTGGGCAAGCGTGAAAGCGCGCCGGAAGTCATGTAGGCCAGGTTGCTCGATTCTGGCATCTTTCGCCCGCCTTCGGATGATTTCACGAAGCCCCCAATAGGTCAATCGCTCGCCGTCCTGTGTGGTGAACAGCGCGCCGGGGTCGCTGCCCCGTTGCCGTAACCAGGCCCGCAAAGCTCGCCGCGACTTCTTGCCGATATAAACCGTCCGGGCTTTTCGGCCTTTGCCCTTGCGAACGAATAGCGAAGAATCACCCAAATCTAAGTCAACCAAGTCAAAAGCGGTCATTTCAAAAGCTCTAACCCCCGTATCCAACAAAACGCGCATAATGGCTTTATCTCGTGTGCCGAAAAAATCACCCCCGCAAGTATCAAGCAAAGCGTCAACGTCGGAAAATTCCACAGGGTCTAATGGTTCGTCGTCTTGTTTAGGTGGCTTGGTTTTCCTGATAGGATTTTTCCAATCCATTGGTTCGTTTTCGGCTTCCCACCATAGCAAAAACGTTTTGAGTGTCCGATAACAGGCATGGCAGCCGCCCGCATTATGTCCCTTATTTTCCATGTCCAGTATATACCCCCGTATTAATGCCGGTGTGATATGCTCTACATCCCCCACCCCCTGCCCGATAGCATAGGTGATAAATAAATTCAACTTCGAGCGGTAAAAGTGCAACGTGCCTTTTGCCATCCTTTGGGCTTTGCGGTCGAGTATGAACGCTTCAACGTCTTTCGATAAGTCACTGGTTTTTTTAGACATAGCAGCCTTGCAAGGTAATTTGCTGCCAGTTGGATTTATAGCCTTTGTAGTGTGTCACGGGCGTTTTCAGGCCCGCCTTTTAAGCCATTGGTTCTGGGTTCGAATCCCAGCGCACTCACTAAGTCTGTGGATAATATGCTGGAAACAAAACACAGAAACCTGAAGGTTATTCGGGTTTCTGTGTTTTGTTTCCACTTCCAGGCTTTTGGGCGTACGAGCTACGGGCACCCGATGTCGTTGGGTAAATCGGCAACGATCCCGCCAGCACCGGATGCTTCTGCGATTGCGTGCCGAATAGAAGGCAGAAGCCTTTCGTAAGCATTCGTGCCCAACCCACACACGCTGTGCAGAAAAAGCACGGCGCACAAGTGCGCAAATTAAGAGCAGGGTTAGGAATGGGGATGGTGCCCCAGTACTCATCGCTGGAGACTTGGGCAGTAGTTTGCTTGGAAACGGTAGAACGTGCCATCATTTTGCATCCCCCGGCGCAAAAAAACGCGATAAGATTGTCCTGCTGTTCGATTTCGGGTAGGGAAGACCGGCCCTCACCCAACCAATTTCACGGGAGAATTGACCATGACTGCAATCAAACCCCTCAACTGGGTTCCAACAGCCGGGATCGGCTATACCGTTGTCCGCCGCGCTGATGGCGGTATGCACTTCATCTTTACCAGCGCCGACGCAGCCACCCTCACGCACTGGCGCGATTTCGCCATGCAGCACCTGTACGATTCGGATCGCCTGACGCGTAACCTGTACGACCTGCGCGCCCTGGCCGATTTCCCCGAAGAGGCCATCCGTTTCGCGCTGGAACCCACCAACGATCCGGCGGCGCGCAACCTGCGCGTGGCGGCGGTGGTTGCTAACGACGCCGTCAAGACTGCCGTCGAACGCATTGCCGCACTGACTCCTCCTACCGGCGTGGACTTGCGCGTTTTTACCGACCTCGAGAAAGCCGAAGCGTGGCTGGCGCAGCCGCTCGAACGGGTGATCTGAGCTTGGGCAGGCTGCCTGCACCATTACCCGAGTGGGGGCAGCGTACCCGGGTGATGGGCATCCTCAATATCACGCCAGATAGCTTTTCTGGCGACGGCCTGCTGAGACGCGACCCGAAGGCTTCTCTTGCCCAGGCACGTACTTTTCTGGCTGCGGGCGCCGATATCCTGGATGTTGGCGGCGAAAGCACGCGCCCGGCGGCAGAAGCTGTCTCGCTGGCGGAAGAAACAGCGCGCGTTGTACCGGTCGTTCGCGCCATTCGAGATGAGTTCCCCGATGTGCTAATCTCGGTGGATACGTACAAGGCCCGTGTAGCCGAGGCGGCCATCCAGGCGGGGGCGGGAATGGTGAACGATGTGTGGGGATTGAAAGCCGATCCGGAGATGGCTGGAGTCGTAGCCCGCTATGGGGTGCCGGTCGTGCTGATGCACAACCGCAGTTCCTGGGCGGCCGCCGAAGTGAAGGAACGTCTTGGTGGGCGTTATGTAGGTGTGCCTTACCAAAACATGCTGGAAGAAGTAAAAACAGAACTGCTCGAGAGTGTGTTGCTTGCCCACCAGGCCGGTGTGCGGGATGAGCAGATTATCCTCGACCCCGGAATCGGTTTTGGCAAAACGGTCGAACAAAACCTGGAACTGCTCGACCGGCTGGGGGAAGTCAAAGCGCTGGGCTACCCGGTACTGCTCGGCCCGTCACGAAAATCGTTCATCGGTTACACCCTCGATTTGCCTCCCGACGAGCGGTTGGAAGGAACGGCAGCGGCTGTGACGATCGGCATTGCTCGCGGGGCCGATATCGTACGCGTTCACGATGTCGCTTTCATGGTGCGTCTGGCGCGCATGGCCGATGCGATCGTGCGGCGTTAGCGGCATGCTGTCTCGCCGGTGAACCGGCGCGCTTGGCCGCTTCTCCGTTTTTGCGGCCAGGGGTATGGCTCGCCTATCCCTCCGCTTCGCTTAGCTCCCAACCGAGCAGCGCCTTCTTGCGCGTCAGCCCGTAACGGTAGCCGCCCAGCCCCCCGTCGCGCCGGATGACGCGGTGACAGGGGATCAGCACGGCAATCGGGTTGCTGCCGACGGCTGCGCCGACCGCACGGCTGGCCGTGGGATGGCCCAGGTAGGTGGCCACGTCCTGATAGTGGGTGACGCAGCCCAGGGGAATGTGTAACAGCGCTTCCCATACCTTGATCTGGAAATTGGTCCCACGCAGGTGCAGGCGCAGGCCGGCGAGCGAACGGCTCTCGAAAATCTGCCCGGCGATCGCCGCAGTTTGCTGCGTGTCGTGGTGTAGTACTGCCCTTGACCAGCGCCGGCGAAAGTCGGCCAGGGCCTTGGCTTCATCGTTGTTCTCGACAAACGAGAGGTGGCAGATGCCGCGTCCGGTTATTCCCAGCAAGCACTGCCCGAAAGGTGTGGGGTGGATGCCATAACCGATGCCCATACCGGCTCCGTGCGCCTTGTATTCGCCCGGGGTGACTGCTTCGGTGGCGACGAACAGATCGTGCAGCCGCCCGGGGCTGGACAACCCGACCTCGTAGGTCGTCTCCACCAGGCTAATCGAGCGCTCCAGCAGTAGCTTGGCCCCTTCCTTGGTCAGAAATTGCAGAAAGCGTTTGGGGCTGATGCCCACCCAACGCGTGAACAGGCGTTGAAAGTGGAATTCGCTCAGCCCGATTTCGGCAGCTACCTCGCCGAGCGTAGGCTGCTGGGTTGCGTGCGCTTCCAGGTAGCGGATGGCTCTTTCGATTTGGAGGTAATCCTCGCAAGGTTGTTGGGTCATGGTAGTGTTCATGCTTTGATTTTACATTTTTCTGGCGCAGTTTCCACCCGATTCTTGCGCAACTGGACAAAATCGATCCGTATTGTGATCGCTACGGTTTGGCACGAGGTAGGGGCAAACCTGTGCGTCTACCCTGGTTTTCCGCGGAGGCGTGGATCGGGCGGACAGGCGGGTCCGCTCCTACTGGTGGTATAATCGCGGCATGTTTTTCGGCCTATTCACTTTCTACATGTACGCCACCGCTTGATGCAATCGTTGCGGTGAGTCTCTCGCGCCCGACCGCAACGGGCGCGTTTTTGTTTTTTTACCATTTTTCCCGTCAGGAGTGTCCACATGTCCCTTAACCCAATATCGATCGATGAGCAAGTCGCGCTGCTAATGCAGGGCACCGAATACGGTGATGCCCAGCTTCAGCAGAACATGGCCGATGAGCTGCGCCAACGCCTGGCAGAGGCCCAGAAAGAAGGCCGCCCGCTGCGCGTCTACTGCGGCTTCGACCCGCGCACCAGCGATTTGCACCTGGGGCACACGGTTCCCATGCGTAAGATGCGCCAGTTTCAGGAACTCGGTCACGAGGTAATCTTCCTGGTGGGCAGCTTTACCTCCTTGATCGGCGATCCGTCCGACAAAGACAAACTGCGCCCGCAGTTGACGATGGATGAAGTGCAGTATAACGCCCGCACGTACGCCGAACAGGCCTACAAAATTCTCGATCGCCAGCGGACCAAAATCCATTACAACTCCGAATGGCTGGCGGAGCTTTCATTCGCCGAGTTGATCAAGCTCTCTTCCAACTTCACCTTGCAGCAGTTCCTGACGCGCGAAAACTTCCGTAAACGCTGGGATTCCGGCGAAGCCGTCTACCTGCACGAAACCTTCTATGCCATCATGCAGGGGTACGACGCGTATGCGTTGAAGTGCGACGTGCAGATCGGCGGCACTGACCAGTTGTTCAATATCGTCACCGCCGCCCGCAAGATCATGACGGCCATGGGCGCCAAGGCCAATATCGGCGTGATCCTGGACATCCTGCCCGGCACCGACGGCGAGGTGAAGATGAGCAAATCGCTCGGCAACCACATCCCCTTGCTTTCGACGCCCGAGGATATGTACGGCAAAGTGATGAGTGTGCCCGATAAGGCCATGGGCAAGTACTTTCGCCTGGTGACGCGCTTCACGCCGCCGCAGATCGCCGAAATCGAAAAGAACCTGGCTGATGGCAAACTGCACCCGCGTGATGTAAAAATGCAACTGGCGCGCGAGATCGTCTCGATCTACCACAGCCCTGAAGCCGCCTTGCAGGCCGAAGAAGCCTTCAAGAAGGTCTTCCAGCAAAAGGACATTCCCGACGAGATGCCCGAATACAACTTGCAGGCCGGGCAAACGGTAGCCGATGTGCTCGTGGCGGGCCAACTCGCCCCCAGCAAAAGCGAGGCGCGCCGCCTGGTGCAGCAAAATGGCGTGCGCCTGGATGGCGAGACTTTAACGGACCCCAATCAGGCCTTCCCGCATCCCGGCGTGCTGCAGGCCGGTAAAAGAAAGTTCCTGCGGGTAACTTAAGTCAACTCGAAAAAGAGCGTACCGGCTTTCTGGCCCGATACGCTCTTTTTCGAATGGTGGCTCTTCCGGCTTTGCCGGGAAAGATGGCCGCATTTTAGGGTTGTACGTGTGCTGCAACCGGGTTGCCTGGCACACGCACAACCCCCAAATGCGGGAACTCTGCACGCTAAACCCGGAAGGCCCCAAATGGTTAAAATCTTCCTTTCAGCCGTGAAAGTAGTGATAAGATAGGGGTATGATGTGATCTAACGTTAAACGTCCGCATGTAGTCCAGCGTTCGATGAGGAGGCCGTATGACAGACACCCCACCCACTTCTCCCAACCCTGAACCGGTTGGCAGTATTACCGACGAACTGCGCGCCCTGGGCGAAAATATCGTCGGCGCCTTGCGCACGGCGCTCAACAGCGAAGAGAGCAAAAAAATCCAGAAAGAAATCGAACAGGGCCTGAACGAAGCCGCAGCCAGTGTGCGCAAGGCTGCCAGTGATTTTTCCCAGAGTGAGACCGGGCAACAATTGAAAAGCGATCTTTCGGATCTGAATCAGCGCATCGAAAGCGGCGAGTTGCAGGCCAAAGTACGCGCGGAGGTGCTGTCCGCCCTGCAAACCGCCAACGCCGAAATCCAAAAGGCGGCCTCGAAATTTGCCGCCGCATCCGATAAACCCAACACGCCGCCCGATGCCGGTGCATGAGACACCGAAGCCGTGGAGGAGCGTATGTCCCCATTTCGTTTTGAAAACAAAGAAGGCCAGCCCGTTAAAGTTGGCGGGCATTTGGTCACGCCCATCTCGCAGAACCTTCAGATAACCGTCCCTGGCTTTTCCGGCGGCCTGGTGTGGAATCGTCCGTTGGCCGTGCGCGTGCAGACGGCGGATGGCCAACAACAGCGGATACCCGTGCCGGACGTAACCCGCCTGGTGCTTTTGGCGATCATGGGCTTTAGCCTGTTGCTCGCCCTGATCGCTGTGTCCCGCAAGTAAGGCTTTGTTCTTCCGCCGGCGGCGGAAAAGCCGGTGAAAGCGTAGAACCATGATTTTTTCCGGAGGAAACAATGGCAGACAAACTTATTCCCCCCGCGGCAGATGTCGTCGATGTGCTGCCGCAGTCCATGGCGTTTATGAACAATACCATGGAAACTTTCCTGAGCGCAGCTTCTGTAGATGCCGTGTTCGCCAAACCTGTCAAGGCTGGTGACACGGTGATTATCCCGGCGGCCGAGGTGCTTTCGGGGATGGGCTTCGGCATGGGCGGCGGTGGCGGTACCGGCCCGGTTGGCGCCGATGCGGATGATGAAGAACAAGAAGAAAAAGCGGACCAGACAACCATGGCCGGGGGCTCTGGGGTGGGCGGCGGCGGCGGCGGGCGTATCCTTTCGCGGCCAGTAGCGATTGTCATCGCATCGCCTGAAGGTGTGCGTGTGGAGCCGGTGGTCGACGTGACCAAGATCGGCCTGGCGATGTTCACGGCGCTCGGTTTTATGGTTGGGATGCTGGCCCGCATGCGCCGCCCCGGAAGGGATGCGTAGCGCGTATGGACATCACGACCACGCAATTCAAAAACTGTGATGTGGTTGCGGCAAAGGGCCGCGTCGACAGCAGCACGGCCCCCGAGCTTGAGGCCGCTTTCAAGGGCCTGCTGGAGCAAGGCCGCTACAAGCTCGTCTTCGACATGCGCGACATCACCTTCGTCTCCAGCGCCGGCTGGTGGGTGCTGATCGGCGCGCAGAAGACGTGCAAGAAACATAACGGTGAAGTGGTCATTGCCAATATTGCCGATGGTATTCATGACTCGCTCAAGCTGGTCGGTATGGACGACTACTTTCAGATATTCGATGACTTGACGGCGGCGGTGGGTAACGTTTGATGATTACACGTACGTTTCCGGGGCGTTACAGTAGCCTGGAACCTCTCAGCCAGTTCGTCATCGAACAGGCGACCGCGTCCGGCCTGAGTGAGGCGGAGATCTATGGCATTCAACTTGCCGTGGACGAAGCCGCGACCAATATTATCGAGCACGGCTATGGCGGTGAAGGCGAGGGAGAAATCATCTGCCAGTGCGAGTCTTTCCAGGAAGGGTTGCGCGTGATCCTCAAGGATCACGTGCAACCCTTCCATCCTGAAA
>JBMOLU010000002.1:10620-201697 GCA_049325275.1 Chloroflexota bacterium
TGTGGGGTGCCGGAGCCCCCCCCCCCCCCCCCCCCAACCCTTCCATCCTGAAATCATTCCGCAACCTGCCTTGAACGCTTCACTGGAAGACGTCAAGCCGCGTGGGCTGGGGTTGTTCTTTATCTACAAAATGATGGATGAGGTCCATTTCGATATCGATCCAAAGGGTGGCAACACGTTGGTAATGGTCAAACGTAAAAAAAGCCGCCGTTGAGATAAGGCGAGAAACGTAGTGCGGTTTCTGTTGTTGGTTTAAAATCGTTTTTTATCCTGCCAGCACGCCTGTTTTTGATTGCCCGAATAATTCGCTTCTCAGGAGGTATGCATGGATGCGCTTTTCTTGGCCCGTTTGCAGTTTGCGGCGACCACCATCTATCACTTTTTCTTCGTGCCGCTTACGTTGGGGCTGTCGCTTTTGGTAGCGGCCATGGAGACGATGTACGTTCGCACCGGTGAAGAGACCTACCGGCGCATGACCAAGTTCTGGGGCAAGCTCTTCATCATCAATTTTGCTATGGGGGTCGTTACCGGCATCGTACAAGAATTCCAGTTCGGCATGAATTGGTCGGAGTACTCACGCTTCGTCGGCGACATTTTCGGGGCGCCGCTGGCCATCGAGGCGCTGCTGGCCTTTTTTCTCGAATCTACCTTCCTGGGCGTATGGATTTTTGGTTGGGACAAGTTGTCCAGAGGCGCTCATGCTGCAGCCATGTGGCTGGTCGCCATTTCTGCCAATATCTCCGCTTTGTGGATATTGATCGCCAACTCGTTCATGCAGCAGCCCAGCGGTATGGCGACGGATGCTGCCGGAAAGGCGCTGATCGACAACGGCCGCCTGTTGATGAACGACTTTGGCGCCCTGGTTTTCAATCCCAATATTTTTACCCAGTTCCCGCACGTTGTTTTTTCGGGCCTGACAACGGGCGCGCTGTTCATCCTGGGAATCAGCGCCTACCACTTGTTGCGCAAAACGGAACCTGACGTCTTCCGGCGATCCTTCCAGTGGGCGGCCGTTGTCGGCCTAATCGCAGCCACGCTGGTCGCTTTCACCGGCCATTCGCAGGGCCAGCACATGGTGCAGACGCAGCCTATGAAGATGGCCGCCGCCGAAGCGCTGTGGGAAAGCGAAAACCCGGCTTCATTTTCGCTTTTCACCATCGGCAGCCTGGATGGAACCGAGGAAGTGTGGGCGGTCCGCCTGCCGGCCATGTTGAGCTTTCTGTCCTACAACCGCTTCACCGGTGAGGTGAAGGGGATGAACGAGCTGCAGGCGATCCATGAGGCACAGTATG
This sequence comes from Chloroflexota bacterium, assembly GCA_049325275.1. Lineage (GTDB taxonomy): Bacteria > Chloroflexota > Anaerolineae > Anaerolineales > UBA4823 > CAIQJJ01. The sequence goes on from JBMOLU010000002.1 coordinate 11,913, forward strand.
GCCCAGGTGACTATACACCGCATCCCTTTTTGCCCTACTGGAGCTTCCGCGCGATGGTCGGTGCGGGTATGCTGATGATCGCGCTCTGCCTGTTCGCGCTGCTCTTCATCGTCCGGGCCGGGCAGTATGACCGCTTCGCCTGGTTGCTCAAGTGGCTGCCCTTTAGCATCGCCCTGCCTTACCTGGCCAACACCGCCGGCTGGCTGCTGACGGAGGTCGGGCGTTATCCCTGGGTAGTCTACGGCCTGCTCAAGATCCAGGATGGCGTTTCCACCGTCGTGCCGGCGGGCGCCGTGTGGGCCACCCTGATCGGTTATGTGCTGCTCTACGGTTTGCTGATGGGCGCGACCGTGTATCTGCTGGCAAAGTATGCCAAAGCCGGCCCGGCCGCAAGCGTTTGAAGCGCAAAGGAGAAGGTCTTATGGATTTGAACACGCTTTGGTTTGTTCTTGTTGCCGTGCTCTACACCGGGTTTTTCATTCTCGAAGGGTTCGATTTCGGCGTGGGTATTTTGCTGCCTTTCCTGGCCAAAAAAGACGACGAGCGCCGGATGGTGATCAATACCATCGGCCCGCATTGGGACGGCAACGAAGTCTGGCTGATCACAGCCGGCGGCGCGACGTTTGCGGCTTTTCCGATGTGGTACGCCACCTTGTTCAGCGGTTTCTACCTCCCGCTCTTTTTGCTCCTGGCAGCGCTGATCGTGCGCGGCGTGGCTTTCGAGTTCCGCAGCAAAGACGAAAGCCCGCGCTGGCGTAAGACCTGGGACATCAGCATTTTCGTCAGCAGCCTGGTGGCATCTTTGCTGTTGGGAGTCGCCTTTGCCAACCTGGCACGCGGCGTGCCGATCGGCGCCGACATGCAGTATGCCGGTGGCTTCTTCAACCTGCTCAACCCGTATGCGCTGTTGGGTGGGTTATCCACGGTGCTGGTCTTCGGCCTGCACGGGGCGATCTTTTTGAGCATGAAGACCACCGGAACCGTGCTGGAACGCGCCCAAAAAACGGCGCGCGACCTGTGGCTGGCTGTCGTGGTGGTTCTGTCGCTTTTTCTGGTCGGCACGTATCTCTCGACGGATATTTACGAGCATCTTGGCGTCAACCCGGGCGTGATCCCGGTCAGCGGGGTGGTGGCGCTGCTCTTGGTGCGTTACTTCCTGGCCCGTAAGCAAGACGGCTGGGCCTTCGCTATGACGGCGCTCTCGATTGCCACCAGCTTGACGACGCTGTTTTTGATCCTTTTCCCACGCGTGATGATCTCCAGCCTCGATCCGGCCTACAGCCTGACGATCTACAACGCCGCATCCGGCGATTATACGCTCAAGGTGATGTCGATTATCGCCCTGATTTTCGTGCCCATCGTGCTGGCCTACCAGGGCTGGAGTTACTGGGTCTTTCGCAAGCGTGTGGAAAAATTGGTGTATTAACCGGTGAAGCTTGACGCACGCCTGCTCCGCCTGGCTCACTGGAGCCGGGCGGCTTTAATTTTGACCGTTGCCAGCGGGCTGGCCGGCGGCCTGTTGGTGATCCTTCAGTCGCGGTTGCTGGCAGGTGTGCTGGATAGGGTCTTCTTGGGCGGCCTGGATTTGAATGGCGTGTACCGTCTGCTGGCATCGATCGCCATCGTCATTGTCCTGCGGGCGGTGCTTGCCTGGCTGGGCGAAGTGACGGCCGCTCACGCCGCCGGGCGCATCAAGCGCCGGTTACGTCGCCGTGTTGTGGCACACCTCTTCACGCTAGGGCCGCTGGCCTTTGCCGACGCAGCAGGCCATCCCCACTCGTCCGAGGGTGATGGGCCTGAGGACGGAACAACCGGCGAACTCGTCCACCTGCTGACCGAAGGCATCGAGGCTCTGGACGCTTATTTTTCTCAATACCTGCCGCAAATTGCACTGTCTCTGTTGATCCCGGCCGCTATTTTGCTGGCCGTTTTTCCGCTCGATCCACTTTCGGGCCTGGTCCTTCTGCTGACCGGCCCGTTGATCCCCTTTTTTATGGTGTTGATCGGCTCGCAGGCCGACCGTGAAACGAAAAAGCAGTGGCAGCAGCTCAGCCGCCTTGCTGCCCGTTTCCTGGATGCGCTGCAGGGATTAGCCACGCTCAAGCTGCTGGGGCGCAGCCAGGATTTTGCCGCCGACCTGGCGCAGGCCAACGAGCAGTATCGCCAGAAGACAATGGTTGTGCTGCGGATCACGTTTCTCTCCGCACTGGTGCTCGAACTGCTGGCCACGATCAGCACGGCGCTGGTTGCCGTTCAGATCGGCCTGCGCTTGCTGTACGGGCACATCGGTTTCGAGCAGGCTTTTTTTGTGCTCCTGCTGGCGCCGGAGTTCTATGCCCCTTTGCGCCAGCTCGGTCTGCGTTTTCATGCCGGGATGGCCGGCAACGCAGCCGGAGAACGCATCTTCGCCGTTCTGGCGCGCAAGGAGTATGCCGCGATCGATGAGCACGCCGCCGGAAGTCCTGTACCCGAAGGTGCACAGCCCGGCATTCACTTCGAGCAGGTCTCGTTTACTTACCCCAACGGGACCCCTGCCCTGCATAACGTAACCTTCCACCTGCCGCCGGCGACCCTGACCGCCCTCGCCGGTCCGAGCGGCTCTGGGAAATCGACCCTGGCCAGCTTGCTGCTCGGCTTCATCCGGCCTACCACGGGGCGTATCCGCGTTACGCCCGCCGGCTGCTTGCCCGCCGTTGCCTGGGTTCCACAGTATCCTTATCTGTTCAACGACAGCGTGGCCGCCAACCTGCGCCTTGCCAACCCTGCGGCCAGCGACGCAGACCTGATCGCCGCAGCCCAACGCGCACACGCCGACGACTTCATCCGCGCCCTGCCGCAGGGTTATGCGACGGTGATTGGCGAGCGTGGTACACGCCTTTCTGGCGGGCAAGCCCAACGCCTGGCGCTGGCACGCGCCTTTCTGATGGACGCACCCCTGTTGATCCTCGACGAGCCTGTCGCTCACCTCGATCCGGTAACGGAAGCGGCCGTGCTCGAAAGTGCACGCCGGCTGGCACAAGACCACACGGTGCTGCTCGTCGCCCATCGTCCTGCCGCCATTGCTGCCGCCGATCGGGTCGTTCGGCTGGCCGATGGGCCAGCAGCGCCGCTTGCAGCTGCTGCGGTTTTGCCTGGCCTAACCGGGCATTCCCTGCCCGCCGAGCTGCCTTTTCGCCAATCGGCGTTGCCTGGGCCATCAAGTGCCACCCTTCGCGTCCAATCGCCCACTACCTGGCTCTTTTCCTTTCTCGTGCCGCTTGCCGGGCGCGTTTCGCTCTCCGTGCTGCTTGGCTTCGTTACCATCGCCGCCGCCGTCGGCCTGATGGGCACCTCCGCGTATCTGATCGCCGCGGCCGCCCTGCACCCTTCGATTGCGGCTTTGCAGGTATCCATCGTCGGGGTACGCTTCTTCGGCTTGAGCCGGGGCGTCTTTCGCTATCTGGAGCGCCTGGTTACGCACGATACGACATTCCGCGTGCTGGCGCACTTGCGTGCATGGTTCTATCGGGCCGTTGAGCCGTTGGCCCCGGCCGGCCTGTCGGATTTCCACAGCGGGGATTTGCTCGGGCGGGCGATAGCCGACATCCAGCTGTTGGAAAACTTTTACGTGCGCGCGGCAGCGCCGCCGCTGGTGGCCCTGCTGCTGGCGCTTGCCATGGGCGGTTTGATGGCGGCCTTCGACACTCGCCTGGCCATGGCCCTGTTCGTTTTTCTGGCCTTGCAAGGCATTGCTGCACCGCTGTTCTTGCAGGCGCTCGGCAAAGCCCCCGGACGTTACCTGTTGGCCGCCCGCGCCCGCCTCAGCGTGCTGCTGGTGGATGCCCTGCAAGGTATGGCCGATTTGCTGACTTGCCGAGCTGCCGGACGCTGGCAGACGACCTTGGATGACGCCGGCCGGCACCTGTCGAGCATTCAGGCTCGTTTGGCCCACTTGAACGGCCTGCAAAGCGGCCTGGGCGTGCTGTGCGCCAACCTCGGGATGCTGGCCGTGCTCGTCCTGGCGATTCCACTCGTCGCCGCCGGCCGTTTGGACGGTATCTGGCTGCCGGTGCTGGCTTTGCTGGCGCTGACCGCTTTCGAGGCCGTGCTGCCCTTGCCGCAGGCGGCCGCTCACCTGGAGACGCACCGCCAGGCCGCCGCACACCTGCTGGCCCTGGCCGCGCAGCCAGCGGCCAGTGTGGAGCCTTCCAGGCCGCCGCCGGTTCCTTCCCCCTTTACCATTGATGTCAACGCGCTTTCGTTTGCCTACCCGCGTTCGCCGGCATTCCCAGATGGTGCGCCTCCCCGGGTGCTGGCTGATGTGACTTTCTCCTTGCCACCCGGTAAGCGCCTGGGCATCGTCGGTCCTTCGGGCGCTGGCAAAACCACGCTGATGAATCTGCTCGTTCGTTTCTACGATCTGCCGCCTCAGGATGCCGCCAGCATCCTTCTGAACGGTTTGTCCCTGCAAACTTATTCCGCCGCTGCCGTTCGCCGGCAGATCGCCGTGGTTTCGCAGCACACGTACCTGTTCAGCGCCACCGTGCGCGAAAACCTGTGCCTGGCGCGGCCGGACGCTACGTTCGATGAAATCCGGCAGGCTGCCCGTGCCGCCCAGTTGGATGACCGCATCGTTTCGCTGCCGCAGGGTTACGACACCTGGATCGGCGAACACGGCCTGCACCTTTCCGGCGGCGAACGCCAGCGCATGGCGATCGCCCGCGCATTGCTGCGCGATGCGCCGTGCGTGCTGTTCGACGAACCGACGGCCCACCTCGATACGGCGACCGCAGACGCTTTGCAGCAAGCCTTGCAGGCATTGATGGTGCAGCGTTCTGTCATCTGGATCACCCACCGCCTGGTCTGGATGGATTGGATGGATGAAATCCTGGTGTTGGATGAAGGTCGCGTGGCCGAACGCGGTACCCACCAGGAGTTGCTGGCGTGTGCAGGCCTGTATGCCCGTATGTGGCAGGCGCAGCATGGATGGTGCGCACAGACACCTTCCGCTTGCCGCTGAAACCTTGGTACAATTACAAACAAGCCTCGATCAACCTTTACCCTGGGTGGAAAGTATTCCCATGCACTCGAATAAAGTTGGCGTACCCCTTTGGCAGGAAAACACTTCAAATCTGGATACGGTTCCCGCTCGGAACGGGAGAACAATTTGGGAGGAAGATACATGAAACGTTGGTTATTGGTATGGGCCTTGGCCTGTTTTTGGCTCACCGGGATGGCCGCGCCATCCAGCGCGTCCGAAGACCGCCCGGATGGCGTGACGGTCGAACAGGATCGGGCGTCGTTGCAGTTTCCCAATTCAATCACCTTCAGTGCAAATATCCGTTCAGACCGTATGTTGCTGTCGGTGGTGCTGGAATACTGGGTCGATCAATTGACTTGTGGCGAGGTGATCGCCAAGGCTTATCCCGAGTTCTTGCCGGGTAATGATGTCACAGTCGAGTGGCTATGGGATATGCGCCAGTCTGGGTCTTTGCCTCCTGGGGCCACCATTTACTGGCGTTGGCGCGTCACAGATTCTTCCTTACAAGAAGTGACCACCGAAACGCGATCGGTCGTCTGGCTGGACGACGAACATACGTGGCAGGTTATCGACAAAGACAATATTCGCCTGCACTGGTACAAGGGCGGGGCCACTTTTGCCAGCCAACTGCACACCGCAGCCGTGGCTGCGCTCGAAAATCTGAAAGAGACCACCGGGGTTACCGCAGATGCGCCCGTCGACCTGTACATTTATGCCAGCACTGCTGATATGGCCGACGCCATCCTGTACGAGCCGGGATGGACCGGTGGGGTGGCCTTCCCCGAACACAATATCGTTATCATCGGTGTCGAACCCGCCGAAATCGAATGGGGCAAGAGCACGGAGGCGCATGAACTGACTCACGTGCTGGTCGGGCACCGCACGTTTAGCTGTTTGAGTTTCGTGCCTACCTGGCTTAACGAGGGCATTGCCATGTACGGCGAAGGCGGCCCGGACCCTGCCTCGCAGGATGCCTTCGAAAAGGCTCTGGCCGATGATAGCCTGCCGTCTGTGCGCTCGCTGAGCGGCGGGTTTTCCGAAGCATCCAGTAAGGCTAACCTTTCCTACACCCAGTCGTACAGCCTGGTCAATTTTCTCATCGAAGAATACGGCCAGGAAAAGCTGTTGGCGTTGTTCGACCTTTTGCAGCAAGGTGACACGGCCGATGCGGCATTGTTGGCGGTTTACGATTTCGATATCGATGGTCTCGAGACGGCCTGGCGGGTTGCCATCGGCGCCAAATCGCACGCCGCCGAGCAAGATGCCACCCCCACGCCATCGGCAACGGTGATTCCTACATATGCCCCGGCAGATGCTGTGATCACGTTGACGCCGACCCCGACCGCGACGCCCACCCGTACGCCGACGGCCACGGCCACACCAACCGTCACCCTCACACCGATCCCGCCGACTGCAACACCGACCGTCACGATCACCCCCACCCCGCAGCCTGCCATGCTGGAAATGATCCAGGCCCCACGGACCTGGCTGGCTGCCGGCGGTTGCCTGATAGTCCTGATCGTCCTGGGCGCGATTGTCGGCTTCGTCGCCTTCTCCATCAAGCGTAAAACGCAATAGGGAGGAATCTCATGAGTACAACACCATCCTTTCCAACGACGCCTTACCGGGCCTTGGTCCTGGTTTTGTTCGCCGGGTTGCTGGCCTGCCACTTCTCTGCATCCCCGCCAACCGTTCTGCCACCTATCGTGGCTTCTTCGACAACGGCTTCCTCGACACCGAACGCAGCCCCCTCGCCAACGGCCACGGTCACGCCAACCTTCACCGCCACACCTTCCCCCACCGACACTCCTCTGCCGACCGCCACGCCTACGCCAACTTTCCCTCCGACGTTTACGCCGTGGCCCACGTTGTCGACCGAAGGTTATGCGTTTTTCGAAGTGGAAGAATTTGCCTTGAGCCTGTATTACCCGGAGCGTTGGCAGTACTATCCTTCCAATGACCCCGACGGGGGGCCGTACGGCGCTTTCTTTAGCCCAGACAACCGGGTGATCGTTTCGCTTTGGATCGATGAAGGCGCCTTTGGCGATCTCGAAGCCGCCGGCACGAGCCTGGCTGCGGCTATCGTGGATGGCCTGGAAGACTTGGAATACGAAGCCGATGAAATGATCACCCTCGAAAACGGTCGCAAGGCCTGGTATACCGCGGTGGACGGCGTCTACGATGGGGATGCCATCCACATGGAACTCGCCACAATCCAGCGCGATGAACGCCTGGCCGGGCTGATCGTCTATGCCTACGACGGCGGCGAAGCGCGGTATGAGGAAAAAATTTCGTTCATGTTGAACACGCTCGATTTGGCAGCCGGCCTGGTGTACGGCATCTCACGAGACGATGCGTTGGTCTATGCCGGCGGTGAGAGCACCAACCCGCGCAACTACGATCCTGCCACGACCGGCAGCAGCGGTGAGAAGATGGTTTACAGCGGCCTGGTATCTTTCGACCCGCAGTTGAACCTGGTTCCCGATCTGGCCGAGAGCTGGGAGATCGAAGACGGCGTCGTGTATACATTCAAACTACGTACAAACGCCACGTTCCACGACGGCCGTCCCGTCACCGCACAGGATTTCGTTTACGCCTGGGAGCGGGCCGCCGACCCGGAAACGGAATCGGACACGGTGCTGACCTACCTGGGCGATATCGTCGGCGTGAAGGAGATGCATGAAGGAGATGCCGGTCACATTTCCGGTCTCAAGGCCCTGGACGATCACACCCTGCAAGTCACCATCGACGCGCCCAAACCTTACTTTCTCTTCAAACTGACCTACCCCACGGCCTTTGTCGTCGACCGCGAAAACGTCGAATCGGGAGAAGAGTGGTATCGTACCCCCAACGGCACCGGCCCTTACAAACTGACGCGTTGGGACAGCTTCGAGGTGAAGATTTACGAGCGCAACGAAGATTACTACCTCGAGCCGCCGCAGATCCCGTACGTGATCGTCAAGCTTTACGCCGGTTCGGGCATTCGTTTGTATGAATCCGATGCGATCGACGTTTCGGGTGTGCCTTATTACGATGTGGCCCGTGTCGAAGATCCGCAGGAACCTTTGCACGCCGACCTGCGAAGCGGGCCGGGCTTGTGCACGAGTTACATCGTTTTCGACGTTAGCCAGCCACCTTTCGATGATGTCAAAGTGCGCCAGGCGTTTACGATGGCCTTCGACCGGCAGAAGTACGTCGATACCGTCTTACAAGGGTCTGCTATCCCCGCGCCGGGCCTCTATCCGCCGGCCTTGCCCGGTTACAACCCTACACTGGAGACGCTGCCGTACGATCCCGAGGCTGCTCGCCAACGGCTGGCCGAGTCGAAGTACGGGAAGGCCGCCGACCTGCCGCCGATCGTCTTCACCGACAGCGGTTATGGCAGTGACGTAGGGCTTGACGTTGCGGCCATGGTTCAAATGTGGCAGCAAAACCTGGGCGTGACGATTACCATCGAAAACATCGAGCCGGGCCGTTATCGGGATGAAATCAATCTCGGCGAACATGGTAACCTGTTCAGCGCCGGTTGGTGCGCCGACTACCCCGACCCCGAAAACTTTGCCGATGTCCTTTTCCATACGGACGCAGAGCAGAACGACAGCCACTACACAAACCCCGAACTGGATGCCCTTCTCGAACAGGCGCGCGTCGAACCCGATGTCGCCCGGCGCATGCAACTTTACCAGCAGGCCGAGCAAATCATCGTTCACGATGCCCCCGTGTTGTTTACCGTTCACGATATAAACCGCATCCTGGTCAAACCCTATCTGCAAGGGTATGTGCTCACACCGATCTCGATCCCCATCGAACGTTACCTGGCGTTTGTTCCCGGATTCGTGCGTTGAGCGGCTGCCCCGCTCGGGACGGCGGGCACCCTGCCGCTCTTCCCCCCGATCCAAACAGCCCCTCGAAGAACCTGCTGGAGGCCCCAGAGCCTGGAAGCAGGCAACACATCTCACATCTTTGTCAGTTTGAAACACGGAATGTGCAGAAAGCATTATAATTTATTAATTGTACCCATTTATTCGTTTCCAAAAGCCCATGAACCTTCCTATCGTTTCTACCACATATCTGCTGGATTTTTTGACCGGTTTACTGAATACGCCCAGCCCAACCGGGTTTTCCCACAAAGCGATCGCTTACACCGAACAGGCGTTGGCCGGGTTTCCATCCTTAAGCCTTTCCCACACGCGCAAGGGTGCCCTGGTTGCCCGCTGGCCCGGCCAGGTCGACACAGCGCCGCGAGCGCTGACTGCACATGTAGACACCCTCGGCGCTATGGTCAAGCAGATCAAAGCCAGTGGGCGCCTCAAACTGGCGAATATCGGCGGCTTTGCCTGGAACAGCGTCGAAGGTGAAGGCTGTACCGTGTTCACGAACGATGGCCGTACCCTGCGCGGGACAATCTTGTTCGAGAAGGCCTCCACGCACGTTCACGGCCGTGAGGTGAGTGAAACCAAGCGAGATAACGAGAACATGGAAGTCCGCCTGGACGAACGCACAACCAGCGAAGAGCAAACAAGAGAATTGGGCATCGAGGTGGGCGACTTTGTCGCTTTCGACCCGCGTGTGGAAGTGGTGAACGATTTTGTGCGCTCGCGCCACCTGGATGACAAGGCCTGCGTGGCCTGCCTCGTCACGGCGGTCAAGGCGCTGCAAGAGGCAGGCTTGCAGCCGGTGCAGACCACTTTCTTGCACATTAGCAACTACGAAGAAGTGGGCCACGGCGCGGCGGCCGGTATCCCGCCCGATGTGACCGAACTGGTGGCCGTGGACATGGCCGCCATCGGTGAAGGGCAAACGTCCGATGAGTTCCACGCCACGTTGTGCGTCAAGGATACGGGTGGCCCGTACCATCACGGCCTGAGCCAACACCTGCGCACGCTGGCCGGACAGTATGGTATTCCTTACCTCGTCGATATCTATCCGTATTACGGTTCCGACGGTGAAGCTTTCTGGCATGCCGGCGGTGACGTCGCCGTTGCGTTGATTGGCCCGGGGGTGGACGCCTCGCACAACTATGAGCGCACCCATCTCGACGCACTGGTCGCAACCACGCAGTGGGTGATGGCCTATTTGCTGAATTGAGGTTCTCATGAAAACATTTTGGACGGTTTTTGGCTGCCTGGTGGCGGCCATTGTGTTTTGTATTTGCTGTGTTTGCGTTGCCGCTTTTGGCAGCCTGGTCTTTTATGCTTCAACCAACGTCCCCGCTACCAGCGTTTACGGTCGAGGAAGCGAACCGACGCCACGCGTGCTGCGGCCTTCCGCTCTGGCGCCGGTCGACGAACCCACACCGACACCCTTGCGCTCCGCGCCGGCGAAAACGCCAAAGCCCACCTCGCCAGACTCGCTGGACCGCGGCACGGCGGAGAACGCCACGCCGAAGGCGACCGATGCGGCCAAGGAACAACTCCCCGGCGTCATCACGCCCACCTCGGCAACGTACGGCTGGAACAGCGTTTCGGATGAAACCGTCCGCACTCTTGACGATACGATCGTGCCGATCAACGACTTGCTCGACCTGGCTGCCAGGCTGAGTGGCATCCACGATCTGTCGCCGACGGTCGAGCCGGCCCCGGCATATGACGTGGGCGATACACACAAGTTCTGGTGCACCAACGTCGATACGAACGACACGTTTCAGGTCGATACCGTCTTGCGCTATGAGACCGAGCACGCCTACTTTTGGTTCGAAGAGGGTGTAGATTACGACGAGGGCGACTTGCGCGCGCTGGCAGAGGCCTTTGAGAGCGAAATCTACCCGACCAACCGCGAGTTCTTCGGCAGCGAGTGGACGCCCGGCGTGGATGGTGACCCCCATCTCTACATCGTTTATGCAACCGGTTTGGGCTGGTCGTTGGCGGGATACTTCTCGGCTTCCGACGCTTATCCACCGGCTGCGCACGAGTATTCGAACGCTCACGAGACCTTTATGTTCAATGCCGACAATATGGATTTGGGTGACGAAGATACTGCCAGCACTTTGGCGCACGAATTCCAACATATGATCCACTGGTACCGCGACCGCAACGAAACCAGTTGGCTCAATGAAGGCTTTTCGGTCTTGGCCGAGTTCCTGCTCGGCTATCCGACGTACTTCGAACGGGAGTACATCGCCAACACCGACCGCCAGCTCACCGACTGGCCTACCGATTCCAACGCCACGTTGCCCCACTACGGCGCCGGATTCTTGTTCACCAATTACTTCCTCAACCGTTTTGGCGAAGAAGCTACCCAGCTCTTGGTCGCCGAACCCGCCAACGGCATGGAAAGCGTGGACGTGGTGCTCGACCAGATCGGCGCAATCGATGGCCTGAGCGGCCAGCCGGTTGCCTCGGACGACATTTTTCTCGATTGGACCATCGCCAACTATTTGCAAGACGACTCTGTCGCCGATGGGCGTTTCGCTTATCAAAATTTTCCGCGTGCCCCGCAGGCCGATGAAACTGTCACCATTTCCAACTGTCCCAACGGGATGGCCGTGTACGACGTACATCAGTTTGGCGCCGACTACGTCAAAATCGATTGCGATGGTGATTACACCCTGCGCTTCGAAGGGTCCGTGATGGTCGATTTGCTGCCCGAAAAGGCCTATTCCGGCGACTATGCCTTTTGGTCCAACAAGGGCGACGAATCGGATATGATGTTGACGCAGGAATTCGACTTCACTGCCCAAGATGGCCCGCTGACGCTTTCCTACCGGTTATGGCACGATCTGGAGCAGGACTACGACTACGCCTATCTGCTCGCCTCGACCGACGGCGAAAACTGGCAAATTCTCGATACCCCTACTTGCACCACCAGCGACCCATCGGGCAATAGCTACGGCTGCGGGTATAACGGCATGTCGGGCGGCAGAACGCAGGCGAACTGGATCGAAGAGACGATCGATATTTCGCAGTTTGCCGGGCAGAAAGTCCAACTGCGCTTCGAATACATCACCGACGCGGCCGTCAACGGTGAAGGGTTGCTGCTCGACGACATCGCCATCCCGGAAATCGAGTACTTCACCGATTTCGAAAACGACAACGGCGGTTGGGAAGCCGCCGGTTTTGCGCGGGTGACCAATGTGCTGCCGCAGACCTTCCGCCTGGCGTTGGTTGCACATGGCAAAAACGAAACTACCGTTACTTACATCACGCTCGATGAGACCGTGGCGGCCGATATTCCCGTTCATATTTCAGGCGACGTGAAGTACGTAACATTGGTGGTTACGGGAACCACTCCTTATACACGCCAGAAGGCCGCCTATCAGTTTGAAATTCGCTAACGGAAATCCAACGTTTGTAACATAACCCAATCTCGTCTCGAACCGAATCCGGCAGGAGAGCGGCTTTTCTTGGGTAAGAATAAATACGGCTCTTCCGGCATTGCCGGGAAGGGGTGCCGCATTTGTCTCTTTTGGTCTTTCAGGTTTGGCAGAAGAGACCCGTTCCTGGCGAAACCGGAAGGTCGTTTTTTCAAGAGGTCTTTGCGTTGAGTACAAATTTACGGAAATTTCTTGTGTTCTTTTTCGCTTCTTTGGCGCTGGCCGCCTGTACGGCACAAAAGCCTGCCGCAGCGCAAGCGGTAGAAAGCTATTTGCAGGCCCTGGTCGACAAGGACGATACGCGCCTGGTAACGCTGGTCTGCCCGGATTATGAGATGGACGCCTTGATCGAGTTCGATTCGTTCGGCCTGGTGGAGACCTCGCTGGAGGGCGTCGCTTGCCAGCAAATGGCGATCGAGGGCGATCAGGCGACCGTCGTTTGCCAGGGCAGCATTCAAGCGACATACGGAACCGAGCTGCGCAGCTTTGACTTGAGTGAGCGCACTTACACCCTGGCTCGTTCGGGAGGAGACTGGCTGGTGTGCGGTTATACAAAGTAGTTGGAAAGTGGTATGGTCACGCGTCGTGTTTTTGGGATTCAAATCGCAAGTATATGTTTCGCATTCCTGTCCGTAGCGTGTATGGGGGTGGTTTCATCTGCACCGCAGGGTGTGGCATCCCCCCAACCCCACCCATCCCATACGTCCCTGCCGCCTACACCCTCGCGGGGGCCCTCGGACACGGAAGCGGTTATCGAACCACAGGCATCTCCGGTGGTTACACAAGCCGAAGCTTCCCCCACGCACGCCAGCAGGCCTAGCCGCACCCCCTTGCCGGCGCAGATTGGCCTCGATCCGCTCGCCTGGGAAAGCTGGCCGGTCGTTCCGATCGTTCCGCAGAACGTACGCGACATTTACTGGCGCGGGCAGGCGCTCGGAAACAACCCACAGGCTTTCTCTGTCTTTGGGGATTGCCAGAGCCTGCCGGATGAGTTTCTCGGAATTTATGAAACCGATCCCAAACTCCTGGCTGCCCTGCCGCTCGATTTACAGTTGACGTTGGCTTATTTCGCCGGTTCACCCACGCACGCAGGCCCCACGACCAAAGACAGCAGCACGGCCGGTGCCATGCTGTGGCCCGAGTGGCACGAGAACCAGTACACCTGCCAGCGGAACGAAACACCGATGGATTGCGAACTGCGCATCCACAACCCATCTTTTGTCTTCGTTACCGTCGGCACGCATTACGAGGTGCGCAACGAGCTTTATATGCGCATCATCGTTGAAGATTTGATGGCAAAGGGGATCGTTCCCATCCTGGCGACAAAAGCCGATAACCGGGAAGGTGAGCACGAAATCAACCGTCTGATGGCCGCACTGGCGAGTGAGTACAATCTTCCGCTATGGAACTTCTGGGCCGCAACACAAGATTTACCCGGCCAGGGCCTGATTTCCAAAGAGAGCAACCCGCACTTGGGGGCCATTTACTTCGATGTAGACGCCAAAGCCCGTTTTCGCTTGACGGCTTTGCAGTCGCTGCATGCTGTCTGGCAGGCCGTGACGGCAGAATAAGCTGCCGTCACGGGCGCTCAGGTGCCACGCACTTCGCAAATTCGTTCGTATGGAGGTTCACCCGCACCGCTTCGTGACGTTTTCTAGCGCGTCAACACCACGATCCCGCTGATGGTCAACGCCGTGCCAACGACCAGTTTCCAGGTCAGCGGTTCGCCGCCGAAAATGACGCCCATCAGCGCGCCAAACAAAGGGGATGTAAAGGCAATCGGCATCACCTGCGTCAGCGGGGCGCCTTTCAGGGCCGCATAAAAGCAAAGCATTCCGATCGCGCCGGCCACCACGCCGCCGCCGAGCACCATCATCAACAGTGCCTTTGGGCCGGCTTGAGGGACGTTCTTCCATTGAGGAAAGCTGAGCGCGCCAAGAATCAGCAGCGCCACTGCCGTGCGAATGGTGATACCCATTTGCGGCGACAGATTTCCCAGGTGCAGGCCTTTTTTTTCGAAGTAACCGCCTGCGCCCCAGGCAATGGCCGTCAGTAAGGCCAGGACTTGTGGTTTGATCATCGTATGCCTCCGGGTCAAGTTTTCCCGAAGGATACCACAGGCTTACAGCGCCACCCACTCTCCGTCTTGTGGGATCGAAACCTGTGCTGAAACCCCGGCCCGGTGGCAGGCGTCGGCCAGTTGCCTGCGCGTCAGGTGGCAGTGGTTGATGGCTTCCATGTGGACGGCGACGATGCTTGCCCCGGGCGCGCGCCGGCAGATCTCGATCACGTCACCGGCGTCCATGACGATTGCCTTGCCCACGTTGAACTGCGCAGCGCCGCTGTTTACGATCACGACGCCAGGTTGAAACTGCTCCAGGGCCGTATAGGCGGCCGCACAGCCGACCGTATCGCCCGCAATATAGGTGGTTGGTTCCCCACTTGCTTGCAAAACGTACCCCGAGCTTGCACCCATCAGGCTGGCCAGGAGACCCTGCCCGTGACGGCCTCGGATCCGGGTGACTTCGACTTCGCCATAGCGCACACGCCCGGGCACGGTGAGCACGTTTTGGAAGCCTTGCCGGCGCATTTTACCGGAGTCCGCCGGCTGGCAAACGATAGGAAGCGTCTTCGGAAGCCGTTCGGCGGCAAAGCGGTCGAAGTGATCGAAATGGGTATGAGTAACGGCAACCACATCACAGCGCAAAAGTTCGTCTACGGCACAGGGCAGGGGCACCAATGGGTTACGGCTTGCAGAAGCGCCAAATGTCAGCGATGGGAATTGTCCGGCAGGCGCGAACATGGGATCGATCAGCCAACGTTCCCCGGCATAGTCGAGTTGCAGCGTTGCATGGCGAATCAGCCGGAGTTTCATTGAATTTTGTGCGTCTGTAGCCAGTTCACCGTCGCACCGATCGCTTCGCGGGTCGAGCGCAGTTTCATGCCAAGCTCGCCTTCCGTCTTGGAGATGTCCACATAACGGCGTCCTTCGGTCATTTCGCGCGCCTGGGCCGGCGTGATCTGTGGGTTTTTTCCTCGTAGCCCGGCAAGCCACGCTGTCAAGTCGGTGTACAACACAAAGGCGTTTTTGGGCAGTTGCAGGGCGGGGATTTTCACCGTTTGGAACTCGTTCACCAGCGCAAAAACTTCTTTTAGATCAACCGGTTCGTTGCCGACGATGTAGCGCCCGTTCGCTTGCGGGTTTTCGTAGGCCAGGAGATGCGCCAGGGCGACGTCGCGCACGTCAACGATATTGACGGCGATCGGCGGGATGACCGGGTAGCGGCCGTGCAAGATATTGTCGACTACGGCCGTGCTCTCGCTCAAGCGGTGGATGTTTGGTCCCAGGATCAGCAGCGGCAGGATGGCGATTAAGTCGAGCTGGTGCTGGTGTGCATACTGCCAGACTTGTTGCTCGGCCTGCGTCTTGGCGATGCTGTAAGGCACCCGGGCGCGAGTGTTCCAACTGTTTTCATCCAGCGGCTTCCCCGGTGGGCTGCTGTTACCCAGCGCCCGCCCGCTGGACGTGTAGATGATCTTCTGTACGCCGGCATGGTGCGCGGCCCGCACGATGTTCATGGCGCCTTCGACCGTCGGGCGGATGATGGCCTGCGGGTCACCGGCGATCTGGAAGACGGCCGCCACATGGAAAATGCCCGCCATGCCCTCGACGGCGGCGCGGATTTGCTCGGGCCGGGTAATGTCCAGCTCCACCAGTTCTACACCGAGGGCGCGCAGGTGCTCGCTTTTGCGTGCGTCGCCGGCGTTGCGCATCCCCGCGCGTACGCGGTAGCCGCGTTCGACCAGCATTTCGACGAGTGTGTAACCAACGTGTCCGTTGGCACCGGTAACTAATACATCTTTCATGCGTTTTCTCTCCAGGTGACGATATATTCCAATGCGGGCGCCAGGCCGGGGTCGCCTACTTCCCAACGGCCGGACAGGCCAAGCGCCTGTGCGGTTAGCTCGAAGTGGCTCATGGCGATGCCGATATCCACCCGCTGCAAATCCGCCAGGTGCAGGATGCCAAAGAGCAACGTCCCCTTGCCGTAACCGGGTGTGCGCTGCAAGTAGAAGTGCCAGGCGTTACCGGCGCGTAGGATGCGCCAGGGTTGTTTGTTGGATGCCGAAGGGCCGATGCGCAGCATTTCGAGCGCTTGCGCGTAGGCGCCGGCGGCTTCTGGGGTCATGGAACGGCCCGGCGAGCCGTCGAAGAAAAGCTGTTCCCATGGATAGCGGCAGTCTGCCTGGAGGCGCCGGCGGAAAGTAGCCTCGCGGCCGGTTTGCGCCGGCGCAGCGTAGCCTGTCGCCGTCACCGCAGGCACGAACTCGCCCGTCCGCATGCCAATCTTTTTGGCAAAGCTGCTTTGGGTAAAGCTGCCGCCCAGCCAACAGGTCCCCAGGCCCAAATCGGTGGCGGCCAGGATGGCCTTTTCCATCTGGTACCCGAAATCTTCCAGGGCCTTTTCAGCCTCGTTCACCGCACCGACGATGAAGCCGGTCGCGCCGCGGATGAAACCATACGTCCCCAGCCCGCGTAAGGACTGGCGATCGGCCTCGCCGGCCGCCACCAGCACGAAACGCGTCTTCGTTCCCAGAGGACCGGTATGTAGTTCGTCGAGGGCGCGCTGCAACTGCCGGCGCGTGGCCGCTTCGATGGGACGCTCCTCGTACCTCCGGCAGGAATAGCGCCGCGAAATGGTTTGCGCGATGGGAGCGTGCACGTTCGACATTATGCCCCCATCATCCAGCGCGACAGGCGACGCGTCAGGCCGCGCGGCGAAAAACGGATCGAAAGCGCCAGCAGCCGGTTGAACGGCCCCGGCAGGGCAACAACTTTGCCACCCTGCATGGCTTTGTAGCCGCTACGGGCGGCATCCACCGCACGCATCGCCCCAAAGCGTACCAGCAAGCCGCTTTCTTTGATGGCTGCCCGTTCTTGAAAGCCCGTGATCGTCATGCCCGGGCAAAAAGCCGTCACGCTAACGCCGCTGCCGCGCAGTTCTTCGGCCAACGCTTCCGAGAAGGAAAGCACGTAGGCCTTCGTGGCTCCGTAGACGGCCATCGAAGGCACCGGGCTGAAGGAGCCCGTGGAGCCAACGTTGAGGATGCGTCCTGCCTTGCGTTCCAGCATGGCGGGCAAGAACAGGCGGGTCAGCGCCGTCAGCGAGGCGACGTTGAGCTGGATCATTTGCAGGCTTTCGTCCAGGTCGGCCCGCGAAAAATCCCCCTGGACGCCGAAGCCGGCGTTGTTGACCAGTATGTCGACGTGGATACCCTTGCCCTGGATGGTTTCGAAAATTTCGCCGGGGGCCTGCGGCTCGCTCAGATCTTTGGGCAGCACGGTGATCTGGACCGGATGCTTTTGGCGGATTTGCTTTGCCAGTTGCTCCAGCTTGGCGGTGCTGCGCGCTACCAGGACGAGGTTGTAGCCGTCGGCGGCAAAGAGCTTGCTCAACTCCAGGCCGATGCCGGAAGATGCGCCGGTGATCAGGGCTGTTTTAGTGACCATCGTTTGTCTCCTTCAGGAACTTGTTTATCCGAAAATAAGAAAATAACAGCAAAAAAGCTGCCGTAAAGAGCATGGCCACGTTCAAGACTTCGTTGATGGGGAACAGCTTGTTGCTGATTAAGTATACATAGATGACGCCGCCTAGAAAGCTGCCCAGGCTCAGGATCAGCACCATATCGCGGTTGCGTATGGGGTCGATGGCACTGTAGAGCAGCATCAAGACCGGAAAAAGGCCGCCAAACCCGATGACGATGATAAAGGGATTGTGGATGTACTGGCCCGGGTTTGCAAAGCCGAGCAACCTGTGATACCAGAGCGGGTAGAAAAAATGCGACAGCGGCCACCAAAAGAGCAAGCCGATGCCGGTCAGGGCAAGCGCCCACTGAAAAGGTTTGAGATTTTTCTGCTGCCGGATGGCGTTCATCTATTCCATGCCTTTCATTGTAGAGAGGTCGCCGCTGCCGATGGCTTTTTTCTGGCAGAGCGGGCAATTTCGTAGTACAATCACGAAGATGAGCTTTTGCTCGGTTGTTAGAGAATTTTATGAGCTTATATTCGTTTTGTCAAGGAGGAATGTGAGTAATTACTCAACTCGTAGCCGCCCGCAGCAGGCGCGCAGCCAGGAACGTGTGAAGTTAATCCTCGATACGGCGGCCAATCTGTTTGCGACCATCGGCTATACCGCAACCACCACCAATGCCGTTGCCGAGCAGGCCGGTATTTCGATCGGTTCGTTGTACCGTTATTTTCCCGATAAAGACGCCATTCTGCATGCGCTGGCAGAAGACTACCGTCGTGAAGAGCAGGAGATATTCGCCCGCGTGGCCACCGAAGATGTGATCTATTTGCCGTTGCCCGTCCTGCTCGATCGCCTGCTCGATCCTTTCCTGGAAATGTGCGCCGCACGCCCGGTGTACGCCCACATCCTGCTCGGCGCCGACGTTTCCCCGGAGATCGCCGCTGCCGCTCGCGTCATGGAAACGCAAATGCTCGAAAAGGTGGTAGAAATTTTGCTGCGTGTCGCCCCGCACCTCGACCAGCAGCAGGCGCTCCTGACGGCCGTGCTCTGCAAGGCCAGCATCAAAACGCTGATCGCGCTCCGCCACACGGCGCAGGACCAGCCCTACTGCCAGACGATGGCTGCGGCGGACGATGCTTTTTGTGAAAAACTTACCGTCGAGGTCAAGCGGATGCTGTTGGCCTACCTGAGAGAGGCGCTTGCTACCGGCGCGTAGTGATGCCTGAGAAACTGCTCGAAAAGTAAGGTACGATGCACTTTTTCGGTTGGAAACAGGCGTCATCTACCTTTATGGAAGCGCGCCGCATCTGCCGGCGGTACGTCTCAGATAGCCTCTAGCAGCCTGTCGGAGAAGACTTCGGAAGTCTCCGTGACCGCTTAAAAGCCGTGATTTTCGAGCGATTTCGCCTTACTTTATGCTCAAACTGCCCGGGTAGAGACTTCCGAAGTCTTAACGAGGTCTCTCCGACACCTCGCTAGGCCGACCGTGAGGCGATGGGGGTGTACGGCCTTTCAGTTTGGATAGTTTTGGTCTGATTTCACGCTGAATTCACGCGGGACAAGTAGGATTATATGGATTGCCGCAAACCCTTTCCGTTGCGGCTCGAGCCGACTCAAAATCCGTTTCACTTTCATTGGTAGAGGAGAAAGATGTATGACGTATTCGAAACTTGATCGTCGTCAGTTTTTGCGCGCCGGCCTGGTGGGATTGGCCCTGCTGGCGTTCCCTGTGGGCGTGCGGGCGGCCGGCGCTGTCGAAGGCCCGGTTGTAGGGCGCGCAGCGCTGGAAGCGCTGCACGCCGCTTTTGGGACTGCCTACACCGTTCAGCACATGCAGCGGCAGGACGGTTACTGGTACGCCCGCTTGGCGTTTCAGGGCGTGGTCGTTCACTTGAAATCGCCGGACGGCCGGACCTGGTACACGATGGCCTGGCAGCCGCCGGCTGTGGTTTAAGAGAATTGGAGGTATCATGGCTGAACCTTTTTTGTCTGAAATCAGAATCTTTTCATTCAATTTTGCACCCCGAGGCTGGGCCTTGTGCAACGGTCAGTTGCTGCCGATCAACCAGAATCAGGCGTTGTTCTCCTTGCTGGGCACCACCTTCGGCGGCGATGGGCGCGTCAACTTTGCGCTCCCCGACCTGCGGGGGCGCACGCCGATCCATACGGGCAGCGGACACACCTTGGGCGAACGAAGCGGCGAACAGGCGCACACGCTTTCGCTCGGTGAACTGCCGACGCACACCCACGCCATGAACGGCTCCAGCAATGCCGCCACAACCACCATACCGGGGGGGGCGCTGCTCAGCCAATCGCCGGCCGGGCTGTATGCGCCGCCCGCCAGCCTGGTAGGGCTGCATGCCGGCAGCGTGTCCAGTGTGGGCGGTTCGCAGGCCCACTTGAACATGCAGCCTTTCCTGACGCTGAATTTCTGTATTGCCCTGCAGGGCATCTTCCCCAGCCCGACCTAAGAAGGAGTTTTCTATGGGAACACCGTATGTTGGTGAAATTCGTATGTTTGCCGGTAACTTTGCCCCTGCCGGCTGGGAGTTTTGCGCGGGGCAGCTGCTTCCGATTTCGGAAAATGAAACGCTGTTCAACCTGATCGGCACGACCTACGGCGGCGATGGGCAAACCACCTTCGCCTTGCCCGATTTGCGCGGGCGTTTGCCGATCCACCAGGGAAACGGCTTCATCCTGTCCGAAACGGGCGGCGCCGAGGAAATCACGCTGACCGTCAACCAGATCCCGGCGCACAGTCACACCCTGCGCGCTGCTGCGGCTGCCGGAAGCCAGAATTCCCCGGCTGGCGGCGTGGTGGCCGCGCCGACCTCGGTCGACCTGTACGTGGCCGGCTATGCGCCCAATATCGCGCTCAATGCGGTCGCGGGTGGCGGCAGCGGTGGCAGCCAGCCCCACACCAATTTCCAGCCCTATTTGTGCCTCAGCTTCATCATTTCGCTGTATGGCATTTACCCATCACCCACTTAAGGAGATTCCGATGGCCGATCCCTTTGTTGCAGAAATTCGTATCTTTCCTTTCAACTTTGCGCCCCGCGGTTGGGCTTTTTGTGATGGGCAGATCATGCCCATCTCGCAAAATACGGCGCTCTTTTCCTTGCTAGGCACGACCTATGGCGGCGATGGAAGGAGCAACTTTGCCCTGCCCGATCTCCAGGGGCGGGCGCCGATGCATCCCGGCCAGGGGCCGGGCCTTTCGTTGCACGACATCGGGGAGACGGGCGGAACCGAGACGGTTACTTTGCTGACATCGGAAATCCCTGCTCACAGTCACACCTTGTCGGCGGTCAATCGCCTGCCGGATACGCGCACGCCCCTCGCCGGCGTTGCCCTGGCGCGTTCGAAGGGCGGCAACGCTTATCAGGCCGCCACCACGAACCTGGCCGTGATGAATGCCGAGGCGCTGGCGACGGCCGGCAACGGTACACCGCACAACAACATGATGCCCTATCTCACCTTTTCCTTTTGCATCGCTTTGCAGGGCATCTTCCCGCCGCGCAGTTAAACGATGCATCCCTCCACCACGTACCAGTTGCGCCCGATCACGCCCGAAGACGAGGCGTTCTTGTACCGCGTCTACGCCAGCACGCGCCAGGCCGAAATGGCCCTGGTCCCCTGGGACGACGCCCAAAAGGCCGCCTTCGTACGCCAGCAGTTCGAAGCGCAGCGCAGCCACTACGCCCATTACTATTCCGGCGCCGCGTTCGACGTGATTGAAGTCAACGGCCTGCCCGCCGGGCGCCTGTATTTAAGCCGCGGTAAAGCCGAATATCGTATCGTCGACATCACCCTGCTGCCAGAATTCCGCGGCCGGGGGATCGGCAGCGCCATCTTGGCCGACATTCAGGCTGAGGCCGCCCAGGCAGGCGCCTCTGTCGCCATTCACGTCGAACGTTTCAACCCCGCCCTGAAGTGGTACGAACGCCTGGGCTTTCGCGTGTTGGAAGACAAGGGCGTCTACCTGTTCATGGAATGGCGGCCTGCCTGACTTTCCAACGATTCGCCAAAGGTGTGTCCTGTGCCCGACCTAGAAACACTCACCCTGCAAAGTTTTCTTCCCCTCCTGAACCAACGTTTTGCCATTCACCTCGACGATGGCAACGCATACGAACTGGAACTGATCGAAGCCGCCAAAGCGGGTTCGCCGGCCCAGCCGGAAATGCGCCAGCCGTTTGCCCTGCATTTCGTCAACTCGCGGCGCGACGCCTACCTGCCCCAACGCATCTATACGCTGGAGCATCCCGAGTTTGGCACGATGGAAGTTTTTCTCGTGCCGCTCGGCGCCGAAGCGGACGGAATGCGTTACGAAGCCATATTCTCCTGACCCTTTTGAGGTAACCTCACGTATGAAAAAGATCATTGCCCTTCTTGAAGCCCTTTTGCGCCTGGCCCTGGTTATTTCACTGGGGTTCGGCTATACCCTGCCTGCGGCTGCGGCTCCCTTGCCTGCAACAAACGCAGCCGCGGCCTTGCTCCCGCAGGCCGCCGCCCTGGCGATGACCAACACCGACACGCTGCTGATCGACGTGGATGGCGACAGCCAGGCCGATCCCGGCGATACCTTGCGCTATACGGTCGTGCTCAGCAACACCGGCGACAGCGATGCCCTCGGCGCGGTGTTCAGCGACACGCTGGATGCCAACCTGACGTACGTGGCCGGCTCGCTCGAAGCTACACCGCTGGCTTTTGACCAGGCGCTTGCCACCCTCGAAGACACGGCCCTGCCGCTGACGCTGACGGCTTACGACCCGGATGGCGATGCACTGGCGCTCAGCGTAACGGTTGGTCCACTGCACGGCAGCCTGAGCGGCACCAGCCCCAACCTGACCTACACCCCCAACGCCGACTACAACGGCCCCGACAGCTTTACCTTCCAGGCCTGCGATGCAGCCTGCGACATGGCCCAGGTGACGATCGCGGTGACGGCCGTCAACGACGCCCCATCCTTCAGCGCCGGGCCGGATGTGACCGTGCTTGAAGACTCCGGCGCTTACAGCGGCGCCTGGGCTACGGCCATTTCTCCGGGGCCGGCCAACGAAGCCGGCCAGGGCCTGGCCTTCAATATCGTCGCCAACACCAACCCGGCCTTGTTCAGCAGCGGCCCGGCGGTGGCCGCAGACGGTGCGCTTAGCTTTACACCCGCCGCCAATGCCAACGGTTCGGCGACCCTCACGCTGGCGCTGCAAGATGACGGCGGCACGGCCAACGGCGGGCAGGACACTTCGGCGCAACAGAGCTTTACGATCACGTTAACCGCAGTCAACGACGCCCCTTCGTTCGTCGCCGGTTCGGACGTGAACGTGACGGAAGATTCAGGCCCGTACAGCAGCAGCGGCTGGGCCACGGCCATTTCGGCCGGCCCGGCAGACGAAGCCGGGCAAACGCTGGCCTTCCAGGTTACCGGCAACACCGATCCGGCGCTCTTCAGCAGCGGCCCGGCAGTGGCTCCCAACGGCACGTTGAGCTTCACGCCCGAAGTCAATGCCAGCGGCGTGGCCACCATCACCCTGGCGCTTCAGGACGATGGCGGCACGGCCAACGGTGGGCAGGATACTTCGCCCGGCCAGACATTCCACATCACGATTGACGCCGTCAACGACGTGCCGGTCGTTTCGGCGGCCACTTTTGCCATCGATGAAAACAGCGCCAACGGGACGGCCGTCGGCACGGTCACGGCGACGGACCCCGATGCTGGCCAGTCCCTGGCCTTTGCTATTACGGCAGGCAACACGGGCAGCGCCTTTGCCATTGATGCCGCCACCGGGCAGATCGCCGTGGCGAACACGGCCGCTTTGAACTACGAAAGCACCCCGGCCTTCAACTTGACCGTCCAGGCCACCGACGACGGCGCACCGGCCCTTTCCGGTTCGGCGACGATCGTCATTAACCTGAACGACGTCAACGAAGCGCCCACGGCCAACGGTGCGACGTTCTCGCTGGCCGAAAACAGCGCCAACGGCACGGCCGTCGGCACGGTCTCGGCAACCGATCCCGACGCCGGGCAAAACCTGGCCTTCGCCATCACGGCCGGCAACACTGGCGGAGCCTTTGCCATCGACGCCGCCTCCGGCCAGATCACGGTTGCCAACGTAGCGGCCGTAAACTTCGAAGCCAGCCCGGCCTTCACCCTGACGGTGCGGGCCACCGATAACGGCACGCCCACCCTTTTCGATACGGCGACGGTGCTGGTCAACCTCACCGACGTCAACGAAACGCCCACCGCCAACCCGGCCACGTTTTCGATCGATGAAAACAGCGCCAACGGCACGGCCGTCGGTACCGTCGCGGCCAGCGACCCCGACGCCGGCCAAAGCCTGGCCTTCGCCATCACCGGCGGCAACACCGGCGGCGCTTTTGCCATCAACGCTTCCAGCGGCCAGATCACCGTCGCAAATGGCAGCTTGCTCGATTTCGACGTCACACCGGTCTACAACCTGACGGTGCAGGTCACCGACAATGGCACCCCGGCCCTCTCGGATACGGCCGCCGTTACCATCAACCTGAACGATGTCAACGAGTCTCCAACCGTGAACCCGGCCACCTTCAGCCTCGACGAAAACAGCGCCAACGGCACGGCCGTCGGTACCGTCACGGCCAGCGACCCCGACGCCTCGCAGACGCTGGCTTTCGCCATCACAGCGGGAAATACGGGCGGGGCCTTTGCCATCGACGCCGCCAGCGGCCAGATCACGGTCGCCAACGCCTCGGCAGTCGACTACGAGTCCAGCCCCAGTTTCAGCCTTACCGTCCAGGCGACGGATAACGGCACGCCGGCGCTTTCCGACACGGCCACGGTCACCGTCAACCTGAACGACCTCAACGAAACGCCCGTGGTGACGCCGGCGACGCTCTCCCTGACGGAAAACAGTGCCAACGGCACCGTCGTGGGCATGGTCGCCGCAACCGACCCCGATACCGGCCAGACGCTGGCCTTTGCCATCACGGCCGGCAACACCGGTGGGGCCTTTGCCATCGATGCCGCCAGCGGCCAGATCACGGTGGCCAATGTGGCGGCCGTGGATTACGAAACCAATCCCACCTTCAACCTCACGGTACAAGCCACCGACAATGGCACGCCTGCGCTGTCGGGTTCGGCAACCATCACGATCAATCTGATTGATTCCAACGACGCCCCCACCGTCAACCCGGCCACGTTCTCGCTGCCTGAGAACAGCCCCAACGGCACTGCCGTCGGCACGGTGACGGCCACCAACCCCGAGGGTGGGCAGACGTTGGCCTTTGCCATCACGGCCGGCAACACCGGCGGCGCCTTTGCCATCGATGCCGCCAGCGGCCAGATCACGGTCGCCAACGTGGCCGCCGTCGACTATGAAACCAACCCGGCGTTCAGCCTGACGGTGCGCGCCACCGATGACGGCAGCCCGGTGATGTGGGATGAAGCCACCATCACCGTTAACCTGACGGACGTCAACGAAGCGCCGGTTGCCAACGACGTGGCCTTCGCCATCGATGAAAATAGCGCCAACGGCACGGTCGTTGGCACGGTGACGGCTACCGACCCCGACGCCGGGCAGACCTTGGCGTTTGCCATCACGGCTGGCAACACCAGTGGCGCCTTTGCCATCAATGCCAGCACCGGGCAGATCAGCGTCGCCAACGTCAACGCCCTCAACTACGAAGTGACCCCCATCTTCAACCTGACCGTTCAGGCCACCGATAACGGTGCACCCGCCCTGTCGGATACAGCAACCATCACCATCAACCTGAATGATGTCGACGAAGCGCCCATTGTGACAGGTGAGAGCTATGAGACGATCGGCAATACGCTCTTACAGGTTGCTGCCGCGGATACGGCCACCGGCGCCCATGTGTATGTGAGTGGCAACTTGCTCTCCAACGACAGCGACCCCGAGGGCGGCACATTGACGGCCTCGATCGTCGACGCCACGCCGGGCTCGACCGTGACGCTGAATGCCACCGGAACGTTCACATTCCTCCCACCGCCGGGCGCGACAACCAGTGTCAACTTTGTCTACCAGGTCAGCGATCCGGGTGGCCATACGGCAAACGGCACCGTCACGATCACGCCGCGTGGCATGGTCTGGTATGTCCGCAACAATGCCGCGGCGGGCGGCCTGGGCCGTTCGAGCGATCCCTTCGACACGTTAGCCGAGGCCGATGCCGCCTCCACCGCAGCCGTTGCCAGCACGATTTACGTATTCTACGGCACCGGCACGAGCACAAACCAGGAAGCCGGGTTGGCGCTTGACGCCAGCCAGCGCTTGATCGGTTCCGCTGTGGCCTTATCCGTGCCGGTTTCTGTCAACGGTGGGCCCAACCCCACCCCCTTGCTGGCAGCCGGTAGCACACCCCTGATCGGGCGCACCGGCGGCGGCAATGCCATCACCCTGGGCACGAACAACGAAATCCGCGGCCTCAACCTGGGCGGCGCCGCCGGCACCACGGCGATTTCGGGTGCTTCGTTCGGCACATTGACGCTCTCGACCGTCACCGTCAACACCGACGGGCAGGCCCTCTCGCTCGATACGGGTGCGCTGGCGGCCACGTTCGACAGCCTGACCGCAACAGGTGGTGCTTACGGGATCAGTTTGCTGAGCGTTACCGGCAACCTGACGATCAACACCGGCACCCTGAGCGGGGCCACGACGGCCGCTTTCCGCACCAGCCAGGGGACGGCCAATATCACCTACGCCGGCACGATCAACAGCACCTCGCGCTCCGTAGACATCCAAAATCGCACGGGCGGCACGATCGATTTCAGCGGCCCGGTCAACGGCAGCGGGACGGGGGTGTATCTCAACGGCAACACCGGTTCTACGATCAACTTTACCGGCGGCGTGACTCTCACTACCGGCGCCAATGCGGCCTTTACGGCCACCGGCGGTGGTACGGTCAGCGTAACGGGCGCCGCCAATACCCTGGCGACGACGACCGGCACGGCGTTGAACGTCACCAACACCACCATCGGCACCCTGGGCCTGACCTTCCGCAGCATCGCCGCCGACGGCGCGACGAACGGCATCCTGCTCAACAACACCGGTTCCTCCGGCGGCCTGACCCTGACCGGCACCGGCACAACCGACGGCAGCGCCGGCACGATCCAGGACACCAGCGGCGCGGCCGTGTCGTTGATCAGCACGAACAACGTCTCGATCAGCAATCTGAACGTCACCAACAGCAACGGCCACGGCGTCAGCGGCTCCTCCGTCACCGGTTTCAGCCTGATCAACGCCAACATCACCGGTGCAGGCGATGCCGCCAGCGAACACGGCCTGTACATCCAGAACCTGTGGGGAAGCGCAACCATCCAGAACAGCGACGTGAGCGCTTCGTACGATCGCAACGTCTGGCTTCAGAACACGTCGGGAACGCTCGCCAGCCTGGCGGTCAGTGGCAATACCTTCGACGGCATTACCACGACCGGCAACCAGAGCTTCTTCCTCGATTTGCCCCCGCTCAGCACGGCCACGGTGACGGCAGCCAGCTTCCAAAACAATACCTTCAATAACAACTATAGCAAGGCGCTCTTCGTCGGCGCGCAGGGCTCCAGCAGGATCGATTCCCTGCGCATCGAAAACAACACCTTCAGCGCCAACTACATGTCGGTCGATCTGGCCGCCTTCGATACGGCGCAGGTGCGCTTTGTCGTGACGGGTAATACCATGGGGTACAGCGGGTATGCCTACCCCGGCGGCGCCGGGAACCAGGTCAACCTGTACGCTTCGACTAACGGCGTGCTGGATGGCCGGGTGAATACGAATAACATCACCAATGACCCCAACGGTGGCGGCAGCGCCATCAGCGCTTTGCTGGAGGGCAACGGCGCCATGCGCCTCGAGATTAACGGCAATACGGTCTCGGACTGGAGCGTCAACGGGATCGAGGTCAGCTCGCGCGGCGGCACCGGGCGTGTTGATGCCACCATCACCAATAATACCGTGCAAGGTTCTACCTCGACCGGCCCGGCGTACAATTTCTACCTGCGTGCCGGGAATGCCGCCTCAGCCGGCAACATCCTGTGCTTCAACTTAGCCGGCAACACGGCCAATCCATCGGGTAGCGGGTTCGAGATCGCCCACTACGGCGTCGATCGTTATGTGCTAAATCCATCCAACCACACCGTGTACGTCCAGGGGCTTGTCCCCTCGCCGGGCACCGAGAGCAACGTGTCTACGCTGATCGGCAATAACAACTTGCCGGTCGGAGCGTTGTTGGATGTCGTGGCGGGCACATACTACAACGCTACCTGCGATCAGCCGACGATCGCTGCTGTGATGGGCACGCCCACCGTGGCGGATGCCGGTTACGGCCGTGGCCGCGGCCTGGCACGCCTGCTTTCCCCGCTTCAGGCGGCCGCGCGAGCCGTAGCTGCACCGCAAGCCGGCGAAACCCTTCAGTTGAATATCGCCACCCTGCCCGCCGGCAAGAAAGTCACCGTTACCTTCGACGCAGTCGTCAACGATCCGCTGCCGCAGGGTACCACGCAGGTGTCCAATCAGGCCTTGCTCAGCGGTAGCAACTTCGCATCGATCTGGAGCGACGATCCCGATACGCCGGCTGCCGGTGACCCGACCGTGACGGCCGTTTACCGCCCGGTCTTTGCCCCGCTGGCTCACCCGGATGGGTACACGACCGACGAAGACACGCCGTTGCAAGTCGCCGCACCCGGCGTGCTGGAGAACGACACCGACGCCAATAACGACGTGTTGACGGCAGCCATCGATGCGCCGCCGGTTCGCGGGTCGCTGAGCCTCCAGCCGGACGGTTCGTTTACCTACACGCCTGCCGCCGACGATAACGGCGTAGTTACCTTCCTATATCACGCCAACGATGGCGTCACCAACTCGACACCGGCGACGGTCACCGTCACGGTGGCGGCCGTCAATGACGCGCCCGTTCTCGATAACGGCACAGACTTGTGGCTGGACGCCGTCAACGGCGGCGACACCGATCCGCCCGGGATGCTGGTCTCCGACCTGCTTGCCAGCGGCGGCGGCGACCCGATTGCCGACGTGGACGCCAATGCCCTGGAAGGCATCGCCGTGACCGCGGTCGATCAGGCCCACGGTACCTGGCAGTACAACACCGGTTCCGGCTGGCTGGACTTCGCCGATCCGAGCGATTCCGCTGCCCGCCTGCTGGCTGCCGATGCGGCCACGCGCGTGCGCTTCATCCCTGCGCCGGCCTGGTCCGGCACGGTGGCTGCGGGCATGACCTTCCGCGCCTGGGATCAGACGAGCGGCGCTGCGGCAGGCGTTGCCGACACCACGGCCAACGGCGGCACGACCGCCTTCAGCGTCGATCGTGAGACGGTTTCGGTTGCGGTTGGCGAGCTTTCCGATGTGCGTGTCGAGAAAGCGGCCCCCGCCGGTCCCGTGCTGCTCGGCCAGTCTGTTGGCTATACGGTGACAGTAGCGAACGACGGTCCCTCCCCGGCGACCGGCTTACAACTGGTCGACACACTCCCCGCGGGCATGGTTTTCGTGGGCGCTTCGGGCGCTTGCGGCCACGCAGCCGGAACGGTTACCTGTGATGTGTCCACGCTGCCGGCCGGCGCGTCGGCAACCTTCCACATCACCGCGACGGCCAATATCACCGGCACGCTGAGCAATACCGCTGCCGTTTCCGCCGACCAGCTCGATCCCGATCCGGCCAACAACCAGGCTACGGCCGTTCTTGCGGTGGTCGACAGCCTGGAAATCTACTTCGAGGACTTCGAAAGCCCCATCGGCGGCGAATGGTGCATCGATCGCCTCAGCACCACGCCCAGCGGCCGCCGCTTCCTGGGCGAACTGAGCAACGAGACGGCTTGCCTTACGCTGGATAACCTCCCCGCATATGCCCCTTACGTCACCGTCTCGCTGGATTTCTACGCCATTCGTTCCGTCGACGGCGACCGGGTTGAAAAACTTCCCGGTATGCCCTTCCTGCGTGAGTTCCCCGACTACATCGTGGGACCGGATGTGTGGCAGTTTACCGCTGATGGAAGCACCTTGCTGCACACCACGTTTTCGAACTGGCCGGACGCCACGCAGGCCTACCCCGGCAACCTGCCCAGCGCAGGCCATCCGGCATGGACCGGGGCGGCCGAGATCGATAGCCTGGGTTACGTGTGGGGCACAAGCGTCAAGGATGCGGTCTATCACCTGACGTTCACCTTTGCGCACACGGGCAGCACGCTGCAACTGGACTTTTCGGCCCTGGGTTTGCAGGATATCGCAGACGAAAGCTGGGGCATCGATAACGTCCGGATCACGGTTTCCGGCCGCTCTGCTGCCTACCGGGTGTTCCTGCCGGTGATGATCCGCTAACAACTTACGATAGACGAACTCAAAAAGGCCTGCAAGGCGTGAGGACCTTGCAGGCCTTTTCTGGCTCCTCCAATTTTAACGGGAAAAGGATGCCGCATTTTGGGGGTGTGAGCGTGCGAAGCACGCTCACACCCCCAAAATGCGAGGTTTCTCCGTTGATCCTGGAAGACCGCTTTTTTATGGTATCCTCCCGGCCATGCCTGTTCTTGTCTTTCTCGCCATGGGGTCCAATCTGGGGGATCGCCGGGCCAATCTGCGGGCGGCCGCGGCTGCTCTGCCCCCTGAAGTGACCGTGCTTGAAGCCTCCCCCGTGTACGAGACGGAACCGTGGGGCTACGCCGAACAGCCTGCTTTTTTCAACCAGGTGCTAAAAGGCGAAACGCAGCTTCCACCTTTTGCGCTGCTGATGCACCTCAAGCAGATCGAGACGCAGTTGGGGCGCGTCCCCACCATTCGTTATGGCCCGCGCTGCATCGATCTCGATATTCTCTTCTATGGCGATCAAGTCGTTCAATCCCCTGAACTGACCATCCCCCATCCCCGTTTGGCCGAGCGCGCCTTCGTCCTCGTCCCGCTTGCCGATCTGGCGCCCGAATTGCGCCACCCGCAAAGCCAAAAAACGGTCGCCGCGATGCTGTCAGAAGTGGGCCATGCAGGCATCCGGCAAACCTGAGAAGCTGTCTGAAAAGTAAGGTGCGACGCACTTTGTCGCCAAGAAACAGGCGTTATCTTCCCGTAGGGAAGTGAGTCACACTTTTCAGACAATCTCCGAGAGGAATCCTGTGGGGTTGTGCGCATACTTTGTATGCACACAACCCCAAACGCGGCAGCGTTTTTACAGCACGGCCGCAATCGCCTGGCACAGCGTTTGCAGGTTGCCCTCGTTGATGCCGGCCACGTTGATACGCCCGCCGGTCTCGACGATGTAGACGGCGTGTTCCTGGCGCAGCCTTTGCACCTGCTCTTTACTCAGCCCGGTAAACGAAAACATTCCATTCTGGCGTTCGATGAAAGAGAAGTCACGCTGCACGCCCTCGGCGGCCAACCCGGCGACGAACTGCCGGCGCACGCTGCGGATGCGCGCGCACATCGCTTCCACTTCGGCTTGCCACTCGGCGCGCAGCCGGGCGTCGCTCAGGATGGTGGTGACGATCTTGCCGCCATGGGCAGGCGGGTTGGAGTAATTGACCCGCACGCAGGTTTTGATGTGACTCAATGCCTTGTCGGCGGCCTCACCGCTGCCGGCGACAAGACTCAACGCCCCGGTGCGTTCGTTGTAAAGGCCAAAGTTTTTCGAGAACGAACTGACGACGATCGCTTCGGGCACACGCCCGGCCAACGTGCGTACCCCGAAGGCGTCTTCTTCCAGGCCGTTGCCCAGGCCCTGGTAGGCGAAATCGATCAGCGGCAGCAGGCCGCGGGTGGCAACTGCTTCGGCCAGGCGCGTCCACTGTTCGCGTGATGGATCGCTGCCGGTGGGGTTGTGGCAACTGCCGTGAAGCAGGATCACGTCTCCCTGGGGCATTTGCTCGACGGCGGCCAGCATGGCATCGAAGTTCAGGCCGTTGTTGGCGGCGTCGAAATAGGGGTAGCTATCGACTTTCAGGCCCGCAACGCGAAAGATGTTGGGATGGTTAGGCCAGGTCGGCGTGCTCAGCCAGACGGTGCCGCCGAAGCCGATCTTGGCGAGAAAATCGGCGGCGACGCGCAACCCGCCGGTACCACCGGGGGTATGGGCGGTCACCACCCGCCCGCTCACCGGCAGTTCGCTGTCCGCGCCGAAGACCATGGCCTGCACGGCGCGGGCGTATTCGGCCGCGCCGTCGATCGGCAAGTATCCTTTGCTGGTTTCCTGTTCCAGAATCATCTCTTCGGCGCTTTTGACCGAACGGAAAATGGGCGTAACGCCTTTTTCGTTCTGGTAGACGCCGACGCTGAGGTTGATCTTCTTGGTACTCGGGTCTTTTTTGAATGCTTCGGCCAACCCAAGGATCGGGTCGGGGGGGGCCATCTCCAGTTGGTTGAACATAGCAGTTTCTCCTTTGTTTCTGTGGTCGGTTTGGGCGATTAAACCACGTCCAATTTGATTCCACAACGGCAATTTGCACAGGAATCTGCCATGAATCCACGAATATGCTGAGAAGTATCTTCTCAAAAGAAGGGAGAAGTAAGGCGCGACGCACTTTGTCGACGAGAAACAGGCGTTATCTACCCTTGTGGAAGGGCGTCGTACCTGTAGGCGGCACTTTTCCGGCAGTCTCTCAGGCAGCCTGCGCGGAGAGCTTCAAATACAAGGTATAATAGCTGCACGGTTGGCGGACCGTGAGTCTACTTAGAAAAAGGAGTTGCTATGCCTTTCCGTTTGGGCCCCTTTGAACTGGTCATCATTCTGGTGATCGTGATTCTGATTTTCGGCGTTGGCCGTATTTCGAAAATTTCGGGTGAGTTGGGTTCCGGCATTCGCGCGTTCCGCGAAGGCTTGAAAGGCCCCGAAGACGAAGCCAAGACAGAAAGCGAAAAAGAAAACAAACAGGAGTAAACGGCGGGCGTTCCGTTTGCTGCTTGCAGCCCATGTTTCTGTACTGGTAAATTGAAACCAGGCCCCGTCGATAGTGATAGACGGGGCCTGGTTTCAATTCCCTGCTTCTTCTGCCTGCACCTGTCCTTGGCGCATGCGCAGGTAAGATTGGTAGCGCGCCGGGTGAATCTGCCCGGCTTCTACGGCGGCGCGTATGGCGCACCCCGGTTCGTGCCGGTGCGTGCAGTCGTTGAACGCACATTCGGCCACGCGGCCGCCGATTTCGGGGAAGTACCCGTCCAGTTCATCAGGCTCGATATCCCACAGGGCCAGCGCTTTCAGGCCGGGCGTGTCGGCCACGTAACCGCCGCCATCCAGGGGGAACATCTGGCGAACCACGGTGGTGTGCTTGCCCTTGCTGGTGGCCACACTGACCTCCCGTACGGCCAGGCCCAGCCCGGCCTGTACCGCGTTCATCAGGCTCGATTTGCCCACCCCCGACGGACCCACCAACACCGACAGCTTGCCGGCCAACAGCCGGCGAAGCGCTTCCACGCCGGCACCGGCACGCGCCGATGCATAAATGACCGGGTAACCCAGCGGTTCGTAGTGGCCGAACAACGCCTGGGCCGCTTCCTGCCCCACCAGGTCAACCTTGTTGGCAACGATCGTCGCCGGGATGCCCTGTTTTTCGGCGATCACCAGGAAGCGGTCGAGCATTCCCAGGTGCGGCTCCGGGTTTTTACAGGCGAAGACCAGCACGACCTGATCGGGATTGGCAAAGATGATCTGCTGGTAAACGCCGCGTGGCGTCGGGTCGAGCCGCGAAAGCATGCGCTGACGCGGCTCGATGGCCTCGATCATCCCGCTGCCCCGGCCCTGGTCAGAAACCTGCACCCAGTCGCCTACGGCAACCACGTCCCCGACGCGCGGGCCGCGCTTCAACCGCCCACGCAGGTGACAGGTCAACATGCCTGCATCGGTTTGCACCGTGTAGAAACCGGATTGAGAACGAACGATCAGACCGCGTAACATGGGTTACGGTGCCGGTGTTTCGGTGACTTCCGGGGTCGGCGTTTCGCTGACTTCCGGAGTTTCGGTGCTCCATAGGCCCGGGCGGGTTTCCCAAGGGAGCACGGGACGCACGCCGGGATAGAAGTAGGAATAGACGACGGCCCGGGCAAAGACGGGGGCAGCCCATTCGGAGCCTTCTCCCTGGTACTCCAGGACGACGGCCACGGCAATATCGGGCAGATCTTCCCGGTTTTCGGTGCTGTAACCGGCAAACCAGGCGTGTGGTTTGCCGCCACCTGACTGCGCCGTGCCGGTTTTGCCGGCCACCGAGACGTTATAACTGCGCAGCCACATGCCGACCGGGCGGTAGGCCGTGCCGCGTGGTTCATCAACGACCATTTTCATCGCATCCTGGATGATCGCCAGGTTCTCGGGGCTGACCGGCAGCGTGCCGCGCTCGGTGGCGGTAAAAACGTAGGTCGGCTCACCAACCGGCGGGACGATTTTTTCGATCACGGTGGGCCTGTACAGCGTGCCGCCGTTGGCGATGGCGGCGATAAAATCGGCCACCTGCAGGGGCGTGACCAGCGTGGACCCTTGGCCGATGGCGTTGTTGGTCGCATCGAGCTGGCTGGCAGGTTCGGGGATATTGCCGGCTTGTTCGGCCAGCTCGATGCCGGTTAAGCTGCCCAACCCGAAGCCTTTGGCCATGTCCGAAACGGCCGTCGTCAGGCCTTTGTTGTACAGGTCCAGGCCGATATGATAGAACCATGGGTTGCACGAACGCATCAGGCCGCCCTGCAAGGTGAGTATGCCGCTGGCCTGGGTCTTGCCGTCCTCCTGGTAGTGCTCCCAGGTCCAGTCGTTCAAGACGACGTCGTGTAGTTCTGTGAAGTGGTATTCGCAGTTGTACTCGCTGTCTTTCTGGTAGTGCCCGCTTTCAAGCCCGGCGGCCATGGTGATGATTTTGAAGACCGAACCGAGCGGGTAGGTGCCTTGGGCGGCACGGTTGACGTTGTAGGTGCCGGGGAGGTTCTGTAAGCCGGTGTAGCTGTTATAGTTGGCCGGTTCGAACAGGTTCGGGTCGAAACCGGGGGAGGAAGCCATGGCCAGCACGCGCCCGGTGTCTTTTTCGATCACCACGATGGCTCCCTGCAAACCGTTCAGGGCCAGTTGGGCAGCTTCTTGCAGGTCTTTATCGATCGTCGTATGGATCGCCTGCGCCGGCTGGGCGCCGCGCTCGGCCAGTAGCGTGATCGTCGCTCCTTCCGGGCTGGTTACATACAACTTCCCGCCGCGCGTGCCCCCCAGGTATGGCTCGCCCCAATACTCCAGCCCCATGCGCCCGACGCGCTCGTTCCAGGCGTATCCCAGGCGTTTGTAGTACTCGACTTCGTCGGGTTGAATGGAACTCATGAACCCGACCACGTGCGGGGCTGCCGCATCGTAGTAATAACGCGCCGAAAATGGCTCCAGAACCATTCCCGAATAGCTCGACAGCGTTCCCAAGTAGGCGTTGACATCCTCATCCGAAACGCTGCCAACCGGCACGTAGCCGTTGAAAGATCGGTTGGCGTCGACCCGCTCTTGTATCGTCTGCGCCGAAACACCCGTCAGCCGCTGTAGCAGGGCGTAGAGGTCGCCCGGCTCTTCGGGAATGTCGCCGGCGTTGAGGCCGATGGAAACGGCGCTGGCCTGGCCGACCAGGGCGTGACCATTGCGATCGTAGATCATGGCACGGGCCGGCGCTTCGATTTCCATGCGCAGGGTGTTGCCGCCCTTCAGCTCGGGCAGGATCAGGGCATCGTCCCACTGGATTTTCCACTGCCCATCTTCCAGTACCAGGCTCATCACCGTATCACGCACGATGTCGCCGACCAGCACCGAGTGCAGGCTGACTTTGTAGTTGACTTCGGCGGTGTAGGGGCTTTTGACCAGCGAAGCCAGGACTTCGGCGTCCCAATTCGTCAGCGCGGCGTTGGCCGCAACCTCGGTGTAACGCTTGGTGAAGTCTTCCTCGGTCACGGCGCTGCGGCTGAGTTTTGTCAAAAGCTGGTACATGGCGGCGTAATCTTCGGCCTTCCAGGCGTCGAGATAAGCCTGGGCTACCGGCAGGGCTTCGGGCACGCGGGTGGTGCCCAGTGCGGCATCCACCAACGTGGCGGTAGGCGGCACGGTATCCGTTACCGGTGGCACGGTGGCCGTGGGTGTGGTAGACGTACAACCGAGCAGTATGAAGGTGAAAAGCAGACAAAGCGAGAAGCGTTTTGATTTCATTTGAAAGTAGTCCGTGTTTCGGCGATCCGGTATTTCCGAATCGGATAATCAGGTCGAAAGCGGTAGCCAGATGGCTTATGCCGCGCTCCACCAAGCCTGGCCTTCGCGCAGGCCGAGCGTCTCCAGGCGCTGGCGGATGATTTGCCGGGCGCCGCGTGCGCCGACGGCGGCAAGGACGGCCGGATTGCGGTAGCGGTTCCAGCAGTCGAGCAAGGCCTCAGGCGCGAGAATGGGCGCCCCGCGGCGGGTACAGCCGACTTTATGCGGGTCGATATCCACAAAGGCTACCAGCGGCACTTTTTGGCGCTGCAGGTGTTTGCTTAATCGGCGGCCCACCATGCCGGCCCCCCAGATGATGACGGCATCTCGCCCGGCAAGCGGCCCGCGTGCCAGGTAGTGGGCCTTGGCCCGCAGGAAGTTTTCCAGCGAATAGCGACTGTCGGATCGGGTGAGGCGCTGAGGCGTTTCGCGCCAGTCGAGTAACACCACCGGCAGCTTGTAAAAGTTCGCCCCGGCCAGGTAAAGGCGCAGCCAGAGATCGTAGTCTTCGGCCCAACCGCGCTCCTGGTAGCCGCCCACGCGGGCCAGCCACTCCCGGCGTATGAGCACGCTCGGGTGCACCAGCGGGCTTTCGACGAACATCTCGCGCCGGATGTCGGCATCCTCGATCAGGGCGTTGCTCCATTGGATGTACATCTGAAAGCCACCGCGCAGCGCTTCTGCCGGAAAACCGGCCACCCGGCAGCCCAGTACGGCCACCTGCGGATGCGCTTGCAGGTAAGCAACTTGCCGTGCAAGCCGTTCGGGGTGGCAGCGGTCGTCGGCGTCCATGCGGGCCAGCAGCGGCCCGGTGCTGGCCTCAATGCCTGTGTTGAGCGCCGCAATGATGCCGGCGTGAGGCCGCTCGACGACGCGCACGCGGGAATCGCGCGCCGCCCAGGCGTTCAAAACTGCTTGCGTGTCGTCGGTTGAGCCATCATCGATGGCGATGATATCGAAATCCGTCCAGCTTTGCTGCAACAGGCTATAGAGCGCCTCGGGCAGCGTGCTGGCTGCATTGTAACATGGGAGCAAAACAGAAACAGCAGGCATGGTCTGAGCACGGCTTAGGGTTTCGTGAGAAGCCTCATTATACCGCCTTGGCCGGGTTACAATTTATTACAGGAGTTTAAAAACCGAAAATGACCACCCACAACCGTCGCTATTTGTTTCTCTTGGGCGCAGTGCTGCTCTTGATGGCCTGCGCCTTACCCGGTTGGGGACAGCCCCAGGACGCTGTGCCGACGCTCGTCGTCCACGACCCCACTATCAATGCCATCGAAACAGCCCTGATGCAGCCAACGGCCTCCCCCGTACCACCGACCTACACACCCATTCCCGAATTCCCCACCCATACACCCATTCCCGAACTCCCTACCCACACCGTGACACCCACCGAAGATGCCCTCGCCGCTTGCCTGATCGGCACCTGGCGGGCCACCAACATTCAAGACTACGTCATCGCAGCCATTCCGGCCGATATGATGGAAGAGTACCGGCCGGAATATAAAAGTTCCACCGGCCAGGTGTACGTCAGCTTTTTTGACAACGGCCTGGTTACGATCCAGGCTTACCAGCTTGCCCTCGAGTTCGATATCCAGGCGGCCATTTTCAGGGTGGGCCTAACCATCTCGCTGGACGGGATGTCCAGCGGGCAATACGAGACAGACGGGAACCAATTGAAGACCAGCAAGATGACCACCACCGGCCTGTCGGCTTCGGCGAAATCTTTGGGGCAAGATGTGGTTTCTTCCGATACGATTATCGCCGCCCTGCCGTTGGTGCAGCCCCCGTTCGATCAGGCGACCTACTTTTGCACCGATCAGACGCTCATGGTTGTCATGAACGCCTATCCCGACACCATCCCGCCGCTTGCATTCCA
Organism: Chloroflexota bacterium; assembly: GCA_049325275.1. GTDB lineage: Bacteria > Chloroflexota > Anaerolineae > Anaerolineales > UBA4823 > CAIQJJ01. The sequence goes on from JBMOLU010000002.1 coordinate 49,820, forward strand.
ACGCCAGCCGTAATGGAAGCTTATCCCGTGCCTGCCGCAGAAATCCGCCGCGAAATCGTCGTGCTGAAATCGCGCTTTGTTGCCACACTGGCACCCGTTTTTGGCGTGGACGATGCCAAGGCCTTCGTGGCGCGCATCCGTGCGGCGTTCCCGGACGCCTCCCATCACGTGCCCGTATACCTGATCGGGCATGGCGCTTCGGTGATCGCGCACTGCTCGGATGCGGGCGAACCGGCGGGTACGGCGGGACGCCCGGCGTTGGAAGTGCTGCGCGGCAGCGGGCTGGGGGATGTGGCGGTGGTTGTTACGCGTTACTTCGGCGGTACGAAACTGGGCACCGGTGGCCTGGTGCGTGCCTACAGCGACGCAGTCCGCTCGGTGACCGCCGATGTGCCGCGAGCGCACAGGGTGCTAACGCACACGGCCATGCTTGGCCTGCCCTACAGTTGGCTCGAACGTGCCCGGTTGCTCGTTCATATACACCATGGCCAGGTTCTTGGCGAAGATTTTGCCGCCGAAGTTACCTTGACGGCGCGCTTTGCTGTGAACGACTTTGAACCTTTCCAACAGGCGTTATCCGAAAGTTCGAACGGCAGCCTGGCCGCTGAAATCGTTGAAACCGAGGCTGTCTTGATGCCCCTGGGCGAATAAGCCTGTGCGGAATGCCGGGGTGGCGGCCCTGCCCACAGAAAAACCCCGCAGGGTTTGCACAAACCCCGCAGGGTTTGCACAAACCCCGCAGGGTTTGCACAAACCCTGCGGGGTTTCATCACCTCGCCAGACTCCCGGAAGGGGTACAGCCATCCAGAAAAGGTGCGCTGTTTTGGGTCTCCCAGGGGGGGAGTCTCGTGAGGTGGCCTTCCCGATGGTGAAGGCTCGTAGCCTTCGGGCTTCTGCGGCAAGCGGCTAGTTTTCGCCGTACCGTTCGTAAATGCCGAGAACCTTGTCGGCATACGAATAACCAACGTTCATCGGCCCGTAAGCCTTGAGCGCATCGCGCAGGTTGCCTTTCGAATGATTCAGGCCGGACAAGAATTTTGTGCCATAGGCCACGTTGAAACTGGGGTCCTGTAGCTCCTCGATGGTGGGCCGGTCGGCAAAGCAGGGACCGTTGACGCACTGGAATTTTGCGGCCAGGCCATCCCGTGGCATGACCTGCATCAGGCCGACGGCGCCGCTTTTCGAGTAGGCCACGGCATTGCCGCCGCTTTCCAGCCAGATCAGTGCAGCAACCAGGTCTGGTGACAGGTTATATTGTTCTGCGTAGTAGGTGATCAACCCGCACCATTGACGGACACTTTCGGGGTACTGGGCGCTTACCCGGCAGTCCTCGTTCGTTGCGGATAAACTGGTTGAAAGATTGATGGCATCCGGCGATCCGGTGTCGTATACATTCGCCAGGGAAGAATCCGTATGGAGCTTTGTCGCACTTGCAGTCGGCACGACGCTCAAACAAACAACGGCCAAAAGGATACATCCCAGGAGAGTGCCCGTTATAATGAAGGTGTGCACGCGTTGCATGTTCCTGCTCCTGAACAAGGTTCTTTTCCCGGCCCGTCCGCCGCAGCCCCATTTACGAAGGGGGCGGGAAAGCGCTCTTTGGTTGTGGCGCGTTAAAGATAGCACATTTGTTCTAAAAAATCAATAACGAATTTTCGTTGACTTTCCCCCGTTTGGGGCTATACTAAAAAAGCTGATGTCCCGCTTTTCCGGCTTATCAAGGAGGTCGAAATGAAACTTACCTGGTTTGGCCATGCAACCCTCGGGTTGGAAACCGGCGGTTTCCATCTCTTGATCGATCCCTTCTTCTCCCATAACCCGGCTGCATCGGCGTCGGCCGACCAGGTTGCTGCCGACTTTATCCTCGTCACGCACGGTCACGGTGATCACCTGGGCGATACGATTCCGATCGCCAGGCGTACCGGCGCAACCGTCATTGCCAACAACGAGATTGCCGTGTGGCTGAACAAGCAAGGCGTTAAAGCGCACGGCCAGCACATCGGCGGTGGCTACCCACACCCCTTCGGCTATTTGAAACTCACCCTGGCCCTGCACGGCTCCAGCCTGCCGGATGGCAGCGACGGCGGCAACCCCGCTGGCTTCCTGCTGACCACGCCGGACGGCAAAAAGGCTTATTTCGCCGGGGATACGGGGCTGTTCGGCGATATGACCCTGATCGGCGACGAAGGCCTCGATCTGGCCGTCATCCCCATCGGGGATAATTACACCATGGGCCCGGCAGACGCCTTGCGCGCCGTAAAAATGCTGCGGCCAAAGCACGTCATCCCCATTCACTTCGGCACGTTCGACGTGATCGAGCAGGACGCCGAATTCTGGGCAGAAAGGGTGCGCCAGGAAACCCACGCGCAGGTTCACGTGCTGCGGCCAGGGGATGATTTTTCGCTGTGAGGGCGAGAGCAGCCCGCCACTTTGCTAAAACCCTGTAAACCGGGTTCGCAAGGTGGTTTATAATACGTCAGGTGTGCTTGGTGAAACCGTTCATGGTGCACACCCGACACCTGGTATTTGGAGGCAGGCGATGTTTAACGGTATCTTTCGTCGCAGAGAACAGGAAGAGCAGGTTCGCAAGGAAGGACGTTTGCCGCCGGGGCAGGCATTGACGCAGAAATTCCCGGTGCTGCATTATGGCCCCGTGCCGGCTTTCAATCCCAGTACGTGGGATTTTCGTGTGTGGGGTGAAGTCGAAAACGAAGCCCGTTGGACGTGGAACGAATTCAATCAACTGCCGCGGACCAGCCTGAATATGGACATTCACTGCGTCACGCGTTGGAGCAAATTCGATACTTTGTGGGAAGGGGTTGCCGTACGTGACCTGGTGGCGCAAGACCTGATCAAGCCGCTTCCAACCGCAAGGTTCGTCATGCAGCATGCCGAGTACGGTTTTACGGCCAACTTGCCCATTGCGGTGGTCCTGCAAGAAAACTTCTTGCTGGCCACCCACTACGGTGGGCAGCCGCTGACCCCCGATCATGGTTACCCCTTACGAGGTGTTGTTGGCGCCATCCCGGGGCGCGACGATCTGGCCGCCCCTTACTTTTGGAAAGGCGCCAAGTGGTTGCGCGGCCTGGAGTTTATGGCGCAGGACCGTCGAGGTTTTTGGGAACAGGCCGGCTATCATAACGAAGCCGACGTGTGGAAAGAGCAGCGTTTCGGATGACCGCAAAAATTCTTCTCACCGAAGACGATTCGGACAACATGGATCTGTTTACCTATGTTTTGCAACGCGCCGGTTACAAGGTCTTGCAAGCGCACAACGGGGTCGAAGCTATTGAGATCGCCCGGCGTGAACTGCCCGACCTGATCTTGATGGACCTGGCCATGCCCGAAATGGATGGCTGGACGGCCGCCGAAAGGCTGAAGAACGATCCGTCAACACAGGATATCCCCATTGTCGCGCTGACGGTGCGTTCACTGCCGGAAGACAAAATCCGCGCTATCGAGGCCGGCGTGAACGGCTACATGACTAAGCCGATGAACCTCAATAACTTTATCCGCCAGGTGGCCAACTACGTCGAACCGGTCATCGACGACTAACAGGTTGTCGGAGAGACCCCACGTTAAGATTTCGGAAGCCTCTACCTGGGCAGTTTGAGCGCAAAATAAGGCAAACTGCTCGAAAACCACGGCTTTTAAGCGGTCACAGAGACTTCCGAAGTTTTCTCCGACAGGCTGCTAGAGCTCAAGCGAGCCCCAGGACTTTCAACATCTCCTCATTGGTTGCAAACTTGAATTCGGGTACACCGAGCCTTTGTGCTTCAGCCTGTTCGGCTGCTTCGAGCAGGGGAAGCTTCTCTTTGCGTACCACTTGGGGATTCGCTTCTTCGAACGCAGCCTCGAACTCGCGCAGATCGGCTTCGGGATCGGGCATCGAGGGCAGCGTGTGCAGGAACTGGCGCGTCGCTTCCGCCGCACACTCGCCATCCTTGCGTGCCACGCCAACCAGCCCGTCGCTCGCCTGACGTGCCCACCCGGCCAGGAAAATGTTATCGTAAGGACGTTTGTGGATCGGGTCGTAGGCTTCGAAGGAAACGCCGTTCACTGGAAAGCGCGGCACAGCGACTTTGGCGTACCCATACTGCTGGATGGGCAAACAGAAGTCGCCGTCCACCGTGTCGCCGATGCAAAAGATCACCGTTTCGACGTCCAGGCGGCGGATGGTGCCCAGCCCGCGGGCGAGCGTCTGCGTGCCGTTGCTGACCAGCGTATTGTCCTCCACGTCCAGGCCGATCACGCGCCCGTGGCTGCCGGCGACGCGTTTGGGAGAAGCCAGGAACTCGAAGCGGAAGCGCGTCTTCGAAACCGGATCGAGCGCTTTGGACAGCGAAGCGGTAAACAATTCGCGCGCTGCCGCCAGGCTTTGCCCGGCTGCGGCCGCCGCGGGGGCCACACGGGCAAACTCCCGCTCGATGGCCTCCAGGTCGAAGTTGCGGGCAACGTTCCTGGCCTCATCTTTGGTAAACTTCACATCTGCCGGGCCACGGCGAACGACCGCGACGACTTCCTCGACTTTGACGGTGCGGATCAGCCAGCGGGCGATATCCATCATCACGTTGCCGGCGCCGATCAGGGCCACGCGCCGGCCGATGGCGAAGGGACGGTCGGTAAAGGGCGGCAGCCGGTTGTAGTGGTAGACGAGATCCTTCGCATGGTAGACACCGTGCAGATACTCGCCATCCAGCCCCAGCCATTTGGTGCCTTGTGCACCGGTGGCGACCACAATGGCCTGGAAGCAGGATGCCATCAGATCTTCGATGGTCAGCGAGCCACAGCCGCACACACGCACGTTGCCATAGTAGTCGATGTGGGGGTGCGCCAGAATCTGGCGGAATTGTTTGCGCAGGCCGTCTTTCATCTTCCATTTGTCGGGGTAGATGCCGTATTCGGCCAAACCACCCGGCTTGATGTCCCGGTTGAAGATGACGACGCGTACGCCATTTTCGGCCAGTTTACGGGCCGCATACAAGCCGGCCGGCCCGGCGCCGATGACGGCCGCGAGCGAATGGGGCTGTAGACGATCGGACACGGATACCTCCTGAGATAACATTAAAGCCAGGCCCTCCCCCCGTGCGAGGAGAGAGCGGCGAAAAGTGTGAGCGCTTGCAGATCTCCCGGCTTCGTAACCTTAAGATTTGGAAGATTCGCTGCCATCCGTTTTGCTATAATTCCGCAGGGTTCAGTATAATGCGGCCAATCTTGTTTGGCAACTCATTTGCAGTCAGGCTGGTGTGTGAAATCTTACAAGCTTACTCCCTTTTTTTCTTTTCTATGCAGCGCAGCCCTTGCGGTTGCCGTGTTCATGGCGTACCCGGTGTGGGATGAGGTCGAGGCGTACCTGGCGATGCGTGTGGCCGTAATGCCCTGTGTGGCCACGTTTGCGCTGGCGAGCCTGGTGTATTCGCTCTATCTGTTGTTTGGCAAGGCCATGCGCGGCCCGAAGGCGCAGATTCATCGCACGGTTGCAACCGTCTTGTGCGTGGTGATGGTGCTGCCGCTCTTTACCGCCGAATTGGGGGTGGCGCGTGAAATCGCCGGCCGTTACTTGCGCGCCGGGTTGCCCTTGGCCTTGTGGGTGACTGCCTGGGTGGTGATGTTTCTTTTTCTACCTTACTGGAAGCCGCTCGAGCACGCGCGCGTACGCCTATTCGCGGTAGCGATCTTGTTGCTGGCCCCGGGCGCCTGGAACTTTTTGCCGCTTCGGGTAGCTATCGTGACTGCGCCGGTGGTCTTCGTCCAGCAGGATGGCCTGGTGGTTGCCTGGGGCACCAATATGCGCAGCACGAGCCGGGTCGACTATGGACCCGATCCGCTGCTGGGCCGTTCGGCGAGTAACCAGGTCCACGGTTTGAAAGTATTGGGTGAACGGTTGCAGCAGGTCTATGTGCCCGGCCTTTCACTCACGGGCAGCTTGTACTTCCGCGCATCTTCGCAGGGTGTGTTTTCTGTCCTGCCCAGTTTTGCTATCCAACGTGGAAAGGCGGAAAGCGAAGTGCTTCAGGTAGATTTCCCAAACCCGGATGACGGGCTTTCCTTTGTGGCCTTCTCCGACCTGCACGAACAACGCAGCCTGCACCGCCGCATGGCTACACAGATCGACTGGGCGCAGATGGAAATGGTCGTTTACCTGGGCGACCTGATCAACTTCAGCGACAGTCATACGCAGGCTGTACAGGCAATGCTCGACCTGCCTACCGGCGGCACAAGCCTGCCACGCGTCTACCTGCGGGGCAATCACGAAACGCGCGGTGAGATGGCCCGCCAGCTCAGCGATTTGCTCTTGCCGCCTGGCGGCAAATGGTATTACACTTTTCAGGTTGGGGACGTTTTTTTTATCGCCCTCGATTCGGGTGAGGATAAAGGGGACAGTTCGGTGGAGTATGCCGGTCTGACCGACTTTGGTGCTTATCACCGGCAGCAGGCGGCCTGGTTGCAGGCAGTCTTCGAATCGCCGGCTTATCGCCAGGCCAGGCAGCGCGTGGTGCTCGTTCACATCCCGCCTTTTGTGGCGTACCCTGCGGAACTCGCACCCGTGATGGATTTGCTCAACAGCCGCCAGGACGTAGGCCTAGTGATGAGCGGCCACATCCACAACGGCGACGTCTGGCTGCCGGAAGAAACCGGCCTGCCGTTTCCCGTTACCACCTGCGGTGGATCGCAGGTCAAGGACATGGCCGCCGTTGTCGTACATCTGGGGGCCGATGGAACTGACCGGCAGGCCATCGATGTCAAGGTCATGGACATCGATGGAAAGGTCGTCGCCGCGGTTCGTCGTTGACACGGCCTTTTGCAGAAGTTACAATCAGGTCCGTTATGGATTTACTTGCTGGTTTAAACCCTCAACAAAAACAAGCCATCACCGCCGGCCTCGGACCGATTTTGGTGCTGGCCGGCCCGGGGTCGGGAAAAACGCGCGTCCTCACCCACCGCATCGCCTATTTAATCGGGCAGATGGGCGCGCGCTCGTACCACATCCTGGCCGTTACCTTCACGAACAAGGCAGCGCGCGAGATGGGCGAGCGCGTCGAACGGTTGCTTGGCGAGCAGTCGCGCGGGGTCACGCTGGGTACCTTCCACTCGATCTGCGCCCGAATCTTACGCCGCGAGACCGAACACCTGCCTTTCGACGCCAATTTCGTCATTTTCGACGCCGACGATCAAGAGAAACTGGTCAAAACCGTGCTGCGTGACCTCGACCTGGACGAGAAAAAATATCGCCCGGTGGCCATCCACGCTTCGATCTCGAACGCCAAGAACGAACTGATTTTGCCGGACGATTACCCCGTCCAGACCTATCGCGACGAAGTCGTCAAGCGCGTCTACGCCCGTTACCAGCAGATGCTGCTGGTCAACAACGCTCTCGATTTCGACGATCTGCTGTTGTGGACGGCTGCTTTACTCGAGCAAAATCCCGTCGTGCGCGAAAAGTATGCCCGCCGCTATGAATATGTGTTGGTGGATGAGTTTCAAGACACCAATATGGCACAGTACACCTTGCTCAAGCATCTGTCGTCATTTCACCGCAATATCTTTGCCGTAGGCGACGTCGACCAGGCGATTTACAAATGGCGCGGCGCCGATTATCGCAACGTGCTGCGCTTCGAGAAGGACTTTCCCGATACCCAAGTAATCCTGCTCGAGCAAAACTACCGTTCCACGCAGGGGATTCTCGACGTGGCTATGGCCATCATCGACCGTCACCCGCATCGCAAACCCAAGAAGCTCTTTACCGAGCGTGGCCCCGGCGCCAGGGTCTTGCTCCACGAATGCTACGACGATCGCCAAGAAGCCGCCTTCATTGTGGATACCATCAGCAGCCTGGTAGCCCGCAAACAAGCTGATCCTGGCGACTTTGCCGTGATGTACCGCACCAACGCCCAGTCCCGCATACTTGAAGAAGCCTTTTTGCACGCCAACCTGCCGTATCGCTTGGTGGGGGCGCAGCGCTTCTACGGGCGGCGCGAAATCAAGGACGTGATCGCCTATCTTCGCCTGGCGCACAACCCGCACGACGAAATTAGCCTGACGCGTGTGATCAATGTTCCGGCGCGCGGTATCGGCGACAAGACTCTGCAAACCATGCGTATTGCGGCCCAAAAGGCAGGGATTGCTCCTGGCGACGTGCTGCTCGACCTCATACGGGAAGATTCCCCGCACCGTGAAGCCTTTTCCGGGCGCTTTCTCACCGCCCTGGTGCGTTTTGCGAGCCAGTTGGCGTCGTGGCGGGCGCAGACCCAGGAATTGTCTCCTTTGCTGTTGATGGACCGCATCTTGAGCGATATCGACTATCACGCGTACATCGACGATGCCACCGAAGAAGGCAAAGACCGCTGGGACAACGTGATGGAACTGCGCCGCCTGGCGGCGGAGTACCAGGAACGTACCCTGTCCGAATTCCTCGAGGAAGTGGCCCTGGTTTCCGATCAGGATACCGTCGAAGTGGGTGCCAACGTGCCTACCTTGCTCACCTTGCATGCCGCCAAGGGGCTGGAGTTCGCAACCGTCTTCCTCGTCGGCCTGACCGACGGCAACTTGCCGCATCAGCGTTCGTTCGACGATCTCGAGTCGATGCACGAAGAGCGCCGCCTGTTTTACGTGGGCATTACGCGCGCCAAGGACCGCCTGTATCTGCTGGTGCCACAAAATCGCAGCCAGTACGGCTACGCCGAACCGGCCGACCCGTCTCGCTTCTTGCAAGACATCCCCGAAGCCCTGCTTGATGCAAGCCAGCCGCGTCGTTCCGGGCGTTCGACGCGGGCCGCACCTTCGCCGGCAGCCATCACCTGGAGCTCGGCGGGCGGTACCACTTCCGACCGCTGGCAGCAGGCGCCAAAGGTTGCTCCTTCCGTGGCGGCGCAGCAGTTTCCCGCCGGTACGAAAGTGATCCACCCCACCTGGGGCGATGGTATGGTGCTCAACAGCCGCTTGCAAGACGGCGACGAAGTGCTCGATATCTTTTTCGATGAGATGGGCTTGAAGCGTGTGATGGCCTCCCTGGCGAAGCTGGAAAAGCAAAGCAAGCCGTGAGCGCTCGATGGCTGCATCCTCCTTTCTCCCTTTGATATAATCCTCCCATGCCCATCATCGACGCGCATTCTATTGAATTCATCAGCCGCAGTCCCGAGCAAACCCGGCGGGTGGGAATGCGCCTGGGCAGTTTGCTCCGCAGCGGCGATTTGATTTGCCTGAATGGTGACCTGGGGGCGGGAAAAACCACCTTCGTGCAAGGCCTGGCCGCAGGTTGGGGATCACCGGATGCGGTCTCCAGCCCAACTTTTGTGCTCGTCAACGTTTACCGTCACCCTGCGGATGGAAATCTCTATCACCTGGATGCCTATCGCCTCTCGGGCCCGGCAGAAGCCATCGACCTCGACCTGGATACCATGCTCGCCGACGGCCCCATGGTCGTCGAGTGGGCGGAGCGCGTGCGGGGAGCGCTGCCCGAGGAACATTTGCGCCTGGCCTTGAACTACGTGGACGAAGACCAACGCGACATGATCATTCGCGCCCACGGCCCACGCTACGAAAGCCTGTTAGCCGAGTTTCGCAAGCAGCTTTACGGCACGTGATCGGCCCCGCCGGGTCTACACCGGCGCCTGGACTGACTGGAATACGATGTTACTTGCCATTGACACCTCAACTCGCACCATGGGGATCGCCCTGTACGATGGTGCGCGCCTGTGGGGCGAAGCTGCCTGGAGTACTGCCGATCATCACACCGTAGAACTCGCTCCGGCAGTGGCTGACTTGCTGCGCCGCTGCGGCGCAACGATCGGGGCAGTTACGGCGCTGGGCGTGGCCGTAGGTCCCGGTTCTTTCACCGGCTTACGGATCGGCCTGGCGCTGGCGAAAGGCATCGCGCTGGCTCACCATCTTCCACTGATCGGGGTGCCAACGCTCGATGTTACAGCTGTCTCGCAACCGTTGCTGACCATCCCTTTGGTGGCCGTCCTGCAGGCCGGTCGTGGCCGCCTGGCGGTAGATTGGTACCACGTGGAAAACCGCGCCTTCTGGCAGTCAGATGGCAGGCTGGAAGTGCTCACCGCACAGGCGCTGGCCGAACGCCTGGAAAGCAAGTGCCTGGTGTGCGGCGAACTGGGGGCTGCAGAACGGCAGCTCCTCGCCCAGCACGGCGGGCATATCCGTCTTGCCTCGCCTGCCAATTCGCTGCGTCGGCCAGGCCTGCTGGCCGAACTGGCCTGGAACCGCTGGCAGGCCGGGAAAACGGACGATCCTGCCACGCTCGCACCGATCTACCTGCACGTCGGCGAACCGATCCCCTCGTGAACGAACACCCGGCTTCCGAATCTTCTCGCTTGCAGCCGGTCATTCGTCCGATGGTGCTCGACGATTTGCCCGATGTCGTGGCGATCGATCGCCTGTCGTTTTCGCTGCCCTGGCCGAGCAATTCGTACCGTTTCGAATTGACTCAAAACGAAGCTTCGCACTGCTGGGTAGCCGTGCTCGATTCGGATGCAACGGCCCGGCGTACCCCTTCGACGGATACGCCTGACAAGCCTGCGCCATCTACCCAGACAATCGGTTTACCCGGCAAGGTTGTGGCGATCGTGGTGATCTGGTTGATCGAAGACGAAGCTCATGTCGCTACGATTGCCGTTCATCCAGATTTTCGCGGGCGTGGCCTGGGACGGCACATTTTGCTCGCCGCCCTGCACGATGCCGCCCGGCGCGGTGCAGCCATGGCCACCCTGGAAGTGCGCGAGAGCAACCGGCCCGCCATCAACCTGTACCAGCAGCTCGGCTTTGAGATCGTTGGCCGCCGGCCGCGTTACTACCAGGATACGCATGAAGACGCCCTGATCATGACGGCCGAACGTATCAGCGTGCCGGAGATCGAAAAGCTGCTTCACAACCACAAGGAGGCCCATGAATCCTGAAGACGTGCTGAAAGAGATCGCCCAGGAAGTTTCTACCTGTCAGAAATGCGCTCTCCACTTTAGCCGCAAGCGTGCCGTGCCCGGCGAAGGTCCAACGGATGCCGAGATATTCTTTATCGGCGAAGGGCCGGGTTTCTACGAAAACGAGTCGGGGCGCCCCTTTGTCGGCGCAGCCGGCAAATTTTTGGATGAACTGCTGCAAGGTATCGGCATGCAACGCGAGCAGGTTTTCATCGGTAACGTGGTCAAATGCCGTCCTCCGGGAAACCGGGACCCACAACCCGAAGAGATCGCCGCTTGCGGCGCTTACCTGGAACACCAACTGGCTGTGATCAATCCAAAAGTGGTCGTCACGTTGGGCCGTTACTCCATGGCCAGATTCATGCCGAATGCCAAGATCAGCAGCGTGCACGGGCAGGCCTTTCAGGTCAACGGGCGCCTGATCGTGCCGATGTTCCACCCGGCGGCGGCGCTGCACCAGCCCTCGCTGCGCCCCCAGGTGGAGCAGGATTTTTCTGGGCTGCCCGAGTTGATTGCGCGTGCTGCCGCGGCCCCATTTCCGGCCTTGCGGCCTGCGGCAACCGGTTTACAGCCGCTGTCGATGTTCGACCCAACCAATCAATCAACGGAGGGGGATGCTGAGGAAGCAGCCCGGGAAGCAAACCCCAAGGTTGAACCGAAACAACTGAGCCTCTTTTGAAAGTCCTATGATGAGCACCCATATCGAGCAGCTTCTTTCCAAACTTCAAACCCGCCAGGCCAGAGTCGCCATTCTGGGCCTGGGATATGTTGGCCTGCCGCTGGCCGTCGTCTTTGCCGAAGCGGGGTTCGACGTTGTTGGTGTGGACCCTGACAGGCGGAAGGTCGATGCCGTCAACCGGGGCGACTCTCACATTCAAGACGTGCCTGCTGAGAAGGTCGCCCGCCTGGTACAGGCTGGTAGGCTTTCAGCCACAGCCGATTTTTCCGCATTGCAGCAGGTGGATGCCGTCAGCATCTGCGTGCCCACCCCGTTGAGCAAGTTCGGCGACCCCGACATGTCGTACGTCATCTCGGCCACCGAAGGGCTGGCCTCATATATGCACCCCGGCATGGTTGTCGTCCTCGAATCCACCACCTATCCCGGTACCACGCGCGAAATCCTGCTTCCCAAGCTGGGAGCCGAAAGAGGCCTGGTGGTGGGGGATGACTTTTGCCTCGCTTTCTCGCCCGAGCGTGTGGACCCCGGCCGCGAAGATTGGACCACCATCAACACGCCGAAAGTGATGGGTGGGATCACCGAGACTTGTAGCGAAGTCGCTGCGACCTGGTACCGGCAAGCGCTGGAAACGATCGTACCCGTTACCTCCGCCGAAGCTGCCGAAATGACCAAGCTGCTCGAAAACACGTTCCGTATGATCAATATCGCCATGGTCAACGAACTGGCAATGATGTGTGAACGTCTCGGTGTGGACGTGTGGGAAGTGATCAATGCCGCCGCAACCAAGCCCTTTGGGTTCATGAAGTTCACCCCCGGGCCGGGCCTGGGCGGGCACTGCATCCCGATCGACCCGTTATATCTCTCCTGGAAGCTTAAGGAGATCAACTACACGGCACGCTTCATCGAGCTGGCATCCGAGATTAATTCGAACATGCCCCGCTACGTGATCGGGCGCGTTATGGACGCTCTCAACGATCAAGGCAAGGTGCTCAAAGGCAGCCATGTGCTCGTCTTGGGGGCTGCCTACAAGCCGGATATCGACGACATTCGTGAATCCCCGGCCCTGGACCTGATCGGCCTGCTCAGCCGCAAGGGTGCGCAGGTCAGTTATCACGACCCCTTTATTGCGCATCTGCACACCCACGATGGTATCGACCTGGACTGCGTGCCCGATCTGATGACTGCCGTCCGCCAGGCCGATTGTGTCTTGATCGTTACCAACCACAGCCAGTATGATTACGCGGCAATCCTGGCCGAGGCAAAGTTGATTTTCGATTCGCGCAACGCCCTCGGCAAGCTCGGCCGCAGCAGCGCCAAGGTCGTCAAACTGTAGTTTCGGCGTCTCCGCATTCAACGGGAGGTGCGCTTCGCGTTGAATGCGGAGAATCTGGCTTTATCTTCACGTTGCCATCGGGATGCCAGACCCCATGACGCGTGATTTGCAGGAGTTCGCATGGCAAATTATCTTGTCACCGGCGCGGCCGGCTTCATTGCGTCTCGCGTCGCCGAAACGCTGCTCGATGCCGGGCACACCGTAGTGGGCCTGGATAACCTCAACGATGCTTACGATCCGCGCATTAAAGATTGGCGATTGAAGCGCCTCAGCGGACGGGATGGCTTTACCTTTCACCCGATCGATATCGGCGATCGTGACGCCATGCTCGGCCGGCAGTCGCCGCTGGCCGGGCAGACGTTTCAGGCGGTTATCAACCTGGCGGCCCGCGCCGGCGTACGCCAGTCGGTGGAGAACCCGTGGGTGTACTACGAGACCAACGTCATGGGTACACTCAATTTGCTGGAACTGTGCAGGCGCAATGGCATCCCAAAATTCCTGATCGCCTCCACTTCCAGCATCTACGGCGAAAACGCGCCGCTGCCCACACCGGAGACGTACGACAGCAGCTATCCACTCCAGCCCTACGCCGCCAGCAAGAAGGCAGCCGAGGTACTGTGCTACAGCTATCACGCACTTTACCAGATCGACGTCTCTGTGGTGCGCTACTTTACGGTCTACGGCCCGGCCGGGCGCCCTGACCTCGCAATGTTCCGTTTCGTGCAGTGGATCAGCGAGGGCCGCCCGGTGAAAGTCAATGGGGATGGTTTGCAGTCGCGCGGCTTTACCTATATCGATGACATTGCGCGCGGTACCATTTTGGCGCTCAAACCGGTGGGGTACGAAATCTTCAACCTGGGCGGCCATGAGACCATCACCATCAACGATCTGATCGCACTCACCGAAGAACTGGTCGGCCAAAAGGCGCAGGTCGTGCACGGTCCGCCCAACCCGGCGGATATGCGCGCCAACCACGCAGACGTGAGCAAAGCCGGTGAGATGCTCGGCTGGGAGCCGCAGTTTGGCCTGCGCAAGGGGATGCAGCGGCTGGTCGACTGGTACAACCAGGAACGCGCCTGGGCGAAGGATATTGCTACCAATACCTAGGAACGCAGGTTAAAGAGCATCGGCTTTTTTTGGTGATTCCTTGAAACAGTTTCAGCAGCAAGTAGCTGTTTTTGTACAGCAAAATCAATTGGAAATCCCGCTCGACCGGCGTTTGCTCGATCTCGTTTCAGAAGTCGGCGAGCTTGCGAAAGAGTCTTTGTCAGGCTCTCTATATGGGCGCCAGCGCTTTGTGCCTGGCGCAGGCTGGGCGGATGAAATAGGGGATGTTCTTTTTGCCTTGATTTGCCTGGCAAATACCTCGGGCGTTGATTTGGAAGATGCCTTACAAGACGCGCTAAACAAGTACCAGGCGCGCCTATCCAGTACCCGGCAAATTGGGAGCGGGCGATAACGTTCTGTGATCCAGCGACTTTTGGTTTCCATTCGCCAAGATGGCCTGTTAAGCAGCGTGATCAAAGGAAGTGCGCATCTGTTCCGCGGCAATGTGGCAGCCGCAGCGCTCGCTTTCTTCCAGGGCGTACTGGCCACGCGCCTCTTGGGCGTCGATGGCTTTGGCCTGGTATCGGGAACGATCATCGTTTTCGTTTCCAACATCAACACGCTGCTTTCTTTTCGCATGAGCGAGACCGTGGTGCGTTTTGCCGCTATCCCCCTGTCCGCTGGCCACAAAGAACAGGCAGCCGCAACGATCAAGCTTACCGGCCTGCTCGAAGTAGCTGCAACTCTGTTGGCCTACGCCGTCTTGCTATTGTTGGCGCCGTGGGGAGCGGCCAGGTTCGCGCACGATGCTTCCCTGGCCCCCTGGATCGCACTGTATGGCCTGGCGATACTCGGCAATATCGTCTATGAGACCGCCACCGGTATTTTGCGCCTGGCGCGCCGCTTCGATCTTCTGGCGCGCATCACGCTCGCCCAGAGCGTACTCACATTTGGCCTGATCGCCCGGGCTTTTTTTGCTGACGGGGGCCTTGCCGATGTGTTGTTGGCTTACCTGGCCGGCAAACTGCTGGCCGGCGCGCTGGTAACGGCAACGGCCTTCCGGCAGGCCAACCGCGATTTGGGCTGCGGCTGGTGGCGAGCGCCTTTGCAGGCGGTAAGCAACCGGCGCGAGATTTTGTCATTTTCGATCAATACTAACCTTAACGGCACACTCAACCTGTTCACCCGCGACATGGTGCCGCTCTATCTGAGCTACTTCAGCACGTCTTTGGATGTCGGTTACTTCCGTCTGGCGCAGGGCCTGATCAACCTGGTGATGCTGCCGATCGAGCCATTCATCTGGCCGACCTATACCGAAATCACGCGCGCGATTGCCGCCCGCCAGTGGCAATTGACACAGCGCCTGCTCAAGCAGGTCAGTGCGATTGCCACCGGGTGGGTGCTGCCGGCCGCCACCGGCCTGGCCCTGTTTGGCCCCTGGCTGATCCCGTTGATGTACGGGCCTGACGCTGCGCCGGCCTACCCGGCGGTGCTGATCCTTGCCCTGGGATATGGTTTCGCGACCATCTTCCAATGGAACCGTCCGTTGTTACTGGCGTTAGGGAAGCCTGCTTTTCCGGTGCAGGTCGGTGTGGCTACCGGGATGATCGAGGTGGCTTTGATGTTCCTCCTGACGCCGCAATACGGGTATCTCGCCCATGCCGCCATTCTTACCGGTTTCTTCATCGCCTCCATCGGGCTTAATCTTTGGCGCGGGCTTTCCCTGGCCGGCCGGCAGCTCAAAGAGCCTCATTAACTATGAAAATCGCCTGTATCACCACCGTTCGTATCCCTGCCGCCACGGCCAACAGCATGCAAGTGATGAAAGCGTGCGCGGCGTTGAAGCAGAATGGCCACGATGTGCGTTTGTGGATTCCCGCGCTCGATCAGGCGCCGGCCGGGCATACGGAACCCCGGCAGCCCACACCCACCAACGTTCAGGCCTTCTACGGCCTTCGTGCTTCCTTCCCGGTTGATTTCCTTCCTGTACATCCACGCCTCAAGCGCTACGATTTTTGCTGGCGCGCGGTCCGATCTGCACGCCAGTGGGGCGCGGATGCAGTGTACACCTGGGCGCTACAGGCAGCCGTGTTCGCGCTCCTGTTTGGGATGCCGGCCGTACTCGAAATGCATGGCCCCCCTGAAGGCGTACTTGGCCCGCTGCTCTTTCGCCTGTTCTTGGCTTTGCCGGGCAAGAAGCGCATTCTACCGATTTCCAGGGCCTTGCTCGGCCTCCTGACCCTGCCCGCATCCCCCACTACTTCGGTCGCGATTTCTCCCAATGGGGTAGAATTGGAGCGTTTTACGGACCTGCCTTCTCCGCTCGAAGCACGCCGGCAGCTTGGCTTGCCCGAAAGATACACCGTGGGCTATACAGGGCACTTTTACGCCGGTCGCGGTATGGATCTGATGCTCGAACTGGCGCGCCGCCTGCCTGACGTGCAGTTTTTGTGGGTCGGAGGCAGGCCCACCGACGTAACAGACTGGCAGACGCGCTTGAAAGCCCACGCGATCGGCAACGTGCTCCTGACGGGTTTCGTTGAAAACGAGCGCCTGCCGCACTACCAGGCCGCCGCCGACATCCTGATCATGCCCTACGAGCGCGTCATCACCGGCTCCGGTGGCGGCAACTCGGCGGCTTATTGCAGCCCGATGAAAATGTTCGAGTACATGGCCTGCGGGCGGGCGATCCTTTCCAGCGATCTGCCCGTCATCGGTGAAGTACTCGGTGACTTCAACGCCGTGCGCTGCCCTCCGGAAGATATCGATGCCTGGGTGCAGGCCATCCGTGACTTGTTAAACGACACCGCTCGCCGCACAAGCCTGGCGCAGCAAGCGCAGGCCGACGTGCAGCGCTACACGTGGCTGGCGCGGGCGCAGCGGGCGATGGAAGGTTTTTTGTGACAGAACCGTCTTCTCATGCTACACCGGCGTTTCAGCGTTTTAACGTTCGAGCGTTTCTCATCGTTTTGCTGCTGGCCGTGATGCTACGCGCTTTTCTTTGGATTGCCTACCGGCCGGTTCCTTACAGCGACACGAGTAGCTACCGACGTACAGCCCTGGCTATCCGTCAAGACTGGAACGTGGATGGCACACGCACGCCGGGTTACCCGATCTTCTTACTGCCTTTTCGGCCCGAAGCCGACGGATGGGAGCAACGCGCCTGGCTGGGCCAGATGGCCCTGGGTGTGATGGTGACGGGGCTGCTGTTCTTCCTGGGCTGGCTGGCCACCGGCAAAAATTGGGGCGGTATCGTGGCAGGATTGGCGTACACCCTTAACCTGCAACAGGTTTTCTTTGAGTGCAACCTGATCACCGAAGCCCTGACGACCTTTTTCCTTACCCTCACCCTGGCGGGCGTCGCCTTGTGGCTGTACCGCCCGGCCAGTCGCTCGAGTGCCTTCGCACTGGCTGTCGGCCTGGCGGCTGCGCTGACCGCGATTGTGCGCCCCCTGTTCGTCTTCTTGCCGGTATGGATCGCGTTGTTCTTCCTGTTGCCGCCTGAAGGCCATAAACTGACGTTGCAACGCACCGTCTCTGGTTTACGGCAAGTTACGATTTTTCTGCTCCCTACCCTCCTGATCGTCGGGGGATGGGTCTGGTTCGTTCACGATCGCTACGGGAACTGGAGCATGACGACGATGGGCGGCTATCACATGATCCAGCATACCGGTGAATACTTCGAGTACGTTCCCGATGAATATGCCGTCATTCGCGACACCTACCTCCGCTACCGGGATGTGAAGGTTGCCGAAACCGGCACGCCCACCAATGCCATCTGGGAAGCCATTCCCGAAATGACGCAGGCTTCAGGGATTGGTTTTTACGATCTTTCTGATAAACTGATGGAAATTTCCGTGCAGCTCATTCGCCAGCACCCGGACTTGTATTTGAAAAATGCCTTCGAAGGCTGGTGGATGTTCTGGCGAGCCCCCGTTTACTGGTCTGCCGATGCGCTGCGTTGGCCGGCGCTGGCAGCCCCGCTGCGGGTATCGGTCTTTGCCGAACGAGTGCTGCTGTTTGCTGCCAACATGATCTTCCTGGCGCTATCAGCCGGGATGTTGCTCTTCTGGCTGTTCGGCCGCGTGCGGCCGCTCCGTGGACTGAAAGTCGGCCGAAGAAGCTTCAGCGTTCGGCCGTCAACGTTCTCCGTTTTCCTGGCCTCGGCCCTCTGGGTGTGTTCGGTTTTCCAGACTCTGCTCGATCACGGCGACAACCCCCGTTTCCTCGTGCCGTTGCAAACGGCGGTCGTTTTGTGGCTGGTGATGCTGGTTGGAAAGTCGCAGGCCGAAAATCGATAAGCCTTCGGTGTTCAACCCTGGCGTACGCTCCTTTGCTTTATGAAGTTCTCCCGCTTTTTCCTTTCCATTCTCCTGGCCGCTGCGTTGGCTTTGCTGTTGGCCCTGCTGGATGCCGGCTCCGATACCGGCCGCGATTGGCTTGCCTACGGCCCCGTGATCGTGATTGCCATAGCGCTCGGCTATGCGGTTTGGCGCGCCACCGGGAGCGACCGCCGCCTGGCGCGCGCCGCCCTGGTTGCCGCCCTGCTGCGCCTGTCGCTTGGCGTAACGCTCATGCTCTTGCTGCCTGTCGCCGGTTATCTCAACAACCATCACAACCGGGCCGGCTTTTTCTACGAAGATGCCTTCGGACGCAACTATCGCTCCTGGGAACTGGCCGTTTCCGGCAAGCCCCTCGTAGAAGCCTTCAGCGGTAAGATCGAAGGCGATCAATATGGTGGGATGATGTTCCTCAGCGCCTGGCTCTATCGCACCTTCAGCGCCGACTTTCACCGGCCCTTCCTGGTCTTGATCTTGAACGCCGCCGCGGGAGCCTGCGGCGTGCTCTTCCTCGATTACGCCGCTCGCCGTTGGTTCGGGGCGGCCATCGCAAAAAAGGCCGCCTGGGGGATGGCGTTTTATCCCGAAGCGGTCCTGTTGGGCGCTACGCACATGCGCGAAGCCTACATCGTCCCCCTGGTTGCGATGACTCTGTTCGGCCTGGCGCGTATCCAGGAGAGGCATCGCGACGGTTGGGTGTGGCTGCTGCTGGCCGGCCTGTCGCTGATCGGTTTCTCTCCGTTGGCGATGGTGACCGCTTTTGTGGTGCTGTTCGTCTTCTGGCTGCTTGAAGCCGGCCCGCGTAAAGATTGGAAGCCGTTGGCGCTCATGGGGGCCGTGCTTTTGATCGGTATCCTGGCGGTGCTGTTTGCCTGGTCGAAGATGCCTGCCCTGCAAGGCCGCAGCCCACTGCAAATGGCCTGGCAGTGGGTGCAGACGAATATCGCTTACCAGGCGCATCTGGCCGAGCGGGCCTCCGGCATTGTCCAGGACCTGCAAGGCTGGGTCGGCCCGCAGTGGGCCTGGCTGGTAACAATGCTTTACGGCGTGGCGCAGCCGGTGCTGCCAGCCATCGACCCCGGCGCCGCCTGGATCATGCAAGTGGCCGGTTTCTTGCGCGGCGCCGGGTGGTATGCGCTGGCGCCTTTGATGCTGTACGCCGTCATGGCCGTGTTTCGGGCGCGCCGCCAACCGCGCCGCCGCCAGTTGATCTGGTTGGCGCTTTTTTTGTGGGGCTGGGCGGCCTTTACGGCGTTGATCGGTGGCGGCGATCAGTGGGATAATCCCCGCTATCGCACGTTTTTGTTGCCCTGGATGCTGCTCTTGGCCGCCTGGGCCTGGCAGTGGGCGCTGGTGCAGCGCGATCGCTGGCTGTGGCGCTGGCTGGCCGTGGAAGCCTTCTTTGTGCTCTCGTTCCTGGCGTGGTATATTACCCGCTACACACTCAAATTTTTGCACCTCGGAATCCGTGAGATGATCGTTTTGAACTTGCTGGCCGCAGGTGTCATTTTGGGAAGCGGTTTCGTTCGGAAGAAAGGGAAAAGAAAATAGGGAATGGAGATTGTATGCCTACCGCATTGATTACCGGTGTGCTCGGGCAGGATGGCTCTTACCTGGCAGAATTGTTGCTGGAAAAAGGTTACCATGTCGTCGGCATGGACAACTGGGCCAGTGTCTCGTGGTTCGCCCGCGTCGAGCACATTTTGGATGAGATGGACCTGGTACAGGGCAGTATGAACGATCAGGGGTTTCTGCTCGATTTGATCGAAAAATACCGGCCAGACGAGGTTTACAACCTGGCGGCGCAGTCCTTTGTGCCCGCCTCCTGGGCGCAAGTGGTGCAAACGGGCGAAACGACTGCCCTGGGGGTGGCCCGTCTGCTCGAAGCGATCCGCCTGGGGCAGCCCAAGGCGCGCTTTTTTCAGGCTTCGTCGAGCGAAGTGTTCGGCCAGGCGGCCGAATCGCCGCAGCACGAAATGACGCCCTTTTCTCCGCGTACACCCTACGGCGTTGCAAAAGCTTACGGCCACTGGATCACCAGCAATTATCGCCAGTCACACGGCATTTTTGCCACCTCGGGCATTTTATACAACCACGAAAGCCCGCGCCGCGGCGCCAACTTCGTTACCCGCAAGATCACCCACGGTGCAGCGCGTATCAAGCTAGGCATGTCGAAAGAACTGCGCCTGGGCGACCTGGACGCACGCCGCGACTGGGGATTTGCCGGCGACTACGTAGATGCCTTCTGGCGCATGCTGCAACACGATGCGCCAGAAGACTTCATCATTGGTACCGGTGTGACACATTCCGTGCGCCAACTTTGTGAGTTTGCTTTTGGAATTTTGAACCTGGATTATCAAGATTACGTTGTGGTCGACCCGCGCTTCGTGCGCCCGCCGGAAAAGGTACAGCTCGTCGCCAACCCGGCCAAGATCAAGCGGCTGCTGGACTGGCAGCCAACGGTCAGCTTCGAGCAGTTGGTGGGGATGATGGTAGATGCTGACATGCGCCAGTTGGCGAGCGAAATGGGTTAGAAGGCCAGCGCTGTAAACCCGCCTGCGTTTGCGCGCGGCAGCGCCCGACAAGGAAGAAAGATGCTGCTTTCAGTCGTTATCCCTGTTTATAACGAAGTCGAAAATTTGCCCCTGCTTCACCGCGCGCTGCACGATGCGCTGGATGGCCTGCCCCATCCATGGGAAGCGATCCTCGTGGACGACGGCAGTTCGGATGGTTCGGTGGCGGTACTGGAGAGATTGGCCGCCGAAGACCCTGCTTCTGTCCGCGTCGTCGAGTTTCGCCGCAACTTCGGGCAAACGGCGGCCATCGCGGCCGGGATCGACCACGCCGCCGGTGACGTGATCGTGCTGATGGACGCCGATCTGCAAAACGACCCCCGGGATATCCCTGCAATGCTGGCCAAGCTGGACGAAGGCTACGATGTGGTCAGCGGCTGGCGCTACCAACGGCAGGACAAGCTCAGCCGCCGCCTGCCCTCCCGCATTGCCAACGGGCTGATCGCCAGGGTGACGGGCGTCGACCTGCACGACTACGGCTGCACGCTCAAAGCCTACCGCAGAGAAGTCATCACGGGCTTTCGCCTGTACGGCGAAATGCACCGCTTCATCCCCGTTTATGCGCGCATGGTGGGAGCCAACATCGTCGAAGTCAAAGTCAATCACCACCCGCGGATTTTTGGCAAGGCCAAGTATGGCCTGGGGCGCACGCTGAAGGTCGTTCTCGACCTGCTCACGGTCAAGTTCTTGCTCAGCTATGCTGCCAAGCCGATTTATCTCTTCGGGGGCGTTGGCTTTGGCCTGATGGGCCTGGGTTCGTTCGCCCTGCTTTATGCGCTGGTGGACAAGCTCTTGCTCAGCGGCTTACACTTAAATCGTAACCCGTTACTCAGCCTGAGCGTGATGCTCTTCAGCCTCGGCTTTCAATCTATCCTGATGGGCCTGCTGGCCGAAATGATGGCGCGCACCTATCACGAATCGCAAGACAAACGCACCTATATCGTAAAAAAGACTCGCAATATCGAGAGCTGCCTGCCGGTTCGATTGCGATAGCAAACCCTTAATTTCAATCTGCCCAATCCGTTGACAGGGAATTGCCCGACATCCTTCCCATGGCTTCTTTCCGTAAACATCTCCCTTCCATCCTCCGCTGGCTCGGCACCTTGCTGACCTTGGGCCTGTTGATCTGGCTGCTTGGTTCGCAGGGTTGGGAGAATATCTTCGCTGCCTTCCGGCAAATTGCCTGGTGGCGGCTGGCGCTTGCCCTGGCGGCGACGGTTCTTTCGCGCCTGGCAGTAGCCACACGCTGGTTTGCCTTGTTGCGGGGCGCCAGGGTAAAGGCTCCGTTTGGCCTGGTGACGCGCATTACGTTCGCCGGCCTCTTTGCCAGCAACTTCCTGCCGACGACCATCGGCGGCGACGTGATCCGTTTGGGCGGCGCCGTGCGTTTTGGCTTCAGCCGGGCGATCAGCCTGGCGTCGTTGATGGTCGACCGTTTGGTGGGTATGGCCGGTATGGCCATGGCCTTGCCTGGCCTGCTTGCACTGGTGGGTAAATTCCCAGGAAGCTTTTTTTTCTGGCCGTTGGCGTCCGTTTCTTCGACGGCTATGCCGCGTTGGGATGCTCTTCGCAGCGGCGTCCGTCGTATTTCTGACGTGTTGGCGCGTTGGATTAAGAATCCAGGCTCACTACTGGCTGCGCTTGCTTGCACCTGGGTGCACATGGTATGCACGTTCGTCGCCGTAGACTTGATTCTGGCCGGTATGGGCCAGTCTGTCTCTTTCTGGTTGATCGCCGGTTTATGGAGCCTGGTCTATTTCGTTACCTTGCTGCCGATCTCCGTGAATGGGATGGGCACGCAGGAGTTGGCGATTTCCCTGCTTTTCACCCGCCTGGGTGGGGTGTCGGCAGAAGGCGCACTGGTGATGGCTTTGCTGATGCGCGTTTTTCCCATGCTGGCCAGCCTGCCGGGCGCCGTGTTCGTGCCGGGCATGATCGCCGGTAACCCAGAAACCGATTGATCCGATGTTTCCGAAACGCCTCGTTACTTTTCTCGCCGTTCTTGCCATTAACGTTCTGTTCCTGTGGCTGGTCCTTGGCCCGCAGGGCGCTACTTTTTCCGCATGGTGGGCACGGCTTCTCCTTTTTGCGGTCGCAACAGCGCTCACCGCATCAGCCTTGAAGTTGAGCGCCCCACAGCGCCACGATTTCTGGCTGGCAGGCGCCGCAGCGCTGATCAACGGCGCCGTTTATCAGCTCGTGGGCGGGGTGGACACCGGCCTGCTGCGTTATGTCTCCACCTATCCTTTGTCTTTGGGGTGGTCGGAAGGCAGTCGTTACTATTACGCCTCGCTGTTTCTGGCGGAGTCGGTGTATGGTTTCTCCATTCCTCCGTCGATTCTGCACCCCAGCCGCTACTTGATGCAGGCCGTGCCTTTCCTGTTCCCCGATCTTCCCTTGTGGGCGCACCGTCTGTGGCAAATCCTGTTGTTCGATGCGACTGCCTTCCTTACGGCCCTTGCGTTGGCCTGGCGTTTGCGTCGCCTGTCACCGGACAGGCGGCCAACCTGGCCCTTTGTGTTGTTTGCCTTCTTGTTTCTTTTCCAGGGGCCGGTCTACTATCACCTGTTGGTAATGGCAATTGCCGTTTTGTGGGGCCTTCGCCCGCGCCGCTTCGGGCTGGCGCTGCTCGTCGTGCTGCTGGCCTCAGCCTGGGCCGGCATCAGCCGCGTGAACTGGCTGCCGGTTCCGGGTCTGTTGGCCGCGGCAATTTACTTCCTCGAAGTCCCCGTCTCTTCACGCAGCGCACTGCACATCGTCCGCTATCTCCTGCCGCCTGCCGTGTGGACTTTGTTCGGTACGCTCACCGGTTACCTGAGCCAGGTTGCTTACAAGCTCGGCTCGGGCAACCCGCCGGCCTATTTTGACTCCAGCTTCTCGTCGGACATGCTCTGGTACCGCCTGCTCCCCAGCGTGACGTATGCCGGCGGGGTGATCGCCAATGCTATCTGGGTTTCCTTGCCGCTGGCCGCCGTAATCTTGTGGGGCCTATGGGCTGCCCGTCGGCAGTACGTCGCCTGGCGTTGGCTGGCACTGGCGGCCATCGTTGGTATATTGTTCCTGGGCGGTTTGGTCGTCAGCGTCAAAATTGGCGGTGGAAGCAATCTGCACAATCTGGACGCTTACCTGGTGCTGCTGTTGGTCGTTGCCAGCTACGTTTTCTACCGGCGTTTTTCCGTTGACTTTGCGGCTGCGCAAGAATCCGTTGGTGCACGGGCGTGGCCGACGCGCGTGCTGCCGCTGCTTGCCGTGCTCGTTCCGGCCGTCTTTGCCATCAGCGGCGGCGCGCCGTTACCGCACTACGATTTCGCTCGCGCCCAGGAGGTGATCCAGGCCATCCAGCAGCAGGTCGACCGGACGGATGGCGAAGTGCTCTTCATCCGTGAGCGCCAGTTGTTGATGTTCGACGAAGTAAAGCGCGTCACGCTCTCTCCCGACTACGAAGTCGTTTTTCTAATGGAAATGGCGATGGCCAACAACCCGGCCTACTTGCAAGCCTTTCGCAAGGACATGGCCCGCCAGCGTTACGCCCTGATCGTCAGCGACATCCCACCCACGCAGTTCCAGGGACGCTCACACCAGTTCGGCGAAGAAAACGATGCCTGGGTAGAGCGTGTCTCGTTTCCGCTGTTGTGCGCTTACGAGCCGGTGGTAGAATTCCCAGACGTCAATCTGGTCGTCCTGGCGCCAAAACGGCAAAGTAACTGCCCCTGAAAGCGGCCCGTCTTCACCACAAGCAACCGGCCTGGTGGCTTTCGAATGCCCACCTGGCCGGGCCGGGCAATGGGGAAGATAGACATCGCCAAAACACGCCAACTTCCCCTTCTTTTGGAGAAGATACGTATCCAAGGCCCTTAACAACCATATCGGAGGTCAATCATGAAAATCTTATTCATCGGCGGAACGGGGATCATCAGTTCGGCTTGCTCGCAACTCGCCCTCGATCAGGGCATGGAACTCTACCTGCTCAACCGCGGCCAGTCGGTGCGGCCGGTGCCGGCCGGAGCCAGGGTGCTGCACGGAGACATCCGCGATCCGCAGTCTGCCCGTACGGCCCTCGGTGACCACACCTTCGACGCCGTCGTGAACTGGATTGCCTTCACCACCGATCACGTCGAAGCCGATCTCGATTTATTCCGTGGCCGCACCGGGCAATATGTATTCATCAGCTCTGCTTCGGCATACCAGACGCCCCCGGCTTCCTTACCCGTCACGGAATCGACCGTGCTCGACAATCCCTTCTGGCAGTATTCCCGCAACAAGATCGCTTGCGAAGAGCGCCTGGTGCGCGCCTACCGCGAGGAAAAGTACCCCATTACGATCGTGCGCCCATCGCATACCTACGACCGCACCCTTTTGCCAATGGACGGCGGCTGGACGGTGGTCGATCGGATGCTGCGCGGCGAGAGGGTTATCGTGCACGGCGACGGCACCTCGCTCTGGACGCTTACCCATCACACCGACTTCGCCAAGGGCTTCAACGGCCTGCTGAGCAACCCGCACGCCATCGGCGAAGCCTTCCATATCACCTCCGACGAATGGTTAAGCTGGAACCAGATCTTCGAGATCGTGGCGCGCGCTTTCAAAACCGAAGCGAAAATCGTTCACGTCCCCTCCGATGTGATTGCCGGCTTCGACCCCGATTGGGGTGCCGGCCTGCTTGGCGACAAGGCGCACAGCATGATCTTCGACAACGCCAAGGTAAAGCGCCTGGTGCCCGACTTCATCTGTACCACCCCCTTCCGCCGTGGCGCCGAGGAGATCGCTGCCTGGTATGGCGCCGATTCTGCCCGCCGCAAAGTGGACCCCGCCTTTAACGAGATTTGTAACCGCATTCTGGCCGGGCGTTGAAAGCATACCGGTACCGTACCGCGGCATAAATTCAGCGCTGAGGCGCGTGAAGCAAGTGTTGCCGGATAGTGCGGTAATGCTGGGCTTGGCTTTACGAGACCCCCATGAGAAAACTGTCCATCTTCTTGTTCACCCTCCTGTCCTTATTTCTCACGGCCTGTGCGCGCGCGCCGCAGGCCACGGCTGCTCCGGCCGTGGCGCCGCTGCTGCCGTCAGGCGACGTTCCTGTCGCGCGCATCGAAGCAGCCAAGACCTTTGTCTCCCAGCTTGCCGATGGGGAGTACGAGGCGGCCACTTCTGTTTTCGATGAAAAAATGTCGAAAGCACTCAATACACAGAAGATCGCCGAAACCTGGCTGGTGTTGATCAAGCAGTTTGGCGCTTTCCAACAGCAGACCGGCACGCGCACCGAGCAAATCGATGTCTATGACGTCGTCTACGTGACCGTTGATTTTGCCAGCGGCCCGCTGGATATCAAAGTGGTTTTCAACAGGCAGGGGCAGATTTCGGGCCTTTTCTTCCTGCCGGCGGCAGTCCATGCCTACGAAGCACCGCCGTACGTAAACGCGAATGCCTTCACCGAACGAGAAATTGTCATTGGCGAAGGGAAACTTGCCTTGCCTGCGGTGTTGACGATGCCCAAAGGGGACGGCCCTTTCCCGGTTGCCGTGCTCGTCCATGGTTCGGGGCCGAACGATCGGGACGAGAGCGTGGGTCCGAACAAGCCTTTCCGCGACATCGCCTGGGGCCTGGCATCGAACGGTATCGCCGTACTGCGCTACGATAAACGCACGTATGCGCATCCTGAGCAGTTCGATGAAACGTATCTGCAAACCCTGACCGTCTGGGAAGAAACCGTAGACGATGCGGTTGCCGCCGTTGCGCTTTTGCGCCAGACGGATGGTGTTGACCCGGAGAGGGTTTACGTCTTGGGCCACAGCCTGGGCGGGATGTTGCTGCCGCGCATCGGCGCCGCCGCGCCGGATGTCGCCGGCCTGATCTACCTGGCCGCGGCCGCCCGCCCGCTGGAAGATATGCTGCTCGAACAGGTCGCCTATCTTGCCAATCTCGACGGCCAGTTGACCCCCGAAGAGCGGCAAAACCTGGAAGCTATTCAGGAACAGGTTGCCAGGGCCAAAGACCCGGCGCTGTCGGCCGATGTACCGGGCGCTGCGTTACCCCTGGGCATCCCGGCCGCTTACTGGCTCGACCTGCGAACGTACGATCCGGCGCAGGCTGCCGTCACGCTGGCCCAGCCCATGCTGTTTTTGCAAGGTGCGCGTGACTACCAGGTCACCCAGGCCGATTTTGATTTGTGGTACACTGCATTATCAGAACGTTCGGATGTTGTTTTTCGGCGTTATCCTACCCTCAATCACCTCTTCCTTTCCGGTGAGGGCGAGCCAAATCCCGAAGAGTACAACAAGCCCGGCCATGTAGCAGAAGACGTCTTGCGCGATATCGCAGCATGGATACAAACCCCAGCGTCTTTACATTGAACTGCGCGACATTATTCTTGCACTTGCGATAAAATACGGCAGTTAACACTATGGACGAAGCAGTACTCATTCAAGACGCCCAGGGCGGGGACCTCGATGCCTTCAACCGGTTGGTTCTGGTCTACCAGGATATGGTGTACTACCAGGCCTATCGCATGCTGGAAGATGAAGACGCAGCCGCAGACATCGCCCAGGATGCGTTCATTTCAGCTTACCGCCACATTCGGGATTTTCGCGGCGGTTCGTTTCGCGCCTGGCTGTTGCGCATCGCCACGAACGCCTGCTACGATGAATTGCGCCGCCGTAAGCGCCGCCCGACCACGCCTCTGGAACCGACGGACGACGAAGGGGAAGAGATCGAGTCGCCTCGCTGGCTGGCCGACCCCAGTGACGGTCCCGAGGACCTGGCCCAACGCGCCGAGTTGCGCCAGGCCATTCAACACTGCCTGGGCGATCTCTCTCCCGAGTTCCGCACGGTCGTTTTGCTGGTGGACGTGCAGGGAATGGATTACACCGAAGCAGCCGAGGTGATGGGAACACCGGTTGGGACGATCAAAAGCCGCCTGTCTCGGGCGCGCGGGCGCGTGCAAAACTGCCTTCAGGGTTTTTGGGAACTTTTGCCTGCGGGTCTACGTTTTGGGGATACATGATGATGAGTACTTCTTATGGGTAAAATCAATCTCTCTCCCCACGACTTGGAACAACTCTCGGCCTACCTGGACAGGGAACTTTCTCCACAAGACACGGCCCGCCTGGAAACGCGTCTCTGGAAAGATGCAGATTTGCGTGACGCGCTCGACGAACTGGATCGCACGCGAGCCATGCTGCGCTCGCTGCCACGCCTGCGCGCCCCACGGAACTTCACCCTGTCAGCGGAGTACGCCCGCCGTAAAACTGCCCCGCGTTTGTATCCGTTGTTCGGTTTCGCTTCAGCGCTTGCCGTCGTACTGTTGATTGCCGTCTTGATATTCGACTGGTTTGGTTTATGGATGCCGGCTTCGATTGCCGCCGTCCCGGCACTTTCAACGGCAACGGCTGCGCCCGAGAATAACGCAACACCCTTTTTGTCCGACATGGCGGTCACAGAAGCGCCGGCCGTTACGGAAACCTCCCCGGCTTCTCACAAGAAGCCACCACAGGTTTCGCCAACCCTTACGGCAACCGAACTGCTGCCTAGCCAGACCCCGACAACCTCCGCCACGCCATCTGCTGAGCCAGGGCCAACCCTTGTGATGGAAACGTTGTTTGCCAGCGACACACCGTTACCGACCGGTACCGAACGTGAGACCGGCATGGCCCTGGCCGATACATCAACCCCGAAACCGACCAGCACCCCCACCGAAACAAGCGCCCCCACCGAAACGCCTACACAGACGCTTACCCTTGAACCGTCGGCTACGCTTACGCTGACCCCTTCGATAACACCGTCGCCGACCGATACCTTGTCGCCGACCGATACCCCCATGGCCGACACAGCCATGCAGGCGCCCCCAACGCGGCCCTCTTTGCCTGCCGAGCAACCTGAACCAACGCCTGAAAGTACACCCCTTGCGGAGCCACGCATACTTGGCGACCAACCGGTCTTCCTGATTCTGGAGCTTGGTTTGATCCTGCTGCTCTTGCTAACAGCCGGTGCTGCCTTGTGGAATTACTCGCGACGCTAGCAAACGCCCCTCAGAAGAATTTCCACAAACCGGAGATGAAGCAGCCGAAAGTGCATCATCTCCGGTTTTTTTATCGTGCCCTCCATACCGGCCTTAACCACAGTGCAGGTCTTTCCCGTAAGGTTTCCGAAACCTCCTGCGGCAGGCCGTTAGGGGAGCCACGCTTGTAAAGCCTTTTCATCCGTGATGGTGATCTGGCCGCGCTTCATATGGATCGCCCCACTGCGTTCCAGCTCTCGCAGCGAGCGGGCGACCACTTCTCGCACGGTACCCAGCCTTGCAGCGAGATCGTCTTGCTTCAAACGCACGGCTGTGCTCCCGCTGAGCTGCTCGGGCGTTAACTGGCTGAGTAAACGCGCCAGGCGGTGGGTCACCTGGTAAAATGACAGTTCTTCCACGATACCCACCAGCATTCGCAGGTTACTGGCCAGGTTGAGAATCGTTTGGCGACACAAGTCTGGATGCTCACTGATTAGCTTTTGCACCGAAGCGGTTTCCACGACCCATACCAGGCTCGTTTCAAGTGCGGCTGCATTGACCGGATTCGTCCCACCATCGAATACCGGCACCTCCTCGAAGGTGGTCCCTTCTTGCAGTACGCGTACGATCAGCTCTCTGCCCTGGGGCGAAAGCTTGAAAAGCTTGACGCCGCCTTTTTCTAAGATGAAAAGCCCGGGACAGGGTTCCCCTTGCCAGAACAGGACTTCGTCGCGTTCATATTGGTACAGGTGCGTATTTTCGGCCAACTGGTGGCGTAAGCGCTCGTTTAACGTGGTGAAGTAAGGGCACTCGCCCAGCGCCTGAACTTTTTGGGAAGTGAGAGCAGAAAGTTTTTGCATAACGTCGTATTATAATACGACTGTATTGCTCCTATTAAGCCTTGTTGGAAACTGGTGTATGCAAGTTCGAGCGGCAGGATATACGACTGTCTGCCAAAACGGCTTTCGCAGCATTTTCCACAAGTTGTTGGCGATTTACTGGTGAGATTTTATGGCAATCGATCGTTTTGGACGTTCCATTCACTACTTGCGTATCAGCCTGACCGATCACTGCAATTTACGCTGCGTGTATTGTATGCCGGAAGACATGACCTTCCGGCCAAATGCCGCGTTAA
Organism: Chloroflexota bacterium; assembly: GCA_049325275.1. GTDB lineage: Bacteria > Chloroflexota > Anaerolineae > Anaerolineales > UBA4823 > CAIQJJ01. The sequence goes on from JBMOLU010000002.1 coordinate 79,854, forward strand.
TGCAAGATGATGAAGTCGTTACGCTGGTGCGTTTGTTTGCTGGCCTTGGCTTCGATAAGTTCCGCCTGACCGGCGGCGAGCCGACCGTGCGGGCCAACGTTGTCGACCTGGTCCGGCAGATGGCTGCTATCTCGGGGGTTGAGCGCCTGTCGATGACGACCAACGGAGTGTTGTTGTCGCGCCTTGCCCAACCGCTCAAAGAGGCCGGCTTGCAGCGGGTCAACATCAGCCTGGATTCGCTGGACCCGGGAAAATTCCGCCGGCTGACACGTTGGGGTTCTTTGGAGGATGTGTGGGCCGGAATCGAAGCGGCCGATGCAGCCGGCCTGATGCCGATCAAGCTCAATGCCGTTATTGTGCGAGGCTACAACGAAACCGACGTCGCGCCCCTGGCTGCCCTGACGTTGGCGCACCCCTGGCAGGTGCGCTTTATCGAGATGATGCCTTTTGCCACGATTAACGAGTTTCAGGTTTCCCAGGTAATCACGGCTGACGAAATGAAAGCGCAGATCGAGACGGCGCTCGGCCCGCTTGAAGCTGTCAATGGTGGTAAACTGGATGGCGAGGCCAGGCTTTTCCGTTTGCCTGGCGCACAGGGTGACGTGGGCTTTATCTCGTCGGTTACGGAGCCGTTCTGTGCGTCTTGTACGCGGGCCCGCCTGACCGCCGATGGCCGTTTGCGCCTGTGCCTGTTGCGCGAAGGCGAGATAGATTTGCTGACCCCGCTACGCCACGGGGCCTCGCTGGCAGATTTACGCCGGCTGATTTTGGATGGAATTTGGCTCAAACCCTGGGGCCACGGCCTGGCGGAAGGGCTGATCCCACGCGACCGGGTAATGAGTGAAATAGGAGGCTGACTTGTTTTCTCCCAATGGCATTCGGGCCATCCTTTTCGACCTGGATGGCACGTTACGTTTTAGCGAACCGCGTTTTTTCCACATTCTGTACGAGTACGCCGTTCAGGCCGGTTGCACTGCCACCGTTGACAATCACCGCTGCGCCATGCGTTGGCAGCACCGTTACTGGGCGCAGTCGCCGGAGATGTTGGCGGATATGGCAGCTTTTGGGTTCGACCAGGAAATCTTCTGGCTCAACCATACCCGGCTGTTCATCGAAGCCCTGGGAGTTGAACCTGCCCTGGCAAAAAGCCTGGCCGTTGGCGTTCACCGCCGCATCACCGACGAGTACCATCCCATTTCCCAGGTGCCGGCAGAAACCATAGAAACGCTCAAGAGCTTGCAGCAGGCAGGTTTTTTGATGGCGGTCGTATCGAATCGCTCGAGCAATTTCGAAGCCGAACTGGCCGATCTGGGTTTGAGCAGCTATTTCCAGTATGCCATTGCTGCCGGCGAGATCAATTCCTGGAAACCGGAAGCGGAAATTTTTCTGCACAGCGTACAACGCCTGGGGATTACGCCGCAGCAGGCTTTGTACGTGGGTGATAATTATTACGCCGATGTTTTGGGGGCGCAGAAGGCAGGCCTGCATCCTGTCTTGGTGGACCCGGATGAGGTCTTTCCGGATGCAGACTGCCCCGTGATTGCCAATGTTGGCTTGCTGGCCTCGGTATTGCCGAAGTAATGAATGTTTGGGCCTAGTTTTTCACCAGCGTGGCTACCATTACCGCCTTGATGGTGTGCATCCGATTCTCAGCCTGCTCGAAGACGATCGACTGTGGCGATTCGAAGACTTCTTCGGTTACTTCCAAGCCATCCAGACCGGTTTTCTGGAATATCTCCTCGCCAACGCTAGTTTCCCGGTTGTGATAAGCGGGCAGGCAATGCATAAACTTTGTTTCGGCGTTGCCGGTAAGCGCCATCATCGCCCGGTTGACCTGGTAGGGCTTGAGCAGTCGCACGCGTTCGTCCCATACATCTTTTGCTTCCCCCATCGAGACCCAAACGTCTGTGTGGATATACTCTGCACCTGCGACACCCTGGGCGACATCTTCTGTTAGCAGCAAGCGCGCGCCCGATTGAGCGGCCAACTGCTGCGCCTGTTCGATCCAATGCGCCGCCGGCCATAGGGATTTTGGCGCGCAAATGCGCACGTCCATGCCCATCAGGCAGCCGACGACCATCAGAGAGTTGCCCATGTTGAAGCGGGCGTCACCCACATAGCAGTAGGCAACCTGCTCGAGCGCTTTCGTGCTATGTTCCTGCATCGTCAGCACGTCGGCCAACATTTGGGTGGGATGGAATTCGTCGGTCAGGCCGTTCCAGACGGGCACGCCGGCATACTTTCCAAGAATTTCGACCGTTTCCTGAGAGAAGCCGCGGTACTGAATCCCATCGTACAGGCGGCCCAAAACGCGCGCCGTGTCTTTCATCGACTCCTTGTGGCCGATTTGCGTGCCGCTCGGTCCCAGGTAGGTGACGTGGGCGCCCTGATCGTACGCGGCCACTTCGAAGGCGCATCTTGTGCGTGTAGATGTTTTTTCGAAGATCAGGGCGATATTCTTTCCCGTGAGGCGCGGCTGCTCGCGGGCCTGATATTTGTCTGCCTTGAGCGCGGCAGAAAGTTCGAGCAGGTAGACGAATTCTTCTTTGGTGAAATCGAGTTCTTTGAGAAAGTTGCGGTTGTATAAACTGGGTGCCATGGGCCGTTCTCCTGGATGACGATTGGGGTATTTGTCCTACAAACTTCTGTGGATTATATCAAAGCGCGGGAAGCCTGGCCTAGAGGGTCACGTACCAGAGCAGCAGGGCCACCATCATGCCCACCAACGATGCAAAAAAATTGACCCGGTCGTTATCCAGCCACGGCCAGCCACGTAGCGGTTCGGTACGGGCGCCGCAGGTGTGCATGGGATGGCGTTCGGTTTCTTTTTCGCAGGATGGGCAGGTGTAGATAGCCTGGATGGTGGCTCCCAGCACGGAATCGAACAGGGAACCGCACAGGCCGGCCAGAGTCGCAATGCCAAGCAGGGATAGCGAATTCCCACCGGTCAGGACGGCTGCGCCACCGATCAGCGCAGCGCCGCCGAGCGTGGCCAGTGTCCCCAGCCACGAAACGCCGCCGGATGTCCCCCCTTCCACCACTTTCCCGCTGGTGATGAGACGCGGTGGCGTGCGACTCAAAACGCCGATTTCTGTCGCCCATGTGTCTGCGTTGACGGTGGCCATCGCTCCGGCGTAGGCTACCCACCAACCAGGGTGCGGGTACAGGTGATTGCCGATCACGAGCAAAGCCCCCAGTCCGCCGTTCGCCAGCACCTGCGCCCAGTCGCGACGGTCGCCTTTCGAGAACTTCTCGTGGAATCGGGCTTTTTGGCGGCGAAAGGCTCGGGAGAGTGCAGAGGATGAAATGAAGAACGTCAACAGCAAGGATGCCCACGGCAGGCCGCCGATGCCCAGGATTAGCCCGCCTGTAACTGCGGCAGCCATCGCGCCGCTGGCCGAGAGGCTGCCAAGCCGCCAGGCAAGCAGGGCGACTGCACACCCAAGGATAAACCCGACTGGTAGTTGCATAGGTGAAAAGCTGTGGATAACGAAAGAAATTCTGTGGATAACTTTGGATGACTGTGGAATAACTTTTGGTTTGCCGCTTTCGATGGGAATGGTACCGCAGTGCGGTGGGTATTGCCGCGGCAGCGCTGTTTTTTCAAGAAGCCTGTAACAAAAGATGAACGCCGAGCAAGAAAAGGAAGCCGGTCGCAACCCCGGTGGCCCACAGCAGGTAGGCGGCAGGTTGCGTTTCTTTACGGCGATAGAAGAAAAGCCCAACCAGCAAGTCGATCGTGCTGAAGAGTGCGCTGATAACCGGCAGCAAAAACAGCCTGACGGCGGGAACGAGCTCGAGAGGCGCCCCACTGATGTCGAAACGAAAAGGAATCACTGCGTGGGTTGAAACAGCCAGGCTCACCCAAGCCAGGAGTACCAGGTTTACGCCGATCAGTCCAAGTACCAACACACGGGCATAGCGGTTCGGCCAGAAATTGGTCAAGACGGCAGTGGGTTGAACGGAACGTGCCGGGCGGTTGGTAAACGAGCCTAACTCGCTCTCGTGCTGATAGGCCCGTAAAAACTCGTCAGGATGCAGTGGAGAAATGGCAAAGATACGTTGATGCGCTTCGATGCCTCCCTCCACTGCAACCGCAATCAGGATCAGATTCGTCGCTTGCGATGCAAAGAATTCCACCGTGTGGCCGTTCTGCAACTGTCGGCTGCCCAACACGGCGCCATCCCAGCGCGGCCAGGGAAGCGGAAGCGGCTGTTCGAATGCGCTGGCCTGGCGCACCCAGCGGATGGCATTCATGGGGATTTCTTCCACGCGCAGCCCCCATTGCAGGCGTATCCCATCGCGCTCGATGGTATACGTGGCCGTCCACAAAGCGTAAGCCCGGTAGATCAGTATGGGCATCAAGGTAATGGATAGCAAAGTGGGCAGCAAGGCCAGTAAAAAGGCTGCACCGATTTGTGTTTCGGCGGTTACTTGCAGGGCCGCGGCAGCCAGTGCAGCCAGGATGAAGACTGCTCCCAGGTGATAGAGCATGCCAACACGGCGTGGTGGGCGTAAGGTGGTGGCGTTCACGGCGGTATTTATATCATATCTGGCTTCTCATCTGTTACCAAACTTGGCGTGTTACAATGCCCTGATGAGACAAAAGCGCAACCTGTTGCAGTATTTCATTGCGGTTTTTTCGGTGACAGCTACCTTGTTGGGGTTGGCCATCTTGCTCTACCAGATTCCTGCCGTAAACGAGCGCCTGGCCTGGCGGCGGGAGAAGCTGCTGGCTTACTGGCGTGGTGTCATTCACCCTGCAGACGCCATGCCGACGCCGGTCCCGCAACCGACGGATACGCTCCCCGCAGTCACGTTCGTTCCCTCGCCAACCTCGACCCCGGCCCCGCCAACTGCTACCCTGCCAGGCCCTACGGCAACCTCGACGCCCTCACCGACGCCGCTCCCCGCAACGGTGCTGCTGAACGCGCCTGCCTGGGAAAAGCAGGACATTAACAATTGCGGTCCGGCCGCGCTGGCGATGTATTTGCGTTATTACGGGTGGGGAGGCGATCAGTTTGCCATTTCGGATGTGATCAAGCCGGTGCGCGAGGACCGCAATGTCAATCCTGAAGAGATGATCTACTGGGTGCGCAACTATGCCGGCTGGCTGCATGCCGAATTCCGCGTGGGTGGTGACCTGGTAGTGCTGAAGAAACTGCTGGCGGCCGGAATTCCGGTAATGATCGAAGAAAGCTTTTACTTCGATGCGCCTTATTGGCCCAATGATGATTTATGGGCGGCTCACTATCAGCTTCTGACGGGCTACGATGACGAGCAGCAAGTTTTTATCGGCCAGGATAGCTATCATGGGCCAGATCAGAAAATCTCTTACAAAAAGTTGGACGAATACTGGCACATCTTCAACCGCGTGTACGTGCTGGTGTACATGTCCACACAGGAAGATACTGTCAAAGCAATCCTGGGGCCAATGTGGGATATGGATGCCAACCGCCAGCATGCCATGACCGTTGCAGAGGCGGAAGTTGCGGCAGATCCCCAGGATGCCTTTGCCTGGTTCAACCTGGGAAGCAACCAGGTATATTTCGAGCAGTATGCTGCCGCGGCGCGTTCCTATGATGAAGCCCGCAAAATCGGCCTGCCCCAACGGATGTTGCGTTACCAGTTCGGCCCATTTTTCGCTTACTTTCACGCTTTTCGTAACGATGATTTGCTCGCCCTGGCCCAATACACCTTGCAGCTTACTCCAAACGCCGAAGAGGCCTTGCTCTGGCATGGTTGGGGGCTTTACCGGGACGGCGACACGCTGGGTGCGATGGATGCCTGGCGAAAGGCACTCGAGGCGAACCCTAATTTTCAAGATGCGCAATATGCCTTGGACTACGTGCGCTCGAATCCGTGACCGGCCGGAGTGCGTTTTTAGACTGTTGAACAGAAAAGCAAAAGCCCCGGGCGATGGCCGCCCAGGGCTTTCTTTAATGTTTTGCTCTGGCCTTAGCGTTTGATCATCGGCAGGAAAACGGCATAGGGGTAGTTAACCGTTTGAGACTTCGTGTATTTCAAATCGCCGTTGGTAGCATCGTAGAAACTGATCCCGGCTTGGCCGGCTGCATTGACGGCAATTGATGAATACTGCCCTACGTCGCCGCTGCTATCGACCACCTGGCGTACCCAAATATTGTTGAGCTTGCGCGCGTACCGGAGTATCTTATCTGCATAGTCGTAGTAGCTGAAGTGAACGCCACCGTTATTGTCCGTGGCAATGGAAAGGGGCACCAGCGGTGGCCGCGGCTCGCCACCGAGAATACCGTTGTTTTCGTCGACCGTTTCCTGGCCCCAGGCCGTGGAACTCAAGTCGCTTTTCCAGGCATGTTTAAGAACGTCTTCTTCCGCATCGTCGAAGTAAGCGATATGCGGCAGCCCCTGGTTGTCCAGGGCGATTTGCGAGAACATGCCGGCCTGGGCGTCTACCTGGTACTCGATATGCCAGGTGGCGCCGTCGCTTTGCAGTCGTGCGTAGCGCAAGGCCTTGTGCGTCACGTCGTAGTAACTGAAGTGGGGCAGGTTGCTGCTGTCGATGGCGATCGAACTGTACTGGCCGACGTCCTCCCCGGTTCCATCCACGAAGCGGACGTGCCAGGTGCCGCCGTCTTTGTAAGCCCACTTCAAATCGCCGTTTTTCTCGTCGTAGTAAGCAATGTGCGGACGGTTCAAGTTGTCCATATCGATGGATGCGAACTTGCCTTTCTTGTCACACTCGACGTCTTCGGCAAACCAGTGATCGGTGGCCCAGGTTGCGTACCGCAGGCACTCGCGGGCGTAATCGTAGTAGGCCACATGGGGGACACTACCTGCGCCGATGGCTATGTCGCTGTAGGGGCCGCCGCCGTTCTGGATGGCAGAAGGGGTGCTCCAGGTGGTGCCGGCCCACCGGACATAGTACAGCCTGTCGTGCGTGTCATCGTAGAAGGTGATGTGCGGATTCCCGCTGCTGTCCATGGCCAACGCATTGTAGGCGCCCATATTGGTAGAAGTATCTACCGTCGAGATATTCCAGGCGTTTGCGCCGGTCTGGCGTGCGAACTTCAACTCGCCGGTGTCGGCATTGAAGAAGCTGATACGGGCGTCGGCGTCGGTATCGGTTGTGTTCTTGTCTACGGCGATGGATGAATAGATGCGCGTGCCACGCGCTTGGGCCACGTCAACCAGGTTCCACCCGCCACCTGTCGACATCCCGATTTTTACCATGCCGCTGGTTTCGTTCAGGTAGCTGATGTGGGGGTTGTTGTTTTTATCCAGGGCCAGTGAAGTAAACTGCCCGTTCTTGGCGTTGGTAGCCGTGACCGTTTGAAGTTCCCAGGTGTCGCCGTTCTTGAAAATGGCATACTTCAAGTACGAATTTGTAGAATTGGTATCGTAATAGTAGCTGATGCGTGGTTTGGGCGTGTCTTCGACCGTTAGCGCAATCGACGAGTACTTTCCGACGTCAGCATCGGAGGTGCCATCGATAGAGCGGCGTTCGGCCACGGAACTGGTTTCCGCGCTCCAGCGCGCGTAGCGCAGGTCCATGTGGGTGACATCATAGAAGCTGAAGTGGGTGAAAACTTTGTTGTTGGAGTCTTTTGCGATGGCGATGGACGTGTACTGGCCGACATCTCCTTCGGTATCGATAGAATCGATGCGCCAGCCGGTGTATACTTTATGTGCGTACTTCAGGTCACCGTTAATGGCGTCGTAGTAAGCGATGTGCGGGTCATTTGCTGCATCGACGGTGATCGATGTAAACAGCCCGCGCCCTTGCAAAACCGCTGCCATCTGCATGATGGCTTCGAGTTGGGTGAAGCCATGCGTGTTTTCCATTATCGCGATGACTTCTCGGACGTCGACTGAGCGCACGGCCAGCCCATCCAGCGAAGGATGCTCGCTTTCAGCGAATTCGTAGGCATTTGCCATAGCAGGCGTATCGAGGACATAGATTTCCCATCCAGAACCCACGTTGCGGGCATATTTCAGCGAACCGGTAGCGGCGTCATAGTAACTGATGTGCGGGCGGTTGTTGCTGTCCAGGGCGAGCGAGGCGTATAAACCGACACCGTTGGCGTTATCCACGACTTCGGAAGACCACGTCGATCCGTTGTACGAGGCGTAATACAGGTGATCGCCGCCATAGGCGATGTGCGCATTGCCAGCGCCATCCAGGCGTAGCGAGCGGTCGTCCATCCATGAAAATAGTTTCGTGTTGGTTACCTGCTGGGTTTCCCAGGTGATCACTTCGATGTCTGGCGATTCGCCCGTTTCCTGGGCTCGGGCGAGGGTTCCAAAGGCGATCGTTGCGATCAGCGCCAGCACCACCGCAACAGAGACCAGGGTCAGGGACCGGTTTTTTTGGCGGAAACCCTGGCTCAGTGATGAACGTATTTTTTCTAACATAAAGTGTTTCTCCTTGTAAATTCGAACGTTTCAAAAGATTGCTTTGTACCGTGAGGTTGGAAGAAGGTTGAACTTCTACAAAACAACACTTTTCGCGCTCTCCGGGTGGATTGCAGGCCACCGCGTGCTGCATTCTACCAGATTTTTATAGCCGGTCTTTTTCCCTGGCGGAAAACGTAGGGCGGTAGCATAGCAAACGTAGCTTTTTGCCGTAAAAACTACTTCTCTTTCGGCGTTATAATGGGGCATCTTGTCCTGAGGTGATCGATGGCTGGATTAAAAGACCTTTCTGAAATTTGGAATAACGTTCAGGAATTCGACCTGCGCCCTATTCGTGATGCGGCCTTGCAGCCGGTGCAAATTGCTGTTGTGGGACGCCCGAACTCTGGCCGGCATACCCTTGCCAATGCCATGCGCGTGGATCCCGTTTTGGTAGGCGAGGCCACGCAGTCGCCGGTGTCAATTCTTCCACGAGAAGAGAACATGCACCTGCCTGATGCCGATCTACTGCTTGTCACGGCATCTCTCTTGCCGGATGATCTTGTACCGGCGCAGGCGTTGGTGCGCCGTGCAACCGATGCGGGGAAGAAGGCTTTACTGGTGTGCGATACTACATTAGACGCACAAGCCCGGCAAAATGTTCTGCTGGTGGCCGATTCGGCGGAATTTGCTTGTGCGTTGGTCGGCTCGCTGCAAGATTCCTCTTTTCTGCTCAAGGAATTCGCACCAGACGTGCTGGCTTTACTCCCGGATGACCAACACATTGCCCTGGGGCGTCAGTTTCCTTTGTTCCGTACCGTGGTTGCACGGGCCCTCATCGACGACACCTGCCTGGCAAACGCAACCTATTCTTTTAGCACAGGCCTGGCGGAGGCCGTCCCTGTTTTGACGCTGCCACTCAGCGTGACGGATGTGGTCGTCCTGACGAAGTCACAGGCCTTTCTGGCGTACAAGTTGGGCTTGCTCTTTGGTTTTTCCACGCGCTGGCAGGACTACATTTCCGAGTTCGGCAGTGTCATCGGCAGCGGCTTTCTGATGCGGCAAATTGCCCGCCAGTTGGTCAGCCTGATCCCTGCATGGGGGATTGTCCCGAAGATGATCGTCGCCTATTCCGGTACGTACGTGGTTGGCCATACCGTTTTGCAGTGGTATCTTGCTGGGCGGAAGATTCGTAAAGAGGATATCCGCAACCTGTCTCAACGGGCCGTGCTGGAGGCGAAGATCATGGTGTATCGCCTGATCGAAAAAGTGCCGAAGGTTAAGGTGCCGAAAGTTAAATGGACGCGCCGAGCCAGGCAGGCCCAACTGCCCGCCCAGGTGTCGCCGGAACAGGCTGATCCACCGGCGGCTGCGCCGGCAAGCCCGGCGGCTGCGCCGGCAAGCCCGGCGGCTGCGCCGGCAAGCCCGGCGGCTGCGCCGGCAAGCCCGGCGGCTGCGCCGGCAAGCCCGGCGGCTGCGCCGGCAAGCCCGGCGCGTGGGCGGAAATGGGCTTGGTGGCGCCGCACAGGAAGCACGACGAAAGCCTGCCAGCAGTGCGGAAAGTCCAATGCGGCGGATGCCCGTTTTTGCCAGTACTGTGGGCAAACCCTGGCAAACTGAAGAAGTGACCAGTTTCTACGCCGAAAAATGGGCACTTTTGGACAGTTCTTTAATCCCTATTCCTTAGTACAATAGTCCACTCTGTGGAGGAGGCATTCTGTGTCAAATGAAACTTTGAAAGTTGTCATCCCGATGGCCGGGTTGGGTACGCGCTTGCGCCCACACACCTGGAGCAAGCCTAAGCAACTGGTCAGCGTTGCCGGGAAGGTCGTGCTGGACCATGTCTTGAACACTCTGTGCACGCTGCCTGAACCCCAAAATTATGAACTCATCAACATTGTCGGCTACTTGGGCGATCAGATTGAAGCGTATGCGGCTGCAAACTACCCCGAACTGAAGGCGCATTACGTGATTCAGGAAAACCCGCGCGGCCAATCCCATGCAATCTACCTGGCGCGGGAGCACTTACAAGGGCCTATGCTGATGGTCTTTGCCGATACGATCATCGAAACCGATCTCTCTTTCTTGGCAGATGAAACAGCCGACGCAGTCGCCTGGGTCAAGGCTGTCCCCGACCCGCGCCGTTTTGGGGTAGCTGTATTGGGCGAGAACGGTTGGGTCGATCGGTTGATCGAGAAACCGACGGACATGAACAACAACCTGGCCGTGGTTGGCTTCTACTACTTCCGCCGGGCGGAAGATCTGCTCTCTGCCATCGACGAGCAGATGGCGCGCGATGTTCAGCTTAAAGGGGAGTTCTTCCTGGCTGATGCGATCAACATCATGTTGGAGCGTGGGTTGAAGATGCACATTAAGGAAGTCGATGTGTGGCTCGATGCCGGTACCCCGGAGACTCTGTTGGAAACAAACCACTACCTGCTCGAACATGGCCGCGATAACACCGCAGCGGCCGGCCAAAGGCCAAACGTCATCGTCGTTCCGCCGGTGTTTATCCATCCCAGTGCGCGTGTTGAAAACTCGGTCGTCGGCCCACATGCCTCGATCGGCGCCGAGTGCGAGGTCAACGGCAGTATCGTACGCAACTCGATCCTTGAAGATGGCGCGCAGGTGACGGACATTGTCTTGGAAAACTCCCTGATCGGCCGCCGGGCGCAGATTTGGCGCCGCCCTGGCATGGTCAATGCAGGGGATCATACCGTTTTGACGCTCTAAGGAGTTCCACATGTCTTCTGCTCAATATCTCTCGCAACGGGTATCCGTACTCAAGCCTTCGGGGATTCGGAAATACTTCGACATTGCCGCTACGATGAAGGATGTGATCTCGCTGAGCATTGGCGAGCCTGATTTCGTCACGCCGGCTTCGGTTGTTGAAGCTGGCATCCGTTCGCTGCGCTCCGGTGAGACACATTACACCTCGAATGCCGGTATTTTGGAGCTGCGCCAGGGGATTGCCGAGCGGATAAACCGTCTGTACGATGTGACGTATTCCCCGGTCGATGAAGTCCTGATTACCGTTGGGGTTTCGGAAGCGCTCTACCTGGCCATGACCGCCATCATCAATCCTGGTGATGAGGTCATCGTCCCGACCCCGTGCTTTGTCGCCTACCAGGCCGAAGTTCATCTGGCAGGCGGCGTTCCGGTCGAGTTACCGACATACGCAGAAGACAACTTTCAACCCCGCCCGGCCGACCTGGCCGCGGCCATTACGCCGCGCACGAAGGCCATCTTGCTGGGCTATCCCAACAACCCCACGGGCGCCACGTATTCGCGCGCGGTGCTCGAGGCCATTGCCAGGCTCGCCGAGCAGCACAACCTGGTGATCGTCTCTGATGAACTGTATGATCGCCTGGTTTACGGCGTGGAGCATGTTTGCTTTGCTTCCCTGCCTGGCATGCGGGCGCGTACGATTTTGCTGGGCGGGTTTTCCAAGTACTACGCCATGACCGGTTGGCGCGTCGGTTATGCCGCCGCACCAGTGGACTTGCTGGCGGGCATGTCGCGCGTGCACCAGTACACTATCATGTGCGCGCCGACGATGGCCCAGGTGGCGGCGCTTGAAGCGCTGCACAGCGGCGAATCCAGCTTGCTGGCAATGCGTGACGAGTTCGACCGCCGCCGCAGGCTGATCGTCGATGGATTGAACAGCCTGGGGCTGTCCACGTTCGAGCCGACCGGGGCGTTTTATGCTTTCCCCAACATTGCCGCTTCCGGTATGGATGCCGATACCTTCGCCACGCGCTTGTTGGAAGAAGAGCAGGTCGCCGTGGTGCCCGGGTTGGCCTTTGGGACCGGTGGAGATGGTTTCGTGCGCTGTTCGTATGCCACAGCTTATGAAAAAATCGAAGAGGCGTTGCTGCGCATGGAAAGATTCATGAAGCGGCATGGATAGCCCGGCAGGCAAGACAGGAGGAGAACAGGCATGATGGCTACATACTTCCCTACCATCGGTTTAGAAGTTCATGCAGAGTTGCAAACCGAGTCGAAAATGTTTTGTGGCTGTCGCGTGGTCGACTCGACGGTTGCCGACCCAAACATCGCCGTTTGCCCGGTGTGTGCGGGGATGCCCGGCATGTTGCCGGTGGTCAACCAACGGGCCGTCGAGTATGGCCTGCGGGTCGCCCTGGCGCTGGGCTGCGAGATCAATTACGCCAGCATCTTCGCCCGTAAAAACTACTTCTACCCCGATCTGCCCAAGGGCTACCAGATTTCGCAGTACGAAGAACCGATCGGCCGCCACGGCACGTTGACGATCACGACGTCGGAAGGCGAGCGCGTGATCCGGGTGCGGCGCGTTCACCTGGAGGAAGACACCGGCAAGCTGACCCACGTGGGCAGCGGCAAAAACGCACACTCATTGATGGATCTCAACCGCGCCGGCGTACCTTTGTTGGAGATCGTCTCGGAACCCGACCTGCACACGGCCGAAGAAGTACGCGCCTATGCCCAGGCGCTGCGTTCGGTGCTGCGTTACGTGGGGGTCAACTCAGGTGACTTGCAAAAGGGTGTCATGCGCATCGAACCGAACATCTCGATCGCCCCGGCCGGAAGCGATACGCTCGGTACGAAAGTAGAGATCAAAAATCTCAACAGCTTCCGGGCGCTCGAGCGCGGCGTGGCCTACGAAATCCAGCGCCAGGGCGAGATTCTGGATGGCGGCGGCCAGGTGCGGCAGGAGACGGTCGGTTGGGACGAAGCCCGGCAGGCTACGTTCGTGCAACGCGTCAAAGAAGGCGATGTGGACTATCGCTACTTCCCCGAACCTGACCTGCCGCCCCTCGTGCTTGACCCCACCTGGATAGAGCAGATTCGGCACACGCTGCCCGAACTGCCCGTCGAACGACAGCATCGTTTTGAATCTTCCTATGGACTGACGGCTTATGACGCCTCGGTGCTGGTGGCCGAACGCTTCGTGGCCGATTACTTCGAAGCGGTGATCCAGGAAGGCATCCCGGCGAAGATGGCGGCCAACTGGATCAGTGGCGATTTGTTTGCTCTGCTCAACCAGGCCAACCAGGGCATCGAAGAATGCCCGATCACCCCTGATGCATTGGCGGCCTTGTTGCAGATGGTGGTGAACGCGGAGATCAACAATAACACGGCCAAAACCGTGCTGGCCGAGATGTTCATCACACACAAACCAGCCGAGACGATTGTCGCTGAGAAGGGGCTGCGCCAGGTATCCGATAACAGCGTGATTGCGGCCCTGGTGAAACAGGTGCTCGATGAGAACCCCGAACCGTTGGCAAACTACCTGGCCGGCAAAGAGACTCTGGCCAAGTGGTTCTTTGGCCAGGTGATGCGCGCCGCCCAGGGCAAGGCCAATCCGCAGGTGATTCAGCAGGAGCTGGACCGGCAGCTGGCGGCCTTGAAACCATAACGATCGGGTGCAGCACATTCCGCTGCTAGAGATACCTCCCCCATCTATGCACAAGAAAGTGCGTCGCACCTATTGCAGGTGCGACGCACTTTCTTGTTACGCAGAAACCGGGAAGCTTTTCTTTGCGTTGCTAAACAGCAATGGCCAGCCCATATTCCACCGCATCGGCCAGGGCGCGCCAACTGGCTTCGATGATATTGGTGCTGGCGCCGACGGTGCTCCAGCGCTTGCCGTCGCTGACCGTGTCGATCAGCACGCGCGTGGCAGCGGCGGTGCCAGCTTCACCGTTGAGAATGCGAACTTTGTAGTCGTCCAGGTGGAACTGGTTGATTGCGGGGTAGCGATCCTGGAGCGCTTTGCGCAGGGCCGTGTCGAGAGCATTGACGGGGCCATCCCCTTCGGCGGCTGTGTGCAGTATGTCGCCGTTGACGCGCACTTTGACGGTGGCTTCGGCGAACATGCCGCGGCCCTGGCGGTGTTCGACGATGGCAGTGAAATCGATCAATTCGAAGGGCGCTTTGTAGCCGGGTTCGCGGCGTTTGAGCAGCAAGGCCGTGGATGCTTCGGCGGCTTCGAAAGAGAAGCCCTGCGCTTCCAGCCCTTTGATGTCGTTGAGGACGGCGGCTACTTCCTCATTGCTCAACGCTTGCAGGCCGTACTCTTCGGCCTTGCTGAGCAGGTTGCCGCGCCCCGAAAGTTCCGAGACGACGACGCGCATCTGGTTTCCCACGGCTGCCGGGTCTACGTGCTGGTACGACTGGGCCGTACGGCGCATGGCCGCCACGTGGATGCCCCCTTTGTGCGCGAAAGCGGACTTTCCGACGTAGGCCGCGTGTTCGTCAGGAGCCAGGTTGGCTACCTCGGCAACGAAGTGAGCGACATCATACAGGTGGACGATGTGCCCTTCGGGCAGGCATTGCAGCCCCATTTTTAATTCCAGATCGGGGATGATGGCGCACAAGTTCGCGTTGCCGCAACGCTCGCCATAACCGTTGATTGTGCCCTGGGCCTGCATGCAGCCCTCGCGGATGGCTGTGATGGTGTTGGCTACCGCACACTCGCCGTCGTTGTGGACGTGGATGCCCAGGGGGGTATCCACGGCGGCTTTCACGCTGCGCACGATTTCGGCGATTTCCCAAGGCATGGAACCGCCGTTGGTGTCGCACAGGACGAGCGTTTCTGCACCGCCGCGGGCGGCTGCCTGGAGTGTTTCCAGGGCGTAAGCGGGATCGGCTTTGTAGCCATCGAAAAAGTGTTCGGCGTCGTAGATCACGCCGCGGTTTTGTGCTTTAAGATAGGCCAGGCTTTGCTCGATGATGCGCAGGTTGTCTTCGTAGGTGGTGCGTAGCACCTCGGTGACGTGCAAGGTCCAGGTTTTGCCGACCACGGTGCAGACCGGGGCATGTGAATCGAGCAGGGCCTTGATGTTGGCATCGTCTTCCGGGCCGCCCTTGACGCGACAGGTGGCGCCAAACGCCGCCACGCGTGCGTGCGTCCAGGCAATGTCGCGCGCCCGCTCGAAAAACTCGGCGTCCTTCGGGTTGGAACCCGGCCAGCCGCCTTCGATAAAGGCGACGCCCAGTTCATCCAGGCGCTGGGCGATGCGGATTTTGTCAGCCCCGGAAAGTGAGATACCTTCGCGTTGGGTGCCGTCTCGCAGGGTGGTGTCGTAGATTTGTATCATTTCTTGTCCTATTTTCTGGCTGCTGATTTCCGGTTGCCGATTTCCGACTGGTGCAATCAGCAACCAAAAAACCACCAATCAGAAATCGAATCTTCTCAAAAAGAGGGGGGAGGTGGGTGTGTTGGGTGAGCGAAGCTCGCCAAAAACACCCACACCCCGCTTTATTGAGAAGTTACCAGAAGTCTTTAGATTGGTTTTTGCGCAATCATCAGGCTGCGGGCGGCAACGGTAGGAACACACGTCGCTTCCGCAAAACCTGCCTGTGCCAGCATCGTTTGCATTTCACCCACCGAATAGCACTTGCCCTCGGTGGAAAGCATCAATAAAACGGAGTATTCGGCTACCGCTAACGGGCCGGTCTTTTCGGCGTTCAAGTGAGCGTCGTGAATCGCCAGACGGCCGCCGGGCGGCAGGGCTGCATAGGATTGCCTTAAGAGCTGCTGCACGGCGGCTTCATCCCAATCGTGAAGAACGTGCGAATACAGGTGAAGATCGTAGCCGCTTGGGAGTGGGTCGCCGAACATGTCACCGGCCAGCACCGCCACGCGCTGCGCAAGCCCACGGCGTTCGACGGCCCGCCGGGCGGCCTTGTCCACCGGGGGCTTTTCGAGCACGGCGGCCCGCATGTGGGCATGGGCCTGCACGACCGCACAGGCGTAAACGCCCGACGCACCGGCAATATCCAGCAGGCGCCGGTTGCTCGTGCAGTCGAGCGCCTGGGCCATTTTGGGAGCCAGGTAGGCGCCGCGGCTGTCCATGGCGGCAGTAAACTTTTGAGCGAAAGCTTCGTCTTCCATGGCCTGCGCCCAGGCCTGTTCGTCAGGTTTATTGGCCCAGCCGAAGGGCCTGCCAGTACGTAAGACGGCCAGGATGTCTTTGCAAATCGGGCGCTCTTTTAGCGAAAGGAAGTACGGCCCCAAATCCCAGGCAGAATCACCCAACAGGTGTTCTTTTGCCAGCGTGCTCAGGCTGAAGACGCCGTTTTGCTGGTCGAGCAAGCCCATGGCGCTAAATAGAGTCAGCATCACGTCGGCCGGCCGCGCCGCCAGATCGAGGCCGGTACAAACCGTGCGCCGGTCAGCGGGATGCTGCGCCAGCCAGTTGAAAAAATCCAGCTCGCCGATGGCGGTAATCAACATATCGGTGGCGTACAGGCCGTCACGGCGGCGAAACAACTCAGAAGGGTCCGTTGTGGGAAACATGTTCATTTCTTGCAGAGATACGTCGCGCCGAAGCCGTCGTTGTACTCGGCGCTCTCGATATGGAAGCCCGCCCGGCGCAGCAAGCCTTCCATCACCCAGTCGTAGGTACTGAATTCGTCCCGGATGTGGGTTTCCACTTCAAGGGCAAATTCCGGGCCGACTTTGGCGACAAAATCGTCCACCCAGCCTTGCAGTGGGGCGGCATAGTCCCTGACGAACGGGAAGACAACATCGTACAGGTAGAGGCGGCCGCCCGGCTTGAGCATCTCGTAACAGCGCAGGAGAGCCACGCCTTTCCACATATCGGGCAGGTGGTGTAGGGCCGCGACCGAAACAATTGCATCCACTGGTTCGGCGGTATGCCGGTACGTCAGGAAGCCGCCGTGGTGGAAGCTGACGTTTGACAGCGCTGCCCGTTCGGTTTTCTGGCGGGCGTAGTCCAACATTGGGATCGAAACGTCGACGGCGTAGATTTGCTTGACGTGCGGCGCAGCGTGGAGTGCAAAGGCCCCGGTGCCGGAGCCAAGGTCGATGACCGTGTGACCAGCACCCAGTTCCAGGCGTGCCAGGATCGCTTGCGTGGCCTTTTGGTAGTCGCGAAAGCGTTGGTGGCGTTGGTCGTACACGGCCACCTGTTCGGGATCGGTGTAGTCGATCCCGGCATACCGGTATTCGTCGTAAAGCCAGTTCATTGCATCAAGTACCTTCGACAATGATCGATTTGGAAGTGGATGACTGCGAACGCAAGTGTACGATGGCCTGATATTCGGGCGAAGCGTAGCACTCGCGCAGTTTCTCGACGCTCTCGAACGCGATCACGACGACGCGTTTGGGCTGCAAGCCGCCGGTGGCCGAAAGTACCTTGCCGCCACGCACCAGGTAGCGCCCGCCGTAGCGTTGAACGATTTCCGATACCTGGGCAGTGTACTGGGCGTACATTTCAGGATTGTGAATGTCAAGATCGATGATTTGTAAAACAGACATGGGTATAAAACCAGAGAATATGTTTATTGGCTGACCATGATCCACGCAAAGGCCGCGACGACCGCCAGGAACAAACATACCAGCGGGAAAACGGCCACTGCGGCGGCAATCTCGAGCACACGTGGACCGTTTACAGGCTGCCGCCCGATTTCGACTACCGCAGGTTGCAGCGGCAGAGAATCTTGTTTCTCCAGGCCTTTCAGCAAATTGAGCGCCTTGAGACCGTTCCAAATGCCCCACAGCGCCCAGGCATGAAACAACGCACCGAACCAATCCTGTACGGACAGCAAGATCAAACTGTCGATGCCGTAAAGCAGCATACCGGTGATGACCGCCCAACGCTTATGCTTGATGCCCAAAAAACCGAGCGCAGCAAACAAAGCGGCGATGGCAACATTCAACACCAGCCCGATGCCCCGGGCGATCAGGCTGCCGTTTCCGGCCAGGTCTGCGGCAAAGCCTTGCATCACCGCATCGACGACCTGAGTCGCGCCCAGGCCGACCACGAAAGTAAGCGAAGCGCCCGAAAGGCCGATAAGGGAATTGACCAGCGATAGCGCGGCAATCCAGTAAAACCAGTTCAGCCCGCTGCGGGCACGCGCTTCGATGGCCATCCGCTTTTGGGCCTCGACGTACTGCGCCATCTCCGGGTTGCTTGGCGATTGGTTTTCGTTCGGGTTGGAAAGTTGCCCATCAGGGGTTGAAAGTTGTCCGTCCATAGGTTTATCTTGATCTCCAGAAATTTCTTCTCCGCTCATTCCGGGGGGAACCGTTCGTTGTACAGGCCGGCCGCCGCGTTGCTTGCGCGGTACGCTGTGTGAAGCGCAGCCTGAACTCAATGCTGCGCTTCGTAAGCGGCAATTTTTTCGTCAAAGCCAAGAATATAACCCAACTCATCCACGCCGCGCAGCAGGCAGTTTTTCGAGAAGGGATCGATGGGAAAGTTCACCGAGTGTCCGGTCGGCAGGCTGACGGTCTGGGTAGCCAGGTCGATGGTCACTTCGGCGCGCGGTAGTTCTTCGACCATGTCGAAGAGCATCTTGTGCGTTTCTTGATCGACGATCACCGGCAGCAGGCCGTTTTTGAGGGCGTTGTTGCGAAAGATATCGGCAAACGAGGTCGAAATGACGGCGCGGAAACCGTAAGCGGTCAGCGCCCAGGGAGCGTGTTCGCGGCTCGAACCGCAGCCGAAGTTGTCGCCGGCCAGCAGCACGGCTGCACCGGCTTGTTCGGGCTGGTTGAGAACAAACTCTGGTTTCGGCGAACCGTCGCTGTTGTAACGCCAGTCGGCGAAGAGGTTGGCGCCCAGGCCGGCTTTGTCGGTTACTTTGAGAAAGCGGGCAGGGATGATCTGGTCGGTGTCAATGTCATTGACGGGAAGGGGGACGACGCGGGAGGTGAGTTGTGTGAATTGGGCCATGGTAGGTGATTGGGTGAAAAGGTGACGAGGGGATTAGGGCTTGGGTCGGCGGCCGGCGAAAACGGCCAGTTCATAGATTTTGAGATAGCAGTCCACGTCCTGGTAGCCGATCTGGCGCAGCCAGGTGCACTGGGTTTCGACCGGGGCCAGGATATTGGCGGCGCGATCGCTGCTGCGATAAAACGCTGCAGATAAATCTTCCCGCGTGCGGGCGTTTTCGCCGCCAAGCTGAGCGTTGTACCAGCCATTGATGATATGCTCGCTAAAAAGTTCACTGGTCAGTTCGTTGCCGGGCGCAACGTGTTCGATGTTCACAAACCAACCACCAGGGGCGAGCAGGTCGAAGATTTCCTGGTAGAGGGTAGCCTTGCGCCCATCGGGCTGGTGATGGATGGAGTAGCCGCTGACCACGGCGTCGAACGGCCCGGGTGCCAGGCTTGCCCAGGTGGGAACAGCGTAGTCGAGTTGGACGAAGCGGGCTTGCCCGGCCAGGTGCGCCAGTTTCTCGCGCCCGGCGGCCAGCATCGGTGCAGAGAAGTCGGCCAGAACGCCTTGCGCCTGGGGGTATCTTTCCAGGATGGCAGCCCCGAGAACACCATCGCCGCAACCGAGGTCGAGAAAGCGCTCCACCGGCCTGCCGGTTGCCAGCAGTGTCAGCATCATTTCGATTTGTTCGGCGGCCAGCGGCAGCGCACCGCGCACGCCGTTCAGGTAGCGGGAAACGACGTTCGAAGCCTGCCAGACAAGATCGGCACGGGTTGCGTTCATGTGCGCTGTGCCTCCACTTCCAGGCGCACCATCTGGACGTGCACTTCGCCGTTGACGGGCGGATTCCGCTCCAGGAAAGCATCGACGACCTCGGTGATGAAAGCTCCCCGCTGCGCCTCGGGGATACGCTGGGTGTATGGCAGCCAGGTGGTACGGAACCAGCCTTCGAAAGCTGGGCGGCCGGCATGCACGGTATCTTTGGGGATCAGTTCGACACGCAGCGGAGTCAGACCGGCGGCAAGCAGCCAGGGCCGATATTCCTCGGGGGCATAGAAACCGTAGGGGAACTCAAATCCGTCGAAGAAGGCGACCCACTGCGGGCCGGCGCGGATTTCGTCTACAACGGCAACGACTTGAGCCGCGTTGCCGTTGCCGCCCATCTGGAGCAGGATACGGCCCGATGGGACCAACGCCCGGCAGATGCCATCCAGGACGGGTGCGTGGTCTTTTACCCAATGCAGCGCGGCATTGGAAAAGACGACATCGAATTCACCGGTAAAGGGCAGTTGGCGTGCATCGCCTTGCATGAAGCACAGGTTATCGGCCCGGTGCGTGGCCTGTGCCAGGGCGATCATCTGCGGTGAGTTGTCCACACCGACGACGGACGCAGCCAGCCGTGCCAGTTCTACCGTAACTTTGCCGTCGCCGCAGCCGAGGTCGAGAACGCGTTCGCTGCCGGCCAGGTTGAGTTTGGCGATCAGCTCACGCGCCCAGGCCTGCTGCGCCAGCGAGGCCCGGGCATAGTCGGCGGCATCCCAGGTGACGCCTGTCACAAGCTGCCCATAGTAGACGACGGTTTCATACTCGATGGCCACCTGCCCTTCGTTTTGGAACTGGTCGAAGATCGCCTTGAGCGCGACCACAAAGGCGGTGTGGTTGGGATGTTCCGGGGCCGGCACGTACGACGACGACAGGGCGCGTCCCAGCATGCCTTGCCAGTCGAAAGTTTGCCGGTTGGCGAAGGTTTTGCGCTGTATGGAGGGATTGCCGTAAAAGGCCCGCATGGCTGCCGCGTCTACGTTGCGGTGCTGCGTCTGCTCGTAATCGGTGCCGTAGATTTGCAGCAGCTTTTCGTAGGCCACCAGGAAGGGCGTATTTTCCAGGCGCTCGTTCCAGATCAGGGCCACCCAGCCGCCGGGCTTGAGAATGCGTTCGAACTCGGCGCGTGCCGGCCGGGGCTGGAACCAGTGAAAAGCCTGCCCGGCGACGATGATGTCTGTGCTGTGTGTGGGCAGGGTGGTGGATTCGGCAGTGCCGTTCACGCTGCGAAAGTTCTCGTACCCGGCCAGGAATTCTTCGCCAGCAGTGCGCATCTCGGGGTTCGGTTCCACGCCATAAAGCGTGCAACCTGTTTCGAGCAGCAACTTGGAGAGAATGCCCGTCCCCGAACCGATATCTGCCACGATTGAGTCCGCTGTCAACCCACAGGCATTCTGAAGAAGCCCGGCGACAGCTTGCGGGTAGGATGGCCGATACTTGATGTAGTTTTCGGCCCGGTTCGAGAAGCGAAGGGTAGGAGCAGTAAACATTTTATTTGATAGCGCAGAACACGCCGATGAAAGTGTGCTTGTAAACGCAGTCCACCTGGGCAAAACCGGCCCGGTTCAGCCACAGGAGTTGATCGGGCAGGCTGGCCTCTTGATCGTAGGCTTTGCGGCGCTGAATGCTGGCTTCGATTTCTTCCTCGGCCGCGCCACTGCGCCGCACCCGCTCTAGCCATTGGTTCCAGTAAAAGGTTTGCCAATATTCGCTGGGGCCTTTGATCTGATCGATGTTGATGAACAGGCCGCTGGGTTTCAGGAAACTGTAGATTCGTTGGAAAAGCGCAGCTTTGTCTGGATCGGCCAGGTGATGAATCGAAAGGCTGGAAATCACCAGATCGAAAGCCTGATCGCTCACCAGGTAGCGATAATCTTCTATCCGGCAGGCGAACTGGCCATTGTAGGGTTGAAAACGCCGCTGGGCGAGTTCGAGCATCTTGGGAGCCAGATCGCACAAGGTGAAATGTGCCGTGGGGTATTTTTCGAGCACGTGCCACGAAAATAGCCCGGTGCCTGCGCCCAAATCCAGCACGGAGATGGGATCATCTTGCGCGAAGGGAATCAGCCCTACCGCGACCGAAAAAAGCTCGGTGAAATTAGGGAGCGCCATGCGCATCCAATCGTCGTAGTATGCCACCGAATCGTCAAATGCCTGGCCAATCGTATCTGCCATACTGTATCCATTGGGTGATTGGCGATGCTGCGCATCGCAGGTGGTTGCGCAATTGATGACTGACAATTGCTAAATCACAAAATCACTAAATTGTGCGAATATCCGTTACTTTGCCGGCAACCGCTGCCGCGGCGGCCGTCAATGGGCTGGCGAGGAACGTGCGACCGCCCTTGCCCTGCCGGCCTTCGAAGTTGCGGTTGGAGGTGCTGACGGCGTACTGCCCGGCAGTGAGTTCGTCGCCATTCATCGCAATGCACATCGAGCAGCCCGGGTCGCGCCATTCGGCGCCGGCGGCGCGGAAGATTTCGTCCAGGCCTTCGGCTTCGGCGGCGCGCTTGACGGCGCCGGAACCCGGCACGGCGAGCACGCGCACGCCGTCGGCCACTTTGCGGCCTTTGAGGACAGACGCAGCCGCGCGCAAATCGGACAGGCGGCCGTTGGTGCAACTGCCGATGAAGACCACGTCCACTTTTTGGCCGAGCAGCGCCTGGCCCGGTTGCAGGCCCATGTACTGGAGCGCCTTGGTGAGGGCCAGCTTTTCGTTGCCGTCGTTGAGCTTGTCGGGATCGGGGATGCGGCCGGTGATCGGCATGCCCATGCCGGGGTTGGTGCCGTAGGTGATCATCGGCTCGAGGGCCGATGCGTCCAGCGTGATAGATTTGTCGTAAGCGGCGCCTTCGTCGCTCGGCAGCGACTGCCAGCGCGCCAGGGCCGCCTCCCAGGCGGCGCCCTGCGGTGCGTATTCGCGGCCGGCCAGGTAGTTGAAGGTCGTCTCGTCGGGCGCGATCAGGCCGGCGCGGGCGCCGCCTTCGATCGACATATTGCAGACGGTCATGCGTTCTTCCATGCTCAGGGCACGGATGGCGCTACCGGTGTATTCGAAGACGTGCCCGGTGCCGCCGCCGACGCCGATGCGGGCGATCAGCGCCAGGATGATGTCTTTGGCGCTCACGCCGGGTTGCAATTGCCCGTCGACGCGCACTTCATAGGTGCTTGGTTTGCGTTGCAGCAGGCACTGTGAAGCCAGCACATGCTCGACCTCGCTGGTGCCGATGCCGAAGGCCAGCGCGCCAAAGGCGCCGTGGGTGGCCGTGTGGCTGTCGCCGCAGACGATGGTCATGCCGGGTTGCGTCAGCCCCAGTTCCGGCCCGATGACGTGGACGATGCCCTGCTGCGGGCTGCTCAAGCCGTAAACGCGCAGGCCAAACTCAGCGGCGTTGTCTTCGAGCATCTTGATCTGCGCCTTGCACATTTCATCGGCAAAGTACAAGCGGCCGAGTTCGCTCTCGACTGGCGCCGGGCGGGTGGGGATGCCGTGATCGACCGTGGCGACGGTTTTCCCGGGGCGGCGGACTTTCAACCCGCGGGCGCGCAGGCCGGTAAACGCCTGCGGTGAGGTAACTTCGTGGACGAGGTGCAGATCGATGTAGAGGACAGCCGGGCTGTCGGATTCCTGGGCCACGACATGGGAATCCCAGATTTTTTGGAAGAGAGTTTTCGGTTGGGTCATAATAGTCTTTTGGATGGCGCCAAGGCATCCACGAGGCTAAAACGGCGAGAGAGCCGGTAAAAGCCTCGACGCCGGTTTAGGATGGACGTTAATCGGGCAAGTTCCAGCCACCGGGAAAGGTCTTGGGTTCAGGAAACTTGTCGTACCCCTCGGGCATGGGCTGCTTTTTTGTTTCGGGCTTCACCGGGATATCCTCCAGCCGCCAGCCGCTGGGGTATAGACGCGGATAGTCGAATACATCGTGCTCGAGTTCGGAGACTTCGGGGACGGATTTCGAATTGGCATTCATCGCTCACTCCTCATGCTGAAATTTCTGCGGCCTTTTCTGGTTCGTTGCCTTCGCCACCGCGCGCGACCAGCAGCTTGTTGAGCGCCGAAAGGTAGGCCTTGGCGCTGGCGACGATGATGTCGGTATCGGCGCCGTGTCCGCCGAAGGTGCGGACTGTTTCGATTTCGTGTTGGGCGTCCATCGTGTGTTTGCCGTTGCAAGCCTGAATGCGTACGGTTACCTCCCCAAGGGCGTCAATTCCTTCGGTGATGGCGCGGACGGCGAATTCCAGCAACTCGCTTTCAACTTGAACGATGGCATCGATGGCCTTGTAGGTGGCATCCACCGGGCCCGTGCCGACGGCAGCATGGATGTGCAGGTTGCCATCGGGACCGCGCAGCCGTACGGTGGCGGTCGGCAAGCCCATTGTGCCGCAGGCTACCTGCAAGCCGTCGAGACTGTAGATTTCCCTGGGTTGGTAGACTTCGTCGGCTACCAGTGCTTCGAGATCGGCATCGGTGATGGTTTTTTTCTTGTCGGCCAGGTCCTTGAAGCGGTTGAAGGCTTTGAGCAAGTTCTCGTCGTTCAGTTCGTAGCCCAATTCATTCAGGCGCACTTTGAGCGCATGGCGGCCCGAATGCTTGCCTAGCACTAACGTGCTTTGCGTTACGCCAACATCTTCTGGGCGCATGATTTCATACGTCTGCTGGTTCTTGAGCATGCCATCCTGGTGAATGCCGGCCTCGTGGGCAAAGGCGTTGGCCCCGACGATGGCCTTGTTGGGCTGCACGGTGATGCCGGTATAGTTGGTCACCATCTTGCTGGTGCGGGAAATCTGGGTTGCATCGATGCCGGTTTCCAGGCCGTACATCGGGTGCCGCGTTTTCAACGACATGACGACTTCTTCGAGCGACGTATTGCCGGCGCGTTCGCCGATGCCGTTGATGGTCACTTCGGCCTGGCGCGCCCCAGCGCGGATGCCGGCCAGCGTATTGGCCGTAGCCAGGCCCAGGTCGTTATGGCAGTGTGTGGAGACGATGCAGTTCTCGACCCCGGGCGTGTTGGCGATGATGCCGGCAATCAACTTGCCGAACTCTTCGGGAACGGTGTAGCCGACCGTGTCGGGGATATTGAGCGTCGTGGCGCCTGCCTGGATAGCGATGGCCAGTACCTGGTAGAGAAATTCTGGGTCGGAGCGCCCGGCGTCTTCGGGGCTGAATTCCACATCCGGGCAGAGCGAGCGGGCATAAGCCACCATGTCGCCGGCAGTTTCCATCACCTGATCGCGTGTCATGCGCAGTTTGTACTGCATGTGAATGTCGGATGTTGCCAGGAAGGTGTGGATGCGGGGGTGCCTGGCGTGCCTGACGGCTTCCCAGGCCTTGTCGATATCGCTTTTGGTGGCACGCGCCAGGCCGCAGATAATGGGGACGTGCGCTTGCGGGTCACCGGCCGGGGGATTCCCGACCTCGACCGCCACGCGGCGCACGGCTTCAAGATCGTCGGGGGAGGCCGCCGGAAAACCGGCTTCGATCACGTCCACCCCCAGGCGAGCAAGGGCGCGGGCAAGTTCGAGTTTTTCAGCCGAAGTCATCGAAGCGCCCGGCGACTGTTCGCCGTCGCGCAGCGTGGTGTCGAAGATACGAACGTAATTTTTGTCCATAAAGGCCTCCAAAACATGATGCGTGAGACGTGATGCGTGAGGAGATCAGCGTTCACGCATCACGTCTCACGTCTCACGTCTCACGCTTTACTTTTTCCAGTTTTCCGGCCGCAGCGAACGGACCGCTGCACCGGCCTGCCACATTTCCGATTCGCGCATTTCTTTCAACTCGGCTTCGAGTTTCTCGCGGTAATCGGGGGCGCTGTTGGCTTCGAGGACGACACGCGTTTGTTCGCCCGAAGCTACGGATTCGTACAACCAATCGAAGACCGGTTCGACGGCCTTGCGGAACTGGTGCCGCCAGTCCAGGGCGCCGCGCTGGGCGGTGGCAGAGCAGTTGGCGTACATCCAGTCCATGCCGTTTTTATCCACCAGGCGGATCAGGCTCTGGGTGAGCTCCTCGACGGTTTCATTGAAGGCTTCACTGGGGCTGTGGCCGTGCTTGCGCAGCAAGTTGTACTGCGCTTCCATGATGCCCGCCAGCGCGCCCATCAAAACGCCGCGCTCACCGGTAAGATCGGAGAAAACTTCCTGCTTGAAGGTGGTCGGAAAGAGATAGCCTGAACCGATGGCGATCCCGACGGCCAGGGTGCGCTCGAGGGCGCGCCCGGTTACGTCCTGCTCGATGGCGTAGCTGCTGTTGATGCCGGCGCCGGCCAGGTAGTTGGCGCGCACCGACGCGCCCGATCCCTTGGGGGCCACCAAAATCACGTCCACGTAGTCAGGAGCGACCACGCCGGTTTGATCGGCATAGACGATGGAAAAACCGTGCGAGAAGTAAAGCGCATCGCCTTGCTTCAGGTTGGCCTTGACCTTCGGCCACAGGATCATCTGGGCGGCGTCGGAAACAAGATATTGGATGATGGTACCTTTTTGGACGGCCTCCTCGATGGAAAAGAGCGTCTCGCCGGGTACCCAACCCTCGGCAACGGCCTTGTCCCAGTAACGCTTGTCTTCAGGGGCCTGCCCGATGATGACGTTGATGCCATTGTCCTTCATGTTGAGGGCCTGCGCCGGGCCTTGTACGCCGTAGCCCAGCACCGCTACCACTTCGTTCTTCAATACCGCACGCGCCTTCTCGATGGGAAACTCCTCGCGCATGACGACTTCTTCCACTGTTCCGCCGAAATTGATACTTGCCATGTAAAAACTCCTTCTGTTGTGTTTGATTTCAAAGACGTGAAACGTAACCGTCACGCATCACGTTTCACGTATCACGTATCCCGTTTCACCCATCACTTTCCGTTTGGCGTTGGCACTGCGGTCGCGCCACGCGCCATGGCCACCGTGCCGGTGCGCACCATTTCGATGATGCCAAACGGCTGTAGAACTTCGACCAGGCTGTCGATCTTGGCTTCGTCGCCGGTGGTTTCGATGATCAACGAGTCGTTGGTCACATCGACGATGCGGGCACGGTAGACTTCGACGAGCTGCATGATTTCGCTGCGCTTTTCGGGCGGCGCGGCCACTTTGACCAGCACGAGGTCACGGCTGATCATGGGCGTGTCTTTCAGGTCGGCGACCTGGATGACGTTGACGAGCTTGTACAGGTTGGCGATCACGCGTTCGGCGTTGACCTGGCTGCCATCCATCACAATCGTCATGCGTGAGACGCCGGGTTTCTCGGTATGCCCGACGGTGAGCGATTCGATATTGAACGTGCGCCGGCGAAACAGCGATGCCACGCGGTTGAGTACGCCGGGTTTGTCATCGACAAGGGTTACAAGAGTGTGTTGCATGGGGGAGTCTCCAGATTCGTGATGCGTGATATGTGATAGTGATGCGTGAAGTCCGTTTGTCAAGTATCACGCATCACTATCACGTTTCACGCATTAGTTGTCTTGCGCTGTTTCCACTATCGCCGAATGCTTCGGGCGGCGGATCATATCGGCCAGGTCGGCCCCGCTGGGCACCATCGGGTAAACGCTATCTTCCTTTTCGACGCGGAAGTCGATCACCACGGTGCCTTCGGTTTCACGTGCCTGCTCGAAGGCTGCCTGTACTTCGGCGCGTTGGGTCACGCGCAGGCCGGTCAGGCCGTGCGCCTCGGCCAGCTTGACGAAATCGGGAGAGAGCATCGGCGTGGCCGCATAGCGCTTGTCGTAGAAGAACTCCTGCCACTGGCGCACCATGCCCAGGTACCCGTTGTTCAGGATGACGACGTTGATCTTGACACCTTCCTGGGCGGCGGTGGTCAGTTCGGCGGCCGTCATCTGGAAGCCACCGTCGCCGGCGATAGCCCATACTTCGGCGTCGGGGCGGGCGATTTTCGCCCCGATGGCGGCCGGCAGGGCGTAGCCCATGGTGCCCAGGCCGCCCGAAGAGATGAAGGTCAGCGGTTTGTCGTGGCGGTAGTACTGGGCCGTCCACATCTGGTTTTGTCCGACATCGGTCACCACCAGGGCCTCGCCCTTGGTGCAGCGCCACAGGTCGTTGACCACGTGGGCGGCATACAGGTGGCCGGTGTCAGGCAGGCTTTGGATGTCACGCACGGCGCTATCGCCGCGCATTTCGTCGATTTGTTCGATCCAATCGTTGTGATCGGTGCTCGAGACGTGCGGCATGAGTTGGCTGAGCGTTTCTTTCAGGTCACCGATCAGGGCCAGATCGACCTTGACGTTTTTGTTGACTTCGGATGGATCGATCTCGAAGTGAATTTTCTTCGCCTTGGCGGCATAAGTTTCGACTTTGCCGGTTACCCGGTCGTCGAAGCGCATCCCCATTGCCAGCACCAGGTCCGATTGTTGGATGGCCTGATTGACCCAGGCTTCGCCGTGCATACCCATCATGCCCAGGTTCAGCGGGTGGCTGGCCGGGAAGCCGCCAATGCCCAGCAAGGTCATGGCGACCGGCGTGCGCGTCTTTTCGGCAAACTCCCGCACGACTTGCATGGCGCCGGCCATGATGATGCCGTGCCCGGCCAGGATGATCGGGCGTTTGGCGCTGTGGATCATTTCGGCTGCCTGTTCCATGTCTTTGGCCAACGGGCGCAGGTCGGGACGGTAACCGGGCAGCTTGATCGGGGTGTCATCGTATTCCCATTCGATTTCGATCTGCTGGGTGTCTTTGGCGATATCGATCAACACAGGCCCCGGGCGCCCGGTACGGGCGATGTAGAAGGCCTCACGGATCACCTGGTTGAGATCGTGCGGGTCGGTGACGAGGTAGTTGTGCTTGGTGATCGGCAGGGTGATGCCGGTCACGTCGGTCTCCTGGAAAGCATCGTAGCCGATGTACTTGCTGGCTACCTGGCCCGTGATAGCAACCATGGGCGACGAGTCCATGAAGGCTGTGGCAATGCCGGTGACGAGATTGGTCGCCCCCGGCCCGGAAGTCGCCATGCACACGCCCACACCGCCGCCGGCGCGCGAGAATGCATCGGCCATGTGAGCGGCGCCTTGCTCGTGGCGCACCAAGACGTGGCGGATGGGGTAGTCGAGCATCGCATCGTACAGCGGCAGGTTGGCCCCGCCTGGATATCCAAAGACGGTATGGACCCCTTCTTTGATTAAACATTCCCAGATAATTTGGGCACCGGTTTTCTTCATAGGTTCCTCCAGGGTATTGCCAAGGTGAGGTTGCCCGGTTCTGCCGGCAGCCCCACCTCGACATTCAGCAATCAGAAATCTAAAACTGCACCAGTGTCTGCGCTGGTGACAAAATGCGAGTAGCGCTTGAGCCACTTGCTGGTGGCCTGCGAAGCGAACGGCGGCAAGGCGGCCAGGCGGGCCTGGATTTCGCTCTCGCTCAGGTGGACGTTGAGCGAGCGGGCCTCGAGATCGATCTCGATGACGTCGCCCGCCTGGAGAGCGGCGATAGGCCCACGCGCAGCCGCTTCGGGGCTGACATGGCCGATACAGGCGCCGCGCGTGCCGCCGGAGAAGCGTCCGTCGGTGATCAGGGCCACTTTCTCGCCCAGGCCCATGCCCATGATGGCGCTCGTCGGGCTGAGCATTTCCATCATGCCGGGGCCGCCCTTCGGGCCTTCGTAGCGGATGACGACCACTTCGCCGGGCTGCACCTCGCCAGCCATGATCCCGGCCATGGCCGTATCGTGCGATTCGTAGATGCGCGCCGGGCCGGCAAACTTGCGCATCGAAGCGGCAACACCACCGGTCTTGATCACCGCACCCTGCGGGGCCAGGTTGCCGAACAAGATGGACAACCCGCCCGTTGGGGAATGCGCCTGATCGAACCGGCGAATCACCTCCGTATCTTTCACTGTCGCATTTTGAATATTTTCGCCCAGCGTCTTGCCTGTGACCGTGATACGGTCCAGGTGTAAGAGGGGCGAACCGGTTTTCTTCTGGTACCCCTCGTTGACCTCTTTCAGGATGGCGGGAATACCGCCGGCACGGTGAACGTCCTCCATGTGCCACTGGCCCGAAGGGCTGACCTTGCACAGGTGCGGCACTTTGTCGGCCACGGCGTTGATGCGCGCCAGCGGGTACTGCGTTTCCGCCTCGTTGGCAATCGCCAGGGCGTGCAGCACCGTATTGGTCGACCCCCCCATGGCCATATCGAGGGCGAAGGCATCGTCGAGCGCGTCGGGCGTGACGATGTCGCGTGGTTTGATTTGTTCGGCCACCAGTTCCAGGATTAATTCGCCGGCGCGTAGAGCCAACGTTTCGCGCTCGGCGCTTTTTGCCAGCGCCGAACCATTGTAAGGCAACGCTATCCCGAGCACTTCCATCAGGCAGTTCATACTGTTGGCGGTGAACATGCCCGAGCACGAACCGCACGACGGGCAGCCGAAATCTTCCAACACTTTCAAACGGGCTGCGTCAATTTTGCCGGCCTGGTAGGCGCCCACGCCTTCGAATACGGAGATCAGGTCGACCGTCTGGCCGTCAGGTGTCTTTCCGGCGGCCATCGGCCCGCCGGAGACGAAGATCGCCGGGATATTGGTGCGCATGGCGGCCATCAGCATTCCGGGGACGATCTTGTCACAATTGGGGATGCAAACCATGCCGTCGAAACAGTGGGCGTTGATCATCGTCTCGACGCTGTCGGCAATCAATTCGCGTGAAGGTAGCGAGTAACGCATGCCGATGTGGCCCATGGCAATGCCATCATCGACGCCAATGGTGTTGAATTCGAAGGGTACACCGCCGGCGGCGCGCACGGCGTCTTTAACCAACTTGCCAAATGCTTGCAAATGAACGTGGCCGGGAACGATGTCGATGTATGAGTTGACGATGGCGATAAATGGCTTGTCCATATCGGCGTCGGTAACCCCGGTGGCCTTGAGCAAAGACCGGTGCGGCGCACGTTCCACACCTTTTTTAACCTGATCGGAGCGCATGGAGATTTCCTTTCCTGTGGTTCGGTTTCGAGAATTCATGTTTCGTTTGCTTGTTGAGCCGCTCAAAACAAAATCGCCTTCCAGGTCCGTACCCCGTCGTTTTCTTGGGGGGAATGGGTGGAAGGCGATTGACTCGCACCGGGCGCATCTTTGCACTGCGCGCACGGGCCGGTAGCTTGCATGGTGCGCGTGGCAGCAGCGGCCATAAACTGTTCGGCCTTTGGCTGCATGGCAGATGTGGTGGGGTAAGAGAACGAAGCGGTG
Organism: Chloroflexota bacterium; assembly: GCA_049325275.1. Taxonomy (GTDB): domain Bacteria; phylum Chloroflexota; class Anaerolineae; order Anaerolineales; family UBA4823; genus CAIQJJ01. Next base: position 110,907 of record JBMOLU010000002.1, read on the forward strand.
GAGATCATAACGGCTCAAAAAAAGAGCCGCCCTGGGGTTGGGCGGCTCGTGTTTCTTTCGCTTTGTCTGGCTTATTCAGCGCTGACTTTTGCCTGCCCAACCGAAAACTGGTTCTTAATCACAAGAACCAAAAGGACGAGGACAATAATCAGGATGAATAAGCTGTTGGTCAACATTTTAAACCTATGCCGTGCCTGTTACTATCACAGGCACTTACTATTTATATGCGATTTCTGGGAAATTGTCGTCGGCAGAAGTAGCAAAAATCACAGACAATTTTTGTGCAGAATGGTGGTCCTTTTTGAGAAATTACTTTTTGTGGAAAAAACTTTGCGGAAACGGATGTGGGCCTTGCCGGCTAAGGCTCGCTTTTCACCCACCACAGGCGATAAATTTGGATCGTTCCGACGGCAGAGCCGCCATCGATCGTGGCGATTAATGCCCCTCGCTTTTCTAGCGCGGCGATCAGTTCATCGCCTGGAAGATGAAGCGACTGAAACAGGGTGAACTCTTCTTCTCGTGGGATCAAAAAGTAGCGCATGAAACCGTCGATGATGAAGATGTCGGGATGGTAAAAGGCAAGCGCCTCTTCCATGTTGGCGTTTGGATAGGTGTGTTGGTAGTAAACCAGTTCTTCCCAGGAATCATACTCGTGGTCGATCAGTCCGAACCAGTAGATTTGTGGGCCCATGATCGTTTCTCCTGGCTTCACTTCTCGTGCGACAGCGTCCATGACAGGCTGGAAGGATGTTTCTGTGTTTGGGCGTGAAGCCAAAAGATTTAAACCGCTGCTGATGCCAACCAGGCACGCAAGCGAAATGCGCACCACATAATCGAGCCAGCCTCGCTTCCAGGGTATCCGAAAAACATCTGCCAGAGCAGTTGCCAGCAGGATACCCAGTGCCGGTGTCAAGATAATGGCGTAGTAACTGAACTTGTTGCGCAGCCAAAGCGCGATGCTCAGAAATAGAACGGCGTTTAGCAGGAGAACCCCCAAATTCTTTCGAAAGTTCACAATCATTAAGTAAGCGCCAGCGATGAAAAACATGATCCAGGTCAGCGGATAGACACTGGTTACCATCGCCGCTGTTTCACCGATGCCTCGGGCCATCAATCCGGGGGCGAACGTGAAGATGGGTGGGGTGTGAGATGCGGAAAATTGCAGCCGCTGGATAGCGAAGTATGTTGACGGATAAGGCAAGATATGGATGCCAACATAGCACGCAAACCCAACGGCTGCACCAACGACGAACATCCAGAAAATGTCTTGCCGCCAGAAGGGCGTCCAAAAGGATTGGCTTTTGCTTTCCGCTTCCGGCATGTCGGGAAACGCTACAAAGTAGAGAAAAAACGCGCTGGCGGCATAGATCAATCCGTTTGGATGAATCTCGAAAGCAGCGCCTATGCACAACCCACCAAGTAAGTTCAACCACCACTTCTGGCGAGAACGGTTGAGCGTCAGCGCAATTCCCCAGTAACCGAATGCTGCCGTCATAATGTCGGGGCGTCCGATGTGTGCCATCGAGGTAAACGGAAGAGAAATACCCACGATAGCAAAGCTGAGTGCCGCTGCCCATTTGCCTCCAAACCTCCGGCCGATAATGTAGACCGCGGCCAGCAAGGCCAGCCCAAAAAGAAGCGAAAGCAGTCGAATCGCAAACACACTGGGGCCGGCGAACAGGGCGAGTGACATGAACAAGGTGGGCAGCAGGGGGTAAAACGTCCAGTAGCCGGGGAAATCGGTGTTCAGATCCGAATCCATTGAAGAAAAGTTCTTGCCGGTTTGGAGATAAGCCCACGCACGGCTGGTGTTCCAGGTTTCATCTCCCAGGGGCTGAGAAGTGTAGTTCAGCGGCCAGAGGTTCCAGGCAAGAATGCCAACGAATAACAGGCCGAAAGTGAGGTAATGTGCAATGGAACGATTGCCTGACTTTGTAGGTTTCATATCTATAGAAAATTCTCTCGCGATCAAGGTGATGGGCGCTGACCGCATCAGACTGGGGCCGCGGCTGTCGTACACAATTCCTATTATAACTTCCCGGGTAACTTCTCAATAAAGCGGGGTGTGGGGCGTTTTGCAGCGATCTGTGCAGTTGCAAGAAAACCTGCGTGGTAGAATCTACCCCGATGAAAGCGCTATCCCTTTCTCTTGCCTTCAAAGCCATCCGTGAACTTGGCCCCAAGCAGTTGGGGCTTTATGCGCTTTACAAAGCGATGTTGCGTCTGGGAACTTTTCGCCGGAACGGGCGCGCGATGCCTGGAAAGGGGCCGCGCGAGATCGTTCACTTGCTCGACTTGCCCAATCTCGCCCGGCTGCGTGAGTGCCTGGGGCGAAGCGGCCTCAACCGCCTGTTAGAAGAAGCCAACGACATTGTCGATGGCCGCGTGCGGCTCTTTGGCGCAGGCCCGGTTGCGTTGGATCTACGCCAACCGGATGATATTCCTTACTGGACGGCCTACGAAACCTCGAACGTTCACCCGTCGGACGTCAAGTTTATTTGGGAACCGGCGCGCTTTGGTTGGGCCTTCGTGTTGGGACGGGCCTACTATCTCACGCGTGATGAACGTTACCCGCAAACTTTCTGGTTGCAACTGGAGGAATTCTGGGACGATAACCCGGTAAATCGCGGCCCGAACTGGGTTTCTGCGCAGGAAGTGGCGCTGCGCCTGATGGCCTTCGTGTTTGCCGCCCAACTCTTTGCACGCTCGATTTACACGACCCCCGAACGCCTGGCACGCCTGGCAGCATCGGTTGCTGCCCATGCGGAACGTATCCCGCCCACTATTTTTTACGCGCGGGCTCAAAACAACAATCATCTGCTCAGCGAGGCGGCCGGCCTGATTACCGCTTCCCTGGCGCTGCCCGCACATCCTGCGGCGCGGCGCTGGGCGGCGCTGGGCTGGAGGTGGTTCAACGCCGGCCTGGAAAGCCAGATCGCCGAGGACGGTGCCTATGTCCAACACAGCACGAATTATCACCGGCTGATATTGCAACTGGCACTGTGGATATGGCAAATCGGTAAATCTCGGCCGGGGAACTTTTCGGCACAGGCAGGGCAAGCCTTGCAGCGCGCAACGCGGTGGTTGTTGGATTTACTGGACCCGTCTTCCGGGCGCGTGCCGAACCTTGGCCCGAACGATGGTGCATACATTCTTCCCTTTACGGTTTTTCCGTTTGAAGATTATCGCCCGGTGCTTCAGGCGGCGTCCCGGGCCTTCCTCATGCAGCCGGCTTTCGACACCGGCCTGTGGGATGAAATGGCCTTGTGGTTCGTTGGTGCATCTGAGCGCGCCGATGTTTCGCCGCTACCACGTTCCCAAGACGTACCGATCGTTCGAGGGGAGAATGCTTGGGCCTACCTGCGGGCAGTCCGCTTTACTTCTCGCCCAGGGCACGCCGATCAATTGCACGTCGATCTGTGGTGGCGCGGGTTGAATGTGGCGCAGGACGCCGGCACGTACTTGTATAACGCCCATACTCCTTGGGATAACCGGCTGAGCAGCGCCTTTGTACACAACACCGTCACCATCCATGGGCAAGATCAAATGACGCGCGCCGGCAAATTTCTGTATCTCGACTGGGCACAGGCCGAGATCATCGACCGCCAGGTTGACGATCTCGGCAAGCTGATCGGCTTGACGGCGCAGCATGATGGTTACCAGCGCTTTGGGCTTTTGCACCAACGGCGTGTAAGCCTTCAACCCCCGGATTGCTGGCTGATAGAAGATCTGCTGCTGCCCGCGGCAGGGTCCAGGCCAAAAACGAACCAGCCCGCAGCAGCCTTTTGCCTGCATTGGTTACTTCCTGACTGGCCTTATGAACTGCTGTTGGCCCATAACATTTTGCGGCTGCAATCTCCGTATGGTTGGATATCCGTCGGCGTGCGCGCCGGTGAAGCCGTACAATCGCAGCCTTATCACCTCTCGTTGATCCGCGCCGGCAAGCTGATCTATGGTGCCGGTCGCGCCTCGCCAATCTTGGGCTGGTTTTCGCCGACCTACGGGAAAAAGCAGCCGGCTCTGTCGCTCTGTTTCGAAGGGAAATCCCATCCGCCACTAAGGATGTTCACGGAGTGGCGTTTTCCGACAGAAGCCGGCTGAACCTTCCTTGAAGCTTGCTTTCTTCGGCCTTCAAGCTTTTTACTGCCTCCACATGCATATTCTCCTGATTCATCAAGCTTTTGCTGCCCTGGGCGAGCCTGGTGGCACGCGCCACCACGAACTGGCACGTTACCTGGCGGGCCGCGGTCACCGGGTCAGCATCGTTGCCAGCCCGGTGAGTTACCTGACGGGAACAGTTGCTCGCCAAGACGTTCCCGGCGTGCAAACAATGCCGGCTGACGAAAACATCACGATTTTGCGTACCTATACGTATTCCGCCCTGCACAAGAGTTTCGTTCACCGCATTTTCAGTTTTCTCAGTTTCATGCTTTCTTCGTTCGTCGCCGCGTTGCGCGTGCCCGCAGTCGACCTGGTATGGGGGACCTCTCCGCCGATCTTTCAGGGCCTGACGGCCTGGGCGGTAGCGCGTCTCAAGGGGAAGCCGTTTCTGTTTGAAGTGCGCGACCTGTGGCCAGCCTTCGCCATTCAGGTTGGAGTGTTACGTAACCCCTGGTTGATCCGGGCCTCGCAGTGGCTGGAGCGTTTCCTCTATCGCCATGCGGACCAGGTGATGGTGAACTCGCCCGGTTATGTCGAGCATGTGCGCCAGCACGGTGCGCGCCGGGTAGCCCTGATTCCCAACGGCGCTGACCCGCGCATGTTCGATCCGGATGGTGATGGCCTGGCTTTCCGCTACCAGCACGATCTTGCCGGCAGGTTCGTCGTTCTCTATGCCGGCGCGCACGGCATTTCGAACGACCTGGATGTGGTGCTCGCAGCGGCTGCTAACCTGCAAGACCAACCCGCCATCGCCATCGTTTTGCTCGGCGATGGCAAAGAGAAGCCCGCCCTGATGGCGCGGGCTGCGGCGATGGGCCTGTCCAATGTCTTTTTTCTACCGCCCGTGCCCAAGACCGAAATGGCTGCTGCGTTGGCGGCCGCCGATGCCTGTCTGGCCATCCTGAAGCCGATCCCGCTCTATGCCACCACCTATCCCAACAAAGTGTTCGACTATATGGCCGCTGGCCGTCCCTTGTTGCTGGCGATCGATGGCGTTGCCCGCCGCGTGGTGGAAGAAGCGCAGGCCGGCATCTACGTGCCACCGGGCGATTCGACGGCGCTGGCTGCTGCGATGCGCCGGCTGGCTGCCGACCCGGCAGCCGCACGGACGATGGGCCTATGCGGCCGCCAGGCCGTTATCGAGAAGTTCGATCGCGCTGCCCTGGCGGAGCAGCTCGAAGCGTTGTTCCAGGATTGCGTGCAAAGAAAGGCGTTATGAGCGATTCATCGTATACGTCGATTCAACGCCAAAACTTTCGTAACGTGCAAATCGATGCGATTGGGATCGGCTTGTCCTCGGCGGCCGCACAGTTTTTACCCGTCTTCCTTACCCGCCTGGGGGCCAGCAGCCTGGAAGTCGGCCTGCTGGCCTCGATGCCCGGCGTTACCGGGCTTTTGCTGGCGATCCCCGTTGGCCGCTTTTTGCAGACGCGGCGCAATATCATTCCCTGGTTCAGCACGGCACGTTTGTTGGTGATTTCCTGCTATGCCATGACCGGTTTGATCGCCTTCCTGGCACCTGAACGGTTGGCGATCCGGGCCATCCTGGCCATCTGGGCGTTCGCCACGCTGCCGCAAATCATCGTTGCCGTTGCCTTTACCGTGGTGATGAACGCCGTAGCCGGCCCAGAGCACCGTTACGATCTGATGAGCCGCCGCTGGTCCACCCTGGGACTGACTTCGGCGATCACCGTTTCCGTTGTCGGGCAAATTCTGGTGAACATTGCCTTCCCGTTGAACTACCAACTCGTGTTCTTTGGCCTGTCGGTAGGCGGGTTGATCAGTTTCATCTTTTCCAGCCGGATCGTCTTGCCAAGCCAGGAACCTCCCCGAATGGCCGACGGCCATTCTTTTAAGCAAGTCCTGATCAACTACTTCGCTTTGCTGCGCGCGCATCCGGCCTTCAATATTTTTGTGGCCAAACGTTTCGTTTTTCTCTTTGGTGTTGCTTTTGCGGCGCCGCTGTTTCCGCTTTACTACGTGCGCGTCGTTCACGCCCCCGATTCGTGGATCGGCATCATCAACACGACAGCCACCGTCGTGATGTTGGCCGGATATACCTTGTGGACGCGTCTGAGCCGTACAAAAGGCCCGCGTCTGGTGCTGCTGTTGACGACTCTGGGTGTAGCGCTGCATCCTGCATTGCTGTCGTCGACCGATCGTGTACAGTTCGTGGTCGCCTTTGCTGCCTTTGCCGGTATCTTCCAGGCAGGGCTTGATCTGGTCTTTTTCGACGAGTTAATGAAGACGGTTCCCGATGAATACAGCGCTACCTTCGTTTCGTTAGCGCAAAGTTTGCAGTATCTTTCGACCATTTTGGCGCCGCTTGTGGGCACTTACCTTGCCGACCAGTTCGGCCTGAGCGTTGCGTTGGTGGTCGGCGCCCTGATCCGCTTGAGCGGGTTTGGCTTGTTCGCCTGGCGTCGTCCTTTCAGGCGGGTAACGCCAAACGCAACGCATGAGGTATAATCGAACCATGCGCAAAATGCGTCGTGTAGAAGACTTATCGGTAGACGAGTTGCGCCGGCTGCTGGTGGAAAAACGCCGCGCCGCACGGCAAGGGCGGTTGGAGCGTTATCGCCACACGGGCCGGGTCGTTACCCTGGCTTCCGATACGGCAATGAGCGGCGCTGGCGGCCTGGGAAACGCCGATGGCCTGGCCACTGGTGACCTGTCAGGCGAGCACCGTCCCTCCCGCACTCAGCGTGTACTCGACAGGCTGCTGCTGGTCATCGAAGTGCTGGCCGTTTTGGCGCTGGGTTTTGTCGTTTATAGTGGGTTGGATATTCTGCGCGATCTCAACCACGAATACGCTGCCAGCCAGGTTCAGCCTACGCTGACCCCTACCCCTTTGATTGTCGCCGTGGTGCTGCCTTCGGGGCACACGCCGCCCGATGCCGAAGGCCACGCCCGGCCAAATGACGCAGAAATCCCGGAGCATTTGCGGCCCCTGGTACAATCGATGGCCAACATGCCGGCGCCTACCCAAAGCGTCGAACATGCGTTGCACATTCAAATTTCGGCCATCGGCATCCATATGAAGCCGGTTGTGCAAGGTGACGGCTGGGAACAGCTCAAGAAGGGTGTTGGCCAGTCTGCCGGATCGGCCAATCCCGGCGAAAAGGGTAACGTGGTCCTTTCGGCGCACAACGATATTTACGGTGAAATTTTCCGCGATTTGGACAAGCTTCAAAAAGGCGATCAGATCGTTCTATACACCAGCCAGCGTGCCTATACGTACATCGTTTCTGAGAATCCGAAAATTGTCGAACCGACGGCGGTCGAAGTGATGGCGCAAACCCCCGATGCGGTGGTCACCCTGATCTCGTGCTATCCTTATCTGGTGGACAATAAGCGCATTGTCATCCGCGCCCGTTTACAAAAGACGGGGCAGTAAGCAGGCATTTCCCGGCCACGAGGCGATCCGCCTCGTCGATCCGGAAAATCAAAAGGTCATTTCCCGGCAAAGCCGGAAGTGCCAAAAAATTCATGTCGAGAAGGAATTCAATTGTATGGCAAAGAACAAACGTCAGTTACGCGGCATGCCGGGTATACGCCCCTCGCAACCGGCCGCCGAGGTCCCCTCGGACTTCAACCCCGATTACAGCTATGTCGCCAAAGACCTGAAGCGGATCGGCACCCTGGCAGGGCTGTTTTTCACAGTTTTGGTGGTTATCGCCGTCGTGATGCCATTTCTGGGGAAATAGGTGACCGAGACTGACCTTCCGCCCGTATCGCCGCGTTGGAACCCAACCGTCAAGCTGATCTTTGGCTTGACGTTCGTTGCCCTGTTTCTTGGTTTGTTGTTTTATTTTCGAGGGTATGTCGGCCCGTTGATTCTGGCCTTCATGGTGACCTACCTGCTGCACCCCGTGGCGGATCGTCTACAAAAAATTACGCACCTCTCGTGGCGTATCAATGTGGCCCTGGTCTATCTGACCCTGCTGGCCGGTTTGGTCGCTTTGTCGACCTGGTTGGGGGTGGTGATCGTGCAGCAAGTGGAAAGCCTGTATACCATCGTCGTCAAGTTTATCAACGATCTGCCGGTCCTGATGGAGCAGCTCTCAACCCAGCGTTACTTCATCGGCCCTTATGAAATAGACATCAGCCGCTACCTGGCGCTCAATTCGCTTGCCGACCAGTTGATCCAGATGATACAGCCTGCTTTAGGGCAAACGACCAGCCTGATCGGTGGTTTTGCAACCCGTGCAGCAACCATCATCGGGCTGGTGTTGTTCATTTTGCTGATCTCCTATTTTCTGCTGTCCGAATCGGGGCAGATGCAGGGGCGCTTCGATTACATCGAGATCCCCGGCTACGACGCCGACATCCGCCGCCTGGCGCGTGAGCTAAGCCGGATTTGGAATGCCTTCTTGCGCGGGCAGTTATTGATCATGTTGATGGTCACCCTGACCTATTCCATCATCCTTTCGATTCTCGGTGTGCGCTTTGCGATTGGTCTCGCCCTGCTGGCAGGTGTGGCCCGTTTTGTGCCTTATGTGGGTGGTTTTGTCACCTGGTTGGGTTTGATCGTGGCTTCTTTCTTTCAACCCCAAAACCATTTTGGCCTGCAACCGTTGGCCTACACCGTTCTGGTGATGATCGTTGCCGTGGTGGTTGACCAAATTTTCGATAACGTTATATCGCCGCAAATCATGGGACAGACCTTGAAAGTTCACCCGGCAACCGTGTTGCTGGGGGCCATCATTGCGGCAGGTCTGCTTGGTTTGATTGGCGTCATCCTTGCCGCACCGGTGATGGCATCGCTGAAGCTGTTTGGCGTCTATGCGTTTCGTAAGATGTTCGACCTTGACCCATGGCCTGGCCCCGAAGAATGGGTGGCGGTGCCGATTGCCCCACCGCGTTGGATTGCACACACTTACTTGCGCCTGCGCGCTTGGTGGCGGAAACAACGGCGTTGAGTGTGCTTTTAAAGAAAAGTGGGGGAGTGTGGGCCAGGAAGGCAAGTGATCCACACTCCCCCGATGGGAATGGCGATTTGGGGCGCTTTCAGACCGGCAGCCCAGGCCCGTACATTTGTTCACGGACCTTGATCACCTGGCGGCGCAGGCGATCGTCTCGTTCGAGCATATCGGCCACTTTCTCGCAGGCGTACATCACCGTGGTGTGATCGCGGCCGCCGATGGTTTCTCCGATTTGGGGCAGCGAGTACTGTGCTTCTTCACGTAACAGATACATGACGACCTGCCGAGGCAGGGCCACTTCTTGCGAGCGTTCACGGCTCAAAATACGTTCTACGGCCACGCCAAAAACGTCGGCGACGGTGCGCAAGACGTTGTCTGGCTGTAACTCCTGGTGTTGGGGCAGCAGGTCTGCCAGGGCGGAATCGACGAGCTTGGGGGTAAGCGGCAGGCCGCTCAAGTCGGCAAAGGCCATCACACGTGTCAGCGCTCCCTCCAACTCGCGAATATTCGATTGCACCCGGCGGGCGATCATTTCAAGCATATCGTCGGGCATTCGCGAGCGGCTCCGTTCTGCTTTGGAGCGCAAGATCGCCAGGCGTGTTTCAAAATCAGGTGGTTGGATGTCGGCTGCCAGCCCCCATTCGAAACGGGAACGCAGCCGCTCTTCCAGGGTTACCAGTGCCTTAGGTGGGCGATCGGAAGAAAGCACGATCTGTTTGTTTTGTCCGTGCAGGGTGTTGAAGGTGTGGAAAAACTCTTCTTGCGTGGATTCTTTCCCGGCAATGAACTGGATGTCATCCACCATGAGAACGTCGATTTGGCGATACTTTTCACGGAAGGCCTGTGTGGTGTGGCTGCGGATGGCGTTGATCAGATCGTTTGTGAATTCTTCAGAGGAAACGTACAAAACCTGCTGCCCGCGTTGTGTACAGGCGGCGCCGATGGCATGGAGCAAGTGCGTTTTTCCCAAGCCGACACCGCCATACAAGAAAAGTGGGTTGTATGCATAGGCCGGCTTTTCGGCCACTGCCAGGGCAGCTGCATGTGCCAGGCGATTGCTTGCTCCCACGACAAAATTCTCGAAAGTATAGCGTGAGTTGACGGTGAAATTGGTGATCGTTTGCGGGAGCGTAGCGGGCTCTTCGATCCTCGCTGGTTCTGTTTCCCCCTCGTCTGCACTCTGCCAGACAACAAAGCGCGTTTCGATAGAGCGATTCATCAACCCGGTCAGCAAACGCTTGATCGTACTCGTCAAGCGTCCTTCTAACCAGTCGCGCGCGTAGGCATTTTGCACGCCGATAATGAAAACACCGTCTTCGTATGTCACCAGCGCGGCGTCCCGTACCCATGTATCGAATGTGGATTTGGGCATTTCCATTTGCAGTTGCCCAAGTGCAGCTTGCCAGGCTTGATCAGCTTTCATAGTGACGTGTTCTCCTCCTACCAATAGAAACATACACTCTTCCTGCCGTGCAAGAAAAGAGCTTCCCCAAGAAAAAATGTACCTGCCGATGATGGAGCGCCGGTTTGTAAGGGTACCCGGTACCCACCGCCAAAATGGCAAATCTGACTTGGCTCTGCCAGCTTTCGCTCCGAATTCTAACAAATAGTAGCGCTCTTGTGCAATACGGTTAACCTACGCTACTCTAAAAAAACACAATTCTTTAAGGTTTGCTTTCTTAAAACTTTCCCTTTAATTGAATATTAACAAATTGTTTACAGAACAACGAAGAGTCTCCACTCCTGGGATAGCACAGGTGGCACATCCCACATATGCCGTTAAACTGGGGAGGACTCCGGTACTATTTGGCGCCGGGAAGGTGAATCTTAAGGTTTTCAACCGGTATAGCCAGGCCGATTTCGTGATTCCATCCGCGCAATTTGGCGCATGTTTTACGTACCAAAACATTTCTTACAAAAACTCAGGGATGGATAAACGTCAGCTTCCAGGTGCCCCATGTACTCTTGCCTGAAGCCACTTCACATGCCGGCGGTTTCACTTCGACCGGCGGCCCTCCCTCGCCAACCCAGAGCAAGTAGTCTGTGTCTGGGAACATGGCAAAGTCGGCGTATCCAAGGCCGATTTCTGGCTTCAGCCCGGTATAGAAAAGCTCCTCGTGCGCATCTCCTGCGCGTTGAATCCGGATCGTGACCCCCGATATGGGATTGCTTTCTGTATCCAGCGCTTCAATTTGCAGCATGGGAGTCTCTTGCGGTGTGTCGCATATCAGCGTTTGCTCGTATAAAGAGAGGGCGGCCCCCGGTGTGGCCGTTGGCGTTGGTATGACGCCTGCCGTTGAAGAGGCTGTGCCCGTCACGATACCGGTGGCGAGGCCTTCGCCAGACTCTATCAGGGGCGTTGCCGTAAGAAACGGTGTGGGTGTGGTGGTCGATGTGCTGGTGACCGATGGGGTTGCTTCCTGGGCCTGGTTCGCCAAAGTGGGTAGCTGGATAGGCGCTTCGCCCTGGGAGAGCGCCAGCATCAAATAGGTGAGGGCCTGTACTTCTTTCTCCGGTCGGCTTTCGGCAATGGCACGCTGTGCCTGCAAGGTAAGGGCAACCACGCTGTCTACATCGTTCAAAAGTTTCAGGCGGCCCACGGCGCGGCCTATGTCCTGGTTGGACAAAAACGCTCGGGCGATCAGGACCCGGTAGTGATCCTTGAAGTCGGCGCGCAAGGCACCGGGATCGGTATCGGAATACTGCAAGGGTTCGATGGCCCACCCGTACACCAGGCCGACGATCACACCCAGGACGAACGCTGTGACAAGGTAGAGCGAGCCGCGATCGTCTCTTCGTTTCATGGCTTTTCTAGCGTGGGCTGCATGGTATTCAATGCATCGTACAAGGCTTGCATCAACGCCAGGTCTTCCAGCGGATAAAGCGCCTGGCTGCCGTTTGCATCCCCACGGGCATACCGGATCGCCTCATCGACGATTTTGGCGGGCGGCTTGTCGCCAAGGAGCGCCAGTTGCCGCATAACGTCTTGCAGGTTTCCGTCGGCATGGTAGACTTCGGCCACCATTAATACGTAATCGGTTTTATAGTCCTGGCGCAGCGTGTTTGGCGCCGTATCTGTATATTGGACCGGGTTCACGACCCAAGTATAAAACAAGGCCGCCACCATCCCAATGCCCAACACGATAAAAAAGCGTATCCAACGTGACATGATGAAATTCTACCACTTCACCGGCTTGCTTCGCTCTTGAAAATCTTGTACAATCTTTGTGTAGCAAGTTCTATGCCCACAGCGCTCATCCATCACTTTGGACGGCCCTTCATCAGCTCTCACAAGGAGGCAACCAACATGGACATGATCAAAGTTTCGGGCACTTCCCGCACATCCGCTGTGGCGGGCGCAATCGCAGGAATCATTCGTGAGCACCAGCGCGCCGACGTTCAAGCGATCGGCGCCAGTGCGGTCAACCAGGCAGTCAAGGCCCTGACGGTAGCAAAAGCGTATCTATCTCGTGATAACATCGGAATCGTGTTTACGACAGAATTTGTGGATGTGGAAATCGAAGACAAGGTTCGCACGGCCATCAAGTTCACAGTCACACCGCACGAGATACCGGCACAGCCTGGTGATCGGTAAAAAATAAGGGGTCTTCCGGGTTTAGCGTGAAGAATTCCCGCATTTGGGGATTGTATGTGTGCTTCGCACACGCACAACCCCCAAGTGCGGCCCCCTTTCCCGGCGAAGCCGGGAAAGCCAAAATAAGAAAAGTATCTCTGCATTTTACAGCCTGGCCAAAGATAGGCCGACTATTCTTTGAGAAGGCTGGGTAAGCGCTGTGCTTATTTTACGCCAGGCGGGTGGTACCCGAGATCAGGGCGGTTTCCTCAGGGTTCTTGTGTCATTTCCTGAAGCTGCTCGAAAGATGTCACCCACATAATGCGGTTGATAAAATCTGTTAGCGAAGGGCTCTGTGTGCGTAACGTTCGTACGGCTGCGCTCACAGGGTCCTCGCCTGCTGCGCCGCCCGGTTGATCGGCGTAGGCGCCATAGAAAGCAAAGTAGGCCTGGTTGAGTTTGCGGATGCCATAGCCGTGTTCGAGAAACATCTGCCGGCGCTCCGCCATATAGGCTTCTGCTTCTTCGACGTTTCCTTCCGCCAACATCTGATCGACGGTGACACGCGTCTCGTGCATGGCGGCGCGAAAGTCGAAGGGCGCTGGTGTGTCCGGCGAAGGTTCGGCCTTCTTTCCTTCTTCAGAAGGCGGTGTGGGCGGTGGGGGCAACCACTCAGGGTAGTAGCGCTCGATGACTGCCCTGCCAATTTCCTTGCCGGCAATCGAGGCGGTGGTTTCATTGATGATGCGCAGTTCGGGGGTCGTGTAGTAGTTGAGGCCCAAGGGGTGCAGTGTCAGGTAGTTGTGCGTCCATTCATGGGAGACGACTTCCATCAACCAGTTGAGATCGGACGTTTGCATGACCATGGTAGGATAAAGGCCAATGCCGCCAATGCCAACGACCAAAGAAGAGACGTTTTGCGCTTCATCCACTTGCGCTTCGAGTAAGGCCTGCTTGTCTATGGTGATGTCCGGAGAGATGGAGATGTCTGCTACTTGCTCGATGCGATCGCGTGGGGAAACGATCAAGGCGTAGGGTGGTTTGGTCGTGTGGTACAGAACCGGCGGAAGAGTCTGCCCGGTAAAATCAAGCTCCATCGTTGTAATGACGGTGCTGATTTGTTCCTGCACAATCGCTTCGGCCAGCGGGCCAAGCAAACTGCGGCGTTCGTAGTAGCCATCCAGCGTCGTGCGCAGCGCAACGGAGGCTGCTTCCGGGTCGCCAACCTGCGGGTCGGCATATACCCGGTAAAGCTCACGCTCCGCAGCATCGATCTGGCGTATCAGTTCGATGTAATCGAGAACGGTCTGCTTACGTGTGGCTTCCGAAAGATAGCGGCTTGCCCCCAACACAGCCTGCCCCAGTTTGATATCCAGGGCTTTCAACGTCCATGAAACAAAGTCGAATTCGATCGCACGTGTGTAGGCCCGGATCAAATCCGTTTGCTCGTTGAGGGCTGCCGTACTTCTCGTCAGGCTCACGGTCATGGCGAAAGAGAGCAAAACCACCCAAACGAGCCTGCGTAAACGGATCTTGAAAGCCGGCATGATTTTATTGTACCATGCGGCTGCCTTGCGGACTAAATGTTCGCAAAGTGTTCAAGAACAGCGTATCTGTGTATAATCACCTCCAATATTTTGACCCGCTCCTTCATGAGGTCTGGCAATGAACTTTTTGATTACCGGGGCCGCTGGCTTTTTAGGGGCAGCATTGGCAAACCGCCTGGCATGGGAAGGCCAGCAAGTACGTGGCCTGGACGATCTTTCTACAGGCGATGCCAGCACGCTTTCACCAGACGTGCTCTTTACCCGTGGGGATGTCAGCGACCGGCCCAAGCTTTGGACGCTTTTGCAAGATGTCGACTGCGTCTACCACCTGGCGGCACGCGTTTCGGTGCCCGAGTCCATCATGTATCCCCGCGAATACAATGCCGTCAATGTGGGGGGGACTGTCAGCTTGATGGAAGCCATGCGTGACGTGGGCGTGCGGCGTGTCGTCTTCATCTCCTCCGGAGCCGTCTATGGCGATCAGCAGGCGCAACCCCTCCGAGAAGGCACGGTGCCCGATCCCCGTTCCCCTTATGCGGTTTCGAAGCTGGCCTCCGAATACTACATTCGCACGATTGGTGACTTATGGAAGATCGATACCCTCAGCTTGCGGGTTTTCAATGCCTACGGGCCGGGACAGCGCTTGCCAGCCTCCAACCCGCCAGTCATTCCGAACTTCTTGCGCCAGGCCACTCACAACGGCACGATTGTCGTTCACGGGCATGGGACGCAAACACGGGACTACGTTTACGTAGACGATGTGGTCGATGCGATGGTGGCTGCCTCTACGGCGCCTGATGTCGACAACCAGGTGATCAATATCGGCAGCGGCGTCGAAACCAGTATTCACGAACTGGTGCGGCTGGTCTTGGAAGTAACCGGTAGTACCGCTGAGCTGATGACCAATCCCCGAAACAGCCCGGGCGTGTCACACATGTGCGCCGACTTATCGCTGGCACGCGAAAAGCTTGGCTACCAACCCCGTGTCAGGCTGACGGAGGGGTTACGCCTGACCCTGGACCGCGATCCTCGTTTCAGGCGGCAGATTCGTCCGAAAGTGACGAACCACGAATAACCCTTGGCGTTCTTTGTTCGCGGGTATAATGAAATTTACAAGAGAAGCTAGCAACCCCGTTTGACCTGTAGGAGGTGTTCGCATGGTGATGCCTGTCATTCAATACGCCCCGGAAACGTGTAAGTGGTGTACGGGCACGGGAAAATATGGCAATTATGGCGACTTGTGCCTGGTTTGTGGCGGGCAGGGCAGCCTGCTTGTTGCCCAGCCTGCGCGAGATTGTCCCCACTGCAACGGTACGGGGGTCCAAAAAGCCGGCGAGTTTGACGACCGTTGCAAAATCTGCAATGGATCGGGTTGGGCACACGTGCTCAAAGCTGGCACGAGCAGCCGGTAGGCTAGCCCATACATTCTGCCAGAACCGCGCACAAGTGCGCAAATCAAGAAAGGGTTTAGGGCCTTTCTGTTTTATGCAGTTCGGGGGCTTTCCACAAAAGCGGCTGGCAAATGAGTGTTTACGCCAAAGCACTCATTTGCCGATTTGTTTTTCCAGCATCTGGTACAGCATTACCCCGGTTGCCACCGCGATGTTGAGCGATGTGGCATGCCCTAACATTGGCAGGCGGACAAGCTGGTTGCAGGCGGCTGTTTGCGATTCCGTCAGGCCTTCGCGCTCGCTGCCCATCAGCAAAATCATCGGTTGCCTGTAACGGGTAACCTGTTCGTAGGATACGTTTCCGTGTGCGGATGTCCCGTAGACGGTATAGCCGTGTTTGCCGGCCCACGCCGCGAATTCGGCGAACGTAGCGCTGGCCACCGGATACCAGAAGACTGTTCCCATGCTGGCGCGTACGGCAGAGGGGTGATACACATCCGTCGTGCTGTCGAGCAGCAGCAGCCCGGATGCCCCCACCGCATCGACGGTGCGCAAAACTGTTCCCAGGTTGCCGGGGTCCTGCGGGGCTACCAGCGCAACGCCCCAGGCGAAGTTTGCGGGTTGTAAATCGGCCAATGGACGCTGGGCCTGCCGGACGACGGCGAGCAAACCTTGGGGATTCTCTTTCTCGGCCAGGCCGGCAAACGTAGCGCCGGCGACCGCGTACACGGATGTCCCCTGCTTTTCCAACTGTCGGA
The DNA here is from genome assembly GCA_049325275.1 of Chloroflexota bacterium. Taxonomy (GTDB): domain Bacteria; phylum Chloroflexota; class Anaerolineae; order Anaerolineales; family UBA4823; genus CAIQJJ01. Next base: position 127,263 of record JBMOLU010000002.1, read on the forward strand.
CCAATGCCAGCGCATAGTCACTTTTAAGCAAATCGGGGCAGTAGCACAAGTAAGAAAAATCTGCTCCCGCTTCGAACGCCTCCCCGACATGGCGGATGCCTTCTACCACGAACAGGCCCGTATCCTGGCGTGTCTTGCGCTGTTTGAGCGCACGAATCTGCTTGATTTTTGGATTACTGGGGCTTGTCAGGGCTGTCATGCTGGAGTTTCATCGGCACCCAGGCCAGAACGCTGGTGCCCTGGCCCGGCTCGGATGTGATCTCGACATCGCCACCCACCCGGTGGGCGCGGGTGTGGATGTTCGACAGGCCGTGTCCGATGGTGACGCTCATCTTGCGCAGGTCGAAGCCTTGCCCGTTGTCGGCGATCTCTACCAGCACGCGGCCCGGAGCCGTCCACACCTGAACCGTCGTTTGCAGGGCGCGTGCATGTTTGGCCGTGTTGGCCAGCGCTTCCTGCGTGATGTGGAACAGGGTGGTGGCGTGCTCGACCGGCAGGCCGTTCAGGCCCAGGTCGCCTTCCGGGCCGATCAAGGTCACGTTTTGCAGACCGTTGACGCGGAATTCTTCGATCAAACGCCTTAAGCCTTCCATCAAATTCTCTCCATGGAATTGGCGTGGGCGCAGGTCCAGAATATAAGTACGTAAATCGCGAATCGTGCTGTTCAGGCCCTCGATGGCCTGGTCGATTTTTGCGCGTGCCTGCTGTGGATCCTCGGCAATCGCCACACGGGCAAAATCCAGCCCGAGGCCGACGGCATAGATGGATTGAATGATGCTGTCGTGCAAGTCCATGCCGATGCGGTCGCGTTCCTCAAGCACGGCCAGGCGGCGCGCCTGCTGTGCGAGCCGGATGTTCTCGATGGCGATCCCGGCCCAAGTCCCCACGGCCGTCAGTAACTGGATTTCACGCTCCTCCAGGCGGCGTTTGTGATGCGTAGCAACGCTAAGCACGCCGACGACTTTGCCCGGCGCCGTTAATGGCACACAGGCCATACAGCGAAAGCCCGCCGCAATGACCGCCGGGCGCAAGAAACGTGTATCTTTGCCGAGGGCATCGCTGACGACCGGCTTGACTTCCTGGGCCGCCAGGCCAATGAAACCTTCTCCCGGGGCGAAACAGTCACGCGTCCAAAACGCTTCTGCGGCCGCACCAACGTGCAGGGCCAGTTTGAGTTCGTGCGAATCCTCATCCGTCAGGAAGATTTCTCCTGCTTCTACATGCAGGTATTCGACCACGCGATTTAACGTCAGATGCAGAATATCGGCCAGTTCCTGCGAACAGGCCAACGCTGCTGCCAGATCATTGATCAGCGCCAGGTCTTCGTTGCGTTGGCGCAGCTCCTCCAGCATGGAATCGATCGATAAATTACCGCCAAACTTTTCTTCGAGTTGTCGTCTAGTTTCAAGAACCATTTTCTCACCGCGCGGTAATTGTACCGAAAATGTACGATTTGGGCAATCACGCAAATTTGATAGCTTTTGCGAGGAGCGTGTGTTATAACGTTTGGAAGTCGACAGATGAAACCCGCAAGCCAAATGTTGCCTTCAGCCGGCAACGTGTAAACCTTTGCTGTATCAACGTTTAGCGAGAAAAATCCCCCGATGTCCTCACGTATTCCTGGATTTTACAATTTAACGCTCGAAGAACGCCGTGCCGCACTGGCCAAGATCGGCCTCTTATCCGCGCAGGAGTTCTCTGCCCTGGTAGGCGAAGCCGGCCTTTCGCCTGCGCAAGCTGACAAGATGATCGAAAACGTGGTAGGCGTCTTTGCGTTGCCGGTTGGCGTGGCACTCAATTTCGTCGTCAATGGACGTGAAGTGCTGGTGCCGATGGCCGTGGAAGAGCCTTCCATCGTCGCGGGCGCTTCCTTCATGGCGCGCCTGGCGCGCGGCACGGGCGGTTTTTTTGCACACGTCACTGCGCCTGAAATGATCGGCCAGATACAGGTGCTCGATGTCCCGGAACCCCACGGCGCGCGCATCGCCATTTTGGAAAAGAAGGCCGAGCTGCTTGCCGAAGCCGCTGAAATCGATCCGGTGCTCAAGAAACTCGGCGGCGGTCCGCGCGACCTGGAAGTACGCCTGATCGACACGTCGCCGGTTGGGCCGTTCCTGGTCGTGCACCTGATCTATGACGTACGCGACGCGATGGGCGCCAATGCGGTCAACACGGCCTGCGAACGCCTGTCGGCGCGTATCGAAGCCCTCAGTGGAGGGCGAGTTCATTTGCGCATCCTTTCCAACCTGGCCGATCGGCGTGTGGCGCGTGCGCGTTGCACCATCCGGCTCGGCGAACTGGCTTTCGACCCGTATAGTGGTGATCAAGTACGCGATGGGGTGATCGCTGCCTGGGCCTTTGCCGCTGCTGACCCTTATCGAGCGGCCACACACAACAAAGGCATCATGAACGGGATCGATCCCATCGCGATCGCCACCGGCAACGACTGGCGCGCTGTCGAGGCCGGCGCCCACGCCTATGCAGCTCGCAGCGGGCGCTACACCGCGTTGACCACCTGGGGCAAAGACGTCGCTGGAAACCTGGTGGGTACGATAGAACTCCCGCTGGCGGTTGGCGTTGTTGGCGGTGCCACCCGGGTTCATCCTGCCGCACAGGCCGCACTCAAGTTGATGTCCGTGGATACAGCTTCTGATTTGGCCGAGATCATGGCCTCGGTAGGGCTAGCGCAGAACCTGGCGGCTTTACGGGCGTTGGCTACTGAAGGCATCCAGCGCGGCCACATGAGCCTGCACGCCCGCCAGGTCGCGGCAGCGGCCGGGGCCTCCGGCGATGAAATCGAACGCCTGGCGGCGCAGTTAGTCGCCGAAAAAGTTGTGCGTGTGGATCGCGCAGAAGCGATCTTGAACGCCTGGCGAAAAAGTGAACATCAGTAAAGAACCAGCCTTATGGTGCCATCGTTCTGGCCGAACCGTGCGGTTCTGTGCAGAAAAAGCACACAATTAAGAGCAGGGTTAGGCCCGTGCCGCTTTATGCGGGTTAGTGCCTAACCTATATGCGTTGTGTAGAAGAAGCACCGAAATAGGAACTGGGTTAGGCCCGTGCCGCTTTATGCGGGTTAGGTGAGTTATGACCGATACATCTCCTGTCTTTCCGTTATTGAAGCCCGCCCGCCCGGTCGGGATCGTCGGTTATGGCGCGTACGTGCCGTGTTACCGGCTGCCTGCAAAAGAAGTCTCGCGGGTATGGACCGGCGGCGACGCAGCCTTGCCGATCAAAGAAAAAGCCGTGCCGGGTCTCGATGAAGATGTGGCGACCATGTCCATGGAAGCCGCCCGCAACGCCCTGGCGCGTGCCCGCATCAACCTGGATGAAGTGCGCGCCGTGTGGGTCGGCTCGGAATCGCACCCGTACGCCGTCAAACCTACCGGTACCCTGGTGGCAGAAGCCCTCGGCCTGACGCCGCATGTCCAGGCCGGCGACTGGGAATTCGCTTGCAAAGCCGGCACCGAGGCCATGGTGGCCGCTATTGCACTGGTAGGCTCGAGCATGGCGCGCTACGCCATTGCCATCGGCATGGACACCGCCCAGGGAAAACCCGGCGATCACCTGGAATACACGGCCGGCGCCGGCGGCGCAGCGTACGTGCTCGGCCCTGCCGAGGAAGCGCTGGCTGTCTTCGATGGGTCGTTTTCCTATGTGACCGATACTCCGGATTTCTGGCGGCGTGAATACCAGCGTTACCCAGAGCACGGGCAGCGCTTTACCGGAGAGCCGGCTTACTTCAAACACATCGGCGAGGCCGCCAAAAACCTGATGAAAGCCCAGGGCACCACGGCTGCCGATTATCAGTGGGCCGTCTTTCACCAGCCAAACACGAAGTTCCCGCAAAAGATCGCTGCTACGCTGGGCTTCAGCAAAGAGCAGATCGCTCCGGGCCTGCTCGTGCCCGTGATCGGCAACACGTATGCAGGGGCCGCCATGATCGGTTTGACGGGCGTACTCGACGTCGCCGCACCCGGCGACCGGATTTTGGTGGTTTCTTTTGGGTCGGGCGCCGGTTCGGACGCCTTCGATCTACGGGTGACCGATGCTATTCTCGAACGCCGCCATCGGGCGCCAAAGACGCAGGATTATATCGCCCGCCGTATCGAAATCGATTACGCCACCTACGTGCGTTTCCGCGGCAAGCTGGCGCTCAAATGAAAGTGCAGGAGACGCTATGACCGACGTCTTGATTGCCGGTATCGGCCAGGTTCCGGTAGGCGAACACTGGCATCTTTCTCTACGCCAACTGGCATATCGAGCTTACAAAGCCGCCCTGGCCGACGCTGGCGGGCTGAAACCGGATGCCTTGTATGTTGGCAATATGGTCGCTGCCGTGCTTTCTCACCAGGCCCACCTGGGATCCCTCATCGCCGATCATGTGGGGCTGCGCGGCATCGAGGCGGCTACCATCGAGGCCGGTAATGCTTCCGGTGGGGCTGCGCTGCGTATGGCATACCTGGCCATCGCTTCGGGGCAGGTGGATGTGGCCCTCGTGCTCGGCGTGGAAAAGTTCACCGATCAGGTGGGGGCAAGCGTCGAGGCTGCGGCTTCGATTATTCTCGACAGCGACTACGAAGCCGTGCAGGGCCTTACCCCGACGGGGGCGGCTGCCCTGGTAATGCAGCGTTACCTGCACGAAACCGGTGCGCCGCGCGCTGCCTTTGCCGGCTTTGCCATCCACGCCCACGACCACGCGGCCAGCAACCCCCATGCCATGTTCCGTAACCGTATTCGTCCCGAAGCGTACGAGCAGGCGGGGGCGGTTTGTGCTCCCCTCAACATGTTCGATGTGGCACCCTGGGCCGACGGCGCAGCGGCGCTGATTCTGGCGCGCCGTGATCGGGTGCCGGAAGGGTTTGCGCATCCGCTGGTTCGCGTTTCTGGTTCGAGCCTCGTTACCGACCGCCTGGCGCTGCACGATCGCATCAACCCGCTCGATTTTTCTGCCGCACGGAAATCGGTCGAGCGCGCCTGTTGTAAGGCCGGCATCTTGCCGCAGGACGTAAACCTGTTCGAACTGTGCGATTCGGCTTCCGTTTACGCAGCGCTGTCTTTGGAAGCAGCAGGCTTTGCACAGCCCGGTGAAGGTTGGCGCCTGGCGCAGGATGGTACACTCGGTTTGCAAGGCTCGCTGCCTGTGAACACGTTTGGCGGTTGGAAGGCGCGCGGCAATCCCGGGGGGGCAACGGGAGTTTACCAGGCAGTTGAAGCCACCCTGCAACTGCGTGCCCAGGCCGGTCCGAACCAGGTCCTGTCCCCACGTCGGGCAATGATCCAGGCGTTGAGCGGTGCTGCTGCGACGGCCGTCACGCACATTTTCGAAAGACTGGATGGAGCCTGATAGTTTTGTAGAGTTCTGAAACCTCATTGTGATAGTTCTTGAGAGCTTCAAAACGGTACACTGAGGGTAATTAAGACCTAACCCATACCTTGTGTTAGGAAGCCCGAGGAGCTTTTATTATGGAAATCTCACGTCATTGGCGTTTACGGAAACAACGATATGGCCTGATTGGGGAAGTCTGCCCGCACTGCGATGCAAAAATCTTTCCCCCGCGCGATGTTTGCCCCGAATGCGGCCTGGAAGCAAAAACGGAATTTGCCTTCAGCGGACAGGGCGAAATTTATTCGTACACCACCGTTCACGATGCCCCGGCCGGTTATGAAGAAAACTTGCCTTACACTGTGGCATTGGTGAAATTGGCTGAAGGCCCGGTGGTAACTGCCCAACTGACCGACCTGGGCGATCAGCCCGTGCAGATCGGCATGCCGGTGGAGATGGTCACCCGGCGCATTCGACAGGATGGGGACGAGCGCGGAATATTGGTGTACGGGTATAAATTCAGGTTATTGTCCCAAAGATAGTCAGAATTATCTAAGTTGCAAACAACAGGCGGAAGATATTTCCGCCTGTTGTTTTTCTAAGAGGGATGCGTACATCAACTTCAAATTCAGGGAGTATTTAAAAAACGTCAACCTGACCAGGCAGCAAGATCATTGTCCACCTGCTCCAGTGTAACCAAACGGCGGCGAAGTTCGCGGAAATCGCTTTCCCGTTTGTTATTGGTACGGGGGAGATTGCGGACATCATAAGTGTGAAACAAACCAGGGGCATAGTGCTGGGTGGTTTTTGCGATGATTTTGCAGGTATTGCGCAAAAAGGGGTCAGGAGAGCGAGAGATTTGGATTTTGTCCAGGTAGGCAAACAGGCTTTGACGCACCTGTTCGCCGGAGCGGACGGGATGCTGGTCAGGGTCAAGCAGGTAAGCGATATGTTCCAGCCAGGCGGCTGCTTCGCATAACGAGGTGTAGCTGGCCTGGGATGCTTGGAGTGCGTTTTGCAGTCCATGTTGTAGGGTCAATAAGTGGGGTGTTGCGTGATGGGCAATCAAGCGTTCAAGACAATCGTTCACTTCGCTCAGACGGGCGAACATTTCGATCCCTGCCAGGCGAAAAGGAGGGCGACCTTTCAAGGTCAGCAGGAAACGAAGGCGTCGGCAAATCTCTCGTTCAATGACGTAACGGGTTTGTGCGCTGTCTTCAGCCTGGCTTTCAGCCGCCTGCGTTTCCACAGGGGAAGGAACCGCACCCGTCACCGTCAGAACACCTTCGGCTTTGACATCTTCCTGGCGAATGATTTCACCGATAGCCGTACGCACATTTTGTCGCAAACGGATTTTCATCGTTCATCTTCATCTGCAATCGGAAGGGCAATGTTGTGAAGATAATGGCTCTGGCAATAGGCATGACGTACCCCAGGAAAAACTTTGGCCACGGCTGGCCACAAACCAGATTGTTTGTCACTCAAGATGGCACTGACCGATAAACCCAAACCAGCAATCGGCTGCAAAAAACGCACAAATGCAGCCTCGTCTTGTTCACTCATCCAACCACAACGCAGGGTCACACCGCTCACGATCTCGCGCACCATCCACAATTGCGGCTCGCCTCCTTCAGGGGCCAACCCATCCAAACTCAACAACAGCCCTGTTCGCTGCGCAACCATCTTCACGCGTTCCATCTGCTGCCGATCGTGACAGGCCAACAACGGCAAATACCGCTCGTGGTATAACGACCGCACTTGAGACTCGCTGATCTTCACCCGCTGTGCCAAATTCAACTGTATGCTCTCAAAAGACATTTTCATCTGCTGCCGCCACCAGCCAATCTGCCCAATCACAGCGTATCCATACGTGCAACCAACCGGAGCTTTCTGCCGCCATTGCGCCGAACCACAAATCTCCAAACTCGCCTTGCACTCCGAATTGACGCAACGCCTCGCCCTCCGAATTGACGCAACGCCTCGCCCTTTGGGCAATACTCATCACTTCTTGCATGCCTCGTACCAACTTGAATTTGCTGGTGTAGGGCAATATGCATCGCTCCCTGACATTGCCATCTCCGCGGCAGATACTTCTGCCACAGCGGCGTCCGGCGCCGATGGTGGTGCTTCGGGTGGCGGGGCCAGCTAGCTTTCAATTTGGCAAGACGACACTTGATTAACAAAACATTAAAAATCGGTTCGGATTTGTATGATAAGCTACCAGATTAATAATCCCGGAATTTTGAGTTTGGTTGGAGACTGTTTTTGATTGTACAAGATGGCGTCTCAAAGTGGTGGGGAAACATAGGGGTGCTATCTTTTTGTCCCACCTCGATATTTAGGGCCAGATTTATCCGTCTTGCGGATCGATTTCTCTTGATTCTCAGATTACACACACAGAAGGAAACACAAGATGAATATCACGCGTAAAGGCACCCCTGATCCCGCCACAGCGATTAAAAATCATGATGGTGGCATGCTCTGGGCATTGAAAGCGGCTGAAGAAGTAGCCGGGAAACCAGGCCTGGCTGTTGTTCTGAAACAAGCCGGGCTGGAACACATCATTGACAACTATCCCGAAGACCCCAACCAGGTCACGGGGAAATGCACCCTGGGCGAATATGCCGACTTGAACGCGGGCTTGCTCAACTTTTTCGGGCGCGCCGGGTGCAGTATGGTCTTGCGCATTGGACGTTTGAGCCAGCAGAAAGGCATGGAAAAATTCAACAATGCTTTTGGCGCGGCGGCCATTGGCGCGTTGCGCCTGCTGCCCAAAGGGATGCGCGCCCAAAAGAGGCTGGAAGTGGTCAAAGTGAAAGAAGTGGAATGCCGGGCGATGGGCGCGCCAGCCTGTGTGTGGGAGATAAATAAACTACCAGCGAGGGAGTGATGAACGAAATCACACAAAAAACCTGGGTCGAAAACCTGCCCTACCCAAGCGGTTTGATGAAATGGCTGTTCAAAACGCCCATTCTGCTCTACCGCCTGGGGCTTGGGGCCATCGTGGGGCGGCTGTTCATGCTGATGACGACGGTGGGCCGCAAGAGCGGCCAGCCGCGCCGCACCGCTATCGAGTTCCACGAATACAAGGGACGTAAGTATGTTTTCAGCGGGTGGGGAACGAAGACCGATTGGTTCCGCAACATCACTGCTCACCCCTACATCACCATTCAAACCTGGCGCGGGGCCGAAAGTGTGACGGCCCGGCACATCGCATCGGATGCCGAACTGGCCAAAGCCTTCGAGTTTGCCATGTCCAATCCCAGCCTGCGATTGGTGATGAAGTCGCTTGGTTTCGCACTGACTCTGGAGCAATTCCTGGCGCAAAGAGAACGCTTCACCTTCGTCACCTTCGACCCCACTGACCAGCCCACCCTCACGCCCACGGCCTCCCCAACCCCGTCCGTTACCTTCCATCGCATTGGCATCCGCACGGTGGATGGCAGCGCCGAGTTTTACGATACCGTCAGCGGCGAGAAATTCATCCCGCGCGGCGTCAATTACGTGGATTTTGCTGAAATCACGCCCGGCAGGCTGTGGGAAGATTACATCTTCGGCGCGGGGACTTACCAGCCAGAGAAGGTGCGCCAGGCGTTTCAGCGGTTGGCCGCCGGCGGCTACAACACCGTGCGCCTGTTTTTCGATCATTGTTTCAGCGGGCCATCGTGCATCGGCAGCCAGCAGCAGGACGGGTTGAACCCGGTCTTTCTCGATCATATCGTCGAGGTGATGCAGATGGCCGCCGAGGAAGGGGGCTATTTGCTGCTCACCACCAACGGCGTCCCGGCAGATGGTAACTATTGGGCGCGTTACGATCAAAAATTCCAGGAACAGGGTCATTTCGGCTTTGACCAGTTCTTTGGGAATGGCTACTACCTTCACGCAGCCGGGGTGGATATGCAGGCGCAATACTGGCGCGACCTGATGAGCGGCCTGGCAGCGCGCAACGCTCCCTTTGACGTGGTGCTAGGCTGGCAGTTGCAAAACGAATACTGGCTTTCCAACGAGGAGCCGCCCCTTTCGCTTGAAGAAGGATCGGTGACGATCAGCAACGGCCAATCCTACGATATGGCCAACCCCGCCCAAAAAATCCAGATGGCAACCGATGGGGCGTTGTTCTGGATGGAAACGCTGATCCCGATCATCAAAGGCGTTGACCCTCAGGCTTTGGTGACGGTGGGCTTCTTCCCGCCCAACTTCCCCAACGATCTCGATCTGGTTCCCGAACGCTATCGCGATACGGCTTCGCTCATCCAGGTTGCCCCGGTGGATTTTTGGGATTTTCATCTCTACCCCGGCCCGGGCGACTCCTTCAAACAATATATGGGCTATTCCGTTGAAAATTTTGGCATGGCAGGCTATCAAGCCAAACCGGTGCTGATGGGTGAGGTCGGCGCATTCCGTCACCTTTTCTCCAATGTAGATTTTGCCACTTCCCGCATGCAAGAATGGATGGTGGAATCCTGCAACTATGCGTTCGATGGCTGGCTGGTGTGGGAGTATTTCAACCGCCCGGCAGATGACGCCGTTTGGGGGCTGGAAAACGAAACTCTGTTCAACGCCCTGGCCCCGCTGCCGCTTCCTAACGTGGCCTTCGGCAAAACGGTGACGGCCTCGGCCTCCCTGCCCGACGGCCCGCCCGAAAACGCCGTAGATGGCAGCGACACCGCCTGGAATTCTGGCGGTGGCCCTCCTCAATGGATCGAGATTGACCTGGGCCAGCCAACCGCCATCACCCGCATCCGCCTGCACGTGGCGCAATACCCGGAGGGCGATACCATCCACCAAATTCGTGTACGCGGTGCGGATGGCAACTGGGTCGAAATCCAGCGCTTCGAGCAGTACACCACCGGGGGCGAGTGGCTGGAGTTTACGCCCGAAAGCCCCTTGCCGGGGGTTCAGGTGATCCGTGTGGATACCCTAGAAAGCCCCTCGTGGGTTTCGTGGGCAGAGATTGAAGTGTATGGAGAATAAAGGATGACAACATCTCCCACAGCAACCATGCTTCCTGTTCAGCAAGCTGAGCGCATCCAAATTTTGGACATTCTGCGCGGCTTTGCCGTGTTTGGCATTTTGGCGGTCAACATCGCCGGTTTTGCCACGCCAGCCTTTTTGCCCGGCTATGTCCAGCCCATAACGACGCCCTGGTACGATCACCTGGCCGAAGCGTTGGTGCAGTTTTTCTGCGAAGGCAAGTTTTACACCATCTTTTCGTTTCTCTTTGGTCTGGGATTTTCGGTGCAGTTGGCACGCAGCGAGGCCAAAGGTAAAGATATTCGCTCGTTTTACCCGCGCCGCCTGTGGGTGCTGCTGGGCCTGGGAATTTTGCACGCTATCTTTTTGTGGCTGGGTGATATTCTGCGCCTGTATGCGCTGTTGGGCTTTGCGCTGCTGGCCTTCCGCACACGCCGCGACCGCACGCTGCTGATTTGGGCGGCGATTTTGTTTGTGCTCTCATTCGTGTTGGTGGCGTTCAGTAGCGACGACAGCGCCATCCCCGGTTTCGACATGATCGGTATGACCCGCCAGGTGTACACCAGCCCCTCGTATCTGAATGTCCTGATCTTCCAATTCTTCGGTTCGATAGCTTCTTTTATTTTCATTGCTCTATCGCAGGGGCCGAGCGTGATGGCGCTCTTCTTGCTCGGCTTGCTGGCCGGGCGGATAAAATTTTTCGAGCAATTGGAAGAAAATCGCCCGCGGTTGCAGCGTATATTGGTTGTTGGGCTGATTGTGGGGCTGTTGGGGAATGCCGTATACCTGTTTACCGAAAACATCTGGCTGGGCAGCCTGGGCTTGACGGTTGGCGCGCCAGCATTGGCAGCAACGTACATCAGCGGACTGTCCCTGCTTTCGTTACGCCCGACTGGTTCCAAGATGATCGCTCCGCTGGCAAACGTGGGTCGCATGGCCTTGAGCAACTACGTGCTGCAATCGGTGGTGTGTGCTTTTATGTTCGGTGGGTTTGGTTTTGGACTGTACGAAAAGGTGGGCGCGGCGGGGTTGCTCGGCATCACCTTTGCCGTATACCTACTGCAAATCCCGCTTAGCGCGTGGTGGTTGGGGCGCTTCCGCTTTGGGCCGCTGGAATGGGTCTGGCGCTCATTGACCTATGGGCAGCGCCAGCCGATGCGCAAGGTGGCACAATGAAGCATTTGCGCCTTCTTGTTTTTATCGTTTTCTTTTTAGGCGGTGGGGTAACGCTCTATTTGGGTGTGGAATATCACCTGCCGCCCCTCACCGGGTTGGGGATGGCCGGGTTTAGCGGCGGATTGATCTTTTTGGGCGCAGAAACGATCATCAAACGCAAATCCGTTGAAAGCGATACGGATACTGGGCACGTCGCCACCTATCGCGGGTGCAGCGCCGTTTTGTCTGGGATACTGTGGGTGGTGTTGGGGATCATCCTGGGGGTGCTGGCTGTGCCGGTGGCCTTGGGGATGCACGAGGCGCTGTTCGGCTGGCTGGCGGTGCATCCCGGCCTGGCGCTGCTGGCCTTTGGCCTGGCGGCAGTGGCCTACGGTGGTCACACGCTGTTGGGTTCAGAAGAACAAAAGGCCAGCGTGTGGGCCTTCCTGGGCAGTTTGCCAGCGCGCGTTTTCGCCCTGGTGATTCTGTTGATCGGGTTGGCGCTGCTGGCTGCGGGCGCGCTGGAAATCGTCTTTCCGGTGCTATTCGATGGCCTGATGGCGGCGGTTCAGGCCTGGTGGCATGACCTGCAATGCCAGATGGCACCTTATTTGTGCGAGGGTGGTGGGTGATGAAACGGCGTGGGCGCATGGCCTGGGTTATTCTCGCCGTCACAATTCTCCCGGTGACTGGCTGGCTGGGAACCGTGGCCTACCTGACCCGCCAGTATGATCGCGCCTGCCTGCCGTCAGGGAATTCTTCCCCGCGACCCGAAAAACGCTTCGTTGAATTGCAGCGTATTCTCGACACCTACAGCGCCGAACATGGCGGCGTGGGCCTGCAAGCCACGCTGATCGGACCAGACGGCGAGACCTGGCGTGGCGCGGCGGGCTACGCCAGCCACGAAAAACGCTGCCCGCTCACACTGGAGCACCATCTCTACATCGGGAGCATGACCAAGCTGTTCACGGCGGCCCTGGTTATGCAGCAGGTGGAAGCTGGCGCACTCAACCTGGATGCCACCATCGAAACCTGGTTCGATGCACCCTGGGCCAGCCGCGTCACGCTCGAAAACCTGCTCCACCACACCAGCGGCATCCCCAATTACACCGAAGACGCCTTTTTCCTGCTGCGTTACTTCGGGCTGCCGCAAAAGCGCTGGCAACCAGCCGAACTGCTGGCCGTGATCGCCAATCGCCCGCTGGATTTCGATCCCGGCAGCCAGCACGTTTACTCCAACTCGAATTATCTGCTGTTGGGGATGCTGCTCGAAACCGCGACCAGTAAATCCTACGCCCAACTGCTGGCCGATAGCGTGCGCGGCGAGTGGGGCCTGGCAAACACCCACTACATCGACCTGCCCGCCGGTTTGCCCATCGCCAATGCCTATGATGAAAGTCTCCTGCGCCTGGGCCGTCTCAACCTGACCGGTTTTCGCACTTCCTTCGAGCGCGGCGGCTATGCAGCGGGCGGGATCGTTTCTACATCGCCAGATGTGGCCGGGCTGGTAAACGCCCTCTTCAGCGGGAAGATCGTCTCGGCAGCGACCCTGGCCCGCATGACGGCCTTCATCCCCGCGCCCGATGCCGATATGCCCGATCAAACCGGTTATGGGCTGGGGCTGCGCCAATTGAACATCGGCGGCGAAATTTTTGCCGGGCACACCGGCACGATTCCAGGCTATTCTGGGGTTGCCATGCACAATCTGAACCAGGGTTACACGGTAGCCATTTTGAGCAACCAATCCATCATTCAACAGGTGGAACTATTGGCCGCGTTTCAACAGGTGTCCAGGAAATAAGGAGGCATATGAATAACTTAAGCCAGATCGAAACCGTCCTTAAGTTTTTACAATGTCCAGAATGCCGGCAAGGCCAACTTACCGACGAGCCTTCCGCAACAGCACTCCGATGCGAACAATGCGGCCAACGATACCCCATTCAAAAAGGTATCCCGGATTTGTTGAGCGAACAAGACAGGCCCCTGGCAAAGAAGGCCTTTGGGAAGTTATCGGCCAAATCGTACGATGTATTTGGCGCACGCAACGCCTTTCGGAAGCTCTACCGATGGCGGTTCGAAGATGAATTTGACGAATATACATGCGCCGTAGAAGTACAACCTTTCGACATCGTTGTGGATGTCGGCTGCGGAAGCGGAAATTACACGCTCCAATTTGCCAAAAAGGTCAGCAAGGGCGTGGCAATTGGCATTGATCTTTCGATGGCCATGCTGGAATTGCTGGTGGAACATGCACAGAACATGGGCCTGAAAAACGTCGTCGTCATTCGCGCCAACGCAGAAAATCTCCCATTCAAGGCTGGAAGCCTGGGCAAGATGTTTAATGGTTGCTTGCACCATCTTTTCCCGAACATCAAGCCAGGGCTTGATGAAACCCACCGCTGCCTGGGCCAGGACGGAATCCTTTTTGGCAGCACGTTCTTCGCCTCTCAATCTGCTTTATTCAAGATGGCCCAAGAGATGAGCGCATGGATGCTGTCGGCACGCGCCGTTGTGCCGTCCATCCTTGAACAAGAGTCACAGAAAGCAGGTTTTCGACAAATTACGATTCATCCTGGCGGAGTCGGCCAATTTTTTTTTTGGTAGCTATCGTATGGCGAAGTGAGTAAGATTGTGAAAATGAGTGAACGCGCCACCCTCTTGGCAATGGCAATCCCCCTACTTGCGCTGCCTGGGATGGGCCTGGTGTTCCGGGTGGCAGCCCAATTCCTGAGCCGTGAGGCGGCATATCTGCTTGGTTTTACCGTCTATTGGCTGGGCTGCTGTTTGCTGCCCTGGATCATCCTCGGCAAACAGGTTTTTTTGACCTTGCTGAGAGATGAATCGGCGCTGTTCCGGCGCAAAAACTGGCTCGCCGCGCTGGTTTGGCTGTTGGTAATGGTCATTTCGGTGTGGATGTATGGGAAGGAATTTGTGCAGGCCCCGCTCGTGCTGATCGCCGCGGCCATCCCGCTGGCGACGGTCAATGGCGTGTGCGAGGAAGTGCTGTGGCGCGGCCTGTTCGTGCGCCTGTTTCCTGGTGACACCAGGATGAGTATCCTGTACCCGGCGATTGGCTTTGCCCTGTGGCACTTCGCCCCACAAATCGTCTACCCCGCCGAGAACGCTGTTGGGTTTGTTGTTTCCACTTTCTTTTTGGGGCTGGCATATGGCTTCATCGCCTATCGCACGGGTTCGGCCAAATGGACGACTATCGCACACAGCCTGGGCGGTGTGCTGGCTTTAAGTGGCTGGCTGGCGCCGAGTGTACTGGCTATGCTAAAAATAGGGTAGGGCGAAATGGATTTCGTCTTACAATACTTTGGAGGCTTTGCGTGAATCAACCCCTGACCCATTGCCCGCAATGCGGCGCAGCGATCAAAAAGACCCTCAGCGGCAGCCCGGAGCGCTGCACGCATTGCGGTTCGTTCCTGCCCCGTCAGGAGAAAACTACTCCGCCGCGGCCTACGCCGGCTCAGGTGCAGACCCTTACCCCAACGCCCGCGGCCGCCTCGCCCTTGCCGCCCGAATACAGCCGCCTGCCGCGCCCCAAACCCACCGGCCTGCGCGAGTCCGTGGGCTGCATTCTGATTTTTGGCCTGATCTGGACCTTGTTCAGCGCCATCTTTCCGGTGGTGGGGGTGGGGGTATTCATCAGCGAACAGGCCAAATACAACCAGCTTTCGCGAGAAGGTGTCACTGCGAAGGGGATGATCACCGAGTTGGATATAGACAACAGCGGCGACTCGACCAGTTACTATGTTTCGTACCAGTTCACCGCCTCGATCAACGGCGACCCAACCCAGGTGCAGGCCCGCGAGAGTGTTTCGTCTTCGCTCTACAACGACCTCGAAACCGGGCAAAAGATAGATGTTTTGTACGCAGCTTCTGATCCTAACCTATCCACCCTCAAAGCCGAGTTTGCCCCACCCAATTTGTTGTTCTCATTGTTTTTTGTGGGGTTCGGCGGGTTGTTCGTCCTGTTCGGCCTGGGGATGATGTACGGCGGTGTCAAGGCGATGAGGGAATTGAACCAATTGCGCTCAAGCGGGCGGCAGGTTCAGGGCATCATCTTTGATCGCTGGCAGGATACTGATTCCGATGGCGACCCGACTTATTTCGTGGCGTATGCCTTCAAGGTCGGCCCGGCGCAGCAGATCGTCACCGCTGCCGAACAAAACAAAAAGCTCCATCAAAAATACCAGATTGGCGATTCCGTCACCGTACGCTACGTCCCCAGCCAACCCACCATCTGCCAGGTGCGGCTGTAAAATTCTGGCTCTCCCGTTTTCAACGGGATCTGGGGCGTTTCCCGCCCAAGGCGGAAGAGCCAAAGTTATTTTATGCTGCACCCTTCGACTGCGCTCAGGATGTATCTTGAACGCAATCGAAGGATGCTTGCGAGGAAAACATGAAAACCAAAACCCTTCTCTTTTTCATCAGCCTGATAGCCCTGTTCGTCCTGGCGGCCTGCCAGCCCGCCGCCGAGTACGATATCCGCGGCACCTGGAAATACCTGATGACCGATACCAACGGCAACACCTACGATGACGGCACAATCACCTTTTCGGGCAGCCCGGCCAAAGGTACCTACCTCGAAGTAAATATTTATGAGGTGGAATACAAAGGGGAGTATCTGGTGAAAGGCACGGCCCTGACCCTGACCGGCGATGAAACCTGGCAGGGCGTTGCCGCCGACGCCGACCACATCAGCGGTACCTGGCAGCATAGCGATGGCTTCAGCGGTACGTTTACGGCTGTGCGCAAAGCGCCTTGAGAAAGGCTATAAACTTTTGATGGACCAAACTACACCCACAACCTCCACCGGAGTCTCTGACACCTCAGCCAGCCTGCCCGCCGAATACCGCGGCTTGAAACGACCTAAAACCAGTACACCGCCATCCTATCTGAGCGCCGGGATCAATCTAATGGGAGGCGCCCTGTGGATGGGTTTCCTGATTTTCATGCTGAATATGCTTGCAAAAATGGTCATCCATGATGTCTGGGCCTATTACCGCCTCCATCGCGAAGGCGTATTGATCCAGGCTACGATTACGGACCTGCAAAATTACCGTGACGATGACTCAACCAGTTACTACGTTTACTACCACTTCACCGGGCAGATCAATGGTGATCCCACACGTTTTGAAGGCAAGGATGGGGTATCTTCCTTGCTTTATCAATCCCTGGAAGTGGGTCAAAAAATCGGAGTGCGTTACCTGGCATCCGATCCGGCCACCAATGTGATCCAGGCCGAATTTGCCATGCCATCTTCGATACTTCCAGCAATTCTGATAGCAGGAGTATCCATTCTGTTTATCCTCATCGGCGTTGTAGCGGTGTATCAAGGGGTCAGAACATTGCTGGACGTGAAGCGGTTGGAAGTGGAAGGCTGCGCCACCCAGGCCATCATCTTTGACCGTTGGGAAGGCAAAGATTCAGAAGGTGACTTAGCTTATTTCGTGGCATATGCTTTCAAGCCAGCCTCGGCACAGGGGCAGCCACGGGTAATCACCCAGGCTCACCAAAATTCCGCTTTACACAAAAACTACCGCATTGGCGATGCTATCACGGTGCGTTACCTGCCTGACAAACCTTCAGTTTGCCAGGTGCAATAATCATGGATGAGTTTCATCTCAAAATGCTCCGCATCTCCTTGCTTCATGAGAAGATACATGGATGAACTATTTCACAGATCGGAGAAAAGATGCCACGCAAAAACATGAAAATTGTTATTGCCACTATCGGCTCGCGCGGTGACGTGCAGCCGTATATCAACCTGGCACAGGGCTTGCGGGATGCCGGGCATACCGTAACCCTGGCAACCAACCCCACCCTCTGCCCGCTGGTGGAGCAGCATGGACTTCATGTTACCGCGGTCGGTTCGCCGGTGGATATGGGCGCGGAGGCCGAACGCCTGCTGGAAAAGTCGTTCGACAATATGTGGATCGGTATGATCCGGGTCATGCAATTGGGTGGGCGGCTGGTGGAAGAAGCCTTCCCAGATGTGTTGACGGTTTGCGAGACTGCCGACCTGGTGATCACTTCGGACACAGGCAGCGGGGTGGTGGAAGCAGAAAAACTCGGCAAACCGTGGATCAGCATCACGCTGCAACCGGCACGCCTGCCCACGGTTGCGGTCGAAAAACCATCCTGGGCGGCAAAACTCTTCGGTTTGACACTCGGCAAGCTCTTCGTCGGCCCGACCAACCGTTTCCGCAAGAAAGTCGGTGCGCCGCTGGTGCAGGACATTACCACCATGCTCTCTTCGCGCTGCATCTTGCTGCCGGTGAACCAGCACGTGGCCCCACCCGACCCGAAGTGGATGCCGCAAATCCACCAGACCAACTACTGGTACGCTCATCCCATCGCCGGCTGGACGCCCCCACCCGATCTGCTCGAATTTCTGGCCGCCGGCGAGCGACCGGTGGCTGTCAGCCTGGGGGCGATGGCCGCCGGGGGATCGCAGCGCGGTGCGGCCAAAGCGCGCCAGGCCGCTCAAGCCGTGCTGAATGCCGTGCAGCAAGCCGGCGTGCGTGCCATCATCCAGGGCTGGGGAGATGTTCTGCGGCAGTTGAATGCGCCGCCCACGGTTTATTCTGCCGGTTCGATGCCCCACGATTGGTTGTTCGACCAGGTGGCGGCGGTAATCCACCACGGCGGTTTCGGCACCACCGCTGCCGGGCTGCGCTCGGGCGTGCCCAACATCGTCATTCCGCTAGTGATGCTCGTGCAGAACCAGGAACGGTATCTCGTCTCGATGCTGGGCCGCGAGACCAACTGGGTGCGCAACACCAGGCGGCGGCCAGGCCAGCCTGGTACATGGCGTGCTTGAGGAAGCGTTTTTGGAATGAGTGGACGTAGCGAAACGCTCGGCCATCGCCAAAGCCTATTTGCAGATCGCCCCCGCATCCCGGTGGATAAAGACGCGCCCATGGCGGCGTTCGAAGCGGTTGCCCCGGCCGTTCCCGTGTTCAAAGTCACCAACCTGGCAGCCTGTCGGAGAAGACTTCCGAAGTCTTAACGTGAGATCTCTCCGACACCCTGCCGGGTGGCGATTTTATGAAAAAGGCATCGTATGTCGCTTTTTCCGTCTAGTGCTTTGATGGCGGTGGTTTCTGTCGTTTAACGTTTTGTAAACATCGGCTCATCAAGGAGGCCTTTTCCCCTGTCAGCCGTAAGCGGATATGGAGGATAGACCTATGAACCGAAAAATTCTTGTGGGTTGGATATTCGTATTCTGGGTGACGTTTTTCCTGGCGGTCAATCCGGCGTTGGCAGATACAAGCTATGTCGCTGAACGATACGATGTGGTTGTTGTGATTCAGCCAGATGGCACACTGAACGTAACCGAGACCATCGCTTTTCGCTTTGATGGAGGCGATTTCACCTACGTTTTCCGCGAACTTGCTTATAAGAATCTGGATACGCTTGATCACCTCCAGGCCAGCATGGACGGGAAGACGCTTCCCATCGGTGATCAGGCAGGGCAGGTGGAGATCGCTGAAAGTGAGCGGCTGAAAGTGACGTGGCATTTTGCGCCGATGAGCGATTCAACCCACGAGTTTGCCCTGACCTACCGGGTTCAGGGCGCGGTGCGCCAACAGGCCGGGGCAGATACCCTGATCTGGCGTGCGATCCCCGAAGGACACGAATACATCATTGAGCGCGGTTCCATCCGCGTCGAATATCCGTTGGGCGTTCAGCCAGTGGCGACCCCCACCCTGCAAGGCGCTGCTGCCGAGTCCGAGGCGGGCAGCCGGGCGGTGGTTTTTTCGTTGGCACGCGTGGACGAAGATACGTCCGTAGACGTGACGGTGCAGTTCCCTGCCGGCAGCCTTATCACGCAACCGCCCGCCTGGCAGGCCCAGCAGGAAAGGCAAGATCACCAAATCGCCGCGGCGCTGCCCTTTGGCCTGGGCGCGGCCGGGTTGACCGGTTTTTTGGGTTTGCTGGCCGTGATCTTGATCGGGCGCAGCTTCCAACGCGGCGAGAACGTGGATAATGGGTATGTCGCTGATTTCCCTTTGCCGCCGCGGGCCATTCCGCCAGCGTTGGCAGCCCGCCTGACGGGGAGCAGCATGCCTTTCCTGGGAACCCTGTTCGACCTGGCCCGTCGCAGGGTGCTGAAAATCGAAGAAGGCCCCACACAGTGGGGCAGCCGCACCTTTGCGGTCATGCGCCTGCCGTACAAGGAACGCCTGGCCCAGCACGAACAAGTCATGCTGGAAGTTCTGTTTGCCAAATCCAAAGATGAGCGGGTTGGCCTGGATCAGGTTTCGTCGCTGTTCTATAACAGCCGTTTCAACCAGGCGCTGGAAAATGAGTTGGCTGCCGCGGGCTGGCAAGACACCCAACGCAGCTTTCGCCGGGGGCGTTTTATGGCGTTTTCTGGTTTGGGGATGCTGGGTGGAACGATGGCAGTTGCCCTGGGCATCATTCTGGGGGGGATATCGCTGGAGCTTGAAATGTTACCCACCTTTGTAGGGGCGATCTTGCTTGGCATGGGCATCGCTGCTGGCGGGATGGGCTTGATTGGTTTACTGGTTGCATTGGGGACTTCGACGCTTTCGGACGAAGGCGTGCGACAGGCATCGGCCTGGCACAGTTTCACCGGTTATTTGCGCCGTGTCACGCGTGGGAAGGAGACCGCTTCTCCCGATATGTTTGAACGTTACCTGCCTTATGCCGCCAGCTTTGGTATCGCTACCGAGTGGGCTAAATTCTTCCAGAAGATGACCGGCGTACCCGTTCCGGCCTGGTTCCAGGGCATACAGGCCGGCGTGGAAGATGGCAGTTTTGTCGCTGTCCTCGCCGCCATCAGCACAGTAGATTCATCGGCGGCATCAGCCTCGGCCGCGGCATCGGGTGCTTCGGGCGGCGGAGCGAGTGGTGCGGGTTAGCGTTTCAAAGGGATAGGCTCACGTGCTAAGGGCAGTTGATTGGCGATGCCCTCGGTAGGGCGGAAGCCATGTGTGGGTGAGTCAATCACCTTCGGCCAGGATGCCTTCGACACGTGCTGCCGTTGCACAGGCGATCTCGCGGCAGGCGGCCAGGCCGTTGCCAGCGATGTACTGCGTTGCGCCGCCGGCATTAGCGAAATCGCAGCCGGTGATGGCGCAGCATTGCAGGCTGCCGAATTCGCCCGCGAACCACTCTGCCAGGCGCTGCCCGGCGTTGATGGTGCGGTGGAAGTGATTGGCGCGCTCGTCGGCAATGTCTATGCCTTTGGTCAGCATGCGCAGCACGCGCGGGTAGCTGTTCTCGATCTGGCCGGTTTGCAGGCCGATAGCCATCACCCCGGCGGCGAAGGCGCTGCACGTGAACCCCTGGAACAGCATTCCGCCGATGAAGGCCGAAACCGCCTGGTGCAGTGGCCGGGTGACGGGGATGATCGAACGCAAGTGTTGAAAAACAGCCCTGGCACAGTGAAAATCCTGTTCCTGGAAGTGTGCGTACAGGCGGGCATAAGCGGCCCGACGTTCAACCGGGATCGCAGCCCGGTTATCGGTGGCCTGGGTTTCAGCCAGCAATCCGGGGGCCTGGCAGACAGCGCCGAGGCAGCCTTTGCCCTGGATTTCTTTGCAGAAGATGGCCGCGTTTTTGGCCTGGAAGCGTTGCTCGTAGGCGTGGCCGTGATCGAACAGGGCTGGCAGGCCATCTTGCATCTCGTCCAGGCCGTGGCGCAGGCCAAGGACGATCAGCGGCGAGGTGACGCCGCCGCATTCGCCCTGCGTGTTGCCGATGCCGCCAGGCAGACCAGCGGTCAGTTTGACCAGCCACGCTTGCTCGTTATGCGTAATCTGCAAGGCGGTCTGCATCACCGTGGGGGCGCAGTGGCCCATGCGCAGCAGGTTGAGCAGACTGCGGGCGGGGTAAATCGGTTTGGCGTGCAGGCTCAAGGTATAGGGCAGCACTTCAGCCATTGGCATTGCCCCAACCCAGGCGGAAAAACGCCCGCGCCAGGAAGATATACCATACCACGTCCCCCAACGTGCTCACAATCCCGATGGCGGCCCCAACCCCAGGGATCAGAATGCCCATACCGGTAGGTTTGAGCAGGATTCCCGGGTAGGCTTCGGCTTTGTTGAAAAGCTTGCTGCGCAGCATCAGCAGCGAGCTGATGAAATACGAAATGGGGATGAAAATTTGAGACAGCATCCACGAGGTGCCGTTGAACAGCGTGCTGAGCGTTTCACCGGCGGCCAGGGTTTGGCTGCGGGCGCTCTCGCTGGTGGCGGCAACATAGCGCTCGCTGAGGGTGGCCATTTCGGCGATAGGCCGCACCGTCAGCCACAAAATCACACCGATGATCCCAAAGACGAGGGCAATCAGCGCATAAGATTCATTAACCGGTTTGAGCGCAACATATAGCGCCAGCATTTGCAGCACCAGAATCGGCAGCGTCACCGGCACGGCCAGGTCGAGCGTGATCAAGCCGGCAAAACGGTCACTTTGCAGCGTGGCAAAAATCTCTGCCACGGAGGTGATGCCCGGCGTGTACGGCCAGACGAAATAAGCAGCGATGAAAACGACGATCAAGACGGGAATGGCCGCGCAGGAGAAGAAGCCGATGCGGTAGAGGTCTTTCCAGCGTGGGTCAGTCGTTTCTAAGGGTTGTATATCCATCGGTTGCTTTTCCTGCACATAGTTGATGAGCAAATGTTGTCAGCACCATCTTACCTCTTCCAAAAGGCTTTGCTTCCCAACAATGCCCCCATCACCCCTAAAAAGGCCAACAACCCTAAGCTAACGTTCCACAACCTGTCGGCCAGGCGGCTTTCGAACAAATAACGCCGGATGCCCAGTTTGCGGCGGATCGTATCATCATCGTCATCGAGCCTGACCGGCTGCCCGCCCACCATCAACCAGCGCTGGCAGGCTTCAAAAAGACGGTCGGGTAGGAATTTGCGCAGGGTAAAAACGTAGTTCACATCCAGGCCCACCGGGTAGTGCAGACGGTGCGGCGCGCCCTTGACCAACTGGCTGATACAAGCTGCCACCTGCTGCGGGTCGCGCCCGTGGCGAACGCAGAAACCATTTACGGCCATGGCATGTTGGCGTTCCTGATCGTACACATCCTGCGGGTTGGAGGGCAGGTTGAACGTGTTGTGCACATTGCTGACGAAAAAGCCGGGTTCGATCACTGCCACACGAATGCCCAAGGGGCGCAGATCAGCCGACAACGCCTTGCTATACCCTTCCAGGGCGTGCTTGCTGGCGACGTAAAAACTCACGAACGGCGGCGAAGCAATCTGCCCGGCCGCCGAACTGATGTTGATGATCAGCCCGCTGCGGCGCTGGCGCATGGCGGGCAGCACTGCATTGACCATCTGCACCGCGCCGAAGAAATTGGTCTCGAACACGGCGCGCACATCTGCCATAGACACTTCTTCGCTGGCCCCGGCAGGCCCTACAAAGCCGGCGTTGTTGATCAGCACGTCCAGTTGCCCGGCCTGCCCGATGACACTGGCAACGCACTGCTGAATCGTTTCCGGCGATTGTAAATCCAGCGCCACATAGTTCACGCCGGGCATCGGTTCGGCAGGTGGTTTGCGGCTGGCGGCAAAGACCCGGTGGCCTTCGGCGACCAGGTGCAGAGCAGTCTGGCGGCCAATACCCGAAGTGCCGCCGGTGATCAGGATGGTTTTGGCAGTCGTCATATTTCCTTCTGCTTTAGGCTGGCAAAGCCTTCTCCAGACGGAAAAGATCTCTCGCCAATAAAATGCACCACGGCACACTGCCGATGGTGTTGATGAACAGGAATAACAGGCCAATGGTTGGCAGGAAAAACCCCAAGCCAATGGCGCTGACGGCAATCCCCAGCCAGGCGGTCGCTTTGTGAAAGAAGCGCGTGCGCAGCATCAAGGCGCAGTTGACTAGCCCGGCAAGCATAAAGAAGACCGTCTGCATGGCCCAGGCGCTGCCGTCCAACTGCGTGCGCAGGGCTTCTCCGGCGGCCAGCAGGCGCATTTTCTCGGCGGCATCGGTGGCGGCGGCGTAGTGATCGCTCAACAGCGTTAGCTCGACCAGCGGGCGGCAGACGATTACCAGCCCAATCGCCAACAGCGCCAGGGCCAGGGCCACCAGCGCCACAGACTCATCCACTCGCCGAAGGGCAGCGTAGATCGCCAGGAACATCAGGATGTTGATCGGCGCAATCAGCAGCATGGAAATATCGAGTGAGATCAGCCCGCCCAGCCGGTCGGTTTGCAGGAGGGTGTAGAGCGCCTCAACAGAAGTCGTGTTGCCTTTGTAAGGCCAGATAAAGTAGGCCGCCACAGCCAGAACGACGGAAAGGGCGATCACCAGGCTGGCAATGCCGCCGAGGCGGTAGAGTGTGTGGTAGCGTGGGTCGGGCGAAATGGTAATTTGCGTTTGTGGGGCGACAGTCATATTTATTCTCCAATTCCAGGAAAAATGTACCAAAGACAAAACGAAATTCGCCGGGGTTTTATTCGGTCAGACCGGCCATCGCAAAATCCACACACTCATCACCAGCGTCAGGTTGATTAAGATCCCCAACGCGCCTTGTTGGTCAATGGCCTGGAATTTTCCATTCCAAAAAGCGAGATAGATCACCGAGGACAGAATCGCCGCCCCCGTTACGGTCATTCGCCACCCATCCTGCCCCAAAAACAATCCCACACCCCCGGCAACGAAGCCCAGGGCAGATGCGGCCAGCAAGACAATCGCCATTGCCCGGATGCTCTTGCTGCCCAGTAGTTTTGAGAACAACCACGAACCCTCCGGCCAGGTTAATCCCGGGCGAAGCTCAAACAGGCGCCGGGTGTGCCCGGCATAGATTAAATGAATCAAACCGTGCCAAATCAAAAAAAGACCCAGGATAATACTCATCAGGTTACGCCTCTCTCAAAAATGCCAGCACTTCCCGTTCAAACGGCTTTCCCACCGCCGGGTGGCCCATCTTTTCGTAGAGCACCAGCCGGGCGTTCGGGATTCCCGCCGCCGTCTCACGGAAAAGCGCCTCGCTGTAAAACGGATCTTCCTTGCCAGCGATCACCAGGGTGGGAGCCATGATTTCTGCCAGGTGCGGCAGGAAGTCGAATTGGTCTTCGGCCTCGATGGTCACGATCAGGTCGGTCAGTTGCTTGGGGCTGCCCAGCAGCAAATGAGATAGCCAGCCAATCATCGGCCGCGCGACGGCCCGCAAAACCGGATTGGGTGGCAGCACAAAATTGAAGATGACCGCCACCGCCTGCGCATTCTGTCCCTGCTGTGCCAGACGACCCATCTCAAGCTGCACTTGTTTGCCCGCATCACCCAGCCGGTGTGCGCACGAATGAACCACCAGGCGGTACACCAGGTCGGGATGATTCGCCGCGAGCTGCTGAGCGATGGAGCCGCCCGTTGAAACGCCCAACACATCCACCGGGCTGCCAAATTCTTCTCGCATCATCGCCGCGTAGTCATCCGCCATATCCCCAATGGTGTACCCCTGCGGCATCCCCGGCTTGCGCAGCACCGAGTACAACGTGTAATCCCGCTCCAGGAAGCGGTAGCCCAGCATCATCCCCGCTGCCTGGGGTTTGTTCTCGAACGCCAGGCGCTGCACGATAACCAACGGACGTGCCCCCCTGCCCCTCCGGGTGTAAGGCAGGCCGCTGCGAAAATAACCTGAGGAAGGTTGAGATGGTTTCATCGGCATCCCTGGAATCAAACCGCAAAAAAGGATCGGGCCGCCTGCCCATCCAGCGGGCCGCCATGCCCGACGTAGATTTTGGCCGGTTGGAAGGAAAAGACCCGCTTCAGGCTGGCCTGCACATCCTTTGGGTTGGCGGCCCAGTAGTGATAGCGCGGTCTCTGCGGCTGAAACTGCCCCAGCAGCAGCCCGCCGCCAACCAAGTCGCCGACAATGGCCTGCCCACCGCCGGTGATCACCGAAAGCGAGCCAGGTGTGTGCCCCGGCGTGAAGATCGCCTGCGCCTGTAGGCCGTAATCTGCCAAATCCAGCGCATCGTCAATCACGATGTCTGCCTGAACGGGGGGAAAACCGGCGCCCATGAACGGCATGAGCATTTTCCCCAGCGGGTGGACGGGAATGATGGGGGCATTTTGCCCGCTTGCCAGGCAGTCGCTTTCCAGGCGGTGGGCGGCCAGCGGGCAACCGGCAATCCGTTGGATGGCGGCAGCACACCCCGCGTGGTCGAAGTGGGCGTGGGTGATGATCAGCAGGGCAATCTCTTCGATGCGGGTACCATGCTGCACCAGTCGATGGGTCAGTGCGGTCAGGTCGTTGGGGCTGCCCGCGTCAATCAGAATGGGCCTTTCGCCGCGCAGCAGAAAAACGTTGGATAGGGAAAGTTTCAGGGGAATGATAGTCGTCATCACGTTATCTTTTGGCGGGCAACTCCCCCCAGCGCCGTCAGCACCGGCAGGGCGATATCGAAAAAGAGAAACAAGACCCCACCGGTCGCCAGCATGGCCTGGTTGAAAAAATAGCCCAGCAGCCAACTACCCGGAAACCAGACCGCCATGAGCAGCAACGCCCACGGCCACAGATGGGCCAACAAACGCCAGCCTGGCCCCGCTGGCTTCGGCGTCGCATCGAGGCGGCTCGCTGCCACACCCGCCACAACGCCGATCAATACCGGCACAAACCCACCACCGACCGGCAGCAGCAGCAACGCGAACAGCGCCAACACCAAACCACCATGCCGACGCGCCAGGAAGAACGCCGACCATCTTATCACGAGCAGCCCGGCAACCAGCGTCGCATAACCAGATATTAACAAATTAGGGATCAGCGTCATGGCCGGGAAACAGCCGTGCCAGACCGCTTCCGGCTGGCACGGCGGGCCAATCGCCTGGATCATCAGGCCGCCGGGCGCGACCGGCCCTTGCAGGATTTCAAAGGTCCCATGTTGACAGGCCAGCACCCCGGCATAAGTGCCCAGGAAGGCGCCGGTGAAATGCAATGGCTTCAACATCATGGCTTGCCCGTTCGCAATATAACCACGGCCACGACCATCGCCAGCAGCGCCAAAACCGGCGCGACCCGGTGGATAACCCGTGAGACTTCGTAGCTGAATTTCTCCATGCTCATCAGTGCGCCCGTGGCAAATAGGGCCATGGCGCAGACCGCCGCCAGAATGACGAGCAGGAGCGGTAACGCCTGCACGCCGGTCTCGCGGAACGTCTTGACGGTTTGCATGATGGTGACAACCACTGCGCCCAGGGCGATCAGCTTGTGGACGTTGAATAGGATGCCGTTATACGGCCTGCCCGCAAAGCTCAACCAGAAGCCGAAGGCCACGGTCAGGATGAAAACAATACCAGGGGTGATGAATTTGTTCGCCAGTTCCATAAAGTACTCCTGTAAGGCAACATTAATGTCGCCCTACCACTGCATCGTGGGCATAGCCCACGTACACAGTGAGCGGCAGGAAGGTGACGATGAAGAACAGGACAAAGCCCATCACGCTGGTCAGGGCGTCGTTGAAGAAATAACCGATCACGAACTGCGCCAGCAACCATCCCACCAGCAGCACCAACGGCCACGGCCACAACCGGGCGGCCAGGCGAGTGACTGCGCCAGGCTGCCCGCGCAAGGGCCGGTTGATTTGCGTGCCTGCTGCGCCGCCAACGAGGCCAATCAACGGCGGGAAGAAGCCGCCGCCAAAGAGCAGCAGCGCAATTGAGATGCCAATTTGCACCAGGCTGCCATGCCTGCGCTGCACGAACCACCCCGCCCAGGCGATCAGCGCCACGCTGAGCAGCATCGCCAGGATACCGGTAATCAGAAAATTGGGCAAGATGCTCATAGCCGGCTCACAGGCATGCCAGATTTCCTCCGGCACGCAGGGCGGCCCCCACGAGGCGAAAGCCAGGCCCGGGGGGCTTGTGTTGCCCTGCAAAAACTCGAAATAACCATGCTCCAGGCCGGCAATCCCAGCCAGGATGCCCAGCCACGTCGCGACGGTTTTGGTAGCTTTTCTCATATTTTCCTCGCCAATTTATATTGACAAACGATATATCGCATGTTACTATAACGTTGTGCGATATAACGAGATTTGATATAACACAAAGCGATATAACGAGGAGCATTCCCTCATGGCAACAAACACAGAACTAACCAAATACCTGCCACTTTCCGAAGCCAGCCTGTACATTCTGCTCTCGCTGACCGAGCCGCGCCACGGCTACGCCATTATGCAGCACGTCGAGAAAATCAGCCAGGGTCAGGTCACGATTGGGCCAGGTACCTTGTACGGCGCTTTTTCCACTTTCGAAGGTGAAAAGCTGATCGAGATGGTGAGTGAGGAAAACCGCCGCAAAAGCTACATCCTGACCGAAAAAGGCCGCCAGGTGTTGGCGCTGCAAGCCAGACGCCTGACCATTCTCCACCAAAACCTGCAAGCGGTGTTAAACCAGGGTTGATTTTGATTTGAAAGGAACGAACATGAACCCGACCATCACACAACGCAAATTCTTTTGGAGCTGGCAAGATGAAAAAGAAGAAGCCTGGCTGCACGAAATGGCGCTGAACGGGCTGCACCTGGTCAAGCTCCAGGGAGGTATCTATCATTTTGAGAAAGGTGCGCCAAAACAGATGGCCTACCGACTGGATTACCGTGACTGGAACACCAGTCAGCAGGATTATGAGCAGCTCTTTGCCGACGCCGGTTGGCAGTATGTTGGCTCGATGGGCGGCTGGCAGTATTTCCGCAAAGAAGCCGCGCCCGGCAGTATGCCCGAAATCTATACCGATACCGATTCAAAAGTCCAGAAATATCGGCGGCTGCAATGGTTTTTCGTGCTTTTGCTGCCTTTTCTTTGGATTGCCTTCCCAGATTTTGATTTCAATCACACTTCACTGTTTCGGCTGGCGGTCAATCTCTTTCACCTGTTCGGTTTTTGTGGGCTGGCGGCGCTGTTAGGAGTCAACCTGTTAAAACTGGAGCAGCGCATTCAACAACTCAAACGCCTGGCGCTTTGAACAGCAGCCGCGCCGCCAGCAGATGCCAGAGCATCCAAAATGCACCGCCGGAGGCCATGAACAACACTTGCAGGCCCGGTGAAAGGGCAAAGGTCAGGCAGTAGGCCAGGTCGCAGCCGGCGGCCAGCAAGCCGACGATGGCGGCGGCGCGGTGAGATGGCAACAGCATCACAGCTAAAGCGAGTTCAGCCAGGGCGATCAGCAAGTAACTCATGTAAGTTCCTGTACCGGGGAAGTTTCCCATCGCCCCGCTCATTGCCAATAGCGACTGCCCGGTGGCCAGCAGCGTAGCGCGCTGCGTCTCGCCCGTTGCGGCGGCATATTGCTGGCTGACGGACATCATCGAAAACGAAACATTGCTGGCAAAGCTGACGGCGATGCCCACCAGCCCGCTGGCGAGGGCCATCGCCGTCAGGCCTTTGTTCAGCGGCCACAACCTGGCGGCCAACGCCAGGAAGACCAGCCCCACCAGGAAGTAGTTCACCAGGTCGAACACTGCCAGAAAGGATAGCCCGACGAACGGGTTGGTTTGCAGCAGGCTGAACCACTCCGCCGCGGAGGCCGGAATGGCTTCGATGCCGGTGAACAGCGACACTTCGGCGCCGATGTTGCGCCGGAAAAGTACAGCAGCCACGAGGGCGGCGATCCCGCCGATGCGGTAAAGGGGCGCCCATTCTTGCGTTTGCGTCATGTCGCTATCCTATTAATGCAATCCGCTGCCTGGCATCGTACATAAACCCGGATACATAGGTCAGCAGGTACAGGCCCCACCCGCCGCCAAAGACGAAGGCCCAGCAAACGGCAAAGATACCCTCGTCATCCGTCACGCCGGGAACATAACCCGTGATGGCGATGAAAATCCCGATCAGCAGCGAAAGCGAGCCGAGCGCCAGCGTGACCGGCCAAATTTTCGCCAATCCGCGCCCAATCGGTTCAGGCAGCAGCCTGCGCCACCTATCCAGCGGCTGGTTGATCTGCCGTGCCGCCGCCCAGGCAAACGGCGCGAACACGATTTGCGCCGCAATCCCGCCGCCCACCAGGAAAAGGGCGATGAACAACAGGCCAAAGACCGTCGCACCGTGTTTCGTATCCAGGTAGCGCAGCGACCAGAGAATGATCGCCAGACTGACCAAAACCGCCAGGATGCCGGTGGCGAGAAAATTGGGGATGACTGTGAAGGCTTCCTCCGTCCCCCACAGGTTCATCTCCGGCCCGATGGCCTGGATGACCAGCCCCGGCGTGGGTTTGTTGCCCTGTAAAATCTCGAAAATACCGTGGTCAAGACCGGCAATTGCCAGCGCAACCCCGATGGTACTCACAATAATTTGCGTGGCGCGATTCATTTCTTTTTTCTCCATATGAACAATCTATGCGACCAGGGGATCGAACCCACTGTGATGATCTGCATTCCCTGGTTCAAATCCCTCTGGTAGGAAGCCACTGTTTCTACACTCGGTGGTTACGAAAGCGGCAGTCAACAGATCGAGGGTTTTACTAGCCACCAAAAGGGACCGAAGCGGTGCTTTCGGGGCAATCGTTTTAGCGGTAAATCCAACACCGAAATGTCCAGGACCCGCTTCTTACTCCTTTGCCAGGCGAAAGAAATCCCGTGCCAGCAGAGGAAACCAGGCCAGGTAGAGCGTCCCGCCGACCATTAACAACGCCGCGCCGACAGATGGCAAGAACAACATCAAGGGAATGTGGGCCAAATCCAGGCCGTGCGTCACCACGCCTAACCAGGCCGTCCACTTGCTGAAAGCGCGGCTGCGCAGCATCGCCAGCGAAATCAGCACCAGGCTGGCTTGCAAGAGCAGCCCGCCGACAAACGCCGTAGAACTGTGCCACAGATCGGTCACGAAAATGGACTCGCCGGCGGCCAGCAGCAAATTCTTCTGTGCCTCACTGGTGGCAGCGGCGAACTTATCGCTAAGCGCCATCCACGAGACAAATGCTGGCGCGGCCAGGAAAAGCGTCACGCCAGCGCAGCCCAGCAGCAGAGCGGCCTTGGCGGCCAGGTCGTGCGTCTTTTTCAGGGCCAGGTAGAGGGCAAAAAACAACAGGTAGTACAGCGGCATGAACAGGGTGGTCAGCATATCCAACCGCAAGAGACCCGCCAGGCGGTTTTGGCGCAGCATCTCCAGGGTTTCTTCGGCGCTTGCGGGCGGCGCGCCCAGGCCAACCAGGATCGCCATCGTTGCCAACACATAGGCCAGCAAGAGCAGCGCCGTCACACCGCCCAACCTGCCGAGAACTTTGAAATTTTCGTCGCTTCCAGGCATCGCCCATATCCTTTCTGAGCGCATTCTGCGCACGTTTCTATCATAGCCCAAACATCCCCTTTCGCCCATGACCTTTTCTGCAAGAAATGTGACCCTTTGCGCAAAACACTGTAAACGGATTGGGTGAAACAAGTTTCGCAGAGCGGATCGAGCGGCTGCGGTGGATGCCGGGTTAGCAACTTGACACCAGGCCCGCTCCCAGCTGGTGTAGGTAAAGTCATTCGGCGCAGGAGCATCCGGATTGAACTGGGGTGTGATTGGGTGCTTTGCACCCAATCACACCCCAAACCTGGGTATCCATCCCGTTAAAAACGGGAGAGCCGAAATTCTTCATGCAGTCAGAGTGAGAAGTGTGACGATTTCGACGGTTTCGACCAGCAGGCCGAACACGTCGCCGGTGATGCCGCCGATGCGGGCGCGAGCGAAGCGTAGCAGGCCGATGGCGGCGAGCAGGGCCAACGTGACGGCCAGTAAACCGCGCAGACCAAGTAGCGCGGTCAGGCCGAGCGGGATGATTGCACCCCGGGCGAGGGCGAGTTTGCGCAGCCCGCCGGCGAAGTCCGCGCCCATGCCCCCGGCTTTCGCCAGGGGCTGGAACCCGGCCGGCAGGATGGCCCAGCGCCCCAGGCTGGCCGCCAGCAAAATGGCGCGCGCGGCGCGTTCGGGCGGGAGCGAGGCCAGGGCGGCGAATTTGAGCAGCAGCGCCAGCCCAAGGCCGATGGCCCCGAAAGCGCCCAGGTGCGGGTCTTTCATGATTTCGAGGCGGCGTTCTGGGTCGCTAGGGTGAAACAGGCCATCGCAGCAGTCGGAGAGCCCGTCGAGGTGCAAGCCGCCGGTCAGGGCTACCCACAGGGCCAGGGCCAGCCCGCTGCTGATGAAGGGCGGAAGGAATCGGTTGGCGAACAAGTAGGCAGCCGCGACCAGCAGGCCGAGCACCAGCCCGACGAAGGGATACCAACCCGCAGCGCGACCGCTGTCGCCGGGCTGCCAGTCGGCGGGGGCGCGGATGGGAAGCGTGGTGAGGAGGTTAAAGGCGATGCGGATGTGTTTCATACTTTCTCACTGACCCCGGCTTCGCCGAAGGTCGCCATTTCGTCGAGGGTTTTGCAGGCGGCTTCTACCAGGGACATCGCCAGGACTGCGCCGGTGCCTTCGCCCAGGCGCATTTGCAGGTCTAGCAGCGGGGTCAGGCCGAGCCACTCGGTCATCAGGCGGTGGCCGAGTTCCTGCGATGTGTGCGCGGCAATCAGGTAATCCTTGACCTGCGGGGCGAGCGTGACGGCGACGATGGCGGCAGCGGTCGAGATGAAGCCATCAATCACCACCGGGCGCTGGTTGGCTGCCGCGCCGAGAATGGCCCCGGCCAGCCCGCCGATTTCGAAGCCGCCGACTTTGGCGAGCAGGTCAAGCCCATCCCTCGGATTCGGCCGGTTGACCTGCAAGGCGCGTTCAACAGCAGAGATTTTACGTCTCAGGCCCTCGTCATCCACACCGGTACCGCGCCCGCAAATCTCGCTGGCGGGTTTACCGGTCACAGCGCAGGCGATCGCGGCGGATGGGGTCGTGTTGCCGATGCCCATATCACCGGTGGCAAGGATGTCAAGGCCGGCGATTTCCGCTTCGACGATTTCGACGCCGGTCAGGATGGCCTGCTCGGCCTGCTGGCGGGCCATGGCCGGGCCACGGGCGATGTTCTGGCTGCCGTAAGCGATTTTTTTGACCGACAAATCGGCCTGGGCGGGGATGTCGGAGGCGATGCCCATGTCCACGATGACGACGCGCGCACCGACGTGCCGGGCCAAAACGTTAATCGCCGCTCCGCCATGCAGAAAGTTCAGCACCATCTGTGGGGTGACTTCCTGCGGGTAGGCACTGACACCTTCGGCGACAACGCCGTGGTCGGCAGCCATAACGGTGACGACTTTGTGTTGGAGTTTGGGGCGTGGCTGGCGGGTGATGCCTGCAATTTGGATGGAAAGCGTTTCGAGGCGTCCCAGGCTGCCCTGAGGCTTGGTGAGCATATCCTGGCGGGCGCGGGCGGCGGCCATGGCTTCTGGGTCGATGGGTTGGATGCGGGCGATGAGGGTTTCGATGGACATAAAAATACTCCTGGAAGGTAGTTTTATCGATCGCTGCCGGTTTGCAGGCAGTTGAGCAACTGCCGGTTCTCCTGGTGGGTGCGCGGAGAAAGACGCACATACGTTGGCAAGCCAAAAGATGTACAGTCACGCACCAGGATGCCCTGCCGGAGCAGGCTTTGCCTGAATTGGGCGGCATTCTCCACCGGCAACAGAAAAAAGTGAGTTTGAGATGGAACAGGACAGAAGCCCAGTTTTCTTAGCCCATTGAGCAGGAAGGTTTTTTCATCGTGGAGTTGGGTAAGGGTTGCCTGGTAGTACGGTTCATCGCTCAGGGCGGCGAGACCGGCGGCTTGAGCCAGGGCGTTGACGTTCCAGGCTGGCTGGATAGCTTGTAGGATATGAATCAAGCGTTCGTCGCCGACGGCGTAGCCCAGGCGCAAACCGGCCAGGGCGTAATCTTTGGTCATCGAGCGCAGGGCAAGCAGGTTGCGGCGCTGAAACGGAACGACTGACTCCAATCCTGGGACGAAGGCCAGGTAGGCTTCATCGACGACGAACAGGGTGCGGGGATGTGCTTTGGCCCAGGCGAGAATCGCAGCCGGGGGAATCACCTGCCCGGTGGGGTTGTTGGGATTGCAGAGAAAAACCAATTGGTAGTGCTTGCCGAGCACCGTTGAGGCGTTGGCGGAATCCAGATTTCGGGTAATTTCTGCCGGATTAACGGTGAAACCGGTTACGGGAGGAGCGTTCCAGTGCCGGGGTGTGGCCGCCATCAGACGGATGGCGCGTTCGTATTCGCCAAAGGTCGGGCCGAGAATGAGGGCAGCCTTCTCTGTCTCGACATGGCTCGACGACCTGGGCTTGAGAAAAGCGAAAGCGATCAGCCAGATGAGTTCTGCCGTGCCGTTGCCGATCACAAGCTGCTTGGGCGAAACATCCAGGCGTTCAGCCAGGGCGCGGCGCAGTGCGAGATGCTCGCGATCGGGGTAGCGGTCGAGCGGGATTTGGGCGATGGCGGCGCGGACTGCCGGGGAAGGGCCGAAGGGGTTGCTGTTGGCGCTGAAATCAATTACAGAGTCGGGGGACAGGCCGGCGCGTTCTAGTTCGCCGATGTCGAGCGCACCGTGGGCCGCCGGGGGTGTTAGGGAAAGTTCGGGGCGCAGGAGGAAACCCATTTTTATCCCACCAGGAAGGCAAATATAGAGAATACGATCGCCGCCAGGGCCGCCGTGATAGCGTACACGCGCCGGGCGCGGCGCAGGTCGGTGATTTGGGGCGGGTTGAGGCCCGCCCCCAGGCGATAGTGGCCGATTTTCTCCAGTTCAATCGAAAGCGACCCGGCCATGGCACTCATCGGGATGCCGGCGTTGGGGCTTTCGGTCAGGCAGGCATCTCGCCAGGTGATTTTCCAGGCGTTTAGGCCGGCGCCGCCGCTCACGAATGCGGCGCAGACCAGCAGCAGTCCGGTCAGGCGGGCCGGGATGAAGTTGAGCACATCGTCAAGCCGGGCCGGGATTTTACCGAACCATTCGCGTTCGAGGTCATGGTAACCGAGCATGGCGTCGGCGGTGTTGGCAAAGCGATAGGCCAGGGCCAACGGTAGGCCGCCCAGGGCGTAGAAAAAGAGCGGTGCGATCAGGCTGTCGGAGGCGTTTTCGGCTATCGATTCAATCGCGGCAGCGGCCGCCTGTCCGGCGCTGAGTTGCGAGGTGTCGCGGCTGACCAGATGCCAGGAGAGCAGGCGGCGGGCTTCGGGCAGGTTGTCGCTTTCGATGGCGGCCTGTACTTCCCCTGCGGCGCGGTCAAGGCCGCGTAGCGAGAAGGTGGTTTTCAGGACAAGCGCCGTCAGCAGCCAGTCGAGTGGTAGTGGCAGGCGCGCAAACAACCGGGCCAGCCCCAGGCCGATCCCGCCGGCCAGCGCCAGCCCAACCAGCATCAGCAGCCCGCCAAAGAGAAACTCGGCAGCGGAGTTCTTGTGCGGACGAAAGCGGCCAAGAAAGGCGATCAGCCCCCCCATCCAGGCGGTGGGATGGAAGCGGTTGGGCGGGTCGCCGAGGGCCAAGTCAGTCAGCAGGGCCAGGAGAACGGTCATACTCAGAACTCGATTCCGGGTTGGCCTTTGATGCCCCGCGGGTAGGGATGCTTGATGACGTTCATCTCTGTCACCAAGTCGGCGTATTCCACCAAATCCGCCGGAGCGTAGCGCCCGGTGATGACGAGGTGCAGTGCGGGCGGGCGGTTGGCTTGCAACCAGGCCAGCACTTCGGCCAGGTCGAGCCAGCCGTATTTGAGCGGATAAGTGAACTCGTCCAGCACAATCAGGTCGTATCGGCCGTTGGAGATTTTCTCCTGCGCCAGTTCCCAGCCGTGACGGGCGTAGGCGATAGTTTCGTCCAGGTCCTTTGAGCGCCAGGTGAAGCCATCGCCGCTGGCGTGCCACTCGATGCCGAGTTTTTCGGCGGCTTTGGTTTCACCCCAACGACCGGTCTCGGCTTTGATGAACTGAATCACGCACAGGCGGAAACCGCGTCCCCAGGCTCGCAGCAGCATGCCAAAGGCGGCTGTAGACTTGCCTTTGCCTTCGCCGGTGTTGACAATCACAAGTCCCTGTTGGGTGTTGGTGGGCATATCAGGCCTTGCTTTCGATAGTGTGGGTTGAAAAACAGGCCTTTCGCACCTTGGCGCGAAAGGTGTGTGGCTCGATGGTGGAAGAGCGGGTAGGATGCCCACCGCCACGAAGCCGTGGTCGCCGGCCATGGATTCTGCATCGAGCGGTTGGATGCACGTAACGGGAGTTTCGATAGACACGAAGATATCCTGTCGAATCGCAAAAGCTAGTAGGTTTCCATCTCGAAAACTTCTGACCGGCCCTTTACGTTCAAGAAGATCAAGCAGGCACGTGGCGTCACCCCCAGTTGGCCGGTGACGGCCGCCGTATAGCGCGCCAGCTGTTCACCGTAACCGTTCTGTTGGATCAGTGCCTGTGCCTGTTCTCTTGAATCGGCACGGTCGGTTTTGAAATCGCTGATCGTCCAGCTGCTTCCATTGCGGGAGAGCAGGTCGATGATGCCGCGCCCGGCCGTGGTGAAGTAGGGAACTTCGTGGTAGCGTTTGGCGGGATCGAGTTCGGTGAAGATCGGGTGGGCGCGGAAGCATTCCAGCAGGCGACGGGTTTCGTGTATGGCCGCGTGAATTTCGCTGGGGTCGATCAGGCCGGCCTCGAGGGCGATGGGATGCAGAAACTCGTTGAAGTGGTCGCCGGGGAACTTCCAACGACGCAGGGCCTCGTGAACGAGCTTGCCCACCACCCAGGCCGGGGCGTGCGCACGCTTGGTGTGCGGTACGATACGCCAGACGCGTTGCGGCGGATCGCTCTCGCGGGCGCGGTGTTTCTCGTCGACGGCAGGCGCCTGGGCGAGGACCGGGGCGAGCAGGTCGGCGGCCGCGGAAGTCACGGCGCTACGTTCAGCAGCTGGTCTGTGGGACGGCGATGCCCCCGTTTCAGGCAGCGTGGTTGGATACACATTCACCGCGACGCCCAGTTCGTCGAAGGCCATGTGCCGGGGGACCGTACCATCGGCCCGGATTTGCAGCGCTTCCAACCCCAATTTGCCCAGCCAACCGGGCGTGCTCAGGCCGCCATCTCTTTTGGCTTTGACATGCCCACAAAGGATCAGTTTCTCTTTGGCGCGCGTGGCAGCCACGTAGAGCAGGCGACGGTCTTCCGCATCTTCAAGGGCGTCTGCATGGTGCATGGCGATCTGCCAGGCACTGGGATGGTAATCGCCGTCCTTCATGTCGAGCAGCAGGCTGCCGGCGTCAATCTGCGCACTGGTGCTGCGCGGGTGTGGCTCGTAGGATGCGTCGGCCAGGATGGTGAGCGGGAATTCGAGTCCCTTGGCTTTATGGACGGTCATCAACTGTACGGCCCCACGCGATTGCGGATCGGCCGGGGCCTCGCCTTCGCGCAGGCCGATGTCGCGCAGCGTATGCACGTAAGCGAGAAAATCCGGCAGGCCGATCATGCGGCTGCGGTGGGCATCGGTGAGCAGCTTTTCTACATTGCGCAACATTCTGCTGCCGTTGGGGGCGTGGGCGAGAATGGCGCGGTAGCCGGTAAGATCGAGCAGCCGTTTGAGCACGGCGGCTGCGGGCGTACGGCCGGCCAGGGTGCATAGTTCATCGAGAATAGTGCAGGCGCGTACGTGGGCAGGTTGCATGGATGCACGTAAGGCTTCGCACAGCCTCTTCCCTTCTCCCTGGATGCAGGGGAAACCGAGTTGGTAGATTTCTGCATCGGGTATGGCAAAGGCGGGCGAGCGCAGCAGGCCGACGACGGCCAGATCATCGGCCGGGTCGGCAATGGCCGCCAGGGCGTTGAGCAGATCGCGGATTTCAGGGCGATCATAGAAGCCGCGCCCTGCCACGGTGACGAAGGGGATTGCTGCGGCTTCGAGGGCGCTTTCGTAAACAGGGAAGCCGCTGGATGCACGGAAAAGCAGCGCCATCTCGCCCCAGGCAAAACCTTCGGCCTCATGAAGGGCGGCCAGCCGCCCGGCAAGTGCTGCGGCAGCGATCTGGCGGCCTTGTGCTGCATCCTCTCCTAACCCGAGGTGGATTTCGACGTAGGGCGGTTGAATTCCGGCGTGGGCAGGTTGCTGGCGATGCGGGCGTAGCGGCGCAAAGGGGATAACGTAGGGCCTTGCAGGGTCGTCAGCCTCGCCAAGCACAGGGGCCAGCAGGTTGTTGAGGGTGTCGAGCAGCCCTTTGTGGGCGCGGAAGGTCAGGTCGAGGTCAATGTGCTCTCCGCCGGATGCTCGGATGTCCTCCTGCACGTGGCGGAAGACGGAGACATCGGCCCCCCGGAATTTGTAAATGGATTGCTTGCTGTCGCCGACGATGAAGAGATCGACACCCTGCCGCATATCTTCTGCATTCATGCTTTGCGGGCCCTGGGGCGCCGGCAGTAGTGGAAAACCGGTCAGGGCGTAAACGATCTGGCGTTGGCGTTCGTTGGTGTCTTGGAATTCATCCACGAGCACGGCCCGCAGGTCGGCCTGCAGGGCCGCACGTACGGCCGGCTGCCCTGCCAGCAGGCGGGCCGTGCTGCCTTCAAGATCGTCGAAATCGAGGCCTTGGCGTTCATCCTTGCGGCGCTGGTACGCACGTGATGCTTGCGCGAACAGGCGCAACAGGGCAGGCCGGTGGGCGGCTACCTGTGCGTCGAGGGCGAAGCGCGCTTTTTCGGCGAGGAACTTGAGATTCTCTTCATAATACGTTTTCAACCCTGCCATACACGCACGGGCGGCACCGAGATCGTTCCCGGCCCAGGCGTCTTTGCGCCCGCCGCGCGTGTCGATGTCTTTACGCAGGGCGGCCAGGGCGCAAAGCAGTGCATCCCATTCATCGGCCGTGCGGGCTGCACAGGCTTCCTCCCAGCGGGCCAGTACGGCGCGGCGGGCAAGCTCGAGCTTGTCGTCGGGGCTTTTGGCGGCGAGGGCGGCGAGATCGGCAAGCGGTTCGCGCCAGGCAGGTGCATCGAGGTGCCGGGCAAGGTAGGCTTGCAGGGTCGATGCGAAAGCTTTTAAACAAGGCGCAGCATCGTTCTCTGAGATATTGTTTCCGTGTGCCGCTTCGCCTGTGTAAGCAGCATCAAAAACGGGAACGTCCAGCCGCCGCGCCAGCAGCATCGCCAGTATCTGGCGCAGTTCGCTTTCTTTGAGCGCGCCAAACAACCTGGCTGCCTGGGTGTCACTGGCGGCCCAGGCCAGGGCAGTTTCTACAGCTTCTGCCTGGAGCGCAGCCGCAAGGGCGTCGTCCAGCACGGTGAAGGCTGGGTCCAGGCCAGCTTCAGCGGGGTACCGGCGCAGGATTTCGGCGCACAGGCTGTGGATGGTGCCGATGCGGGCGGCGTCGATATTCTCCGCCGGTCCTTCGTTTGGAGAAGCAAGGCGGGATGAAGCGGCAAGCGCAGCACGAATGCGCGAGCGCATTTCTCTAGCGGCTTTTTCGGTGAAGGTGATCGCCAGGATCGAGCGCAGAGGATAACCCCGTTCGAGCAGTCGCAGGTAACGCCCCACCAGCGAGCGCGTTTTGCCCGAACCGGCGCCGGCGGTCACGGCGATGGCAGCACGCTCACTGAATACGGCGTTTTTTTGTCGGCCGAGAAAAGTTTCAGAGGAGGCAGGAGACATATCTGGGGAAGCTTTGGAGAATACGTGAAATGTGATGCGTGATGGATTAGTGACTGGAACGGCGGGAACGATGGCGGTTTGCCTTATCTCAAAAACCTTTCTTGTATCGCCAGCAGAAACTCACTGCCGGGCAGTAGTGTGGGCAGCCTTCGGCAGGCGGTTGAGGCTGAAAGTGCCCGGCGCGGATGCCGGTCACGTGGCGGCCGATATGCGCCTGGGCAATGGCAAAGGCAGCATGAATCCCCTCTTCGAATTTTTCCAATTTCAGGCTGCTGGCCTCAGCTTTTTGAATGTGCCAGTAAAAGCCGTGCGTCACCGTTCCCAGTCCGAGGGCCTTTTGCGCGGCCAGGGCGTAGATGGGTAGTTGCAAGCGGCGGCCCTGGCGCAGGTGGGCGGCGGTGATGGCCGTTCCGCCGGCCTTGTAATCGATCACCCGCAGGGTACCGTCGGGAGAGACGTCGATGCGATCGATGTATCCATGCAGGCGCACCGGGCCGGCGTCCGTTTCCAGGATCAGCGAAGGCGCACCCATGCCGAACTTCGCCTCCAGTTCGAGCGGTTGCCATCCTGACGAGGCCTCGGCCAGGGCGGTCACGGTCTCTTCCAGGCGACGCAGCAGTTCGGCTTGTTGTTGTTCCCACAGCGGCGTCGGGCGGAAGCTGTATTCCTGTGGCGCAGCCGCGAATACGGCCTGTGCAGCGGAGTGCAAATCGGCCCCGGCGTAGAAATCCTCGAGGATTTTGTGCAGGATCGAACCGAGCACACGTACGTCGTAGCCTTCTTCCGGCTCCTCACGTACTTCCAGGCCCAGTGCGTAGGCGATGAAGAATTCGAATGGGCAGGCGCCGTAACTTTCAAGTTTGCTGGCGCTCCAGCCAATGGCGGGGCCAAAACGCTCACCCAGGTGCCTGGCCAGGCCGGTGGCGTCGCCCTCGAACGGCCCGGCTGCCTGTGG
This sequence comes from Chloroflexota bacterium, assembly GCA_049325275.1. Classification (GTDB taxonomy): domain Bacteria; phylum Chloroflexota; class Anaerolineae; order Anaerolineales; family UBA4823; genus CAIQJJ01. Next base: position 167,184 of record JBMOLU010000002.1, read on the forward strand.
GGTGATGCGCGCCAGCAGCGCATCCACGCCGCGCTGCAAGTCGGCGTCGAGTTGGCGAAGCGCCTCGCGCCATTCGACGGGCGAGGCTGCGTCGCCCGGCGCAGGGCCGTCTTCGGCGCGCACGCGTTGGGGGGGCGGTTGGCCGCACAAAACGTGTACCGCCTGCCAGAAAGGGGATGGCTCCCACGGCTGGCCATCTTCAGCGAGGTAGGTGCGGGCGAGCAAGAGCCTTTGGCGGGCGCGGGTGACGGCCTGGTAAAAAAAAGTCGCTTCGTCGCCATGCAGGCGCGTTTCGAGCGGTTGGCCACGCTGGCGCAGCGCATGGCGATCGCGTTCGCACAGCAGGATGTCCTCCCGTTCGGCTTTGGGGAATTCGCCCTCCGAGAGGCCCAACAGCGCCACGGCTTGGAAGGATAGGCCGCGGCCATCCAGCACCGAGGCAACCATCACCCCGGCCTGAGCCGGCAGTGAAAACATGGCCGTATCCACCGCGCCGCGCAAGTCGGCGTAGAAATCGGCATAGCTCACCTTCGCTGATTGGTCGGCGACTCGTTCGGCCAGGACAAGCCCGCGCAGCACATCTTTGAAGGCACGCAGAGCGGCCACGTCCCGTTCGGCGGTGGCCGGATTGGCGCGGGCGCGAGCGACGATGTGCAGCGGCCCATTGGCTTCTGTCTCTTCAACAGCCAGGACAGATGCAATTTCATCGTCGCCGATGATGGCTTCGATGAAGGCCACGTAGTCGCGCACCGAGGCGTGCAGGGGCGGCGTGAGCAGGGCAACGAAAGAATCGAAGGCGGCTTCGAGCGCCTCGATATCGACCGTGATGGGATGGGACGGCTGCTCATCGGATTCGGGATCGAACGCCGGCCGGCGCATCTTCGCCAGTGTAAAGGCCTCACGCCACTGGTCAAGCCCGCCGATCACTTTGGCAGTGCGGGAGATTTCGTCGAGGGCCGGGCCGGCCGGCCTGGCGGTGTACGGGCTGTTCCAGGAATCTACTACGGCGCGGCGCGGCCAGCCGTCTACAGGCAGGCCGAGCAGCGAGAGCAGCGCGGCCATTGCCGGGTTTTCGACAAGCGGCAGGCCGCTCACGACGTGCAGCGGGACGCCGAACTCTCCGGCGGCTTCCTCGAGGAAGCCACGGTAGGGGCCGATGTCGCGGGCCAACACGGCCACATCGGATAACGCCAATCCATCGCGCACCAGGCGGGCTTTGATCCAGCGTAGGGCGGCGCGGGCTTCAGCGCTGCGTGTCTGCGCTTCGATGAAACTGGCTGCCGAACTCCCGGGAAACTCAGCAGCCGGTGGGGCCTGAAAAAGATGCGTTTCTATGTGGGCCAGTCCAGCAGCCAGTTGCGATGCGGCAGCCATCGCGGTGGGTTGAACGTGCAGCGCAGCCGTGATGGCCGCCTGCGCGCGGTGAAAGCGGCGGTGGGCGATGCGCTGCGGGTGCGCGGTGTCGCCGGTGAGGGTAATGATGGTCTCGGTGGCGCGCTCGGCCAGCAGAGAAAGCACACGCAGTTGGGTGGGGTTGAATTCATCGAAACCGGAAACGGCCAGCAAACGCGTGTCTGCCGCCAGCCGCGTATTTTCCTCTAAGGCGATCGCTGCCAGCCAGCCGCGCCCTTCGTTATCGGCCCAGCGATGGGTTTGCAGCCAGTCCTGGTAGGCGGTGTAGACCCGGGCGATCTCTTGCAGGCGCAGTTCGAGGTCGCTGGCAGCGCGTGCGAAGTCTTCGGGCAAGATGCGGGCGCGTTTGAGTTCCTCGATGGTGTTGCGCAGGACGGCGATGAAGCCGGGCTTGTCGCGCAGCGCTGCATAGTGACGGATGCCTCCCTGCCGGCACAAATCATCCACGATTGTGCGCAGCAGGCGCAGGCGCACCGGGTCGGTAAGCAAGGGCATGGGCCGGCCGGCGCGGGTCAATAGCTCGGCGTATAGGCTGTGAAAGGTATGGACTTCGACCCCTAGAGCGCCCCCGGCGGCGGCCAGGCGTTGGCGCAAGCCCCCTGCCTGGATGTTGTTGGGGACGAGAACGATCAGCGGGGCGAGCGGCTCATCGGCCAGCACCCGGCGAACGTGTTGGATCAGGTGTTCGGTCTTGCCGTGGCCAGCAGGGGCGAGAAGCAGGGTGGACATTAGATGCTGTGTACTACCGCCTGTTCCTGCACCGTCTCCACCAGCGCCCGCACGGTTTCGAGCAGCACCTCACCGGTGGCGGCGGAGAGCGGCGGGGCATCTTCGCCGGGTTCAGGGGGTGCGGTGAGATCACGTGCCTGGGCCAGCTTGAGGGCCAGGTCGGCGGGCAGGCGACTGGCCTCGACCAGCTCGGCCTGGACGAGGCGTGGGGAGGGCAGGTCGGCGGTGGGGTCGCGTTCGGTGTGCAGGGCGAGCAGGGATGTGAGACCCCAGCCGAGGGCTTCGCGCAGGGGCCGCGTCATCTCTTCGGGGAAGCCGCCTTTGAGCAGCACGTCGGCCAGGGCGAGACGTTTTTCGGCAAAGGCCAGACCCTGGTTGGCTTTCTTGCGCCGGGCGTCGCGCTGGGCCGAGTCATCGGCTGCGGCGGCTGGCATGCTGACGGCGTGGTAGGCCACATCTTCCGGCACAGGCGCAGCGGCAAGCGTGGGAATGAAGGCGGAAAGGGAGCGAAAACCCTCGGTATCCATCAGGTGTAACTGCGGCGGATTTTCCAGGTAATGTTCCGCCAGGCAGTTTTCAACGACGGGGCGTAGTTCGGCGGGAGCGCCGCTGACGATGACGAGGACGGCATTGCCGCTGACGTTGGGCATCGTCGGGGCCTTGCGCACGAGCTGGATTTTTCCCGGCAGGCGATCGATTAGCAGGGCGGCGAAGCCCTTCAGCGTGGGGGCGGGCGGCGGAGTAACAGGCTCTTCGGGGGTAAGCCCGGCAACCGGGGCCAAGTCCAACTCCACTTCGGCGGGCTTTTGCAGCAGGTCGCCCAACTTTTGCAGCAGGCTTTGGCCCATGTCTTCAAAGCGGATCGATGTGGGGGCATCTTCCGCGCCGAAAACGCTGGCGAAGACATTCTTCTTAGCGGCCAGGGTGTCCAGCATGCGTTCTTCGATGGTGTCTTTGGCGATCAGGTTGATCACCTGCACGCTGGAAGGCTGCCCGTGACGGTGGGCGCGGGCGATGCGCTGCTCGAGGACGGCCGGATTCCAGGGCAGGTCGAGGTTGATCACCAGGCTGGCAGCTTGCAGGTTGAGACCCACACCGCCGGCGTCGGTGGAAAGGAAGACGCGGCAGTTGGGATCGTCGAAGAACTGCTGGATCAAGTCGCCACGCTTGGCGCTGGGCACGTCACCGGTGAGTTTGACGTAGCCCAGCCCGACGCGCTGCAACACGGGTTCGGTCAGCGCCAGCATGTTGGCCCACTGGCTGAAAACCACAGCTTTATGGCCGTTCGAGGCAATATCTTCGAGCAAGATTTCTTCGAGTTCGCCCAACTTGGGACCGGTGCGTTCGCGGTCTTTGGCGGGGAGTTCTTTATCGTGCAGGGCCAGGGCATTGCAGATCAGGCGCATTTTGATCAAGTACATCAGCAGCAGTTCGCGCTCTTTCGGGGTCAGCGGCCGGCGTTGGGCCTGGGCGATCAACTTGGCGAGTTTTTCGCGAAACTCGCTGTAGGCGTGCCACTGCGGGTCGCTCATTTCGACGAAGTAGTTGTTATCGGTGCGGGCGGGCAGGTCCTTGAGCACTTCGTCGCGCGTACGGCGCAGCACGTAGGGGGCGATCAGCGCGCGCAGTTGATCGATATTCTTGTAGCCAAGTACTTTATAAGTGCCGTTGGGCCGCTTTTCAAGCTCGTAAAAGCGGTCGTTGAAGTGCCACAGCGGGCCGAGGATGCGCGGGTCGAGGAACTGGAAGATGCTGTAGAGTTCATCGATGCGATTTTCGAGCGGTGTGCCGGTCAAGACGAAGGCGTAACGGCTGGAAAGCGCTTTGACCTGTTGGGCGGTCTTGGCGCGCCAGTTTTTGATGCGCTGCGCCTCATCGAGGATGAGCAGGTCGGGGCGTAATTTGAGCAGTTCGTCGAAATCGTGGCGGACAAGCTCATAATTGATGACTTTGAAAAAGGACGGCTCGCGGTAAAGCTTGCGGCGCTCGAGCAGATTTCCCTGCACCACCGTCACCGAGAGCGAGGTAAAGCGGCGGATTTCGCGCGCCCATTGGTGCTTGAGCGAAGCCGGGCAGATGATCACCACCCGCTGGATGTCGCGCATTTCCTTGAGCAGGGCCGCCGCAGCAATCGCCTGGACGGTTTTCCCCAGCCCCATGTCGTCGGCCAGCATGGCGCGGCGCCCAAAGGCCAGATGCATGGCGCCTTCTTGCTGGTAAGGGTAGAGTTTGGTGGAGAGCACGTCGAAGCTGCGCTTACCGCGCCTGACCTGGTCGAGAAACCATTCTTTCTGCTGGGCCACTTCCTGGCGATCTTGCAGCAGTTCGAGATGCTGGCGCACGGCTTCGTCTATTACGATCAGATTGCGGTAGCGCGGCGGCATTTGCTCGATCTGGTGGAAGAGGGTGGGAAGGACCTGCAACGGAGAACCGACCATCACACCGGACGGGTCGAAATGGCGGTTGATTAAATCTCGCACGGCGAAGCTGTCGATCTGTGGGACGGTCACACGTATGGTCACCTCCTCACTGTAATGGAGGTAAATCTGCGCGCCGCGTGGGCGTTCTTCGGCAAGCTCGCTGAGTTTTTCGCCGTATTCCCGGCGCAGTGAGAACAGCACGCCTTCGATATGTTTGCAGGTGCCGATCAAATTGGTCTTGTAATCGGGACAGGTGCAGGAGTTTTGCAGTTCGTCGAGCGAACGGATTTCTACCCGGTAGGCGCGCCCGCTGACCGATTTAACCTCGAACTGGCTAAAAACCGGGTGGCTGCCTTTGTTGGCGATCTTGAGGATTTCTTCACGTGCGCGTTCACGGCGGCGCTCAATCTGTTCCTGGATATTTGTAGTCATCGTAAGGCTCTCCGCTCACTTCAACAAACCCAGCAGGTCCTCGCCGATGGACGTCAGGCGAATCGATTTCAGGTCGCGGAACGTGGCCCCCCCGACTTTTTTCGTGCCGTATTCACCCTGCAACACGCCGAACGAAACCATGGGGCCGACCACAAGGCGTTCGACCGCCGAGTGCAGAATAGTTTGGACGAAGGTCTGATCGGGGGCAGGCCACTTCAGGCCGCTGCCGGCGATGATGCGGTCGGCAAAGGGCGCATACGGCGAGTCTTTCCCGACCGGTAGGGTCTCCAGGGCGGCCAGGGCTTCGGGTACGAACTGGTCAGGCAGCCCATTCGCCAGGCCGGAAACCGGGAAAGCAATCGTCCAGTCTACGGAAACCCACCAATGCATGAACAGGAAGAAGACCTGGATAGGGGGCGGTATTTTGGTGAAGCTTTGCCCTTCGGAAGTGACTTTCCAGGTCTTCGACTGCCCACCTGTGACGAGGAGCGCATGGAAGGCTAGTTGATGCACAAACATTAACGGCCAGACCTCATCTTCGCTGCGCACTTTGTAGGTGTGGCCGTTGATGGTTTCTTCCAGCACCGGCGGGTGCGTGAACCTTTTGCAGATTTCACGCACGGCCTTGAGCGGCAGGTTGCCGGTCGATTGGGTACCGACCGTGCGGTTTTTTGCAAGGTAATCGAGGAAGGCCAGCATGTCGCGCCGTAAGGGCAGCATTTCGAGCGTTTGGCGTTGCTCCGGGTTCAGGTTCGAAAACCAGCTTTCTAACGCCTCTTCATCGGCCGATGGCATAGAATCGTCCGCTTCGGGTTCTGCCCGTTTCCGGTCCCGGCCGGTTTTGGGGTTCATCATGCGCAAAGATGCGTTGACTTGCTCGATGTCGAACGCCTCGGGGTCGAACTCGCCGCCGATCCAGGCCAGCATGTCTTCGTGTTCTTCATGGCCTGGGTCGGCGATAGCTTGTAAGAATTCTTCGTACCCCCAGATGCCGCCCACATCTTCGGGGGGGCAGGCGCGCTTTCCGGCGGTACAGGTGGGGTAGTGAAAGCCTGCGGAACCTGCCGGAGAGTCGGCAGGCAGGATTTTTTCGACCAGGATGGTGTGCGCCCAACTGTCGCCGAAATCGTACTCGTAGGAAAATTTGGCCTTTTCGGGCAAGTTCATTTGCCCAAGGCGGTGACGGGTTTCGTCTTTTACGTCGAAATCGCCGAATTCGTCGTCTTCGGGCACACCGTAACTTTGCCCGGCAATTTCGAACATGTGTAAGTGATAATCCTCCCAACCCATGGCGATCTGAATGACTTTGTGCAGGGTCGCCAGTGAAGTTTCTTCTGAAAGCAACAGCCTGCGCCAGATGGGTGGCTTGGAGTCGCGCAACGTTACTTTAATTTGATAGATTTTTTTGGGGGCAGGCATTGGTTCCTCCTGGTTGCGCCGGCAGTTGCTGTAGAATCGCAATTGGGGCTTTGCCACAAAAACTCAGGCAAAACGCGAAAAAACAGGCTTCCACAGCTTTCTCCGGCACGCTGCGGGGTTTTCTCGTCCAGAATGATACCGCGTTTACCGGGAAACGGCATGGTGAACTCTTGACGCTGCTCTTTTCTCTTGCTACAATGTTATCTGCAACGTTATCGATAACGTTATCGATAACGTTGCGTTACCCAGCCTCCCTTAACCCGTTTGGAAAGGAATAAACTAAATATGAAGAGAAGTACGTTCGCAATCGTCTTGGCTTTGCTCCTGGCGCTTTCGATGATCATGAGCGCTTGCAGTCAGGCAACCACCGTCGCGCCTGCTGCAACCGAGCCACCTTCCGCCGATACCGCGCCCACCGAGCCGGCCGCTGCACAGCAACCGGCCGGTGAGAAGAAGCTGGTCGGTATCTCGATGCCTACCAAGACATCCACGCGCTGGATTTCCGACGGCGAAAGCATGGTGAAGGTCTTCGAGGAGATGGGATACGAGACCGATTTGCAGTTTGCCGATGACGACATCCCGAATCAACTCGCCCAAATCGAAAACATGGTCACCAAGGGCGCCGATGTGCTCGTGATCGCCGCCATCGACGGCACCACCCTTTCGGATGTTTTGCAGAAGGCCAAGGATCAGGGTATCCTCGTGATTGCGTACGACCGCCTGATTTCCAAGACGCCCAATGTCGATTACTATGCAACCTTCGACAACTTCGGCGTCGGGGTGATCATGGGTTCGCAGATCGAAGAAGGCCTCGATCTGAAGAACCAGGCCGGCCCCTTCAACGTCGAACTTTTTGGCGGCTCTCCCGATGATACGAATGCCTTTTACTTCTATGATGGCGCCATGTCGGTTTTGCAGCCCTACATCGACAGCGGTAAACTTGTGGTTCAGTCCGGCCAGATGGGTATGGACAAGGTCTCGACGTTGCGTTGGGATGGGATTGTTGCCCAGGCCCGCATGGAAAACCTGCTCAGCGCTTACTACACCGACAAGCGCGTCGACGCAGTGTTGTCGCCTTACGATGGTTTGAGCATCGGGATTATCTCTGCCCTGAAGAGCGTTGGCTATGGCTCTGCCGATCAGCCCATGCCGGTGGTTACCGGCCAGGATGCTGAAGTAGCTTCCATCAAAGCCATGATTGCCGGTGAACAGACTTACACGGTTTTCAAGGACACGCGTGAGCTGGCCAAGCAGACCGCCATGATGGTCGATGCTGCCCTGAAGGGCGAGGAAGTTCCTGTCAATGACACCAAAACCTACGATAACGGCGTCAAGGTAGTCCCTTCCTACCTGCTAACTCCCTACAGCGTTGACATCAGCAACTACGAGAAATACCTCGTCGAGAGCGGTTACTATACAGCCGATCAATTGAAATAGTCCGGCCCGTTTTGCGGGGGTGTGGTGATGCACATCGCCACACCCCCCCGGTGTATTTCAGTTTTCGGCGCGCCAGTGAGGTCGCACCCACAAAGCGCAAAACTGGCTTGCATCGGTGAAGAGATATATTGTGTGGCGGCAACTTTAATGCCACCGGAACGGAAACGGTTCTGCCGCGCAAGCGGTGGGGCCGTGAAAACTTTACGCCAAGGATAATGGTTCATGTCTGATGTCATTTTGGAAATGCGCAATATCACCAAGACATTTCCCGGGGTCAAAGCGCTGGACCGCGTTAGTTTTCGCGTGCGCCAGGGAGAAATTCATGCGCTGGTAGGAGAAAACGGCGCCGGCAAATCAACCCTGATGAAGGTGCTGAGCGGCGTTTATCCATACGGTTCTTACGAAGGCGAGATTTTCTTCAAAGGCAAGGAGTGCCGTTTCCGCGACATCACCGAATCGGAAGCGGTAGGGCTTGTCATCATTCACCAGGAGCTTGCGCTTATCCCTTATCTTTCCATTACCGAAAACCTTTTCCTGGGCAATGAACAGGCCAAAAATGGCGTGATCAACTGGAACGAATCGATTTCCAGAACCAAGCAGTTGTTGGCCCGGGTAGGTTTGCACGAATCGCCCAATACCCTGATCACCAATATGGGCGTGGGAAAACAGCAACTGGTCGAAATTGCCAAGGCGCTCGCCAAAGAAGTCCAGCTTTTGATTCTGGATGAGCCTACCGCCTCGCTGAACGAGAACGATAGTGAAAAATTGCTCCAGCTGCTGTTGCAATTCAAAGCGCACGGGATTTCGTCGATTTTGATTTCGCATAAGCTGGGCGAAGTCTCTAAAGTTGCCGATTCCATTACCATCTTACGCGATGGCACGGCAATCGAAACGTTGGACTGCCACGCCGACCACATTACGGAGGATCGGATTATCCGCGGTATGGTCGGGCGCGACATGACGCATCGCTTTCCACCGCGTGAACCCCACGTCGGCGATGTTATTTTCGAGATTCGCGACTGGAACGTGTACCATCCCCAGCACGAAGATCGAAAGGTAAGCAGCGATGTCAACCTGACGGTGCGCAGCGGTGAGGTGGTTGGGATTGCCGGGTTGATGGGGGCCGGGCGCACGGAACTGGCCATGAGCGTTTTTGGCCGTTCGTACGGCACGCGCATCAGTGGCAAGGCCTACAAGCACGGCCGGGAAATCGATATCAGCACGATCGATAAGGCGATTGCTAACGGTATTGCCTACGCAACCGAAGATCGCAAAGCCTATGGGTTGATTCTTATCGAAGAAATTAAAGACAATATCACCCTCGCCAACCTGGATGCGGTTGCAGATTTCGGCGTGATCAACGAACCGAAAGAGACGACAGTTACATCGGACTATCGCGAGAAGTTGAATATCAAGTGCGCCAGCATTTTACAAAAAACGGTCAACCTGTCGGGGGGCAACCAACAAAAAGTGGTGCTCAGCAAGTGGCTGTTTTCCAACCCTGAAATTCTGATTCTGGATGAACCGACGCGCGGCATCGACGTGGGGGCGAAATATGAAATCTACACCATCATCAGTCGTCTTGCCGCCGAAGGCAAGGGCATTATCATGATTTCGTCGGAACTGCCCGAGATCCTGGGGGTTTGTGACCGTATTTATGTAATGCGCGAAGGAAAAATCGTCGGTGAAGTGCCTGCCGGCGAAGCATCGCAAGAAATCGTGATGAAGTTTATCATGACGCAACAAGAGGTAACCGAGTAGATGAAAACCATCGCCACGCTCTTCAAAAACAACGTTCGCGAATATGGTATGTTGATTGCGCTGATTCTGATCATGCTGTTCTTCCAGTACCAGACGGAAGGCATCTTGATGAAGCCGGTCAATATCACCAACCTGGTGCTGCAAAACAGCTACATCATTGTGATGGCGCTGGGTATGCTTTTGGTTATCGTCGCCGGCTGGATCGATCTGTCGGTGGGTTCGGTGGCGGCCTTTGTCGGGGCCGTAGCGGCAGTGCTGATGGTCAAGTATGACGTACACTGGGGTGTTGCTATCCTGTTGTGCTTGTTGATCGGCGCAGCGGTTGGGGCCTGGCAAGGCTTTTGGGTGGCCTATGTCAAGATTCCCGCCTTTATTGTTACGTTGGCAGGAATGTTGGTCTTCCGCGGTCTGACTTTGGTGATGTTGCAAGGGGAGGCGATTGGCCCCTTCCCGGTGGCATTCCAAAAGCTCAGTTCGGGTTTTATTCCCGATGTTTTCCAGTACGAAGGCTTTCACATTACCACCATGCTGCTTGGCGTGATCCTCTCTGTCATCGTCATCGCCCTGGATGTGCGCGCCCGCCGCAACCAGCAGAAATATGGCTTCGAAGTCACCCCACTGTATTTCTTTGTGGTAAAAAACCTTGTGATCGCAGGCGCCGTCTTGGGCCTGTGCTACCTGATGGCCTCTTACAAAGGCCTGCCGAATGTGCTGGTGCTCATGTCCCTCTTGATCGCCGCGTATGCTTTTATCACCAACCAGACCGTAATCGGGCGGCGGATTTATGCGATGGGCGGTAATGAGAAAGCTTCCAGGCTATCCGGTGTCAACACGCCGCGCCTGCTCTTCCTGACGTTCGTCAACATGGGCGTTCTGACCGCTCTGGCAGGCATGATCGTTGCGGCTCGCCTGAACACGGCCACGCCAAAAGCCGGCCAGGGTTTTGAACTGGACGTAATTGCCGCCTGTTTCATCGGTGGGGCGTCGGCCAGCGGCGGCATCGGTACGATCATCGGTGCGGTCGTCGGCGCGTTTGTCATCGGCGTGATGAACAACGGCATGTCCATTTTGGGGATCGGCATCGACTGGCAGCAAGCGATTAAAGGCTTCGTGCTCTTGTTGGCCGTCTTCTTTGACGTTTATAACAAGAACAAGAGTTAAAAGGTGAAGCCTTACGCAGGCCCATTTGCGGGCGAACCTGTATCTTTCCAGGCGCACAGGCTCGCCTGGAGTTTTTTAAGGCATACCTGCCCGGAAGAGCCTGCCACGGATCAATTTTTGGGCGTCGTATCTCGCAGGACAAGCTCGGTCTGGAGCAGAATTTCGCGGTGCGCCCGGTTGGCCGAGCGGCTTCCCACCTGCTCGAGGAGCGTTTCGACGGCCAGCACACCTAAATCACGCAATGGGTGCGTAATGGTGGAAAGCGCCGGGGTGAAATAGGCGGCTTCGGCCAGATCGTCGAAACCGATGATGGCGATGTCTTCAGGTACACGGATGTCGTGGGTGTTGGCGTAGTGCAGCGCCCCGAGCGCCATCTGGTCGTTGCTGGCGAACAGGGCATTCATGGCCGGGTATTTCTGGATGAGTTCGGCAAAGGCCGATTCGCCGCTGGCTGATGACCAGTTTCCCTGCACCCATTTACGCTCGTTGACCGCCACGCCCATGCTTTTCAGCGTGTCTTCCCAGCCTTGCTTGCGCTGGCGAGATTCTAGCCACGCCAACGGGCCGGTGATCAGCCCCACGTGCCGCCGCCCGATGGAAAAGAAATGCGTCACCGCTTTACGCGCCCCACCGTAATTGTCGATGCTGATCGTGGTGTAATTGGGATTCGGATGGCACTTCAGGAAAATGATCGGTGGGCACGTCGCCGGGATCTGCGATTGGGCGACTTTGACATTCTCGTTGAACTCCGGCGCGGCGAAAATAATCCCTTCCACCTGGTGCGCCATGAGCGCTTCGATCACCGGCATGATATTGGGGGTGTCGAAGCGAGGAAGTTCTTTGACGAACAGCGCATAGCCGGCACGCTCGCAAGCTTCGGCGATGCCGTTCAGCGTTTGGGAAACGCCCAGGTACTTCAACCCGGCCAGGATTACGCCGATCGTGTAACTGCGTTGCCGCACCAGGCTGCGTGCCAGCATGCTGGGGCGGTAGCCCATCTGGGCGATGGCTTTTTCCACGGCCTCGCGCGTTTCGGTTGAAACATCGGGCTTTTTGTTGAGGACGCGCGAAACCGTTTGCGTAGAAACACTGCACATCTGGGCAATGTCTTTGATCGTTACTTTCTGAAGTTTCTGGCGTGTCATTTCTTTATCTTCCAGGTTTTACAAGAAGAGATTCCATGTCCGGCGAAACCGGGAGCGTTTTTCTGCGAGAAAGATCGCTTGTCTTTTGTATTATACCTTTGTTATAATCGACTGTGAACGATAACGGTATCGATAACAATTGCAAAAATTTGTTTCACCGGTGGCTCTGATCGCCGGCAAGCGCCCGGCGCGTGAAGCCTGCCGCGCACGTTGCCAGGTGCACGGTGATGGCGCCTGTGAGAGAGACTTGCGGTGCGGGGCTGAAAAGCTCACCCCCAAGGAGGAGAAATATGCTCGAAAAACTCAAAGAAGAACTCGTCCAGCTTCACCTGGAACTGCCCAAAAACGATCTCGTGCGCTGGACCGGGGGCAACGTTTCGGCGCGCGACGCAGGAACGGGGCTGATCGTGATCAAGGCCAGCGGTGTGCGTTATGAGGCAATGCGGCCGGAGCATATGGTGGTGATGAACTTGGATGGCGAAGTTGTCGAAGGCGCTTTCAAGCCCTCTTCGGACGCTTACAGCCACCTGTACATCTATAAGCACCGCCCAGATGTGGGCGGGGTGGTGCACACCCATTCGCGCTACGCCACGGCCTTTGCCGCCGTCGGCCGGCCCATTCCCTGCGTGTTGACGGCAATTGCCGACGAGTTCGGTGGCCCCATTCCCTGCGGCGGCTTTGCCCTGATCGGCGACGAAGCCATCGGCAAGGTCGTGGTCGAGAGCATCGCCAAGTCGCCGGCGGTGTTGCTCAAGAATCACGGTGTGTTTACGATCGGCAAAGATGCCATGGCTGCCGTCAAGGCGGCTGTGATGACGGAAGACGTGGCCGCTACAGTCTGGATGGCGTTGCAACTCGGTACGCCGGATATTATTCCACCGGAAGAAGTGGAAAAATTGCACCACCGGTACACTCATGTGTACGGGCAGTAGATTCTTCCAGTTTTCCCGTTTCAACCGGGCCAAAAATTTTCCACCAAAAGGCCGGAGAGTCTTTCTTTGGCCCGAAAGAAAGAGAGTGTACGATGATTGATTTGAAACCCTACGAAGTCTGGTTCGTGACGGGCAGCCAGCACCTTTACGGCCCGAAAACCCTCGAAACGGTGGCTGAACATTCACGTCAGATCGCCGGCGCGTTGGATACTTCGGCGGATATGCCCGTCCACGTGGTTTTTAAACCGGTGCTAACCACGCCCGATGCCATCCGCGATCTGTGCCTGGAAGCCAACGCCGCCAGGTACTGTATCGGCCTGATCACCTGGATGCACACCTTCTCCCCGGCCAAGATGTGGATCGCCGGCTTGACGTTGCTCAAGAAGCCGTTTGCCCACCTGCACACCCAGTACAACCGCGAAATCCCCTGGGCCGAAATCGATATGAACTTCATGAATCTGAACCAGGCCGCGCACGGTGACCGCGAGTTCGGTTTCATCGGCAGCCGCCTGCGCCTGGAACGTAAGGTCGTGGTCGGTCATTGGCAGGATGCCGGCGTTCAGGCCGAGTTGGGCGCCTGGGCGCGTGCTGCCGCAGCCTGGGCCGACTGGCAGGGGGCAAAGATCGCCCGTTTTGGCGACAATATGCGCGATGTGGCCGTCACCGAAGGCGACAAGGTCGAAGCCCAGATCAGGTTGGGTTACAGCGTATCCGGTTACGGGGTGGGTGACCTGGTCAAGGCGGTCAACGACGCCGGCGAAGCAGAAATCAACCGCACGATGCAGGCCTATCTCGATGAATATGATGTGGCCCCAGCGCTCAGGCCCGGCGGCGAGCGCAACACGTCCCTGCGTGAAGGGGCGCGCATCGAGGTTGGCCTACGCAATTTTCTCGAGGCGGGCACTTTCAAGGCCTTCACCACCACCTTCGAAGACCTGCACGGCCTGGCGCAACTGCCCGGTCTGGCCGTACAACGTCTGATGCGCGATGGCTATGGTTTCGGCGCCGAAGGCGATTGGAAGACCGCCGCCCTCGTACGGGCGATGAAGGTCATGGCGGCCGGTAAGCCGGGCGGTGTCTCGTTCATGGAAGATTACACCTATCACTTCAGCGCCGGCGGCGACAAGGTGCTCGGCGCGCACATGCTCGAAGTTTGCGAATCGATCGCCGCCGGCAAGCCCCGATTGGAGATTCTGCCGCTTTCGATCGGCGGCAAAGCCGACCCGGTGCGCCTGATCTTCGATGCGAACACCGGCCCGGCGATTGGCGCGTCGATCATGGATATGGGCCAGCGCTTCCGGCTGGTCGCCAATGTGGTGGATGTGGTTCCTACCGATGCGCCCCTGCCCAGGCTACCCGTGGCGCGCGCCCTGTGGCTGCCGCGTCCGAACCTGAAGGTAGCCGCCGCAGCATGGATTTACGCCGGTGGGGCACACCACACCAGCTTCAGCTATGCTGTCACGGCCGCTCAACTGCGCGATTTTGCCGAAATAGCCGGGATTGAGTTTCTGCTGATCGACGAGCAGACGACCGTGGATGCTTTCAAGGAGAAATTGCGCTGGAACGATTTGTACTATCACCTGGCGCAGGGGCTGTAACCTCGAACCGGCGCGGTGCGCCTCCTGGATGGCATGGGAACTATTTCACGGCGAAGCCGGGAGCGCCGTGTTCGGTTTGCAGATTCCTTACGCCCCGCCAAATATGTCGATGCGGTAAAATTTACCCATGCACGTTTCTGCGCTTTATACCTATCCGATCAAATCCTGCCGGGGTACCCCAGTCGACTCCGCACAGGTGGGACCGCGCGGCATCCAGGGCGACCGGCAGTTAATGTTGGTGACAACGGAGGGGAATTTTCTGACCCAACGCCAGCACCCGCGCATGGCATTGATTTATCCGCAGTGGCAGGCAGATTATCTAAAGCTTGTCGCTCCCGCAATGCCCGATCAGGCCATACAACCGACGAACGCCGGCCCACGCCGGCGTGTCGTCGTCTGGCGTGATACTTGCGATGCCATCGATCAGGGCGATCGGGCTGCCGAGTGGTTCAGCGAATACCTCGGGTTCTCCTGCCGCCTGGTGCGCATGGCCGATGACTTTGTGCGCCAGGTGAATCAGGCCTACGCGCCGCGCCCCAGCGACCAAACCGGTTTTGCCGACGGTTATCCGTTTTTGATCGTTTCACAGGCTTCGCTGGATGACCTCAACACACGGCTGTCTGCTCCCTTGCCGATGGACCGCTTCCGCCCCAACCTGGTGATAGCCGGCTGCATGCCCTTTGCCGAGGATGGCTGGCAGGTCATTCGAGTGGGCGACCTGCTCTTCGACGTGGTCAAACCCTGCGCCCGTTGTGTGGTCACAACTACCGATCAAGACACGGCAGTACGCGGCAAGGAGCCGCTGAACACCCTGGCGGCTTACCGCACGCTCGATGGCAAGGTCATGTTCGGCCAGAACGCCATTCATCGCTCCGGCGGGCAGATTTGCCGGGGCGATACGGTTGATGTGCTGAAGCCGGGCCTGCCCTCGAAGTTTTGAAGCTTTTTCCCGTGCAGGCCATCAGGCAACTTGCATGGCTTCGGCAGGCAAAAGCGGCATTGTATGCATGTCGTGGTTTTGGCCGGCGATGGGCAGGCGCACGTAAAAGCTGCTGCCGGGAAAGGTCTCTTCGTCGAATCCCGGGCTTTCTACCCAGACCCTTCCCCCGTGCGCTTCGACTAGGCCACGCACAATGGCCAGGCCCAGGCCTGCCCCCCCACCCTTGAAGTTTAACTTGCTGTTGTGCAGCGATACCTTGCCGGTCTGGTAGAACTTCGAGAAGACCAGTTCATGCTGTTCGGGCGCGATGCCGAGGCCTGTATCCTGGACGACGACTTCGACGCCGTCCAGGCCCGGCCCTTCGAATCGAACGACCCGCCCACGGATGGCGATATAGCCGCTGTTCGGCGTGAACTTGATGGCGTTTTGCAGCAGGTGGTTGAAGATCTTGTAGAGCGCCTCGGCATCGCCCCTGATCTTGGGCATCGGAATGGCTGCATATTGAATGGAGAGGGTCAATTCACGCGCCCGTAACACTTTGTCGTAGTCACGCTGCAACTGCGCCAGGATCGGCTCGATGGCGACTTCCTGCACGTTTAAAGCCAATTCCTGGTGATCGACGCGTGCCACATCCAGCATGGTGCCGACGACATCTTCCAGCCGCTGCAAGGCCATGCTCATTTCGGTAATCATGCGCACCAGCCCCGAGTTGGTCTGGATCGTCGGGCTGAGTAAAAGCGTCTTGTTGTATTGGCTGACCACCATCAACGGGGAACGTAACTCTGCCGAGGCCACCGAGATGAAATCCGTTTTATTTTGATCGAGCTGCGCCAGTTGCTGGTAAGCCTCTTGCAGGGCCTGCGTCCGTTCGTTGACCTTGTCTTCCAGTTCCTGGTTCAGCGTCTGGATTTCTCGGAACTGGTGGTGGATGACATCGTTGGCTGCCGTAAGCAGATCGCTTTCTGCCGTCAAGAGCACGTGCAGGTCGAGCAGGCGATGGTCGCTTGCGGTCACTTCGACGACGATCGGTTCGTAGCGTTGATCGGCCGGGCGGTGGAGCGCGGTTTCGACGGCCTGTTCGATGCGCATATCTGCCGGGAGCACCAGCGCCGGAAGTTGCAGGTGCTTGTACAGGGCCACAATCGGGCGATTGAGGAAGACTTCCACACCGAAAGGACGCCCAAGTTGCTCGAAGCATTTCTGGCGCGAGACCATGCCGATCAGCCGGCTGTGCCCGTGTTTTGGCTCGGCGGCGATCAAAATGCCGGGGAGCTTGGGGTTTTGCTCCAGGATGCGTGCAACGGCTTTGCCCGGTGTGTGTGGGCTAACGTGATCGGTGTAGCTGGGTAAATCACCGATCTGGTGTGGAATGATGGACGTCTGTGGGTTGGGAAGGGAAACAGCAGCAGAAGTTGACATAGGCGTATCGTGAACGCTGCCATGTTATCACGTACCTGTTATGGCCGTGTTAACGCCCCTCAAAGGATTTGTTAAGGAAACGTTCCTTCTGTCTGGCGTGTGCCGGGTAGCCGGTTGCCGCGCATACAAGCACACGCCAAGCCTGGTCTGCTATGCGCTTAGCCCTTCACCAGCTCGCCCAGGACCTGCGTCAGCACGTCGATAGCGCTTTCATACTCGGCAATGGCGATGCGCTCTTCGGGTGTGTGGTCCAACGATGAATCGCCCGGCCCGTACGCCACGATCGGGCAGTTCCACACCGGCCCGACGATGTTCATATCCGCCGTGCCGTTCTTGACGCTGAAGTTCGGTTTGCCGCCCTGTGCCCGGATGGCAGACAGAAAGGCGCGCACCAGGGGCGTATTCTTATCGCTGCGGTAGGCGGGAACGCTGTCCAGCAGCGTCAGGGTTGCATCATCCAGCAGGCTTCTCAACAACCCGTCGCACGTAGAAATCTCCATCCCCGGGGGAATGCGCAAGTTGAAACGCAGCCCGGCGCTCTCGCTGAATCCATCGGTTTCTGAACTCATGCCGCGCAAGGTTGGGCTGACCTGCTCGAAAAGCCGCTGGCTGGCCTGGTTGTACTCGCTGGCCCACGCCAACGTGCGGTTCCAGAAGCCGATAGCGGCATCGCAAGCGCTTTCCGCGCGTCCGGCCGTATGCGCCACGCTACGCTGCACGCGGTACGCATACCAGAGGGAGCCTTTGTATCCCAGGGCCACCTTCTCCCAACTGCTCGGCTCGCCGATCACCGTAAACGCCGGGCGGTAATGATCCTTGGCGTATTGCGCCCCGGGGCTGTTGGTCTCCTCGCCGACCGCGCCGATCACGACCACGCGCCAACCGGCCGGAATCTGATCTTTGACGCGAGCTGCCGCACAGACAAAGGTCGCCAGTGGGCCTTTGGCATCTACGGCGCCGCGGCCCCACAGCTCGCCGTTTTCCACGCGCACGCGGATTTCGCCGGGGACGGTGTCGATGTGGCCGAGCAGGACGATGGTTTGCGGCCCGTCGCCGAGAACCCCGACGGCGTTGCCGGCCGGGTCGGCAAAAGCGCGAAAGCCGAGCGCCTGCATCTGGCCGACGAGGAAACTCACCGCAGCAGCTTCCTGCCCGGAGGGGGAGTAGATTTGGAGGAGAGACTGGAGGAGGGAGAGCATAGGACAGGGTGATCCAGTGATAAGGGGATAGGATGAAGTGGTGATTATACCTGTTTCGGTGGTAGTGCTGGATGAATTTGTGATATTTATATACACTTGTGTTTGTGTGTAAGTGAAGGGCTATCCTGGCGCAGGAAAAGTTGCTTTTACGCCACGTCACGGTTCTCCAGCCCTTACCCGTACGTGATACCAATTTCCGTCTCGTTGTGCAAGAAACCAGACAGTTTGTTCGGTGTAATGAAAATCGCTTACCCGGCACGATGTCGAAATTTGAAAGTTTGTATGGTAAACATCGTCATAGGTAAGCAACAGGTTTTGCCCGGCGTAGCTCAAGCCAACTTGCCCGCTTTTTCGGAAAAGATAAAACTGCTCGCCGCCCAGTTCGACCCAACTATATATTTCCTCAACACCGGCCTGCTTGCTTTGCGAGACGCCATCGATGATGACATCGCAGAACGTATGCAGCCGCCAATGGCCATCGAACACTTCCAGTGCTCGAACCGGACAGTAACCTTCAAAAGACGGCTCGATGCCCGTACCGGTTTGCAATGTGTATGTATAAACTTCTTGGCCATCGATATCCACTTCTGCCGCCTGATCGGTATAGTGAACCAGCAAAAGCTGATTGCCCAGGTAAGCCGGTACAGAGCGCAGGCGGGTAATTGGTTGCCAGCCGTTGCGCTGTACCAGCCAGCCGTCACGGGTACTTTCGGTCAGGATATTTACCTCCACCATTTCGCCATAAACCACCCAGGCAAAGTCTGTCCCATCCGGATTGAAAACAACTGGCTCATATCCAAAAATATCGAGTACTTGATTATCTTTATGTAGGCGGTACTGCCTGGTCATGGGAAATACTTCTTCCAGGGAATAGCCAAACGGCTGCAAAAGCCGGTTGGTATCGGTGACTGTGGTTTGAGGATCGTAGTATGAATTGAAGTCTGAAAAATCAACGCTCCATGGTTCGTGAACCTCCCAGGGGTTGACGAAGGGCCAGGTGGTCAAAGCCTTATTGATGTTGATGGCTTCATTGTCGAAGGCCAGTTCTGGAGCTTCAAGCATACCCGATCGAAGTGGATATTCCTGAATCGTAAGATGGGGCGCGGCGGTGTATTTTGTCTGTGGGGTGCTGTCAAAGACAGTCGGTGGCGTACTGGCAGGGGTGGGCATGGCGGCTGCTGCGGGTTGAACGTCCGTTAACTGCACGAGTTGAATGCCGGGAGGCATGCTATCTATTTGGGCTATATCCAGGTGAGCCAACACCAAGTCGAATGGGTACAATGCAACCATATCGGCCTGGCCCAATTCGAGATAGAGTTGCCCGGTGTTGATCTCCCATAGCCGTATGGGGTCAGTAGTATTCCAACCGTTATAGACGCCATTGGTGATCAGCCAGCGGCCATCGGGGCTGAAGGTTAACGCCAGGCCGTAGGTCTGGCATGAATCGCAAAACGAGCGAAGCAAGCGCCACGAACTCACTTCCCGCAGTTCGATCCGGCCTTGCAGCGCTATGGCCAGTTGTGTGCCATCAGGACTGAACGTGAAGGCCTCTGGCACAGACTGGGTACGTTCGGTCAACAAGCGGCCTGCCCGTGCATCCCACCATTCCAGTTTGTGGCCATCACTGACAAGCAGCTGCTTCCCATCGGGGCTGAAGGCCACCGTCCATCCCCCTGCAATGGTCTGCAAGCGTTGGCCGGTGTGCAGATCCCAGATTTCTGCAGATAAGATCGTGGGCTGGGTTGTGCCATCAAAACCGCTGATAGCAAGCAGATCGTTCTGTGAATTGAGCGCCAAGTCGAGGATACGTACGCGAGAAACAAAACTGCCCCGTTTTTCAAACGTTGTTGTATCCCACTGCCCCACTTGCTGCTCTCCTTCGGCCACGATCAGACTTTTGCTATCGGAAGTGAAGCGAAACTCACCACTCGCAGGGGTTTCAAGCGGGAAGGAGGCCAAAAGCTGGCCTGGGTGGTTTGGGGCAGCCGTGGAAATGTCCCAAAGTTCGACCCGGTTCTCCGAATTCTCCTCTTCGCAGAATCCCCTTGGACAGTTCTTTATAGCCAGTAAGCGGCCATCTGGGCTGAACTGGACTTCAGCACTGGGAAAACGCTGTACCAGGGCCGGTTGGATGCCATCCGGCAAATGGGAGACATCCCATAACAAAGTTCCCTCAATACACGTTTGCGCCAATAGACGCCCGTCTGGGCTGAATACGACCGTATCGTATAGATTGAGTTCCTTGCATGTTGGAAGCACCGCAAGTTGCTGGACAGCAAAGCGAGACGATGCATTGTTCCCGGCAGACGAGAAAACGGTTTCGACGGTGGGTGTTGGTACATTTCCGCTGTCCGCTGCATATGGTGTTGCTGTCGGTCGTGGCAATGTGGGTTGTGCGGGTTTACCCAGGCAGCCTGTCAGCCCGATGACGCCGAGCAGCACACAAAGCCAGATTGTGCGGCTAATCGCTCCACCTAAATGTACTTCTTCAAAGTAGTGCAACTTCCTGGAATTCATAGCGTTTTCGGTTGCTCCTTTGTTTTGCGTACGTGCGGTTTCGATTTTCCTCATGGGCACTCCTGGATGCGGTTTTGCCAGATCCAGCCGGCGCTTTCGCTATCTTGCGCCAGGCTGACCTTCCAGAACCAACCCTGCTGGTCGCTGTTTTTGATGATGCTGCCTTCCACGGGGCCATCGAGGACATCCAGCGAAGCGCCAGCTTCAAGAAGTTGAACGGTCACGCCGCGATTGACATCTGGCTCGGACCAGAGATAGGCTTCCTCACGAATGTGAACTTGCTGCCCAACAGGGATGGCGCAGCCTGATGGTGCCGCGGCGGACGCATAAACGGCCTGCGGCGCTGGCGGGTTGGTTAGTTCCAAAGTCACGAAGTACCACATCCCATCCCGGCGAGCTATAAAACTGGTGTAGCGGTTCCCGTGCTGAATACCGAACGAGAGACCTGCACCATTATTTACGCTCAAGCACTCATGTATGATCTCGTCATAATAGACCGGGAACTCCTCACCATCGTAGACCAACCCGTATCGCCCACCGTCCTGGAAAAAGTAGAGCGGTTTGTTGTCGAACAAGCGCCATTCGAAGATTGTCATGTGGCCAAATATTTCGCTGAGCGGTTTTCCATCCATCACCACCTGTTCGCTCATATCTAAAATCCAGTGCTGGTTCCAGATTGTGATACGTTCAACGGGGCAGTCGGTGACGATGCCCTCCAACGCCTGGTTGTAAACGACCTGATCGTTCATTGTTACCTGTAGATGCTGCTCCGGAAAATTCGAGCCGGAGTTGTTGTGCAGCGCCAGGAAATCATCTCCGATGAACTGTGGAAGGACAAAGAAGCTACTCGCAAAGGAATATTGGGTATCGACGGCTTTTCCGTGGATGAGCCAGCCGTCATAAACGCTGTCATGGATCGCCCATACGAAATCAGTTTGGGAACGATTGGTGACGAGCAGGTCGCGAGTGGGCAAGTATGGTATTTCACGTAGCGTGGTACCACCCTGAACCAGTTTATAGGGCTCGGCTTCGCCGTGAAGCTGGTAACCAAAAGGTTCGATCACTGCATTGATTTCGCTCACCGTCAGTGGTGGCGTTGTTGATGGGTCATTCTGGTACAGCCTTTCGCCGACCAGATTAACGATGGTGATGCGCAAATCATAATTGGTGTGCAGGTCTGCCGAATCGGGCAGCAGGGGATATTCCATCATCGTCAATGCGCCGACTTGCTGAAATTGCGATTGAGAAGGGAAAGGGATCACCGTCGGGCTGGGCTGGGGCGCCGGGGGAAGTGTTCCGGCCGGTTGGCTATCGTCCAGACGCCAGATGCGGAGATTGCCTCCGCTCACGGCGGCCAGCAAACGTCCGCTGGGATGAAAGGCCACACTGCTGCCGCTTTCCAGCTCGAGCAGCATTTGCCCGCTCGAAACGTTCCATACCCGCACAGGCAGGCTAGAATGGTCGTTTCCTGTGACCAGCAGGCGCCCATCAGGGCTGAAGGCAAAAGATGCATCGTACGAGTAACAGGCCTTTGTCGGGCAGAGAGTGTTAATCAGTGTGCCGCTGTCCAGATCGTACAGGGGATAATCGCCCGTATCCGATGCGATTACCAGGTGGTCGTCCACCGGGCTGGCGGCGAGGCCGTAGGCTGGCCCGGTGTAGCCAAAACGCAATATCTGCCGGGTCGGTACATCCCAGACTGTAACCATGCCACCGTTGACGCCAACCGCCGCAAGCCATTTGCCATCTGGAGTGAAGGCGAGTTGACTCACCAGGCCGGATGTAGGGATGGGAGTGTCCCACATGCCCTTTTTGATATTCCACAGATCGATTTGTGATGATGAGGCCACAACGGCTAGCAAGCTGCCATCTGGATGAAAGGCCAGGGTTGTGGGCTCGGCATCCAGGGATAAGGTTTGCACCTTTTCGCCGCTTTCTGTGTTCCACACCCAGGCGTTGTTGCCGTTCCCACAAACAGCCAGCAGGCGGCCGTCGGGGCTGAAAGCGGGTGCGCTGCAAACTGAGCCATTGCCTCGGCTTGGGAAGAAACGCAGGGGGGCCATATTCTCACCATCGAGCAGGTGTGAAACATCCCACAGGTTGGTTTGTGAAATCTCCATTGCCGCCAGGTAACGGCCATCGGGGCTGAAAGCCAAAGAATAGACGGCGGTGCCATCGGTATCGGCAATCAACTTGGCCGTGAGGCGGTCAAGCTGCAATGATTCACTGAGGTCTGGGGATGCAGGCAGTGTAGATGGCGTGGTTGATGCTGCGGCATCTGCTGCGGTATTCCCATCAGGTGGGCGGGTGGTTTCAATGCCTATTTGTAAGGTGCCGCAGGCGGCAAGCATCAAACAACCGAGCAGCCAAATGAATTTACGCATAGGGTTCTCCAGATTTCGATGATTTCCCCACATTCTAACAATGTGTTGTCACAGGCTTATGACAGCGCTGTTACCGTTTTGACACACTCCATTACATGGTCGCGCGCGGCAGGTGCAGGGTGAAGGCCGTTCCCTGGCCCAGGCGGCTGCGCAGGCTGATCGTACCACCGTGCCGCCCCGTGATCGCCTGCACCAGCGCCAGGCCGATGCCGCTGCCCGGCGCGCCACGCGCCCCTTCGCCACGGTAGAGCTCCTCCCACACCAGGAGCGCTTCAGCCTCGGGAATGCCGGGGCCGGTGTCGGCCACTTCGATGACGACGGATGTGCTGTCTTCGAAAGCGCGCAGTTCGATGGTTGCACCAGGCGGGGTAAACTTGAGAGCGTTGTCGAGCAGGTTGTGGATCAACAGCAGGAGCAGGTCGCGGTCACCGGAGATGTGGGGCAGCGGCCAGGGAGCCTGCGGCAAGTTCAGGATGATGCGGCATCCCTGGGCTTTGGGGTGTTCGGCGGCGATGTCTACGGCTTCGTGCAGCAGTTCGCCCATGTCCACAGGGGTAAACTCCAACGTCTGAGTTTCGAGCTCGGCCAGCTTCCTCAAATCGGTCAACAGGCGGCTTAAGCGCAGCGTCTGCGCATCAACGCTGGCCAAAATGTCTCGTTGTTCCTGGGCAAGCGTGGTGCCGCTCAGGTTTGCCAGCCCGGCGCGCATTGCCATGAGCGGGTTCTTGACCTCGTGATCGAGGCGGCGTACGAAGCTGCGGCGTTCGTTTTGGGCGTTGGCCTGCGCTGCAACCAGCAGCCGTTGGCGGCGGCGTTCACTCTGGTAGCGCTGCATCCCCTCCAGGGCGAGGAACAGTGAAACCAATGCGCCGATGAAGAAAACAAAAGTCCCCACATCGATACGTAGATACAAAATCGGGTTGGCCCAGCGCCCTTGCCAGAAGATGGCGGCCACCAGCAATCCCAGCGCCAGCGGCGCGGCAACCATCCCTACCCAGGGCAGCCGTTTCACGCTTCCACCTTCCCCACGAAGCGGTAACCCTCGCCCAAAACGGTTTCGATGTAAACCGGGCTGTCGGCGTCATCGTCGAGCACACGGCGCAGCTCGGCCACGCGTGTATCCACGGTGCGTGTGCTGACCGGGTAATCCCATCCCCACACGGCTTCCAGCAGGCGATCACGGGTCAGCAGTTCATCGGGATGAGTCATCAAAAACTCGAGCAAGGCGAGTGCCTTGGGGGTCAGGATCAATTCACGACCCTTGAACGAGATGCGCCGGGCGCGTCGGTCGAAGACCAGTTCGCCCGACACGATCCGCCAGGCCGAGGCCAGCGAAGGCTGCCCGGGGCGGGCGCGCCGTAAAACGGAGCGGATGCGTGCCACCAATTCGCGCGGGTCGAACGGCTTGTTGATGTAATCGTCGGCGCCTTCTTCGAGTGCCATGGCTCGCTCGGTAGCTTCGCCCACCTGGGTCAGCAAAATGATGGGGGTCCAGTTGCCCTCCTCGCGCAGGCGGCGCAGCACCTGGCGGCCATCCATTTTGGGCATTAGCACATCCAGAATGATGAGGTCGGGGTGCAGATCGTTCACCATCCGCAAGGCCTGGGCGCCATCGTCTGCCACGCTGACCCGGAAGCCGGCCCGCTCCAGAAAAGGAGCCATATTCGAAGTGATTGCCGGCTCGTCATCTACCAGCAGCAAGTGGGGAGGTGAGTCAGATGAGAACATAACTCTATTGTACCCAATCTCGGTGACAGGCGCGTAGTGGTGACGTTACCGCTGTGCTACCCCGTTTTATAATTTACTTGCCACCGCCTTCGCCATCTCGACGGTCGTATTCCTTCCGCCCATATCGTAGGTACGGACTTTGCCCTCCGCGATCACGGCGGCGATGGCGGCTTCGAGCGCACTGGCCTTGTCCTTCTCGCCGAGCCAATCGAGCATCAGCTTGGCGGCCAGGAAGGTGGCAATCGGGTTGACTTTGTTTTGCCCGGCGTATTTGGGCGCCGAGCCGTGGGTGGGTTCGAAGACGGCAAAGTGATCGCCGATATTGCCGCTGGAGGCAAATCCAAGCCCGCCGACGAGTTGGGCGGCCAGGTCAGAGAGGATATCGCCAAACATGTTGGTGGTGACCATCACGCCGTAATCGAGCGGGTTTTTGAGCAGCCACATCATCATGGCGTCCACGTTGGCCTCCCAGAGTGGGATGTTGGGATATTCGAAGGAGGCGATCTTGCGGGCCTCGCGCGTGATCAGGCCGGATGTCTCACGCACCACGTTGGGCTTTTCGACCAACGTGACCGATGAGTAGCCGTACTGCTGAGCATACTCGAAAGCGCTGCGCACAATGCGCTGGCTGCCCCTGCGGGTAACCACGCGGCACGAGATGGCGATATCCTCGGATGGGACATGCTGGAAGGCTTTCATGCCGGGGCTGTTGGCGTCCAGGGCGCTGCGCACGTCGCCGGGCAGGGGGTGGAATTCGACGCCGGCGTACAGGTCCTCAGTGTTCTCGCGGAAGACGACCAGGTCGATGCCTTCACGGTAGTTGAGCGGGTTGCCGGGGTAAGCCTTGCACGGGCGCAGGTTGGTGTACAGGTCGAAAATCTGGCGCAGGCGCACGATGGGGCTGCGGTAAACCAGACCTTTGTTTTGCAAATCGGGGTGCAGTTCGGCGGCGGCTTCTTCTTTTGGCTTGGATGTGATCGCGCCGAACAGGGCGCAGTCGCAGGTCTTGAGCAAGTCGATGGTGCGCTGCGGCAGGGCGTCGCCTTCGGCACACCAGAACTCCCAGCCGATGTCGGCGTGGGGATATTCGGCGTCGAGGGCGAGCTTGTCGAGCACGATGCGGGTGGCATCCATCACGTCTTGGCCGATGCCGTCTCCGGGCATCCAGGCGATGCGGTATGTCATAGGGGTCTCCTGGGGAAAATGATACGGGTTGCGTGAAAGGTGATGCATGAAGTTTTCATCACGCTTCGCACATCACCTTTCACGTTATTATTCACTCATCTTGACTTCCGCAGTACTCGTAATCCCCAGCTTCTTGCGGATTTGCGGCACCAGCCCGCCGGCGGCGATGATCTCGAGGGCGGTGGCTGAGAGCGGTGGGAAGGGATATTCGCTGCCCTTGAAGACGATCACGCTGCGCGCCAGATCGATGGTCAGCGTATCGCCCGTTTCGGCGGCATCGACGGCGGCGGGGCAGGTGATCATCAGCAGGCCCTGGTTGATGCCGTTGCGGTAGTGAATGCGCCCAAACGATTTGGCGATCACGGCGGCGACGCCCTTGTATTTCAGGCAGGTGACGGCCTGCTCGCGGCTCGAACCGTTGCCCCAGTTCGTGCCGGCGACGATGATATCGCCGGGCTGGGCCTGGGATGCAAAGTTAGGGTCCAGGTCTTCGAGGGCGTGCGCGGCGATCTCGGCCGGCTCGCGCAGGGTGTAGGTGTATTTGCCGGGAAAGATGACGTCGGTGTTGACGCCGTCGCCATATTTCCAGACTTTGCCGGTGATGGTTGGTTGGTTCATGGGGTAACTCGTGATGGGTGATACGTGAAACGTGACTTGCTTTTCACGTTTCACGTCGGGATTTATTTTCGAGAATTCGTTCGATCTGTTCTTCGTGTTTTTGCAAATGAACGAAATAATCTTCGATCAATTCGCCGAGAGTCATGGTGGCATGACTGCCGATGGTGAGCGGCGAATCCAGGTGTTCGGACGGGATGTGGTCGACGATATGCAGGTAAAGGCGGTTGTAATTCAGCCACAGGGCCAGCAAGCTCTCGAAATCGAAGGTGGCGTAGTGGGCGCGGCGTACACATTCTTCCTGTGCGTAGCCTGGGAAGACAAAGTTTTCGTCGGGCGTGTAGCGCGCCAGGCGTTGGTGATTGTTGCTGGCCGAGTCGACCAGGTGACCGATGATTTCCTTGATCGTCCAGCCGTTGGGTTCAGCCAGATCGGGATCGGGACAGGAGAGAAGAAGCTGGTAAATGCGTTCGATGGTGTCAGAACGGGTCATGTGACAACTCCGTGATGCGTGACGAAAAACATATCCTTCACCCATCACACCTCACGTATCACGCTTTTCATATCTTCGATCAGCGCCCGGATACTCTCCTCGCTCGTATCCCACGAACACATAAAGCGCGCACTGCCGCCGATGAAGGTGTAGAAGTGCCAGCCTTTTTGTTCCAGGGCCAGGGCGATTTTGGGCGGCAGGTTGACGAAGACCGAATTGGCTTCGCAAGGTGATGCGATCTCGATTTCGGGGATGGTGCGCAGTTCGTTCTCGAGCAGCCGGGCGCAGCGGTTGGCGTGGGCGGCGTGCTGGAGCCAGGCGCCGTCTTTGAGAATGCCTGCCCACGGCGCTGCAATGAAACGCATTTTTGAAGCCAGTTGCCCGGCCTGTTTGCAGCGATAGGCGAAGTCTTCGGCCAGCGTTTTGTTGAAGAAAACCACCGCTTCACCAATTGCCAGGCCGTTCTTGCTGCCGCCCAGGCAGAGCACGTCCACCCCGCACTGCCAGCTGATCTCTTTGGGGGTCAGTCCCAGGGCAGCCACGGCGTTGGCGAAGCGGGCCCCGTCCATGTGGAGCTTCAAATTGTGTTTTTTTGAGACTCTGTAAATATTGAGCAATTCGGCGGGCGTGTAAACCGTGCCCAACTCGGTTGCCTGGGTAACGCTAACGGCCTTTGGTTTCGGGTAGTGAATGTCGCTGCGTTTGGTGACCAGTTCCTCGATGCTTGGCGGCGCCAGCTTACCGGCGCTGTTCCTGGCAACCAACAGTTTGGCCCCGTTGGAGTAAAACTCCGGTGCGCCGCACTCGTCGGTTTCGATGTGGCTCGAGTCGGCGCAGACGATGCTGTGATAGGACCGGCACAGCGAAGCCAGGGCCAGCGAATTGGCCGCCGTGCCGTTGAAGACGAAAAAAACCTCGCAGTCGGTCTCGAAGGCCTCACGGATCAGGTCGGCGGCTTCGGCCGTCCAGGGATCGTCGCCATAGGAGAGAACGTGACCCTGGTTGGCGGCATTCAGCGCCTGCACGGCCTCCGGGCAGATGCCAGAGTAATTATCGCTGGCGAATTGTTGTCCGTTGATGGGGGGCATAGGCTTCAGGCAAAAATCGCTTTTGGGTCGATGGCTATACCGGCAAATGCCAGCGGGATGTTTTCTGGGCCTGGAATTTCGTCAGTTTCTTCTCGCCAGAGTGCTGCATCGGGTGTTGGCTCAGAAAAGTTGCCCAATCGGATCGGAACTTCCTTTACCTTTTTTGGCATATTCACCTCCTGGGTAAATGCAACAAAGGATTTCGCCAATCGATTAAAACACAAAATCGGGTATGGAGATCAAATTTTCCGGCAGACCAGCTCACCCTTGCCGATCGGTACGAGCACGGCGTCCAGGCGTTCGTCGTTTTGGGCGCGTTCCAATACAGGCCCAAGCGCTTCTGGGTGGCTGAGGAAGTTGTCAGCCACCAGCAAGCCACCTTTTACCAGGCGCGGGACGACGATATCGTAGCACGCAGCATACACTTCCTTCTCGGCATCCAAAAAGCAAAAGGCGATTTTTTCATGCTGGGCCAGCAACGGGCGGGCGTCACCGTGCACCAGTTGGACGGCATCCCGCACACCGGCGGCCTGGAAGGTTTGCTGCGCCAGGGCGGCTTTCTCGGGCAGCACCTCGAACGTCGTCAACCGCCGGTCCGTGGCCCGGCAGGCCAACGCCAGCCAGAGCGCCGAGTAGCCGGCGCTGGTGCCGATTTCGATTATATCGCCGGCCGGCGCCCCGGCTGCCAGCAAGGCCAGGAAGCGGCCGGTCTGCGGGGGAATTTGCCGCAGGCGCTGTAAGCGGGGCGTGCCATCCTGCCGATCGCGGGCATCGATGGCTTCCAGCCGTTGCATTTGTTCGAGAATGGGAGTTGGGATGGTGTGAAACATGAGATCTCCTGACCCGCGGAAAGCGGAGCGGTCAGCGTATTTGTCGAAATCGGACTCTTCCGCCTTGGCGGGAGATGTCCCAAACCTGGGTATCCATCCCGTTGAAAATGGGAGATCCCGAAATCGTAAATCAGGCGTTCACTTCAGGGGTTTATTTCAATGCATAAAACCCGGCCTGCATGTGGCTGTGCCAAAACAACTCGACCACCCGGAAGCCGGTTTCCTTGAGCAACGCCAGGTGCGCACTGACCGTAATCGGGAAGTACTCGGTGTTGAAACGCGTCAGGTGCCGTGCGGCGACCTCGGGTGAGCGTCCCTGGGCGATCTGGAATTGTTTCCAGCGTTGCAGGCCGATCTGCCGCCCTTCGGTGCTGTCGCGGTCGATATTCTCGAACGTGACGAACAGGCCCTCTGGCGCGAGCAGGCGATAGCACGCCTGCACGGCATCGCGACGCTCGAAG
The DNA here is from genome assembly GCA_049325275.1 of Chloroflexota bacterium. Classification (GTDB taxonomy): domain Bacteria; phylum Chloroflexota; class Anaerolineae; order Anaerolineales; family UBA4823; genus CAIQJJ01. The sequence continues at coordinate 196,490 of JBMOLU010000002.1, forward strand.
GGTTGCAGGTAGTGATGGCTCATCATAGCCGTGATCACCATCGGGCATAAAGCCGGTTGGTGGGTGGGCAAGGCCAGACTGTCCATGGCGGGCAGGATGTGTACACGCTGCGCCGGGTACGCAGCGAAGCGGTGCGAGGCCTCGGCCAGCATTTCTTCGGACGGGTCGGCCAGCAAGAACTGCGTCTCCGCGAAGTAGGGCAGGGCGGTTTCGATCAGGGCGCCGGTGCCCGCGCCCGTATCGAGCCAACGAGCGGGCTGCGGCTTGACGGCGCGCACGAGATCGATGGTCTCGTCGTGCAGCAGGCGATAAAAGGGGATCACCTGCTGCACCTGCTGATCGTAGCCGGCTGCCTTGTGCGCTGTCGTATTGTCGTTGGCCATAGTTACGCCATTTCATCCGGGCCGGCAATCACACCGGCGATGGCGCTGGCGGCAACAACGGCCGGGCTGGCCAGGTAGATTTCGGCTTCCGGTTGGCCCATGCGGCCCTTGAAGTTGCGGTTGGCCGAGGAAATGCACACCTCACCGGGGGCCAGAATCCCCAGGTGGTTGCCCATGCACGGCCCGCAGCCCGGCACGCCGATCACGGCGCCGGCGGCGACAAAATCTTGGATGTAACCCAGGCGCATGGCTTCTTCCAACACTTCCGATGATGCCGGGATGACGATCATGCGCGTGTTGCCGGCGACGCGCCGGCCGCGCACCACCTCGGCCGCCGCAGCCAGGTCCTCCAGCCGTCCGTTGGTGCAGGTTCCCAGGAAGGCCTGGTCGACTTTTTTGCCGCGGAATGCCGAGAGCGGCGCGGCCGCGTCCACGCGATGCGGGCCGGAAACCATTGCTTCGATGGCGCCGGCATCGTAGGTGTATTGGCTGGCGTAGCGGGCATCGGGGTCGGGAAAAAGAGCCTGCTGTCTGATGCCTGATGCGTGACGCGAATCGTTTTGTGCCATGCGTTTTTCCAGCCAGGCAAAGGCCTTCTCATCTGGCATCAGATAGGCATTTTTGGCCCCGAACTCTGCCATCATGTTGGGGATGACCATGCGGCTTTCGAGCGAGAGTTTGCCGATTGCCTCGCCGTGAAACTCGATCGATTGATACAGCCCGCCGTCCGCGCCAAGCTGGCCGATCACGTACAGGCACAGGTCCTTGGCCGTCACGCCGGGACGCAGTTCGCCGTGCACGGTGATCTTCATGCTTTCGGGCACGCGCAGCCACAACTCACCCGTGGCCCATAAAGCGGCCACTTCGCTGCGCCCGATGCCGGCACCGAAAGCGCCCATCCAGCCGTAGTGGGTGGTGTGCGAATCGGCTCCCAGGATCGTCTGCCCGGGCAAAACGATCGCTTCCTCACTCAACACCTGGTGGCAGATGCCGCGACCCACCTCGAAGAAGTTCTTCACACCCTGTTCCTTGACGAAAGCGCGCACCTCGGCGTGGTTCTGAGCGTGCTGCGGGGTGGGCGCGGGCACGGCGTGATCGAGCGTGATCGCCATTCTTTCGGGGATGGTGACCCGCGCCAGGCCGATCGAACGGAAGATTTTGGCGATCGCTGCCGTGTTGTCGTGCGAAAGCACCACGTCAGGGCGGGCATCCACGACCTGGCCGGCGACGGCGTTTTCCAGCCCGGCAGCACGCGCCAGGGCTTTTTCGGCGAATGTGTATCCCATGAAAGCCTCTACCGTAGCGTTTTCCCGCCGCCAAAAGCCGGCTGGGGACTGGTTCCGTTTCCGCTGGCGCGCGTTTCGGGCGGCTTTTGGCTTGAATCGAGGCGCTGGACGATCTGCGAAGTGGCCGATTCGGGCAGGTAGAGTTGTGCCAGGCCAAACCGGTTTTTGGCAATATCGACCAGGATTTCCTCAGGCGATTCGTCGGGCTTTAGTGTGTAGACGCGCTGCTTGAACACCGCGGCGATTTCTTTGGCGATAGCGTCATCGATTTCGAAATAACGGATTTCCTTTAAAAAATAGTGGATCACGTTCCAGCCCGAAAGCGGCCCCAGTAAAATATCCGACTCGCTCACCCCGAATTGGTCCAGCGGGTGCGCTTCGTAGGCCGATGCGCTGCGCAAGACGGCGTTTTGGTGCACGCCTGCGGTGTGGGTGCGGTTGGTCAGGCTGATCGGTTCTTTGGCGGGCACCAGCTTCTTGAGCTTGTCGGAGAGCATCACGTTCAACGGATACGAGCGCCGCAGGTGGTAGCCTTCGAGCTTGTCGTACTCGTGATCGATGTGCAGGTTGAAGAGCAGCGCCGTGACCGACGTGATCCCCGATCGTTCGCCGATCCCGCAGATGGTGGTGTTCATGTAACGCATGCCACTTTTGATCGCCTCGAGTGCATTGACCAGGGCAAACCCGCGGTCGTCGTGGAAGTGGCCCTCGAAATCGACGTTGGGGTAGCGCTGGCGCAGGAGTTGCACTCGCCCGGCGACCACAGAGGGTGTGGCAACGCCGACCGTATCGGGCAGTCCGAGCCGGTCTACGTAGGGGATAATCTCATCGTAAACCTGGAACAAATCGTCCATATCGGTGCGGAAGGCATCTTCACCCGAAAAGCGCAGGATCAACTGCGGGTGATTGCGGCGTACGTCTTCGAGCAGCGGGCGGGCCTGGGCGATGATGGCCTTCAAATCACGCCCGTGGTTATACGTCCGGCTTTCGTTCGACGTGCCGATGTAAAAATTCAACCCATCGGTACCGGCCGCAATGGCCCCTTCTACGTCCTTGGGATGGCAGCGCACATGTGATAGCAGAAAGGTGTACCCCTTCTGTGTGATCAGGCCATCGCGTACTGCCTTCAGAGCGGCGAAATCGTCTTTTTCTTGTTGGCTGACGATCGGGGCGAACAGTTCGACGAACTTGACCCCGTAGAGAATTAACGCCCGCAGGATGTCTTCTTTGTCCGCGCGGGTAAAGAAGTACTTGTGATGATCGTGCAAAAGAGACGTTTGCTGGCCCTCGCGGAGAGTCGTATCGATGATCTCCAACGGGCGTGGGACATATTGGGTAGAACGGAAAGGTTCGGTGTCCATGATAGGTTGTGAAACGGGATGGGCGAAACATGATAGGTGAACGCTCGCAGGCGGGTATCACGGTTCACGCATCACGGGTTATTCCTCTGATGTTTGGTTTAGCACTTGCTCGACAACGGCGACCACGCGGTCGAGTTGTTCGTAAGAAATGACCAGCGGCGGCAGAAAACGCAGCACCGTCATGCCCGACGGCAGCGCCAGCACGCCGTTGGCGGTCAGGGCGCGCAGGTAAGGGGCAATCTTTTGCTTCAGTTCGATACCCACCATCAACCCGATCCCCCGCACTTCGCGCAGCAGCGGAGATTGAATCTTTGTCAACTGCTCGATCAGATAGGCCCCCTTTTCGGCGGCCTGCTGGGCCAGGTTTTCGCGTTCGAGGAGATCCAGCGCAACCAGCGAAGCGGCGCACGAAAGTGGGTTGCCGCCAAAGGTGGATGCGTGCAGGCCAGGTTGCAGCGGCTTCACGCGTTGGCCGAGCAGCGTGGCTCCCATGGGAACGCCGCCGGCGATCGACTTTGCCACGCAGAGCATATCCGGGGCCAGGCCGTCCGTGTGCTGGTAGGCAAACATCTTGCCGGTGCGGGCGAAGCCGCTCTGCACTTCGTCGACGATCAACAGGGCGCCGTGCTGCCGGCACAACGCCTGGGCTGCCAGCAAAAACTCGGCGCTGCCGACGTAGATGCCACCTTCACCCTGTACGGCCTCGAGCAGCACGGCAGCGGTTTCGCCGTCTACCGCTTTTTGCAGCGCTTCGACGTTGTTGTAAGCGATATGGCTGAAGCCGGGCACAAGGGGTTCGAACGGCTCGCGGTAATGCTTGTTCCAGGTGGCCGAGAGGGCGCCCATCGTGCGGCCGTGAAAACCGCGCATCGCGGCGACGATTTTCGTACGCCCGGTGGCGAAACGGGCAAACTTGATGGCCGCCTCGACCGCCTCGGTGCCCGAGTTGCACAGGTAGGCGCGCTCCAGGCCGGGGGTAAGAGACGTCAGCTTTTCGAGCAGCAAGGCACGCTGGTCGTTGTAGTACGACTCGAAGCAGGTCACCAGGCGGGTGGCCTGCTCGCCGATCGCTTTGGCAATTTCGGGGCGGCAGTGGCCCAGGTTGGCGACGCCGTGGCCGGAATCGCAGTCGATGTACTGCTTGCCGTTGCTGTCCCACAGCAGAGCGCCCTCGCCGCGCACCAGTGCCACGTCGCGCTTGGCGTAGAGGCCGGGTGTGTGTCGGGATTCGAGTTCAAAAATGTCCATGTTCTCTCCAGATAAATGGCGGTGCTGCGGCTTACGAAATCACAGTTCCTTTTCCGGCCAGCGCGTTCGTTACCGGACTTTCGATCCTTCCATCGGCAAACACGACCTTGTTCACGCCGAGTTGGGTGGCTTCGCTGGCGCCGAGCACTTTTTTCTTCATGCGGCCCTCGGCAAATTCGAGCGACGCTTCCACCTTGTTTTTGTCGATGTGGGCGATGAGCGAACTTTCGTCGGGGAAGTTGCGCAGCAGGCCGGGAACGTTGCTCAGGATGATGAGCTGTTCGGCCTTGACGGCTCCTGCTACCATGGCCGCCGCCCGATCGGCGTCCACGTTGAGGGCGTCGCCCTCGAACGAAATTGCTAACGGCGCCACCACGGGGGTATAGCCGCCGCCCAGGAGCATTTCGAGCAATCCGCTGTTGACGTTTTCGATCTTCCCCGTGTAGTCATCGCGCAACATACGTTGTTTGCCGCTTTGTGGATCGATGATGCGGATGGCTTCCTTGCGCCGGGCTTCCATCAGCCGTCCGTCTACGCCCGAAAGGCCGAAAGCGTTGACGCCCAGCTTTTGCAGACGCTCGACGATTAGCGTGTTGATCTTGCCTGTCGTCACCATGGCAAAAATCTCCAGCGTCGTGCGGTCGGTGTAGCGCGAGGTAAACCCGGATGGGGATGTGACGAACTGCGGGGGGTGCCCCAACTGTTCGGAGATGGTATTGGTTTCACCCGATCCACCGTGTACGATAACGATTTGCTGGCCGCCTTTCACCAGCCCGGCCACATCTTGCGTGACGGCGTCGAAGTCGACGCCGGTGGTTCCGCCAATTTTTACAACAATCATAACTCCTCCTAACCCGCATAAAGCGGCACGGCCCTAACCCTATGCTTGTTTCTATACTTTTTCTGCACAAAGCCGATGGGTTAGGCCCT